>NZ_STGG01000055.1 GCF_005222695.1 Massilia sp. HP4 | reverse complement strand
CGTAGCCGCCAACCCTACGTAGGGTCGGCGGCTACGCCGCCGACGCGTTCAATCAGCGCTTGCCCGCCGTCGCCGCTGCGCCGCCGCAGGCCAGGGTCACCAGCCCGATCGCCAGCCATTGCAAGGTCGTCAGGCGCTCGCCCAGCAGGAGAAAACCGGCCAGCGCCGCCACCGCCGGCCCGGCGCTGACCAGGATCCCGAACACGCGCTGCGGCAGGCGCTTGAGCGCCTTCATCTCGAGCGTATAGGGCAGGGCGGACGACAGCAGCGCCACCGCCAGCCCCCCGCCCAGCACCGCGGGCGCCAGCAGGTCGCCGCCGGCGTGGGCGACGCCGAACGGCACCACGAAGATGCAGGCCGCCAGCAGCCCCAGCGACACCGCCTGGCCGCCGTCGAGCATCGATACCCGCTTGCCGAACACGATATACATCGCCCAGCAGAACGCTGCCGCCAGCGCATACGCCACGCCGACCGGGTCGAGCGCCGCGCCGCCAGGCGTGCCGCGCACGGGCAGCAGCAGCCACAAGCCCACGGCGGCAAGCATCACCCACAGGAAGTCGCGCGCATGGCGCGAGGACAGGATCACCACCGCCAGCGGCCCGGTGACCTCGATCGCCACCGCGATCCCGAGCGGGATGCGCTCGAAGGAGCGGTAGATGAACAGGTTCATTGCCCCCAGCATCACGCCGTAGATGACGACGTTGGGGATGTCGGCGCGGCGCAGGGCAAAGCGCCACGGCCGCACGATCGCGAGCAGGATCAGGGCCGACAGCCCGACCCGCAGCGCGACCACGCCGGCGCTGCCGACCACCGGGAACAGGCCCTTGGCCCAGGCCGCGCCGGCATTGACCGACACCAGCGAACCGAGGATCGCCAGCGCGGGCGCGGCGACGCCACCCACGTCGGTCGCGTCCGACGCGGCGCGGCCGCTCACCTGGCCGCCATCGCGAGCGCTACCGCCTCGGCCACGCGGATGCCGTCCACCGCAGCCGACATGATGCCGCCCGCATAGCCGGCGCCTTCGCCGGCCGGGAACAGGCCGCGCGTGTTCAGGCTTTGCAGGTCGTCGTTGTTGCGGCGGATGCGGATCGGCGACGAGGTGCGGGTCTCGACGCCGGTGAGCACCGCGTCTTCCTTGTAGTAGCCCTTGATCTGCTTGTCGAAGGCGACGAAGGCTTCGCGCATCGCCACGATCGCGTAGTCAGGCAGCGAGGTCGCCAGGTCGGTCAGGTGCACCGCCGGGCGGAACGAGGGGATCACCGAGCCGAATTCCTTCGACGGCACGCCACGCACGAAGTCGCCCATCAGCTGGCCCGGCGCGTCATAGGTGCTGCCGCCCAGCACGAAGGCGCGCGATTCGAGCTCGCGCTGGAAGGCGATGCCGGCCAGCGGGTGGCCCGGGTAGTCGCTCGGCTCGATGCCGACCACGATCGCGCTGTTGGCGTTGCGCTCGGCGCGCGAATACTGGCTCATGCCGTTGGTGACCACGCGGCCTACTTCGCTCGAGGCGGCGACCACGGTGCCGCCCGGGCACATGCAGAAGCTGTAGACCGAGCGGCCGTTGGAGGCATGGTGCACAATCTTGTAGTCGGCCGCGCCGAGCAGCTTGTTGCCGGCGTTGGGGCCGAAGCGGCAGACGTCGATCAGCGACTGCGGGTGCTCGACCCGGAACCCGATCGAGAACGGTTTTGCTTCGACGTACACGCCGCGGTCGTACAGCATCTGGAAGGTGTCGCGCGCGCTGTGGCCGATGGCCAGCGCCAGGTGGCGGGTGGCGATTTCTTCGCCGCTGGACAGGCGCACCCCGACCACCTGGCGCACGCCGCCGGTTTCCTCGATCAGCACGTCGTCCACGCGGGTCTCAAATCGGATCTCTCCGCCCAGGCGCATGATCTCGGCCCGCATCTGCTCGACCATCTTGACCAGGCGGAAGGTGCCGATGTGCGGCTTGCTGACGTACATGATTTCTTCCGGGGCGCCGAAGCGCACGAACTCGGTCAGCACCTTGCGGCCGTGGTGGTTGCTGTCCTTGATCTGGCTGTACAGCTTGCCGTCCGAGAAGGTGCCGGCGCCGCCTTCGCCGAACTGCACGTTCGACTCGGTATTGAGCTTGCGCTTGCGCCAGAAGCCGAAGGTGTCGACGGTGCGCTCGCGCACGATCTTGCCGCGCTCCAGGACGATCGGGTTCAGTCCCATCTGGGCCAGGACCAGCGCCACGAACAGGCCGCAGGGGCCGGTGCCGACCACCACCGGACGCGGGGTGCCCGGCGCCGGTTTGTTTACCTGCACGAACTTGTAGTCGACGTCGGGCGACGGCATCACGTGGCGGTCGTGCCCCAGGCGCGCCAGCACCGCCGCTTCATTGCGCACGTCGGCATCGATCGAATAGATCAGCACGATGGCGGACTTCTTGCGCGCATCATAGCTGCGCTTGTAGACGCTGAAGTCGACCAGGTCGGTATCCGCAATGCCGAGACGGGCCAGGATGGCTTCGCGCAGGGCCGGTTCGGGGTGGTTCAGGGGGAGTTTGAGTTCGTTGATACGGAGCATGGAGGGTGGTTGCTGGTGAGGCAACAAAGGTGGACAGGCAAAGCACTATTTTACTTCAGCCGTGCTGCAGTACCGCAGTCGTCGTAAGCACAACAGCGAGGATTTGTCTTGCGAAAGCTCAAGAAACACTCTGTTCTCTCAGAGTGGGTATAAGCAGATCGAATATCCTTTCTTGTTTTTTGGTAAGTAATTGCCAATAAAATTATTCATATATGACATGTTTCCGAATGACATATGCCCTGATGTGACATTTGCCTTTGTATGTATGGTTGGTGTGAAAATTCACATAACGATAGGCAGAATATTGCGTCGACTCCCCTTTTTGGCGACGGTGTGGTCAAAATTGTGCGGCAATGCACCATTGCGGATAATTTTTATTCTGGCCAGATGGTCGCCCACGGAGGAGTGTTGTTTATGTGCATACCTCTGAAGTGTGTCATTGACACAAGAACTTTCTCCGTGTTTTTATGTAAATGCTTCTCCTGGCGCAATTATCATTTAAATGAATATTCCGTCAGTGGGGTCAAGAGAGGAAAAGCGGCAGTAGTGATCCGCACGTAAAACCACATCGGCACAGGCCGAAAAAATAAGACAGGAAATCACATGTTGAAAAAAACCGTATTAGTTCACGCTTTGAGTCTTGCATTCGGTGGGGCCGTGCTCGGCCTGGCCGTGATGTCGCCGGCAATGGCGCAGTCGAACGCGTCCGGCAGCGTGTTCGGTACCGTCGCCCCGGGCAGCAATGTCCAGATCCTAGTGGAGAACCCGGACATCGGCATCCGCCGTACCCTGACGCCCGATGCCCAGGGCCGTTTCACGGCCAGTTCGCTGCCGGGCGGCACCTACCGCGTGTCGCAGATCCGTGATGGCGGCGTGGTTGCCACGGTCGAGGTGGAAACCGGGATCGGCCGCAATGGCGAGGCGATCTTCACCAACAATACGGCGGGCGGCACCGCCGTCGTGCAGGTGACCGGCACCCGCGCCACCATCGACACCTCGAACTCCACCAATAGCGCGACCTTCAATGCGCGCCAGCTGGCGGCGCTGCCGATCGGCCGCAACGTCGAGTCGATCATCCAGCTGGCCCCGAACACCACCACCGCCGATCCTCGGTTCTCTGGTGGCGCATCGTTCGGCGGCGGCGCGGCTTCCGAGAACTCGTACTACATCAACGGTTTCCCTGTCGTGAACCCTCTGACCGGCCTGGGCGCGGCGCAGCTGCCGTTCGGCGCCATCGCCGAAGCCGAGGTCATGACCGGTGGTTTCGGCGCCGAATTCGGTCGTTCGATCGGCGGCGTGGTTAATATCGTCACCAAGAGCGGCACCAATACCTGGGAAGCGGGCGGCATCGTGACCTGGGAACCTAAATCGCTGCGCGCCAAGCCGCACGATATCTATTACCGCAATACCGGTGCGCCGACCAATGCCGCGACCGACGGCACGCTGCGCCTGGCGCGCGCCGAAAATACCCTGGACCGCAAGGTATATGGCGCCTACGTCGGCGGTCCGATCATCAAGGACAAGCTGTTCTTCTTCGCTTCCGCAGAAAAGACCGATACCGAAGAAGGCCTGGTCAACGGTTTTCGGATCGCGACCAATAACGACCGGGTAGGCTGGCGCGATCGCGACACCAAGCTCGAGCGCTACATGGCCAAGATCGACTGGAATATCACTGACAACCATCGCCTCGAATTCACCACGCTGGGCGACACCCCCGAAGAGAACTACGCGGACAGCGGTTTCAACTACGCCACCCGCAGCCGCACTGGCGTCGTCACATCGAACTCCAAGCTGGTCAACGTCGACAATAACGGCGCCAAGATCAATACCCTGCGCTATGTCGGGAACCTGACCGACGACTTGACCGTCACTGCCCTGTACGGCCGTTCGAAGTCGACGCACGAGAATTACTTCACCGGCTACAACCCGGACCTGTACCAGATCTCGTCGACCGTCGATGCGCGCGCGCCTGGCCTCAACTACAACAACCCGCAGAACATCAGCGGCAACATCCATGCGCCAGGTTCCCAAGACATCGTCAAGTCCGGCCGCCTGGACATCGAATGGCGTGTGGGCGACCATACCCTGCGCGGTGGCTTCGACCAGAACAAGATCGAGTCGATGGCGGCCGGTGACCTGCGTGCCGGTGGCGGCATGTGGACGTATTTCCGTGCCACCAATCCGAATGCCCAGATCGAGGGCCCGGCCGGTGTCCTGATCCCGAGCCCGGCGAGCACCGGTGGCACGCTGGCCAGCCAGGGTTACTACGTGACGCGCGACCTGTTCTCGACGGTAACCGACTCGTACGGCGAACAGAGCGCATGGTATGTCGAAGACCGCTGGCAAGCCACGCGCAACCTGCTGGTGACGATAGGCGTGCGTAACGAGTCGTTCAAGAACCAGAACGACACCAAGACCACCTTCCTCGAGATGAAAGACCAGATCACGCCGCGCCTGGCGGCGGTGTGGGATGTCAATGGGGACGCCAGCTTCAAGGTATTCGCGACCGCCGGCCGCTACTCGGTGCCAATTCCGACCCACATCTCGGTGCGTGGCGCCGGTCGTTCGACCTACACCGCCCAGTACTTCACCTACACCGGTACCGACGCCAATGGCGCCCCTACCGGCCTGACGCAATTGAGCGTGCCGCTGTCGACGAACAATGAGTACGGCCAGGACAAGGTGGTCGAGGCGCTGGCGGCCAAGGACATGGATCCTGCCTACCAGGATGAAGTCAGCCTCGGTTTCGAGCGTGCCTATTCGCCATCGCTGAATTTCGGCGGCAAGGTGACCTACCGCAAGCTGAAATCGACCATCGACGATTTCTGCGACGGTCGTCCGTTCGCACGCTATGCCGAGGCCAACGGCATCGAGATCACCAATCCTCTGTGGGGCAATGCTTGCCAGACCTTTAACCCGGGTCAGGACAATACCTTCATGGTCGACTTCTACGGCGATCCGAGCCGCCTGACCGAAGTCTTCCTGAGCAAGGAAGAGCAGGGCTTCGACAAGCCGAAGCGCACCTACGCAGCCTTCGACGCCTTCCTCGAGCATCCGTTCCGCAACGGCTGGTACGGCAAGGTCAACTACACCTGGTCGCGCAGCAAGGGCAATACCGAAGGCCAGGTGCGTTCGGATAACGGCCAGGCCGACGTCGCCGTGACCTCGTCGTGGGATTATCCAGAGCTGATGGAAGGCGCGTACGGCTACCTGCCTAACCACCGCAAGCACGTGGTCAAGGCCTTCGGCTTCTATGAAATCACGCCCGAGTTCGTCGTCGGCGGCAATGTGCTGGTCGCCTCCGGCCGTCCGCGCAGCTGCATCGGTAGCGCGGCATCGCCTGGCGATTCGCCGAACTACGCGAACCAGACCTTCTATTGCGGCGGTGCGACCCGCGCACAAAACGTCGTGACCCCGCGCGGCACCGTCGGCAACCTGCCATGGCAGCACCGCTATGACCTGAACCTGGCCTACAAGCCGAACTTTGCAAAAGGCCTGCAGTTCCGCATCGACGTGTTCAACGTGTTCAACGATCAGACCGTCCAGAACGTGACCGAGGCCTATAACAATGGCGCCAACGTCAGCAGCTTGTACGAAACTCCGCTGTCGCTGACCGCGCCGCGTTCAGCACGCTTCTCGGTCATGTACGACCGCAAGTTCTGATCCTGCTCACCGACGGCCTTGCGGCCGTCGCAGCGCGAAGCCGCTCCTTGGAGCGGCTTTTTTTGCGCCCAAAAATTCGCCCTCATCCTTTTGGATGAATAACAAAAAGCCACTTGGCTATAGCGTGGTTTTTACACAACTATCTCATAAGTCATCTACTGTTTTTTTGCATGCAGATCGCGTGCATACCGTATGTGCATGCGAATCATGATTTTCTCGCGTGACGATCCCGCTGATTTGCTATGCATATCTTTATGAAACCATTGTAAATACAAGAACTTAGCGTACTGTGCCGTGCCTCGGGGCGGTTTTCACAGGTGAGCATTGCCCTGTTCGGCGCACACAGCCGATCGAAAAACCGAACGTC
This sequence comes from Massilia sp. HP4, assembly GCF_005222695.1. Lineage (GTDB taxonomy): Bacteria > Pseudomonadota > Gammaproteobacteria > Burkholderiales > Burkholderiaceae_D > Telluria. The sequence goes on along the minus strand of NZ_STGG01000055.1, from coordinate 42,492 downwards.
TGCCGACGGGAATTGATTCAATTTAACAATGTGCATATGCGATGCGCATGTTGACGCTTTTCGTTTTGATATGGTTTTATGGGCTCACTTAAATGACGTTCTATTTCCAAAAAACGCCAATTGAGGGTGTTCGTACTGAATGATCGATATGTATAGCAAATCCTCTCCCTATGGTGAGGATATACAGAGGAAATTGTTTTGGTGCCAACAAATCGCTTGCGACCCGATGCACGCGCTCGCATGAAACCACCTAAAAGAACAGCAAGGAGAAGCACAATGTTAAAACTGAAGTCGATGCCGTGCGCCATCGCCTGCGTAATCGCCAGCGGCGCCCTGGCCGGCGCCGCGCCGGCACTGGCGCAGACCCCGGGGCAGGGCGATCCCGCCGCGGGCGCGCCCCAGCGCGTGGTCGTGACCGGCTCGCTGATCAGCCGCACCAATACCGAAACCCCGACCCCGATCCAGGTACTGACCGCGGCCGATATCCAGAAGAGCGGCAAGACCTCGGTTGCCGAACTGCTGAGCGACCTGGCCGCCAACGGCGCCGGCACCCTGGGCACCGGCTTCGCCGGCGCATTCGCCAACGGCGCCTCGGGCATCTCGTTGCGCGGGCTGACCGTCGGCGCCACCCTGGTGCTGATCGACGGCCACCGCATGGCCCCGTATCCGCTGTCGGACGACGCCCAGCGCTCCTTCGTGGACGTGTCGTCGATTCCCTTCGACGCCATCGAAAGTATCGAGGTCCTGAAAAGCGGCGCATCGTCGCTGTATGGCTCTGACGCGATCGCGGGCGTGATCAACATCAAGCTCAAGAAAAACCTGAACGGCACCCGCCTGTCGGCCGAGGTGGGCGACACCCAGCACGGCGGCGGCAAGACCAAGCGCGCCTCGATCAGCACCGGCATCGGCGACCTCGGCGCGGATGGCTACAACGCCTTCATCACCGCCGAATACCGCAAGCAGGACCCGATCTACGTGGCCGACCGCGAGAACTTCGGCTACGCCAACCGCGACTGGCGCGCACGCGGCGGCAACGACCTGACCCTGGGCGTGCCGACCAATATCAATAACTTCCTGACCGCGGCCAGCAGCCCCTTCCTGTACAACCCGAGCAACCCGAACAACCCGGCCGGCGTCAACAACGTCGACAACCCGGCGAATTACCAGTTCCTGGACCCGAACTGCAACTTCGCCAAATACCGCGCCGGCGGCTGCTCGGTGCGCGACACCGAGTCGTTCATCCAGCCACCGACCGAGAACCTCAACCTTCTCGTCGGCATGACCAAGAAGCTGAGCGAAGACTGGGAAGTGCAGTTCAAGGGCTCGATGTTCCGCCGCGAAAGTACCAATAACCGCAACAGCGCCAACAACTCTCCGCTGCAGTACAATCCGACCGCCTTCAACGGCACCACCACGCTGGTCAATGGCGTGCTGACCCCGCGCGTCGGCGCGGTGCCGAACACGACCTTCGCGCCGGGCGCGCAAGTCGGCGCCAACGTGACCAATCCGTTCGGCCAGAACGCCCGCCTGTACGGCTACATCCCGGATGTCGGCCCGGCCCTGACCACCTACAACGAATCGACCGCGACCCGTTTCTCGGCCGACCTGATCGGCAGCGCCTACGGCTGGGACGTGACCGCCTCGGTCGGCGCTACCAAGGTCAAGAACGACCTCGACTACAGCGGCTACGTCAACCGCTCCGCGCTGTACGACGCACTGCGCAACGGTAGCTTCAATGTGTTGGGCGGTAACTCGCCAGCCGTCATGAACCAGGTCTCGCCGCACTTCAGCAACAAGATCGAGTCGACCCTGAACTATGCCGACCTGATCGGTTCGCGCGAGCTGCTGTCGAACTTCGGCGCCGGTCCGCTGAACTTCGCCGCCGGCCTGCACTGGCACAAGCGCAAGCAGGATGCGCCGCCGTCGAGCCTGACGGCCAACGGTGCCGTGGCCAGCACCTCGGCCTTCACGATCGGCGAAGAGACCAACAAGGCGGCCTTCGCCGAGCTGCAAGCGACGCCGATCAAGAACGTCGAAGTCGGCGTCGCCGGCCGCTACGACCACTACGACACCTACGGCCGCTCGTTCACGCCGTCGGCCAACTTCAAGTGGACGCCGAGCCAGCAGATCGGCCTGCGCGGTACCTTCGCACGCGGCTTCCGCGCACCGTCGCCGGCCGAGGTCGGCAACGCCGGTTCGTTCTTCACCTTCAACGCGATCAGCGATCCGATCCTGTGCGCCAACGGCAGCCAGACCACGGCCGGCAACGTGCCGTCGGCTTGCTCGTTCAGCCCGCCATATGTCCAGACCACCAATCCCGACCTGCAGCCGGAGAAGTCGAAATCGTTTACCTTCGGCGTCATCCTCGAGCCGGTGCGTGGCCTGAACATGACCCTGGACTACTACAAGATCCAGATCAAGAACCTGATCGTGACCCAGGCCGGCAACGACCCGAGCTTTACCCCGACCTGGGTGCGCGGTCCGGCAGCGCCGATCGACATCGCGACCGGCGTCGGCAACAATACGTCGGTGGGCACGCCGGCCGCCGGTCCGATCCTGTACGGCCTGTCGCCGTACATCAATGCTGGCAGCACCGAGACCCACGGCATCGAAGCGGATGTGCGCTACCGCTGGCGCCTGGGCGACAAGGGCACCATCACGGCCAACCTGAGCGCGGCCCATACCTTCGGGTACGAGACCGAAGTCGCTGGCGAGAAATACCAGCTGGCGGGTACCCAGGGCCCGTCGTCGGTCGGCGGCGCCACCGGCAACCCGAAAGACCGCGCCCAGTTCACCCTCGGCTATGCCCGCGGCCCGCTGGATGTGACCGCCACCGTGAACTACACGAGCGGCTTCTCGACGTTCGACCCGGCATTGGGCGAGACCGACTGCGCAACGACGGCGGAGCACGTTGGTGGCCGCGCCTACTTCCAGGGCCTGGTCCAGCCTTCGTGGTATTGCAACGTGTCCTCGTTCACCACGACCAACCTGAACGTGGCGTACAAGGTCACCGAGAACCTGACCATCCGCGGTTCGATCCTGAACCTGTTCGACAAGGAAGCCCCGTATGACGTCGCCACCTACGGCAACGCGGGTAACCAGACCTCGTACAACGCCTCGCTGCACCAGCCTGGCGCGGTCGGCCGCTTCTTCAGCCTGGGCGCGAACTACACGTTCTAAGCCTGCCTGATGTCCAGTAAAAAGCCCGCCGGCAGCGATGCCGGCGGGCTTTTTTTCGTTCCGTAGCGCCTTGCTATATAAAGCAGGACGCGGCGCCGCCTACATCCCGCCCCAGGCCCCGGCCAGCACGGCCAGCGCCGCCAGCCCGGCGGTCTCGGTGCGCAGCACACGCGGTCCCATCGACAGGAACAGGGCGCCGGCGGCGACGGCCGCGTCTTCTTCTTGCGGCGTGAGGCCGCCTTCGGGGCCGATCAGGAAGGTCACCGGCTGCGGCCCGTGATCACGGGCCCAGCCGGCCAGCGATTGCGTCGCGCGCGGGCTGAGCAGGATGCGCACGCCTTCCGGCGGCGTTGCCAGCCACGGTTGCACATCCGCCAGCGGCTGCAGCCGCGCCAGCCGGTTGCGCCCGCACTGTTCGGCAGCGGCCACGATCACGCCCTGCCAGTGGGCCTGGCGTTTCTCGGCACGCTCGCCCGCAAGGCGCACCACGCTGCGCTGGGCCGCCAGCGGCTGGATCGCCGTCACGCCCAGTTCGACCGCCTTTTCCACGATCCAGTCCATTTTCGAGCCTTCGGGCAAGCCCTGGGCCAGGGTGACGGCATAGGGCGGCTCGGCCTCGACGTCCTCGAAGGCGTCGACCGTGGCGCTGGCGCGCCGCTTGCCGGTCTCTTGCAGGGTGGCGCGGTACTGGCCGCCCTCGCCATTGAACAGGGTCAGGCTGGCGCCCGGCTGCAGGCGTACCACGTGCAGGTGGTGGGCGACGGCTTCCGGCAGGTCGACGGTCGCACCAAGGGCGAGCGGCTGGGGGCAATAAAAACGGGGCATTCTGGTTGGTCGCAGCGAGGGCTTGCGTTGAAGGAATAAACCTGCATTTTAAATCGGCAGCACCCCGGTCTGGTAGAATAACGGGCTACGGCCCGCAGGCCATCGCTTTCCAATCCCTGATCCACGATCTCCATGAAATCTACGCAAACCACCACCCTGATGGCCAACGCGATCCGCGCGCTGGCGATGGACGCTGTCCAGAAAGCCAACTCGGGCCACCCGGGCATGCCGATGGGCATGGCCGAGATTGCCGTTGCACTGTGGGACAAGCACTACCGCCACAACCCGGCCAATCCAGGCTGGATGAACCGCGACCGCTTCCTGCTCTCGAACGGCCACGGCTCGATGCTGCACTACGCGCTGCTGCACCTGGCCGGCTACGACCTGTCGATGGATGACCTGCGCGACTTCCGCCAGATGCACTCGAAGACCCCGGGCCACCCGGAAGTCGGCATCACCCCGGGCGTGGAGACCACCACCGGTCCGCTGGGCCAGGGCATCGCCAACTCGGTCGGCATGGCGCTGGCCGAATGGCTGCTGGGCAATGAATTCAACCGTCCGGGCTACGATGTGGTGGATCACTACACCTACGCCTTCCTGGGCGACGGCTGCCTGATGGAAGGCATCTCGCATGAGGTCGCGTCGCTGGCCGGCACCCTGCGCCTGAACAAGCTGATCTGGCTGTACGACGACAACGGCATCTCGATCGACGGCCGCGTCGAAGGCTGGTTCACTGATGATACTCAGCGTCGGTTTGAAGCCTATGGCTGGAACGTGATCCCGAAGGTCGACGGCCACAGCGTGGGCGATATCGATGCGGCCATCGAGAAAGCCAAGCAATCCGACCGTCCGACCCTGATCTGCTGCAAGACCATCATCGGCAAGGGCGCCCCGAACCTGGAGGGCGGCGACAAGGTCCACGGCGCCCCACTGGGCGATGCCGAGATCGCGGCCGTGCGCAAGCACCTGATCTGGGATCCGATCCCGTTCGACATCCCGGCCGACCTGTACGAAGCCTGGGCCGCGAAAGAGCGCGGCGCGCAAGCCGAAGGTGAATGGAACACCCTGTTCGACGCCTACCGCGGCGCCCACCCTGAGCTGGCCGCCGAACTCGAGCGCCGCATGAAGGGCGAGCTGCCAGGTAACTTCCAGCAGACGCTGGACGCGGCGATCGCCGCCTGCGTGGACAAGGCCGAGACCATCGCCACCCGCAAGGCCTCGCAGAACGCGATCCAGGCCCTGGCCCCGGCCTTGCCTGAATTCCTGGGCGGCTCGGCCGACCTGACCGGTTCGAACCTGACCAACTGGAAAGAATCGGTGCCGGTACGTTCGGGCATCGCCGGCAACCACATCAACTACGGCGTGCGCGAATTCGGCATGTCGGCGATCCAGAACGGCGTGGCGTTGCACGGTGGTTTCATTCCGTTCGGCGCGACCTTCCTGACTTTCTCGGACTACAGCCGCAATGCGCTGCGCATGGCGTCGCTCATGAAGATCCGCTCGATCTCGGTATTCACCCACGACTCGATCGGCTTGGGCGAAGACGGCCCGACCCACCAGTCGATCGAGCACGTCTCGTCGCTGCGCCTGATCCCTGGCCTGGACAACTGGCGCCCATGCGACACCGTCGAATCGGCGGTGGCATGGGGTGCGGCGGTGCAGCGCAAGGACGGTCCATCGACCCTGATCTTCTCGCGCCAGAACCTGCCGTTCATGGCACGTGAAGCGGCGCAAGTGAGCGACATCGCCAAGGGCGGCTATGTGCTGCGCGATACGGCGGACGCCAAGGTCATCCTGATCGCGACCGGTTCGGAAGTCGAACTGGCAGTCAAGGCGTTCGACGCGCTGGCAGGCGAGGGCATCGCCGCGCGCGTGGTCTCGATGCCGTCGACCGATGTGTTCGACCGCCAGGACGCGGGCTACAAGGCCAGCGTCCTCACCAAGGGCACGCCGCGCGTGGCCATCGAAGCCGGCGTGACTGCCTTCTGGTACAAGTACGTGGGCCTGGAAGGCGCCGTGGTCGGCATCGACACCTTCGGCGAATCGGCGCCGGCGCCGGTGCTGTTCAAGCACTTCGGCTTCACGGTCGAGAACGTCGTCGCGAAAGCGAAAGAAGTTATCGCAGCATAAGCATTCGCTGCATGCGGGCTGCTCCCCTGGGGGCGGCCCGTTTTACTATGTTCGTTACGAAAAAAGTTTTTTTCCAATCAGGAGCACAGCATGACGATCAAGGTTGCAATCAATGGTTATGGCCGTATCGGCCGCAATGTCCTGCGCGCCTTCTATGAAGGCGGCAAGAAGCAGGACATCGAGATCGTGGCGATCAACGACCTCGGCAACGCCGAGTCGAACGCCCACCTGACCCGCTACGACACCGCCCACGGCAAGTTCCCGGGCACCGTCACGGTCGAAGGTGACAATATGATCGTCAACGGCGACAAGATCCGCGTGTTCGCGCAGCGTAATCCGGCCGAGATCCCATGGGGCGAGCTCGGCGTTGACGTCGTGCTCGAGTGCACCGGCTTCTTCACCACCAAAGAAAAAGCCTCGGCCCACCTGAAGGGCGGCGCCAAGAAGGTCATCATCTCGGCCCCGGGCGGCAAGGACGTCGACGCGACCGTCGTGTTCGGCGTGAACCAGGACGTGCTCAAGGCCAGCGACACCGTCATTTCGAACGCATCGTGCACCACCAACTGCCTGGCCCCGCTGGTCAAGCCGCTGCATGACGCCATCGGCCTGGAAACCGGCCTGATGACCACCGTGCACGCCTACACCAACGACCAGGTGCTGACCGACGTGATGCACGAAGACCTGCGCCGCGCCCGCTCGGCCACCCAGTCGATGATCCCGACCAAGACCGGCGCCGCGGCCGCGGTCGGCCTGGTGCTGCCGGAACTGAACGGCAAGCTGGACGGCTTCGCGATCCGCGTGCCGACCATCAATGTGTCGATCGTCGATTTGTCGTTCATCGCCAAGCGCGACACGACCGTCGAAGAGATCAACGAGATCATGAAGAAGGCCGCGTCGGAAGGTCCGCTTGCCGGCATCCTGACCTACAACACCGATCCGCTGGTCTCGGTCGACTTCAACCACAACCCGGCATCGTCGAACTTCGACGCCACGCTGACCAAGGTCTCGGGCCGCCTGGTGAAAGTCACTTCGTGGTACGACAACGAGTGGGGCTTCTCGAACCGCATGCTCGACACCACCGTCGCGCTGATGAACGCCAAGTAATCCGCTTCATCGTGAAAGTAGCCCCGGACACCGTTACGGCCTCCGGGGCTTTTTCTTGGGCTCGCGTCCCGCATCACTCGACGCACAGTCAAGGTGCAACGATCGCCCGATATTGCTGCGCTGTCATTCTGGCGGAAAGGTGACACGGAATTGATATTTAACAAATGTGCATACTTGGAGCGTGATATGCACTGTTTTCGTGCGTACCAGTGGATTTCATTGTTTACCTATAATTGGTAATATCTATCGTCAGAGCGTGCTTATGTCGCATAAAGAATATGCAAATTCGGTTTTTGTTGAACAAAATATTTTGTTATTGATTTACAACAGAAGCATGTTGCACGGGTAATTTGTTACGAATCCAGTTTTCTTTCTGTCATCTCTCTGCGAGACTCACTCATGTATGTATCGATACATACGAGATGCAAGTCTAAAAATAATGACAACGCAGTGAGAGGAAAACAATGAAGCAGCCACTCTTGAAGTACAGCGTCATCGCCGTCACCGCGGCGCTTGCAGCAACGCCTTTCGCTTCGGCGCAGAATGCCGAGGCCGAAAGCGCGCAGACCGTGTATGTGACAGGTTCCAACCTGAAGCGCACCGACAAGGAAGGCACCCAGCCGATCCAGGTCATCACAGCGAAAGACATTCGCGAGACCGGTGCAGCCACGGTCACCGAACTGATCCGCCTGGTGCCGTCGATGGGCAGCGACGTCAACCTCGACACCAATGATGGCGGCTTCTCGCGCGGCGTCTCGAGCGCTTCGCTGCGCGGCCTGTCGTCGACCTCTACCCTGGTCCTGCTCAACGGCCGTCGCATGGCGCCGGCCGCCTATGCCGACCCGAACGACGGCAACTCCACCTTGTATGACCTGAACTCGATCCCGATCGCGGCGCTCGAGCGGGTCGAGATCCTGCGCGACGGCGCCTCGGCCGTGTACGGCTCGGACGCGATCGGCGGCGTCATCAACTTCATCACCCGCACCAACTACAACGGCGCCGAGATCTCGGCCCGTACCAGCGCCAACGACGATGGCAAGTTCAAGCGCAAGGGCGTGAACGTGGTCGCCGGCACCGGAGACCTGGACACCGACGGCTACAATGTGTTCTTCACGGCCGACCTGTCCGACCGCGATCGCGTGCTGCGCGAAGACGTCAAGGACATCGAGTTCGACCAATACCGCCGCCTGTCGAACCGCTACGCCACGCCGTATGGCAGCACGGTCTCGGGCGCGCCTGCCTTCTATCGCGAGACCGCGCCGAACTCGCGCCAGTTCACCGCCACCCAGGCCAATGCCGCCGAGCGCCTTCGTTTGAGCACCGACTGCGATCCGTCGCGCCAGCTGGTCGGTTCGACCGCCATGGGCCTGGCGGCCACCAGCGTCTTCATTGGCCGCACCTTCTGCAACTACGACACCAACCAGAACCTGGAAGGTACCGGCGAGGGCAAGGACGCCAGTTTCCTGACCCGTGGCATCGTCAAGCTGGGGCCGAACGTGCGGGCCTTTGCCGAAGCGACCTATGCCCGCACCGAACGCCAGTACACGGCCAATCCGATCACGATCGGCACCACGCCGGTGACCAACTTCACCGCCACCGGCGTCGCGCCGAGCTACCAGACCATCCTGCCGGCCGGCCATCCGGATAACCCGTTCCCTGGCGCGCGGGCTTCGGTTGCCTACCGCTTCGAGAACGCGCCGACCGGTACCGAGACCATCAACGAGCAGGGGCGCTTCCTGGCCGGCCTGCAGGGCACCCACTTCAACTGGGACTGGGAAGTCGGCATGCTGTACAACGAGGCGCGGCGCGAGGACACCTACCAGGGCCGCCTCTACCTGCCGGTGCTCAATACCTTGAACGCGGGCGCCACCCTGGCCCAGCTGTCAGCCAATCCGGACCTGTTCCGCAGCACCAGCAGCGACGACAAGTCGTCGATCACCCACTTCGACGTCAAGGCCAACACCACCTTCGGCCAGCTCGGCGGCGGCGCCATCGGCGTCGCGGTGGGCGCCGAAGCGCGCCGTGAGAAGCTCGTCATGGTGCCGGATGAGGCTTTGTCCTCGGGCCAGATCTATGGCCTGGCAAACACCATCATCGACGGCGAGCGCGACGTCAAGTCGGCTTTCATCGAGGTGCGTACGCCATTCCTGACCAACTTCGAAATGGACTTCGCCGGCCGCTGGGACAAGTATCCGGGCATCAAGACCAACTTCGTGCCGAAGGTCGGCGCCAAGTGGACCGCGACCAGCAGCCTGGCCTTCCGCGGCACCTATTCGGAAGGCTTCCGCGCGCCGGCCCTGTCGCAGGTGACGCCGGGCGGCGCCCAGTTCTTCCTGTCCGGCCTGTTCGATCCACGCCGCTGCGAAACCGACGAGGAAACGCCCAAGCCGAACGCCACCGAGGTGGACTGCAACAAGTCGGCATCGGGCACCGGTGGCGCCAACCCGAACCTGAGGCCCGAGGAGTCGAAGAGCTATACCTTCGGCATCCTGTTCTCGCCGACCCCGAACTTCGACATCGGTCTCGACTTCTACAAGATTCGCAAGGAAGGCGAAGTGGCCCTGGGTTCGGCGTTCGACGCGCTGCGCGACGAAGACACCAATCCCGACCTGGTCGTGCGCGACCAGAATCGGGACAATTTCGTGACCGACGCCAACGGCGTGCCGATCCCCGGCACCGGTCCGCTGCTGATGGTGCGCCAGCCATGGCTGAACAAGGGCTCGGTGGAAGTGCGCGGCGTCGACATCGACATGGCTTTCCGCAAGAACCTCGGCGAATGGGGCAACTTCAGCGCCAAGCTGACTTCGGCCTATATGCACTCGTACACCTTGCAGCAGGAACCGGGCGATGCCGAGCACAACCTGGTGGGCTACAACGCCGGCCTGCTCGACTGGAACCTGTCGAGCGGCATCGACCTGCCGCGCTGGAAGACCCAGGTATCGGCCTCGCTGACCAGGGGCAACCACGCCTTCAGCGCCAACATCAACTACACCGGTCCGGTGTCGCTGCTGCGCAAGTACGACAACGACACGACGTATGACCAGGCGTTCTGCCACTACCAGCCGGCAACCAGCCCGAGCATGCCGAGCGCCAGCATCGCGGTGCCAGGCTATCTCGGTGAGTTCCCGAACTGCAAGGTCAAGGAATGGGTGCGTTTCGGCGTCGGGTATACCTATACCGGCATCCGCAACCTGGCGCTGACCTTCAACGTCCAGAACCTGTTCGACAAGGCGGCCCCGTTCGATCCGCGCTACGGCGCCAACAACGGTGCACCGCTGGCCGGCTACAACGAGGGGCTGCATAATCCGTACGGCCGCTACTTCACGGCATCGGCGCGCTACAGCTTCTGATGGTCGGATGACGGTCGACGCCTGAAAAAGGAAACCCGGCCATGGCCGGGTTTCCTTTTAGCGACGCTACTTACTTCGCGTCCGGCCAGGGCGTGAGGATCTCGTAGCCGTTCTTCGTCACCACGATCATGTGTTCCCACTGCGCCGACAGCGAACCGTCGCGCGTCATCACGGTCCAGCCATCGTCGAGCTGGATCACGTCTTCCTCGCCAATATTGATCATCGGCTCGACCGTGAAGGTCATGCCTTCCTTGAGCAGCAGGCCGGTGTTCGGGCGGCCGTAGTGCAGCACCTGCGGCTCTTCGTGGTAGACGCGGCCGATGCCGTGGCCGCAATAGTCGCGCACCACCGAATAGCCGGCGCCTTCGGCCAGCTTCTGGATCGCGTGGCCGACGTCGCCCAGGCGCGCGCCGGGACGCACGGCGCGGATGCCGGCCATCATCGCCTCATAGGTCGTGTCGACCAGCTTCTTCGCTTCAGGACGCGGCGTGCCGGCGAAGTACATGCGGCTGGTGTCGCCGTGCCAGCCGTCCTTGATCACGGTGACATCGATGTTCACGATGTCGCCATCGGCCAGCACGTCCTTTTCGCTCGGAATGCCGTGGCACACCACGCCGTTGACCGAGGTGCACAGGGTCTTGGGAAAGCCGTGGTAGCCGACGTTGGCCGGCGTGGCCTTCTGCACCTTGCGGATGTAGTCGTGGCAGCGGCGGTCGAGTTCTTCGGTGGAGACGCCGGGGACGACGTATTCCTTGATCATTTCCAGGACTTCGGCGGCCAGGCGGCCGGCGACGCGCATCTTGGCGATGTCCTTGTCGTTCTTGAGTTTGATGGTCATACGGGGGGAGTGTGGCGCGCGCGGCGCAGGCAAACCGCCATGATACCGCGCCGGGCGGGCGAGGGTGGGCTCGCAAAGAAAAAATGCCCGTCCGGCAAGGCCGGACGGGCATGTTCAGGCGTTCAGGAGGGGGCCTTCCGGCCCCGTTCCATTAGAACGACTGGTTGTAACGCAGGTAGAAGAAGCGGTCCACCGGCATGTCCGCATCGATGGCCGAGGCCGAAGCCTGGGTGTTACGCACGATGCGTGGGCCATGGTCGAACAGGTTGTTGATACCGACCAGGATACGGCCATCCCACGAGGTCTTGTAGCCAACGCTCAGGTCGTGATAGATGTTCGAACCCAGCTTGTTGGCGCCGGTGCCCCAGGTTGCCTTGAAGTCAGGCATGTTGCACTCGACGCCGCCGGTCGCATCCCAGCAGGTGTCCTTGACGCCGCTGTAGTAACGCGAGCTCCAGGTGGCGCTCCAGTTGCCCAGTGCCCAGTCGATGCTGGTGTTCGACTTCACGCGGTTGTAGAAGTACTGGCCGGCGTAGTTATCCCACGATTCGGTCGAGCTGCTGCGGCTGCGGTACTTGTCCAGGTACGAGGTCTCGTTGCGGATGCTGAACTGGCCGTAGGCAGTACGTGGCAGGCGGTACGAGATCGACATGTCCAGACCTTCGGTCTCGACTTCGCCCAGGTTGGCATTGCCGCGCGACAGGGTGGTGATCTGGCCGGTAGCCGAGTCACGACGCAGCTGCGAGCAGAAGTCCGACACGCCCTGGATGTAGCACTGGTCGACCAGGTACTGGGCCGAGATGCCGGTGATCTGGTTCTCGACCTGGATGTTGTACCAGTCGAAGCCGATGCTGAAACCAGGCAGGTACGCCGGGCTGTACACGAAGCCGAGGGTTTTGGTGGTCGCGGTTTCCGGGGTCAGGAAGCCATTGCCGGCGCCCGACAGGAAGGCCACCAGGCTCTGGTCGCCGCTGCTGCTGCTGACTGCCGCGCCCGACTGGACCAGCTGGCGATAGCTCGCGCTGGTGCCGTCGGCGACGCAACGTGCCAGGACGGTTGGGTTACGCGACGCGTCGCCGAAGCGGGTGTCGCATGGATCCAGGAAGGTGTCGAACGACTGCGAGCCGCCACCGAAGGTGTCGCCCAGGGTCGGTGCGCGGAAGCCTTCAGCCCAGGTACCGCGGGTCAGCAGGTCCTTGTGCGGCTTGTACATGAAGCTGATCTTGCTGTTGTTCGTCACGCCGAAGTTGCTGTAGTCGGAGTGGCGGGTCGCCAGGTTGAAGCTCAGCAGTTCTGCGAACGGCTGGTTCTTCAGCACAGGGACGTTCAGCTCGGCGTAGGCTTCACGCACGGTGTAGCGGCCTTCGGTCGGGTTGCCGGCCAGGTTGGTCGAGTAGCCCGATTGCTCGAACTGGCCTGGCAGCTCGTAGCCCTTGACTTCACGGTGTTCGATACCGACCGCAACGCCGACGGCGCCTGCAGGCAGCTGGAACAGTTCGCCGGCGAGGTCGGCGGTGGCGCTGTTGATGGTCGAACCGTAGGTCGCCTGGCCGGTCGCGTTGATGTAGGCCAGCGCTTCCGGGGTCGAGGCCGATGGGCCGCCCAGGATGTTGAACGGCACGCATTCGGCCAGGCCGATCGGTGCATCCGGGGTGCCGCACTGGACGGCGCCCGAGGCATTCATGAACGACGGGCCCAGGGCGCGCTTCAGGTTCAGCAGGTTGATGTTGCCGCGGTCCAGTTCTGCACCGTTAACCTTGTTGTGGTTGTAGCCGACGCTCCAGTTCCACGCCAGGTCACGGATGGCGAAGTCGCCTTCCAGGGTCGCATCGATGTGCAGGGTCTGGTTCTTGTTCTCGGTGCTACGTGGCAGCTCGATGGTGCGGCGTGCGAAGTACAGGTCCTGGCCCAGGCCGGCGCCGGCAACCGAGTTACCGTATGGGTTGAAGTAGCTGCCCGCATCGATGTAGACCGGGAAATCTGGCTGCGAGACCGACGTCAGCGGGTAGCCGGCGATCTGGCGGTTCGATTCACGCTGCGAGTACATCGCGGTGGTCTTGAAGCGGATGTCCTTCGGCAACTGCACTTCGCCCTTGACGAACAGGGTGTCCAACTTGAACGGAATGATCAGGTTCATGTCCTGAGTCGAGTTGTACTTGTCGTCGTGGTTCGCGTTCGAGAACGGGTGGTAGTTGGCTGGATTGCGCGAATCCGCGCCGACGCCACGGCCATCCCAGGTGCCGGTGTGGTTGATCACCTGGTTGAAGCCACCCTTGGTCGGGTCGGTCAGCTGGCCGCCGGTGACCGGGTCGACCGGAGTGATGCGGCCCCATGGGCCAGCGCCCAGGCCGGCGGTCGGGTAGTTCGGACCGTCGGAGGTGCGGGTGATGGCGCGGCTCGACGGCCACACTGCGCCCTGCTCGGTGTGCGACAGGCCGAACATCAGCGAGGCTTTTTCGTCGCCGGCGCCGTAGCTCAGCGAGAAGTCCTTGTTCTTGCCGTCGTTCTTCTCATTCTGGCCCGAGTAGATCGACAGTTGGCCACCCTGCATGTTCTTCTTCAGGATGATGTTGACCACGCCGGCGATCGCGTCCGAGCCGTAGATCGACGAGGCGCCGTCTTTCAGCACTTCCAGGCGTTCGATCATCGCTGCAGGGATGGTCGACAGGTCGGTGTAGCCGTCAACGGTCTGGGTCCAGCGCTTGCCGTCCACCAGGACCAGCAGGCGGTTCGAGCCCAGGTTGCGCAGGCTGACGTACTGGCCACCGACTTCGGCGTTCGACACCAGCGAGGCGCCCTTGCTGAAGTCAGGCGCGCCGACCGACGACAGGTTGTTCAGGATGTCGCCGACGGTCACCAGACCGGTGCGCTGGATCTGTTCCTGGTTCACGACCTGGACAGGTTGAGCGGTTTCCAGGTCGACTTGGCGGATACGGGAACCGGTCACTTCGACGCGCTGCAGGTTTTGCTGCTGCGAAGTTTCCTGTGCGACCGCTGCGGTCATGCCGAGGGTCATACCGCCGAGGCAGATCGCGCGGACCGACCGGGACAAGAGTGTTTCCATCATGTTGCAAACTCCTAGGGTGAAAACGCGGCGGCACCATGGGAAGGGCACTGCCACCGAAAATGTCGCGAAGCGACTCGCTGAAAAACGCCAACTAATTGGTTAAACGACTTTTCAAGTCAGCAATAAAAACATTCGCGGCACTTCACTGTCAACGTTAAAACGTCTGTATGACAAATGTGTTGCGGAAATGTGTATTTACTGATTGCTAATTTGACAAGTTATTGACTGCCAAGTCAATTATTGATCTAAATTTGGCAAGACGAAAAAAAACCCACCCGGCTTGCGTCGGATGGGTCTTTCGAGCAATTAAATTGCTTGAAACCTGAAGCTTGTTAGAACGCCTGGTTGTAGCGGACGTAGAAGAAGCGGTCGATCGGCAGTTCTGGCGACACCGACGACGACGACGAGTTGCCGCCGGTCGCCGAACCGGCGCTGTAGTTGATCTCAGGTTTCTTGTCGAACAGGTTGTTCGCGCCGAACAGGACCTTCGCGTTCCATGGCAGGGTGTAGCCGACCGACAGGTCGCCGAACCACATCTCGCCGTGGCGGTTGTAGCCGGTGCCCCAGCTCGCCGAGGCGGTCGGATCCGAGCAGTAGATGTTCTGGGTCGCCGAGTAGCAACGGTTCTTCTGGCTGCTGAAGAAGCGGGCGGTCAGGGTGGCGCTCCAGTTGCCCATGCTCCAGTCGAGCGAGGTGTTCGACTTCACGCGGAAGATGTCGTATTCGCCGGCGTATTCGATCCAGTCGGTATCGAGCGTCGATTGCTGCTTGTACGAATCCGTGTAGGTCGACTCGCTGCGGATGCTGAACTGGCCGAAGCGGGTACGTGGCAGGCGGTAGTTGATCGCCACGTCGACGCCTTCGGTCTCGATCTTGCCGCGGTTGGTGTTGCCGATCTGCAGGTCGACCACCTGGCCGCTGGCGTCACGCTTGATCAGCGAGCAGAAGTTCTGCACGCTGTTGAGGTAGCACTCTTCCAGGGTGTCGGTCGCCGAGACGCCGGTGATCAGGTTTTCGATCCGGATATTGAACCAGTCCACCGAGACCGAGAAGCCAGGCACGCTCGAGGGGCTGATGACCAGGCCCAGGGTGCGGGTCTTGGCCGATTCCGGCTCCAGGAAGGCATTGCCGGCGCCTGTCGTGAACGGGAATGGCGTCTGGGCGCCCGTCGCGCCGACATTGGCGCCGGTCTGGTTCTTCTGGCGGAAGCCGGCAGGCACGCCGTCGGCTGCGCAGCGGGACGCGACGGCCGGGTTGCGGGCAGCTTCGCCGTGCAGGCTGTCGCACACGTCCAGGTAGCTGGCAAAGGTCTGCGAGCCGCCGCCGAAGGTGTCGCCCAGGGTTGGCGAACGGAAGCCTTCCGCATAGGTACCGCGGGTCAGCACGTCGCGGATCGGTTTCCACATGAAGCTGAACTTGCTGTTGGTGGTCGAACCGAAGTTCGAGTAGTCCGAGTAGCGGGTTGCCGCATTCAGGCTCAGCAGCTCAGCGAACGGCACGCCTTTGAGCAGCGGCACGTTCGCTTCCAGGTAGGCTTCGCGCACGCTGTAGCGGCCATAGGTGGCGTTGCCGGCCAGGCTGGACGAATAGCCCGACTGCTCGAACTGGCCTGGCAGGTCGTCGCCGCGCACTTCGCGGTGTTCGATACCGGCGGCGACGCCGACGGCGCCGGCCGGCAGCTGGAACAGTTCGCCGGTGATGTCGGCGGTGGCGCTGTTGACGACCGAGCTGTAGGTCGCCTGGGCAGTCGACATCACGTAGTTCAGCGCTGCCTGGGTCGAGGCCGATGGGCCGCCCAGGATGTTGAACGGCACGCACTCGGCCAGGCCGATCGGCGCTGCCGCGGTGCCGCACTGCACCTGGCCCGAAGCGTTCATGAACGATGGACCGAGCGCGCGTTTCAGGTTCAGCAGGTTCAGGTCGCCGTAGCCCAGCACGGCGCCATCGACCTTGCTGTGGTTATAGCCGACGCTCCAGTTCCATGGGTTGGTGCCGATGGCGAATTCGCCTTCAAGCACGGCGTCGATGTGCAGGGTGCGGTTGTTGTTCTCGGTCACGCGCGGCACGTCGATGGTGCGGCGGTAGAAGAACAGGTCCTGGCCGTTGCCGGCGCCGGCCACCGAATTGCCGTACGGGTTGTAGTAGCTGTCCTTGTCGACGTAGACCGGGTACTTGGCCTGCGAGGTCGAGCTCAGCGGATAACCGGCGACCGAACGCGACGACTTGCGGTCGGCATACATCGCGGTGGTCTTGAAGTTCATATTCCACGGCAACGCCACTTCGCCCTTGACGAAGATCGAGGTCAACTTGCTCGGCGTCAGGAAGTGCATCTGGCTCGTCGAGTTGAACAGGTCGTCCACGGCATTGGTGAACGGATGGTAGTTGGCCGGGTTGCGCGAATCCGCGCCGACGCCGTCGCCCAGCGGGCCGCCGGTGTGGTTCAGGACCTGGTCGAAGCCGGTGGCTGCGCCGGTCGGGCTGACCTGGCGGATACGGCCCCATGGACCGGTGCCCAGGCCGGCGGTCGGACGGTCGGGACCGTTGGTGGTCGCGGTGATGTCGCGGGTCTTGGCCCAGACCGGACCCTGGTCGGTGTGGGTCAGGCCGAACAGCAGCGAAGCCTTGTCGTCGCCGGCGCCGTAGGAGATCGAGTAGTCCTTGGTCTTGCCGTCGTTCTTTTCGTTCTGGCCGTGGTAGACGCTGGCCTGGCCGCCCTGCATGGTTTTCTTCAGGATGATGTTGACCACGCCCGAGATCGCGTCCGAGCCATAGATCGACGAGGCGCCGTCCTTCAGGATCTCGACGCGTTCGATCAGTGCCGACGGAATGGTCGACATGTCGGTATAGCCGTTGACCGACTGGCTCCAGCGCTTGCCGTCGACCAGCACCAGCAGGCGCTGCGAGCCGAGGTTGCGCATGTCGAGGAACTGGCCGCCCTGTTCGCGGCCTGCGCCCAGCGCGGTGCCCTTGCTGAACGCCGGGACGCCCGCCGAGGACATGCTGTTGATGATGTCACCGACGGTGACCAGGCCGCTCTTCTGGATCTGTTCCTGGCTCATCACCTGCACCGGCTGTGCGGTCTCGAGGTCGACTTGACGAATGCGGGAACCGGTCACCTCGACGCGCTGCAGTGCTTCCTGCGCAACGGCAGTCAGTGTAGGCAGCGCGAGCGCGACGGCCAATGCGATCTTCGTTCGTTGTTGCATGTGCTCTCCATCCTGCGTTCCACGGGTGTGAAACGGCTTTTTATGATTAATAGGTGCAACCCGTGCGCATGCGGACGCCCGTGGATAACGGGTGTTCCGTCGTGCATACACATTTATATAAAACCATTCCATGTTGATGAGTGTCAACGCGCTGGAGGGCGGTTTTTGCGCCAAAAACAACAGTTATCAAAAAGAAATTAAATGACCAAAAAGTCAGCAGTAAGTACGTGCTTTTCGGGTGCAGAAACGGGTGCTAGCGCATGGCATATGCACGTGGGATGTGCATGCGCACCAGGGTGGTGCGCATGGCATGAGGGCAGGGGAATTGGAGGAATTCGCGGTGCGATTCAGCCGCCGAAGCAGGCCTGCCACAGCGCTTGCACGCTGCCGGGATGGGCGCCGACCAGGCCCGGTTCGACCCGGGTCTTGTCATGGCCCTGCAGCCGCACGCTGTGCTGCAGCTTGCGCATGGCGCGATAGGCGTCGGCGACCAGCGCCGCAAGGCCGGCGTCGATCAGGCCCAGCTCGCCACAGCGGCGCAGCAAGGCGATATTGCCGGCGTTCGCGGTCAGTTGCGGATACGCGGCGGCGTGGCGCAGCACCAGGTATTGCACGATGAACTCGATGTCGATCATGCCGCCCAGGTCGTGCTTGAGGTCGAACTGCTCGCCGCGGTTGACGTTGGCGTCGCGCATGCGCTGGCGCATGTTCACTACCTCTTCCCGCAGCCGGTCCTGTTGCGCGCTGCGGTCCTTGCGCAGCACCTGTTCGCGGATCGCCTCGAAGCGCGCGCCGATGACCGCGTCCCCGGCGCAGAAGCGGGCGCGCGTCAAGGCCTGGTGTTCCCACAGCCAGGCCGCGTCGTTCTGGTAGCGCTCGAAGGCGGCGACCGACGACACCAGCATGCCGCTGGCGCCGTCCGGGCGCAGGGCGATGTCGACGTCGAACAGGATGCCGGCCGCGGTATGGGCCGTCATCCAGGTGATGAAGCGCTGGGCCAGGCGCGCATACAGGGGCGGGGCGTCCTGGTCTTCGTCCTCGTATAAAAAGATGACGTCGAGGTCCGACACATAGCCCAGCTCCTTGCCGCCCAGCTTGCCGTAGGCGATGACGGCGAAGCGCGGCTCCTCGCGGTGGCGGCCGTTGACCGCGCGCCAGGCATGCCTGACCACGGCGCCCACGATCATGTCGGCCAGGGCCGACAGGTGGTCGGCCAGGTGCTCCACCGACAGTTCGCCGGCCAGGTCCAGCGCCAGCAGGCGGAACAGTTGCGCATGATGGGCTTCGCGCAGGATATCGAGCTGGCGCTCGGTGTCGCCGGCCGCTTCGCTCAAGTGCTCGTCGAGCAGCGCGGCCAGCTGCACCAGGTCGCCGGCGCCGGCGTTGCGGTCGTCCAGCAGCTCGTCGAGCAGGATCGGGTGCTGGGTGAGGAAGGTGGCGGCCCAGCCGCTGGCATTGATCATCCGGATCACGCGCTCGAGCGTGTGCGGGTATTCGGTCAACAACGACAGGTAGGCCGAGCGGCGCGCGATCGCCTCAAACAGGTCGAGCAGGCGGCCCAGGGTGGCGGCGTGGCTGCCGATCCCCGCTTCGCCCACCACGGTGGCGACCTGGGGCAGGGCGGCGTCCACCAGCGCCAGCAGCCGCGCTCGGCTGGCGTCGGGCAGGCTGGCCAGGCGCGGCCCCTGCAAGGTGGCGGCCAGGCGGCTGCCCGCGGTGCGGGCGTCGTCGAAGCCGAGCGCGGCCAGGCGGCCGGCGAGCGCGTCCACATTGTCCAGCTCGTCGGCCAGCGTGGGGGCGTCCGGATCGTCGTCGGGCTTTTCCTTGTCGGCGAAGATGGCGTCGAACTGCTGGGCCACGTAGCTGCGGTGTGCATCCAGCGCATCGAGCAGCGTGGCTTCGTCGGCATACCCCATCATGCGCGCCACCACCTGCCGGTCATCCTCGCCCACGGGCAGGGTATGGGTCTGGGCGTCTTCCAGGTATTGCACCCGGTGCTCGAGATTGCGCAGGAAGGTATATGCCTGCAGCAGGCGCTCGACCGTCTCGGCCGGCAGCAATTCGCGCTCGGCCAGCAGCCCCAGGGTCTTGCGGGTCGAGCGCTCGCGCAGCGCCGGATCGCGCCCGCCCCGGATCAGCTGGAACACCTGGGCCAGGAACTCGATCTCGCGGATGCCGCCGCGCCCCAGCTTGACGTTGTGGCTGCGCTCGGGATGCAGGCGCTCCTGGCGTTTGACTTCGGCGCGGATCTGGGCGTGCATATTGCGGATCGCGTCGATCACGCCGAAGTCGAGGTAGCGCCGAAACACGAAGGGCCGCACGATGGCGTCCAGCGCGGCGATGTCTTCCGGGTCGCCGGTGACGGCGCGCGCCTTGACCCAGGCATAGCGTTCCCATTCGCGGCCCTGGACGATCAGGTATTCCTCGACCATGCCCAGGCTGGCCGCCAGCGGGCCCGACTTGCCGTTGGGCCGCAGCGCCATGTCGACCCGGAACGTGAAGCCATCTTCGATCACCTCGGACAGGGCGGCGTTCAGGCGCCGCCCCAGGCGCACGAAGAACTCATGGTTCGACAACTGCCGCTGGCCGGGGCCGGCGGCGGTCTCGCCGTCTTCAGGGTACACGAAGATCAGGTCGATATCCGACGACACATTCAGTTCGCCGCCACCCTGCTTGCCCATGGCCAGCACTATCAGCTGCTGGGGCCGGCCGGATTCCTCGCCGGTCGGCATGCCGTGGCTGGCCACCAGCTCGTCGGTCAGGCGGGTGGCATGGGCCTGGATCGCGAAGTCGGCGAAGGCCGTCATGGCCGTCACCACTTCGTCGAGGTCGGCCTGGCCGCCCAGGTCGCGCGCCACGATGGCCGAGACCAGCAGATTGCGCACGCGGCGCATCGCGCGTTCGAGCGGCAAGCCCTTGTCCAGTTCGCGTTCCAATAGCGCGCGGAAATCGGCGCCGCCCAGCGATAATGATGACAATTCGGCCAACTGGAAGGCCCGCTCCGGCGCGGCATCGAGCCAGCGCTGGACGAAGCGCGAAGCGCAGGCAGGGGAGGTGGAGGTCATCGTCGATCCTGGTAGAAGGGGGCGTTTTAAGGTCCAGTTCATTTGCGATGCGGTAGAATGGCCCGCTTCATGGACATGGCCACGATGCGGACCATGCTCCGGCCATCGATGCTTGCTGGGTGTGCACCGATGGTAAGGTAGACGCCGCAACTGTTGCAAGCGACCTGTTTTATTCAAGAGTTAAATTTACGGCGAGCCTTTGTTATTAGCACCTTGATGCACAACCCGGATCCGCAGGAGGCCGCTGCGGCCTCGCCGCTCGCCGCGCGCTGGCGGCGGCTGCGTTCGGCCTATCGGGTCGCCAACCTGGCCTCGCACCACGTGCTGGGCTTCACCATCAAGCTGGTGCTGCTGGTGTATTTTTCGCTCGCCGTGCTGGCCCTGGTGCTGCGCTACGCCATCCTCCCGAATATCGACCTGTATAAAAGCGACATCGAGCGCGTGGCCGGCAATGCCCTGGGCAGCCGGGTCACGATCGCGCGCCTGGCCGCGTCCTGGCACGGCATGCGGCCGGCGCTGTCGCTGGCCGAGGTGCGCCTGCACGACCGCGACGGGCGCGAAGTGCTGGCGCTGCCGCAGGTCGAGGCGACCCTGGGCTGGTGGAGCGTGGCCGCCTTCGAGCCGCGCTTCGCCTCGCTCGAGATCAAGGGGCCGCGGCTAGCCGTGCGCCGCGGGCTCGACGGCGTGATCGAGGTCGCCGGCATCCGCCTCGACCCCAACAAGGCCGGGGGCGGCGGCGCCGACTGGCTGCTGCGCCAGCGCGAGATCGTGATCCGCGACGGCCGGGTCGACTGGCGCGACGAACTACGCGGCACGCCGCCGCTGGCGCTCGAGGGCGTGACCCTGGCGCTGCTCAACCGCTGGGGCGCCCACCACTTCGCCCTGCAGGCCACGCCGCCGCGCGCCCTGGGCAGCCCGATCGACGTGCGCGCCCAGTTCCGCCACCGCTTCGGCGAGCGGCCGTCCGACGTGCTGCGCTGGAAGGGCGAGCTGTATGCCGACCTGCGCGACGTCGACCTCGGCGCCTGGAAGCGGTTCGTCGATTATCCGATCCAGCTCGAGCGCGGCCGCGGCTCGCTGCGTGCCTGGGTCAGCTTCGACCAGGCGCGCCTGGCCGGCTTCACGGCCGACCTGGCGCTGGCGAATGTGAACGCGCGCCTGGGCAAGGGCATTGCGCCACTGCAACTGGCGCGCGTCACCGGCCGCCTGTCGGCACGCGAGGAATTGCTGCCGGACGGAGCCAACGGCAAGCCGACTTTCGGCGCCCACGGCCATACGATCCGGCTCGACAATTTTGCGGTCGTGGCGCGCGACGGCCGCGCGCTGCCGCCGGCCACGCTCGAAGAAACCTGGCGCCCCGCGAAAGGTGGCCAGCCCGAGCGCGGCGCCTTGCGCGCGCGCCAGCTCGACATCGGCGCGCTGGCGGCGCTGGCCCAATACCTGCCGATCACGCCGGTGCAGCGCCAGCTGCTGGCCGACTATGCGCCGCGCGGCTTGCTGCAGGATGTCAGCGCCGAGTGGGATGGGCGCTATCCGAACGTGAGCGGCTGGCGCGTGCGCGGCGACGTCGCCGACCTGGCGCTGAACCCGGTCGCCGCGCGCCCGGCGCGGGCCGCGCAGGGCGGCATCCCGGCATTGCCGGCGCGGCCCGGCACGCCCGGCTTCGAGCGCCTGAGCGGCCACATCGACGGGAACGAACGCGGCGGCAAGGTGGCGCTCGATTCGAAGGGGCTGGCGCTGTTCATGCCGGCCTGGTTTGCCGAGCCGCGCATGCCTTTCGACCAGCTGGCGCTCAAGGCGAACTGGACATTCGAGCCGGGCAAGCAATTGCAGGTCGAGGTCGACGAGTTGACCTTTCGCCAGGGCGATTTCACGGGCGAGATAGCGGGCCGCCACGTGCTGCCGCTCACCCCCGGCCACGGACCGGGCACGGCCGATTTCACCGGCAGCCTGGACGGCTTCGCGATCGACCAGATCGGCCGCTACCTGCCGCTGGCCACCCCGCTCAGCCTGCACGACTGGCTGGTCGGCGCGCTGCAGGGCGGCCGCCTGCGCGATGCCAGCCTGCGCCTGCGGGGCGACCTGGCCCAGTTCCCCTTCCATGCGAACAACGCGGCCGAGCGCGCACGCGGCGAATTCAAGGTGGCCGGGCGGCTGGAAAACGCGCGCCTCGAGTACGCTCCCGGCCACCGCCATCCGGACGGCACGCCGCTGTGGCCGCTGGCCGAGGCGATCGAGGGCCGCATCGAGTTCGATCGCGCGCGCATGGAAATCAACGGCAAGACCCTGCGCACCCTGGGCGTGGCGCTGTCGAACGTGAAGGCGGTGATCCCCGACCTGGCGGCCCACGAGCGCATGATGCTGGAGATCGACGGCAACGGCGCCGGACCATTGCAGGAATTCCTGCGCTATGTGTCGGCCACCCCGGTGCTGGAGTGGATCGGCCACTTCACCGAGGACACGCGCGGCAGCGGCAACGCCAGGCTGGGCCTCAAGCTGCGCATGCCGCTGTCGCACCTGCACGACACCAAGGTACAGGGCAGCCTGCAACTGCAGAACAACGATGTCAGCCTGTTCCCCGAGCTGCCGACCTTGCAGGCGGCCCAGGGCCGGATCGACTTCCACGACCATGGCTTCGGCCTGGAAGGGATCAAGGCCAATTTCCTGGGCGAGCCGGTCACGGTGGCCGGCGGCACCCAGCGCGACGGCAGCACCCGGGTGCTGCTGGACGGCGTGCTGTCGGCCGAGGGCATGCGCCGCACCGCGCCGGCGCCGGCGCTGGGGCGCCTGGCCGAGCGCCTGTCGGGCAGCGCCCACTACACCGGCACGATCACGGTGCGCGAAGGCCGGCGTACCATTGCTGTCAGCTCTACTTTGGCGGGCCTCGGCGTCGAGTTACCGCATCCGCTCAACAAGGTGGCCGAGGCCAGCCTGCCGCTCGACTTCGTGCTGGAAGGCGCGCCGACCATGGCCGGCCTGGGGCGCGACGAGATCCGCGTCGGCGTCGGCCCGAACCTGGCGGCGCGCTACCTGCGCGAGAAGCAGGGCAGGGGCCCGTGGCGGGTGACCCAGGGCGGGATCGGCGTCAATGTGCCGGCGCCGCTGCCCGACGAAGGCATGATGGTCCACGTCGACTCGAAGGTGCTCAATATCGACCAGTGGCTGGCGGCCGGCCGCGCGATTGCCGGCAGCGGCGAGGACGGCGCAGCGCCCGCCGCCATGCCGACCTCGGGTGGCATGACCGGCCCGGCGCCGGCGGCCAGTGCCGGGGCCGACTTCACCCAGTACATCCTGCCGACCGTGCTGGCCGGACGCATCAGCGAGCTCACGATCGGCGAGCGGCGCGTGGCCGATGTGGTGGTCGGGGCCACCCACTTGCGCGACACCTGGCAGGCCAACCTGCATTCACGCCAGGCCAGCGGCTACCTCACCTGGGCCGAGACCCGCAGTGGGCTGGGCAAGGTCACGGCGCGCCTGGCCTCGCTCACGATTCCCGAGTCGGCCGAGGCCGAGGTCAAGGACTTGCTGGAGTCGAACAAGGGCGCCACCGCCACCATCCCCTCGCTCGATATCGTGGCCGAGCAGTTCGAGCTGTTCGACAAGCGCCTCGGCCGGCTGGAGCTGCGCGCCAGCAATGTGCGCGCGCTGGCCGGCCGCGAATGGCGCATCGACCGCATCGCCCTGAGCAATCCGGACGGCCAGTTGAAAGCCAATGGCCGCTGGCTGACCAAGGACGGCAAGAGCAATACCAGCCTGAACTTCGCGCTCGACATCGATGACGCCGGCAAGTTGCTGGACCGGGTGGGCTTCCCCGGCACGATCGGCCGCGGCAAGGGCACCCTGGCGGGGGACCTGTCCTGGGCCGGCCTGCCGTATGCGATGGACATCCCGAGCCTGTCGGGCCAGATCGAGATGAACGTGGAGTCGGGCCAGTTCCTCAAGCAGGATCCGGGTGCGGCCAAGCTGCTGGGCGTGCTCAGCCTGCAAGCGCTGCCGCGCCTGCTCAAGCTGGATTTCCACGATGTGTTCTCGGAAGGACTGGCCTTCGACGGCATCAGCGCCAACGCCATGATCCAGCGCGGGGTGGTGCGCACCGATAATCTTAAAATGCATGGGGTGGCGGCCACCGTCCTGATGGACGGCAGCGCCGACATCGCCAATGAATCGACCAATCTGCGGGTGGTGGTGATCCCCGAATTCAACCTCGGCACCGGGCCGCTGGTGTATGGCCTGGCGGTCAATCCGGTGATCGGCCTCGGGGGCTACCTGGCCCAGCTGTTCTTGCGCGCGCCGGTGATGAAGGCGCTGACCTATGAGATGCAGGTGACGGGGCCTTGGAAAGCGCCGGTGATTACCAAGATCGATAACCCGGCGGCAGCCGCCGCCAGCCAGCCAGCAAAGAAGGAGTGATATGACGACCGTAGCCGCGATCCAGATGGTTTCTTCTCCAGACGTCAGCGCGAACCTGGCCACCGTGCGCCGCCTGGTGGCCGAGGCCGCCGGCCGCGGCGCCACGCTGGTGGCCTTGCCCGAGTATTGGCCGATCATGGGCATGAGCGACGCCGACAAGGTCGCGCATGCCGAGGCGCCGGGCAGCGGCCCGATCCAGGATTGCATGGCGCAGCTGGCGCGCGAGCACGGCATCTGGCTGGTCGGCGGCACCCTGCCGATGGTCTCGCCAGAGGCCGGCAAGGTGCTCAACACCACCCTGGTCTACGACCCGCAGGGCGAGTCCATGAGCCGTTACGACAAGATCCACCTGTTCGGCTTCAACAAGGGCACCGAGTCGTACGACGAGGCGCGTACCATCGTGCCGGGCGAGACCGTCGGCGTGTTCGATGCGCCGTTCGGCCGGGTCGGCCTGTCGGTGTGCTACGACCTGCGTTTCCCCGAGCTGTACCGCGCGATGGGCGAGTGCGCCCTGATCGTCGTGCCGGCCGCCTTCACCCACACCACCGGCCGCGCGCACTGGGAAGTGCTGCTGCGCGCCCGCGCGATCGAGAACCAGTGCTATGTGCTGGCCGCGGCCCAGGGCGGCACCCACGCCAACGGCCGCCGCACCTATGGCCACAGCATGCTGGTCGACCCCTGGGGCGAGGTCAAGGCGGTATTGCCCGAAGGCGAGGGCGTGATCAGTGGCGAGCTCGACCCGGCTTACCTGGCCGGGGTGCGCGAAAGCCTGCCGGCCTTGCGCCACCGCAAGATGTAATTGCTGCGTTGCCCGGGCGCGTCCACTACGCGCCCGGTATGAAAGAACTGGATATGGCACAATGAGCTATCCCAGAAAATACCGAACGCAACCATGACTCCATTCGAACCGAACCTTTCCTCCATCGCCGTCGCCCGCGACGTGCTGTTGACGCCATTCGGCCTCGACGAGGGCAAGCTGCTGCGCGCGCTGGGGACGATGTTTACGCACAAGGTCGACTATGCCGACCTGTACTTCCAGTTCACCAAGAGCGAGGGCTGGAGCCTGGAAGAAGGCATCGTCAAGACCGGCAGCTTCTCGATCGACCAGGGCGTCGGCGTGCGCGCCATCTCGGGCGACAAGACGGCATTTGCGTATTCCGACGAGATTTCCGAACAGGCCCTGCTGGATGCCGCCTCGGCCACGCGCACCATCGCGCGCGCCGGCGCCGGCCGCATCAAGGTGGCTGGCAGCACGTTGCCGACCGGCGGCCGCTCGCTCTACTTGCCCAACGACCCGCTGGCCTCGCTCGATGCGACCGCGAAAGTGAAACTGCTCGAGCGTGTGGAAAAGATGGCGCGCGCAAAGGATCCGCGCGTGGTGCAGGTGATGGCTGGCCTGGCCGGCGAATACGATGTGGTGCTGGTGGTGCGCAGCGACGGCGTGCTGGCGGCCGACATCCGCCCGCTGGTGCGCGTGTCGGTGACCGTGATCGCCGAGCAGAACGGCCGGCGCGAAGTCGGCTCGTCCGGCGGCGGCGGGCGCTACGATTATGGCTACTTCAGCGACGAGGTGCTCGACCGCTACGCCACCGAGGCCGTGAAATCGGCCTGCGTCAACCTGGAAGCGCGTCCGGCCCCGGCCGGTCCGATGACCATCGTGCTGGGACCGGGCTGGCCTGGCGTGCTCCTGCATGAGGCGGTCGGCCACGGGCTAGAAGGCGACTTCAACCGCAAGGGCTCGTCCTCGTATGCCGGCATGATCGGCCAGCGCGTGGCGGCCAAGGGCGTGACCGTGGTCGATGACGGCACCCTGCAAGACCGCCGCGGCTCGCTGAACATGGACGACGAGGGCAACCCGACCCAGTGCACGACCCTGATCGAGGACGGCATCCTGAAAGGCTATATCCAGGACACGATGAATGCGCGCCTGATGAAGATGCCGATCACCGGCAATGCACGCCGTGAATCGTTCGCCCACCTGCCGATGCCGCGCATGACCAACACCTATATGCTGGGTGGCGACAAGGACCCGCAAGAGATCCTGGCCTCGGTCAAGAACGGCATCTATGCGGCCAATTTCGGCGGCGGCCAGGTCGACATCACCAACGGCAAGTTCGTGTTCTCGGCCAGCGAGGCGTATATGATCGAGGACGGCAAGATCACCTATCCGGTGAAGGGCGCGACCCTGATCGGCAACGGCCCGGACGTGATGAACCGCATCTCCATGATCGGCAACGATATGCGCCTGGATTCGGGCGTGGGCGTGTGCGGCAAGGAAGGCCAGAGCGTGCCGGTGGGCGTGGGCCAGCCGACGCTGCGCATCGATGGGGTGACGGTGGGCGGGACGGCCTGACCAGTTCTACTTGTTCCTGATCCCGACGCCCGGCCACTGCGCCGGGCGTTGTCGTTTTCGGCTGCGTTAACGGGGCTTGCGTCAAACATTATTATTATAAAGTTGCTCAGAATAATTCGTTTGTACTGCGACAGGGGCTTGTTAGAGTTCGCTTCCCAAGAAAAACAAGCCAATCATGAAACATACCTACCTTTTGGCCGCCGCCTTCGGCGCGCCGCTGCTGGCCCAGGCCCAGACCACGTCGATCCCCGCCGACACGCAGGCCCCCGCCGCCGCCGCCCCCGCATCCGTCGTCGTCACCGGCTCGCGCATCGCGCGTACCTCGCTCGAAGGCCCATCGGCCGTCACCGTGATCACCGGCGACGAGATCACGAAACAGGGCTACAAGAATGTGTTCGACGCGCTCAACAACCAGGTGCAGAACAGCGGTTTCGTGCAGGGCGCCGACTTCGGCAATACCTTCACGCCGTCGGCCAACACGATCAGCCTGCGCGGCCTGGGTCCGAACCACACGCTGATCCTGCTCAACGGCCGGCGCCTGGCCGACTTCCCGATCGCCTATGAAGGCACGGTCAACTTCACCAACCTGGCGAATATTCCATCATCGATCGTGGAACGCATCGAGATCCTGTCCGGCGGCGCCTCGGCGATTTATGGCTCGGACGCGATCGCCGGCGTGGTCAACATCATCCTCAAGAAGAAGGCCGAGGGCATCGACGTCAATGTGAAACTGGGCGGCACCAGCCGCGGCGGCGGATCGGAACGGCGTGTGCAGGTCACCGGCGGCAAGCAGTTCGACCGCCTGAGCACGGTGTTCGCGCTCGAGTACTCCGAGCGCAATCCGATCGGCGCCTACCAGCGCGACTTCATGGCCGAACGTTCGGGCGCGCCGACCAATATGCTGTCGCGGCGCGATGCGACCGTGGGCCGCTACATCGATCCGGGCGCGACCTGCTCGCAACTGGGCGACCTGTTCGGCGGCAGCGTCGTCAACTATGCCTCGCGCACCGGCAACTACTGCGCCAGCAACAAGGTCAGCCCGACCTACTGGTCGGTGCAGACGCAGAACCAGAGCAAGAACGCCTTCGGCAGCGCCACCTATGAGCTCGACGAAAACACGACACTGTTCGCGGACGTCCTGCTGGGCCGCAACAACACCGTCAACAACACGCGCGGCCCATCGTGGACGTCCAGCTCGCTGAACAACGGCTACTTCCTGAACCAGAACACCGGCCACTACGAAACCTGGACCCGTTATATATCGCCGGAAGAGATGGGCGGCCTGTCGCGCTACAACCGCTTTTGGGAAGATGGCGCGGTCGCCGCCTCGCTCGGCGCACGCGGCATCGTGCCGGGCACCAGCTGGAAATGGGAAGCCGGCTACAGCGC
Organism: Massilia sp. HP4; assembly: GCF_005222695.1. Classification (GTDB taxonomy): domain Bacteria; phylum Pseudomonadota; class Gammaproteobacteria; order Burkholderiales; family Burkholderiaceae_D; genus Telluria. The sequence goes on along the minus strand of NZ_STGG01000055.1, from coordinate 13,575 downwards.
CTCGTGGTATGAGAGCAAGGGCAAGACCCCGCGCGCACTGTCGACTATCGACAGCTTCTTCCTCGGCCCACGCCTGGGGTCGGATGCGAGCGGCGTCGCCATCTACGCACCCGATGCGGCGCGCCTGGCGACCCGCGTGAATCCGGACGAGTTCGGCGGCATTACCGGCTATGCCGAAAGCGACGACGAATCCTGGACCCATACGGTGTCGGCCAGCGCCAATGGCGAAGTGCTGCAACTGCCTGCCGGCCCGCTGCAACTGGCGGCGGTGGCCGAGGCCGGCCGCCAGGGCTTTACCAACGCGCCGGACGCGCGCATCAACCAGGGGTATTTCAACCTGGCGCCGAACACCGCCGTCACGGCCGGCACCCGCAACCGCTACGCGTTCGGGGCTGAAGCGAACATCCCGCTGCACAAGATCTTGACGGCGACTTTGGCCGGCCGCTACGACCGCTACGAATTCGCCGAGCGCGACAGCGGCAAGTTCACCTATGCCGGCGGCCTGGAATTGCGGCCGACGCGCGAGGTGCTGGTGCGCGCCAACTATGCGACCAGTTTCCGCGCGCCGGACATGAACTACATCTACAAGGCGCGCGGCACCGGCTATTACTCGTCGACCACCGACCATTATCGCTGCGGCGCCACCGGCCAGCCGCTGGCCAGCTGCGAATTCGCCAACTACTCGCCGGGCGCCGACTACGTGCAGTACGGAAGCACCGACCTGAAGCCGGAGCAGGGCAAGTCGTATGGCGCCGGCATCGTCTGGTCGCCGAGCACCAACTTCGATGCCTCGGTCGATTACTGGGACATCAAGATCGACGACCTGGTGACCAATCTGTCGGCCGACCAGCTGCTGCGCGACGAAGCGGCTTGCCGCCTGGGCTCGCTGGACATCGGTTCGTCGCTGTGCGCCGACACGCTCTCGCGCATCACGCGCTATGCGGCGAACTCTCCGGTGCGTCCGGGCGAAATCCGCGAGATCCGCGTCAACCCGATCAATGCGGCCCAGGAGTCGAGCAGCGGCATCGATGTCAGCGCGCGCTATGCACTGCGTACGGCAAGCTACGGCACCTTCACCCTGCGTGGAAACTACTCGAAAACCCTGACCCGCCGCTCCAGGCAGTTTGCCGGCGACACGGTGCGCGACGAACTCAATTCGCTCACCAGCTCGGACTGGCCGGACAAGCTGGCGGCCAGCCTGAACTGGAACCAGGGCGCGTGGTCGTCGACCCTGTTCGCGACCCGCTACGGCAAGATCCCGAACTCGGCCCAGACCGACTACCTGACGCCGACCACGCTGGTCAATGCGAGCGTCGTGTACCGCTTCAACGATCGCCTGACCTTGTCGGCCATCGTGAACAATGCCTTCGATCGGATCAAGCACGATACGACCGGCGGCTGGCCGAACTACGCGGTGGGCAGCTATAGCCCGGCCGGGCGCACCGGGTACGTGGAGCTCAACTACCACTTCGGCGGTTGACGGGTCAGAACGAGTATTTCGCTCCCAAAGTGAAGTAGCGCCCGATCGCCCCATAGTAGTCGAGCGGGTTGTACGACACCGCGCCATACGTCAGCGGATCGAGCGGCGCCTGCTTGTCGAACACGTTCTGGATCGAGCCATAGATTTCCCAGCGCGGCTGCGGTTTCCAGCGCAGCACCAGGTCGACCGTGGTGAACGAGGCCAGTTCACAATCGCTGGGCGCATCGTCACCGTTGGCGAAGTGGCTGGCGCAGCCGTCCGGATCGTCCTTGAAGAAGGTGTTGTCGATCGGGCCGCGGTAGTTGACGTTGGCCGACAGGCGCCAGTTCTCGCGGTCCCAGGTCGCGCGCAGGTTGACCTTGTGGTCTGGCGTACCCATGCAATTGCTGACGTCGCAGTTGCCATGGGTGCCGGCATAGTCGCGCGTGGTGCCGTCGCGCTCGGTCCGTTTCCACTTGTCCAGATAGGTGTACTTGACATCGAAGGTCAGGTTGCCCCAGCCTTGCGGCAGGCCGAAGCCCTGGCGCGCATCGAGGTCGATGCCGCGCACCTCGGTCTCGGCCGAGTTCACGTAGCGCGCCAGCACCGCCGTGATCGCGCCCGGGTCGCCCGGGATCGTCGGGATCGCGGTGCTCGGATCGCGCGCCACATTGCCGGCGTCGATCGCGGCGTCGATCTGTTGCTGGTTGATCTCGTTCTTGCGCTTGATGTTCCAGAAGTCGAGCGAGAAGCTGGTGCGCGCAAGCGGGTCCCAGATCACGCCCACGTTCCAGCTCTTCGAGCGCTCCGGGCTCAGGTCCTGGTTGGGCGAGGTGATGACCGCCACCGAGGCCGGGTTGCAGGCGACTTCGACGCCCAGCGCGCAGCGCACCGGATCGTCGGTGTTCGCGAAGGCCGCCAGGCCGCCGACGCCGTTCTCGGCCGGGCTCGGCGCGCGGAAGCCCTTGGCCCAGGTGGCGCGTAGCGCCAGGTCGCGCCGCGGGTTCCATTTGACGCCGACCTTCGGCGTCCAGGCATCGCCCACGTCGGTGAAGTGGTCGTAGCGCATGGCGCCGGTCAGTTCGACGCCGGGCCAGACCGGGGCCAGCACCTCGCCATACAGCGCCGTCACGTTGCGCTGGCCGTCGTAGGCCGAGTACCCCAGGCCGATGATGTTGCCGCGCTCGGTGCCGGCGGTCGGGTCGAGGCGCGCCGATTCGTGGCGGTGCTCGAAGCCCAGCGCCACGCCCACTGCGCCGCCGGCCAGCTTGCCGATCTCGCGCGAGGCCTTGAAGTCGAGTTGCGCGATCTCGGTCTCGGCATCGTTCGCGATCATCGGCGACAGCGCGGCGTACAGGGCCGGTGAATTCAGGCCGGCGTTCTCGCCGATGCGCCAGAAGGTGCCGGGCGGCAGCGCCCGATAGCCGGGATTGGCCTGGGCCGCCGCCACGTTGGCCGGCGACGGGTCGAGCAGGGCGAAGGTGGCGTCGCGCTGCAGGTAGCCGCGGCGCTCGCTGTCGACTTTGCTGCGCGAATAGAGCAGCGAGGTATCCCAGTCCCAGGCGCCCTGGGTGCCGCGCGCGCCGAACAGCGCGCGGATGAAGTTCGACGAGATGTCGGATTGGCGCGGGCCGACGTCGAAGGGCAGGTAGCGCAGCCGCGCCGCGCTGCCGAAATACGGGTTGTCGGGGTGGTCGGCGCCGAACTGGACGCCGGCATTGCTGACCGGGCCGCCCGGGTAGCCGACATTGCCGGCCAGCGGGTTCGGGGTGGTGCTGGATTGGGCCAGGCTGTTGTACAGATTGAGCTCGGCGTAGGCCTCGGTCTCGCCCTGCAGCTTGAGCGTGCCGCGGCTGTACAGCGACAGGTATTCGCTGTCGGGCTGGATCTGGTTGTACAGGAAGCTCGAGTCGACCACGCAGCCGCCGCCCGGATCGCCCTGCGGGTGGTTGGTGAAGTTGGCGCAGGCCGCGCCCGGGAAGGTGCGGGTGAAGCCGGCCCCGGCCAGGTTGCCGCGGTTGTAGTAATCGAGCGTCGTCGGATTGCGCACATTGCCGTTGATGGCATTGCCCGACTGGTTGTTGCCGGTGATGGCTCCGGTGCCGCCGAAGCCCTGCTGGGCAGAGTATCCGTAAGGCCGCAGGTCGACCTTGCCGATGTAGTCGCGGTTGCCGCGGTCGCGGTACCAGATCTCTTGCGTGTGCTTGTACTCGACGTTGAACAGCACGTTGTAGCGGTCGGTCTCGAGGTCGCCGAAGCCCCAGGCGAGGGCCAGGTTGTGCTGCTGGCCGTCGCCGGCCTCGCCGGTGCCGATGAGGGCGCGCGTGCTGGTGCCCTGGAAATTGCGGCGCAAGATGATGTTGACCACGCCGGCGATCGCGTCGGAACCGTAGATGGCCGAGGCGCCGTCCTTGAGGATCTCGATGCGCTCGACGGCGTCGGTCGGGATCACGTTGAGGTCGGCGAACACCTTCTGGCCGTCGTCGGCCAGGCCGTAGGGCGCCATGCGGCGGCCGTTGAGCAGCACCAGGGTCGAGGCCGTGCCCAGGCCGCGCAGCGAGATGCCGGACGCGCCGGACGCGAAGCCGCTGCCGAAGCTCATCGGCACCGAGCCCTGGTTGTCGACCGCCAGCGTCTGCAGCAGCTCGGCGACCGTGGTCTTGCCCGAACGCTCGATGTCGTTGCGGTTGACGGTGAGCACGCTGGAGGCGGTCTCGGCCTGGGCGCGGCGGATGTTCGAGCCGGTGATCTCGACCCGCGCCACCGGCGCGGCTTCTTGCGCGGCGGCAGGGTAGGGGACGGCCAGCAGCACGGGGCCGGCGAGCGCCAGGCCGGCGGCGCCGCCACCCGCGAACAGGCGGCGCACGGAACGGGAAAGCAGGGTTTCAGTCATGGTCCGGACTCCTTTGATGGGATGGGTACCGCACTCGGGATCTGAATCGACTGTTGCATTGACCTGCGCTCAGAGGCTGATTCAGCGCAAAGTGCTTGAAAACGAGAGGTGTATGCGTCCGTTCGACGCCACTGATTGTTGTCTGTACAAGCGGTAGTCGACTGCGCAGTCTCCGATAAAGAGCTTGCCAATCTTCATGTCTTGTTGTTATAGTCAATTCGACCAAACACGGACGATGCCATGCGCCACTTCTTCTTTACCCGCTTTGTTTACTTTAGCCATTCCAGCCAAAGGCGGTGGAGTAGCGGCGGGTACGCGCAGTAACAGTCCCGGCAGCAACCAGACAAACCGCCAGCGATGGCGGTTTTTTTATTTCCAGGTCCTGAACAGACACGGCACAGAAACGCAAGAAAGGGAGTTCCAGCATGCCCCGCACCGACGATTTACGCATCCGCGAAATGAAGGAATTGACGCCACCCTCGCACCTGATCCGCGAGTTCCCGGTGACGCCGCAGGCCGAGCAGACAGCAAGCAGCGCGCGCATCGACCTGCATCGCATCCTGCACGGCCAGGACGATCGCCTGATGGTGGTCATCGGGCCGTGCTCGATCCACGATCCGAAGGCCGCGCTCGAGTACGCGCGCAAGTTGGTGAAAGAGCGCGAGCGCTTCAAGGGCGAACTCGAGATCGTGATGCGGGTCTATTTTGAAAAGCCGCGCACCACGGTCGGCTGGAAGGGCCTGATCAACGACCCGTATATGGACAACAGCTTCCGCATCAACGATGGCCTGCGCATGGCGCGCGAGCTGCTGCGCGACATCAATGAGATGGGCCTGCCGGCCGGCACCGAGTTCCTCGATGTGATCAGCCCGCAGTACATCGCGGACCTGGTCAGCTGGGGCGCAATCGGCGCCCGCACCACCGAGTCGCAGGTGCACCGCGAGCTGGCCTCGGGCCTGTCCTGCCCGGTCGGCTTCAAGAACGGCACCGACGGCAATATCAAGATCGCGACCGAGGCGATCAAGGCCGCCTCGCAGCCGCACCACTTCCTGTCGGTGACCAAGGGCGGCCACTCGGCCATCGTGTCGACCGCGGGCAACGAGGATTGCCACATCATCCTGCGCGGCGGCAAGGCGCCGAACTACGATGCCGCCAGCGTCGACGAGGCGTGCAGGCAGATCGCCGCGCTGGGCCTGGCCAGCCGCCTGATGATCGACGCCTCGCATGCGAACAGCTCGAAGAAGCCCGAGAACCAGGTGCCGGTGTGCGCCGACATCGCGGCCCAGATCGCGGGCGGCGACGACCGCATCGTCGGCGTCATGATCGAATCGCACCTGGTGGCGGGGCGCCAGGACCTGGTGCCTGGCAAGGAACTGACCTACGGCCAGTCGGTGACCGATGGCTGCATCGACTGGGAGACCAGCGTGGGCGTGCTCGAAGGACTGGCGGGCGCGGTGCGCCAGCGCCGCGTGCGGCAAGAATAAATTTCGGCGAAACAGAAACGAAAAGGGCGCACCGCGGTGCGCCCTTTTTACCGTTCAGCCGATCAGAACTTGGCGGTCAGGTTCAGGAAGATGTGACGGCCCATCGAGTCGTACACCTGTGGGTAGGTATTGCCGTTGCCATAGACTTCAGCCAGCACGCCCGACACCGGAGGATCCTTGTCCAGGGCGTTGTTCATGCCGGCGCGCAGGGCGAAGACCGGGGTGATCTGCCAGGCGCCGGTCAGGTCCAGGTAGCTGCGTGCGCTCATGCGCGCGTCGCCCGGCTCGAAGTCGCCGGCCAGCAGCGGATTGTCGCTGGTCAGGTCGAGGTCGGTACCGCGCACATAGCGCCAGGTCGCGCCCAGCTCCACGCCGCGCCATGGGGTCGCCCACGATGCGCGCAGCTTGTGACGCCATTTCGGCAGCGGAATGCCGCAGGTGGCGCCGTTGTAGCCGGCGCAGTCATACTCGCCCGAGCCTGGGAAGTCTTCCTGCTTGAATTCTTTCAGGTAGGTTCCCATCAGCGACACGTTCAGGCCGCCCCATGCGCCCAGCTTGGTGTTCCAGTTGGCGCCCAGGTCGATACCCTTGGTCGAGCGGCTGCCCAGGTTCTGGTTGGTGGCCACGATGTTGGCGCTTTCCAGGGCCCACAGGGAGCCCAGGCGGTCACGCGTGATCAGGTCGCAGAATTGTGCATCGCCCGTGTTCAGGCACTGGGTCAGCGTGGTCGACGCCGGCAGGCCGCCGATGACGCCCTTGACCTTCATGTCGAAGGCATCGATGGTCACCGAGGTATTGCGGGTCGGGGTCAGCACCAGGCCAACGGTGTACGAATCCGACTCTTCCGGTTCCAGCGCCGTGTTGCCGCCGATGATCTGGTTGAACTGCTGGGCCGGCGAGTTCAGGATGTTGCCGTACTGGGCCGCGGTGACACCGGTCCGCTGGCACTCCGCCAGGGTGGCCGACGGGTTGGCGCCCGAGCATGGGTCAGCCGACATGCCGAACAGGGCCAGGCCTGCCGGGGTGTACAGCTCGACCACGTTGGCAGCGCGCGCGGCGCGCTGGTAGCTGAAGCGGAACTTGGCTTCCTCGATCGGTTTCCACTCGAGGCCGACACCGTAGGAATTGGTGTCCTGGCCGGTCGAGTAATCCGATTTGCGGTAGCTGCCGGTCAGGGTCAGGTCCTTGGCGAACGGTGCGTTCTGCAGGATCGGGATGCGGGTCTCGGCGAAGTAGTCGCGCACGCTGAATTGGCCGCTCACGTTCTTGGTCGGACCGCCCTGGCCGGCCAGGTCGCCGGACTCGAACGCCACGTCCGAGTTCAGCTCGAGTTTCTCGGTGCGGTGTTCCCAGCCGAAGGCCACGCCCACGCCCTGGCCGCTGGTCGGCAGCTTGATGCCGTATTCGCCCAGGTCGGACGAGAGGTTGACGCCCTGCACCGTCTGCGAGGTGTGGCCTTTCTGGAAGCCAGGGGTCTGCAGGTAGCTCAGCGCTTCCGGAGTCACGCCGCCCAGGCTCCAGATATTGTAGGGAACGCAGCTTGGATCGACGCCGTTCAGGGTGCTGGCGCAAACCGGCTGGCCGTTGGCGCCTGGCACCACGTTCAGTGAGCGCGCGCTGCGCGAGACCGAGAAGTCGTTGAAGTAGGTTTCCGAGTACAGCACCTTGCCGACCTGGGCGAAGGCGTCGTACTGCCAGTTGCCGATGTCGCCCTTGACGCCTATCACGCCGCGGTACGAGGTATGGCGCAGGTCGTCGCGGCGGCCGCCGCCTTCGACGTTACGGCGCAGGATGACGACGTCGGCGGTGTCGCCGGGGCCGGTCATGCCCAGTGCGCTGCGCCAGGCGTCGGACAACAGCGGGTTTTCCCAGCGGATCGCGTTGGCGCCGGAAGCGTCCAGGCCGAACAGGCCGGATGGCGCGATCTGGGCCACGGTGCTGTCGTCGTGGAAGCTGGCCTCGGCGTACAGGCGGGCCTTCTCGTTGATGTCGTAGTGGGTGAACGAGCTGAAGGTGTAGCGTTCCGATGGACGACGGAAGTAGTTCAGCGGACCGAAGTTGTAGGCATCGGTGGCGCTCACGTAGGGACGCACGCCGCCGTTGGCGTCGGCCACGGTCTTCAGGCCGGTGGCGGTGATGAACTGGCCGGGGAAGCTGGTGCCCGAGCCGCCGCAGTTGTAGGTGTTGCCGACGGTGGAACCGTTCAGCGCGCAGGCGGTGAAGTCACGTTCGGATTGCAGCAGGGCGTCTTCTTTCTTGTAGCCGAAGAACACCACGGCGTTGCCCTTGCCGTCGGCGAAGTTGCCGCCCATGGTCAGGGTGATGTCCTTGACCTTGCCGTCGGCGCCCTTGTCGCCCGGCACCGGGAAGTTGCGGCGCTCGGCAGCCTGGGCTACCGGGCCGCCGTTCTGGTCGTGGTTGTAGAACTGGTAGTTGGCGTCGATCTGCACGCCCTGGAAGCGGTCGTCCATGATGAAGTTGACCACGCCGGCCACGGCGTCCGAGCCGTAGATGGCGCCGGCGCCGCCGGTCAGCACTTCGACACGCTTGATCAGGCCCACCGGGATCTGGTTCAGGTCGGCCGCGGTATTGCGCGGGCTGCCGGCCGGCAGGCGGCGGCCGTTGACCAGCACCAGGGTGCGGTCGGCGCCGAAGTTGCGCAGGTTGACGGTGGCGGTGCCGGACGAGCCGTTCGAGACCGAGCCGCCCTGGTCGGCGAAGACCTGGGGCAGGTTGTTCAGCAGGTTCTCGACCGAACGCACACCCTCCATCTTGATGTCCTTGGCATTGACCACGGTCACCGGGCTGACGCTTTCCAGGTTGGCGGTCGCGATGCGCGAGCCGGTCACTTCCACCCGCTGGAGCGATTCGGCGGCGGGCGCCGTTTCCTGGGCGTGGGCTGCGGTGCAGGCGACGGCAAGGCCGCCGGCGCAGATCAGGCGCACCGATCGAGATAACACAGTTTCAACCATCATAGTCAGTCTTCCCCGTAAGACCTGGCCGCGGGTGGCGCGGCCAGTAAAGTCGTTGAGTCGCCGCGGCATATGTGCGCGGCATGTTTTTTACTACTTGGCAATAAAAACATTGACCGCTAGACAGTGTCAATCAGTAAAGTATGTACGGGACTAAAATACAACTACCTGATAACTTGTGTTTACAACTTGTAATTTTGATGATAGTCACACAAAAGTCACAAAACTCGAAACGGGATAGACTATGCGGAAAATATAGTGTGAATCAGCATTTGATTTGATTGAACTATATTTTTATGACATAAAATTGCCAAATATGGCGTATGTATATTTTCTCTGTCGAGCAAGCTTCTCATATGAATCTGTGATACTGGCGTCATGACATGGTAATAACCCTGGCCTATCGGGGCATAAGATTGCGCGGCTGTTAGCAGGAGCGGATATGCGCTATCGTGGCATTCTTGCCAGTCAAGTTTTACCTTGGTGGCCATTCTGTCGGGGCGGTTCATTCGCCTAATCCGCAAATCTGGGAGTGCGATGTTTGCTTATGTGCTGCGCCGGCTGTGGCAGATGCTGCCCACAATGGCCGGTGTCGTCCTGTTGGTTTTTTTCCTCTTCAACTGGGTTGGCGGCGATCCGGCCTATCTGCTCGCCGGCAAGATGGCCGATGCAAACGCGATCGAGAACATCCGGCGCCAGCTCGGCACCGACCAGCCGTATACGGTGCAGCTCTGGATCTTCGTCAAGCAGATCCTGACCTTTGATTTCGGCAATGCCTGGAGCACCGGCGAGCCGGTGTCGCACATCATCGCCAGCCGGCTGGGCCCGTCGCTCACGGTCCTGATTCCGCTGACCGTGCTGGAAACCGTGTTCGGCATCGCGCTGGCGCTGGGGATCGCCTTCGTGCGCGGTTCACTGACCGACCGCGTCGTGATGGTCGCCTGCACGGTCGGGATGTCGATCTCGATCCTGGTCTATATCATCGTGTTCCAGTATGTGCTGGCCTACCAGTGGGGGCTGTTCCCGGTCCAGGGCTGGGGCAATGGCTTGGGCGAGAACCTGCTGCGCTATGCGCTGCTGCCGATCATCATCGGCCTGGCGGTCTCGATCGCGCCGACGCTGCGCCTGTACCGCAGCTTCGTGCTCGACGAAGTGGGGCAGGACTACGTGCGCACCGCGCGCGCCAAGGGCTTGCCGGAACGCCGCATCGTCTGGGTCCACGTGCTGCGCAATGCCGCGATCCCGATCATCACCCACGTCATGGCCAACCTGCCGGCGCTGCTGATCGGCGCCTTCCTGCTCGAGCGCTTCTTCGGTATCCCCGGCATCGGGCGCGAAGTGATCCTGGCCGTCGAACGCAGCGATTTTCCGGTGATCAAGGCGATCACGGTCTACGTGGCCGCCGCGACCATGGTGTTCAACCTGCTGGCCGACCTGCTGTACCAGGCGGTCGATCCACGCGTGCAGCTCAGGTAAGCCATGACGACCACCTTGCATATGCACTCCCCCGGGCTGTGGACGCTCGCCTGGCGGCGCCTCTGCGCCGACCGCGTCGCGATGGCGGCGCTGGCCGTGGTCGGCGCCTTCCTGTTGCTGGTGCTGCTGTCGGGCACGGGGCTGGTGGCGGGCGACTGGGAAGACGAGGTCGCGGTCAATTATGCGCCGCCGACCTTCGTCGGCGCCGACGCCACGGCGCGCGCACTGGCCCAGGCGCACGCACCGCGCGCGACGCCGCCGAATGCCTTCGATCCGCTGGCGGCCGAACTGGCCGAACTCAGGGCGCAGGTGGCGGCCACCCACCCGCCGGTCGAGAAGCGCACCACCTTGCCCTTCGGTGCCGACAAATGGGGCCACGACATCGTCAAGAAGACGATCAAGGGCGGCGAGACCTCGATCGTGGTCGGCCTGGTGGCTGCCCTGCTGGCGGTTGCCCTTGGCACCTTGTTCGGTGCTGTCTCCGGCTTTTATGGCGGCTGGGTCGACGACTTGTTCAACTGGTTCTACAGCATCTTCACGGCGATTCCCTCGATCCTGATGATCCTGACCGTGGCCGCCGTGCTGCAACAGAAGGGTGTGGCCACCATCGTGCTGATCCTCGGGCTGACCGGCTGGACCGGCCCCTATCGCCTGATGCGCGCCGAATACATCAAGCACGGCGCGCGTGAATACGTGATGGCGGCCAATGCGATCGGCGCATCGGGGTGGCAGCGCATGTTCGGCCACATCCTGCCCAATGTCTCGCACGTGGCGCTGGTGCAGATGTCGATCCTGGTGGTGGGTTTCATCAAGGCCGAAGTCATTCTTTCCTTCCTGGGCTTCGGCGTGCCGGTCGGTACGGTCTCGTGGGGCAGCATGCTCAACGAGGCGCAAAACGAGCTGATCCTGGGCAAATGGTGGCAACTGGCCGCCGCGGCCAGCGCGATGGCGCTGCTGGTGACGAGTTTTTCGCTGTTTGCCGACGCCTTGCGCGATGCACTGGATCCCAAGATCAAATGAAGCACACGATGACCCAGGACACCGAACCACTGCTGCGGGTGCGCGATCTGCGCATCGCCTTCCGCACCGACAAGCACCTCACCTTCGAGGCGCTCAAGGGCATCTCGTTCGACGTGCCCGACAACAGCACGGTGGCGCTGGTGGGCGAATCCGGCAGCGGCAAGTCGGTCAGCTCGCTGGCCGTGATGGGCCTGCTGCCGCCGGACACCACGATCGTCGATCCCGGCGCCAGCATCCGCTTCGCCGGCCGCGAGCTGCTCGGGCTGCCGCTACGCGAGCGGCGCGCGCTGTGCGGCAAGGACATCGCGATGATCTTCCAGGAGCCGATGTCGTCGCTGAACCCCGTGTTCACGGTCGGCTACCAGATCGGCGAAGTCCTGCGCCTGCACATGGGCATGGACAAGCGCGCGGCGCGGGCGCGCACCCTGGAACTGCTGCACGAAGTCGGCATTCCCGAGCCGGAGCACAAGATCGACGCCTATCCGGGGCAGATGTCGGGCGGCCAGCAGCAGCGCGTCATGATCGCGATGGCGATCGCCTGCGAACCGCGGCTGCTGATCGCCGATGAGCCGACCACGGCGCTGGACGTGACGATCCAGAAGCAGATCATGGACCTGATCGCGCGCCTGCAGCGCGCCCGCCGCATGGCGGTGCTGTTCATTACCCACGACCTGGGCCTGGTGGGCGAGATCGCCGACCGCGTGATCGTGATGCGCCATGGCCAGGTGCGCGAGGAGGGAGCGGCCGCCCAGGTGTTCGGCGCGCCGGCCGACGCTTATACCAGGGCCTTGCTGCATTGCCGGCCCTCGCTCGATGCGCGCCCGCTGCGCCTGCCGGTGATCGATGATTACCTGAGTGGGCGATTTGCGCCGAGTCATGTGCACGAGCAGCGCGCGCGCGGTACGACGCCCGGGGACGAGCCGGTGCTGGTGGTCAGTAACCTGGCCAAGAGTTTCTGGCTGCGCGAAGGCCTGTTCGGCAAGCGTGAATTCAAGGCGGTCAGGGATGTCTCGTTCACCCTGGGGCGCGGCAAGACCCTGGGCGTGGTGGGCGAGTCGGGCTCCGGCAAGACCACGGTCGGCCTGACCCTGCTGCGCCTGCACCGGGCGACGGGCGGCTCGGCGCTGTTCGAGGGGCGCGACCTGGTGGCCATGTCGGACCGCGAGTACCACGCCTATAAGCGCCGGATCCAGATCATTTTCCAGAACCCGTATGCCTCGCTCAATCCGCGCTTCACGGTCGGCCAGATCCTGCTCGAGCCGATGCGCATCCATGGCATCGGCGCCAACGACATGGAGCGCGGCGCGCTGGCGCGCCAGCTGCTGGGGAGGGTGGGCTTGCCGGACGCCGCCTATGGCCGCTATCCGCACGAGTTCTCGGGCGGCCAGCGCCAGCGCATCGCGATCGCGCGCTGCCTGACCATGAAGCCAGAGATATTGGTGTGCGACGAATCGGTGTCGGCGCTCGACGTCTCGGTCCAGGCCCAGGTGCTGAACCTGCTGCAAGACCTGCAGGACGAATACGGGATGAGCTATATTTTCATCTCGCACGATTTGTCGGTGGTGAAGTACATCTCGGACCAGGTGATGGTGATGCACCAGGGCAGCGTGGTCGAGATGGCCGATTCGGATGAGTTGTACCGCAATCCGCAGCATCCGTACACGCGCTCGCTGCTGGCGGCGATCCCGGGTGGCGCCCGGCATGGCGGCGCCTGAGCATGCGCCGAGCCCAACCGTTGGGCGCTGTGCGCGTTAATTCGTTATTTTCCGACGACAAATCGCGCACTGGATAATGGCGGTCAGCAATTGCGCTGGCGTAAGCAACTCACCGTCATCCAGGAAGCGTTGCCAGCCGGAGTAGTTCACCAGGTAGCGACTGGCGATGCCATTGAAACGCTTGATCCAGGTCTTGAATCGGCCATGCCAGCCATTGACGTTATTGAGGTGGATCGTGCCGCGGGCCCTGATGCCGGCACGCAGATTGACGGCTTCATGTGTGATACCGGCGTTGGAGGCGAAGACCCGGTAAGCTGCTGCCGAATCGCTGATCAGCAGCACGTCGGGCGCCAGCACGGGCTGCAAACAAGCGGTAAGCCGGGCGGCGCTGACCTGCCCACGACCAGTGTGAAAATCCAGCGTCCGCCTGCTCCGGTCGCGCGCGACGAGCAGGCACTCGTGTTCGCGGGTGATGCCGCGGCGCTTGGCCACACCGCCGCGCCGCCGTGGCGGTCGGTTCAGGTGGCGCGAGCCCTTCTGCGATTCCAGCATATAG
>NZ_STGG01000054.1 GCF_005222695.1 Massilia sp. HP4 | reverse complement strand
TGTTGGCGGCCCCGGGAACGAAACGGTGGCGCCAGCGGAAACTGGTGGTGCGGTGCACGCTGACAAGCTCGGCAGCTGCGCGGACCGTGCGTGACTCAAGGACGCATTGCAGGTAGGGGAGCCAGGCAGCTTTCTTGCGCAGCCGCGCCAGCGGCGTGTTGGTCAGTGCATTGTAGCTGCGCCGGCAAGCCAGGCAGCGCCAGCGCTGCAGGCCACTGGCCGAACCGCAACGATGGACGCGGCTGCACTGGCAATGCGGACAGCATGGCGTACCGGCCACCGCGGCAATCAATTGAAGGCACTCGCCGGGATGGATAATGGCATCGACCCAGGCGCGCAACCTGGCCACGTCGTCGGTGTCCAGCTGCAGGGAGGTCAGCGCAGCAAACACTTCTTCGAAAACCAAGCCTTGCATCATTGCCACCTGATGAGTTAACTCGACAGTGGCTGAGACCGGCGCACATGGGAAAGGTTCGCATAACTAACGCGAACAGCGCCAACCGTTGCGCATATGCCAAACGAAAGATGGCCGGTCCCGGTGACCGACCCGCAATTGCGCTAATATACAAATATGCCCCAGCTAGCCGAACTCATCCAAGTCTATGGCGTGCTGATCGTGTTCGGCATCGTGCTTGTCGAACAGTTCGGTCTGCCCATTCCCGCCTACCCGATCCTGATCGTGGCAGGCGCGCTGTCGGTCACGGCCGACGTCAGCTGGCAGCTGGTCTGGATGGCGGCCATCCTGGCCTGCCTGATCTGCGATGCCTTCTGGTTCCGCGCGGGCCGCTTCTATGGCAAGCGCATCCTGCGCCTGCTGTGCAAGATTTCCTTGTCGCCCGATTCCTGCGTCAACCAGACCGAGGACCGCTTCAGCAAATTCGGCGTCAAGTCGCTGCTGGTCTCCAAGTTCGTGCCCGGTTTCAATACCATCGCGGCCCCGCTGTCGGGGGCGATGGGCGTCAGCGCGCGCCCCTTCCTGCTGTACGCCGTCACCGGCGCCGCGCTGTGGAGCGGCACCGGCATCCTGCTCGGCGTCTGGTTCCACAACAGCGTCGATGGCGTGCTCGATACGCTCTCGACCATGGGCAGCACGGCGCTCACGATCGTGGCCGGCCTGCTGGCGCTGTTCATCGCCTTCAAGTATGCCGAGCGGCGCCGCCACCGCTCGCGCAGCGCGATCGAGCGCATCGAGATGGACGAGCTGCTGGCCCTGATCGACGCCGGCCACGAACCGGTCATCATCGATGCGCGCAGCCTGACCGCGCAACAGATGCAGGCGGCGATCCCGGGCGCCGTCGTGTTCCGCGCCTGCCAGCCCGAGCACCTGATGGCCTCGCTCGACCGTGATCGCCACATCGTCGTCTATTGCAGCTGCCCGGACGACGTCACGGCCGCCGAGGTGGCGCGCCAGTTCATGGCCAACGGTTTCCACCGCGCCCGTCCGCTCAAGGGCGGGCTCGATGCCTGGAATGCCCAGCGCGGCGCCGACCCCGACCCCGAGCTCGACCCGGCGACCTGCTGATCCGGTCCGCAGCTCTTGCCTCCAATAAAGTAGTTCTACTACGTCGACAATGACCATCGACAAGCAGTTCTGTCTACAATTATTGTGATGGCTGTACCTAAACTACAAAAATAACTTGTCTTCAGGGCAAAAAATTTAGTAAGCTTGGGCAGTTTCATCTTATTTTCGCCCAATGACCGCCTCCCAGTCCCGCCCCTCGACCGACCGCCCGTACAGCGGCGGCGCCCGCCTGCTTGCCGATATCGGCGGCACCAATTGCCGCTTCGTGCTGGAACTGGGGCCGGGCCGGCTCGAAGGTGTCGCGGTGCTGCCGTGCGCCGACTACGCCACCCTGGGCGAGGCCATGCGCAGCTACCTGGCCAGCGCGGCGGTCAAGGCCATCAGCGCCGAGCCGATTCGCCACGCCGCGATCGCCATCGCCAATCCGGTGAACGGCGACTACGTGCGCATGACCAATCACCATTGGGAGTTTTCCACCGAGGCGCTGCGCCAGGAGTGCGGTTTCGAGATCTTGCTGGTGGTCAATGATTTCTCGGCGCTGGCCCGTTCGCTGCCGCACCTGGGCGAGCACAAGCGCCAGGTCGGCGGCGGCGCGCCGCAGCCGGACGCGGCGCTGGGCCTGCTGGGCGCCGGCACCGGCCTGGGCGTGTCGGGCCTGGTCCCTTGCGGAAATAGCTGGACCGCCTTGCGCAGCGAAGGCGGTCACGTCAGCTTCGCCCCCGTCAACGAACAGGAAATCGCGATCCTGCAATACGCCTGGCGCGAACTCGAGCATGTCTCGTTCGAGCGTTTCCTGTCCGGCGCCGGCGTCGAACTGATCTACCGCGCGCTGGCCGAACGCGCCGGCCGTCCCGACGAGCGCCTGGGCGCGGCCGAGATCTCGCGCCGTGCGCTCAGTGGCGAATGCGCGCTGTGCGACGAGGTGCTGGAAGCCTTCTGCGGCATGCTCGGCACCGTGGCCGGCAACCTGGCCGTGACCCTCGGCGCCCAGGGCGGCGTGTACATCGGCGGCGGCATCGTGCCGCGCCTGGGCGAGCGCTTCGACCGTTCCTCGTTCCGCCGCCGCTTCGAGCAGAAGGGCCGCTTTGCCGCCTACCTGGCCGCGGTCCCGACCTATGTGATCACCGCCGAGTACCCCGCATTTCTTGGCGTATCGGCGATTTTGTCGGAAAAACTGTCCGACTGACGCAAATAGGCGCGCTTCCCATCGCCACCCCCTTGTCCGCTGCGGGGTTTTATCGGTTACAATGGCCGCCAGTTGTAAGAAACGACGTCGTCCGCTCGCGTGCCGCACAGGCCGCTCCCCGGCGCCGCCCCGATCGCGGGCGTGCCTGAGAGACCGAGTTCCCCGTTTCTTTAATAGAGATCAAGCGGCCCGTCGCGCAGGCGGGTTGCCCCTGGTGGGTTCCTTGCCCGCCATGTAATAGCTCCGGCGTCCAGCGCGCCGGGCCCACGGATTCCGGTTTCAGGCAGCAGATCGCAGGGCGACAGCACTGCGCATGGCACGCAGGCATGCGCACCACTCGCGTCGATGCTGTCCCGACCCCGATTGACCGAATTGTTTGATTGACGACATCGCGATATGAATACTGACGAGGCCAAGCGCGTCCTCGAAACCGCCTTGCTGTGCGCCCGCGAACCCATGTCGATCCATGGCATGAAGAAACTCTTCGCCGAGGTCGACACGCAGGGAAGGCCGGTCGGCGCCGGCGTCGGCGCCGACACGATCAAGATCTTGCTGGAAGAACTGCGCCGGGACTGGGATGGACGCGGTATCGAGATCGTCAGCCTGGCGTCGGGCTGGCGGTTCCAGAGCCGCCCCGACATGAAGCCTTATCTCGACCGGCTGTCGCCCGAGAAGCCGCCCAAGTATTCGCGGGCGACCCTGGAAACGCTGGCGATCATCGCCTACCGCCAGCCAGTCACGCGCGGCGACATCGAAGAGATCCGCGGCGTGGCGGTCAATTCGCAGACCATCAAGATGCTCGAAGACCGCGGCTGGATCGACGTCGTCGGCCACCGCGAAGTGGTAGGGCGGCCGGCCTTGCTGGGCACCACGCGCCAGTTCCTGGACGACCTGGGACTGGCTTCGCTGTCCCAGCTGCCGCCGCTGCAGCCGCTGGCCGAAGGGCCCGACAGCCGTAGCCTGGAAGCCCTCGAGGCGGCATTGAACGACAATTTTGACAAGGTGGACGCCCCTGCGGCCACCGACGATATAGATTTAGCGACTTCACCCGTTGAAGTTCCGATCCGCGACACGCTTGATGACGGGATTGCCGAGGCGGGTCAGCACAATAAAGACACGAACGATGAACCCAACTGAACAAAACGAGACCAAGCCTGTGGATGCGGACGAACCGGCAGCAGCCAAGCCGAAGCGTACGCGCAAGGCGGCGGTTGCCGACGCTGCACCAGCCGAGGCGGTAGCGGCCGAAGCGCCGGCCAAGCCGAAGCGCACCCGCAAGGCCGCTGTCGCCGCCGAGCCGGCAGCCGCCGAGCCTGCGGCGCCAGCCGCCGAAGCAGCGGCGCCGAAGGCCCGCAAGCCGCGCGCCACCAAGGCCGCGAAAGAAGAGCAGGCAGCCGCTCCCGCAGCCGAGGCGCCGGTCGCCGAGCCTGCAGCCCCGGCCCAGGAAGCGCGCAAGCCGCGCGGCCCGCGCCAGATGCGCGAAAAGCGCGCCGAGCGCGAAGCGCTGCAGCAGGCGGCCGCACCGGCCGCCGTCGAGCAGGCCGCTCCAGTGGCCGAGGCCGGCGCCGAAGCCGCGCCGGAGGGTGCGCAAGAGCCGCGTGGCCGCGGCCAGCAAAAGCAGGGCAAGCGCGGCCAGCAAAGTGGCCGCCCAGTCCAGCAAAGCGGTCGCCCGACCGAGGGCGGCCGTCCGGCCAAGCAGATCGGCCGCGGCGGCAAGCAGGGCAAGCCTGCCGGCAAGCCGCAATCGGGCAACGAAGCCGATAACGTGTTCTCATTTGTCACGTCGGACGATTTCGACGCCAACGACGGCGCGCGCGGCAATGCCCCGGCCAAGCCGGTGCGGCGCGACCTGACCGCCGACGACGATGCGCCGAAGCTGCACAAGGTGCTGGCCGAGGCCGGCCTGGGTTCGCGCCGCGACATGGAAGACCTGATCGTCGCCGGCCGCGTGTCGGTCAATGGCGAGCCGGCCCACATCGGCCAGCGCATCCTGCCGACCGACGCGGTCCGCATCAACGGCAAGCTGATCCAGCGCCGCGTGAGCAGCAAGCCGCCTCGCGTACTGGTCTACCACAAGCCGGCCGGCGAGATCGTCAGCCACGACGACCCGGAAGGCCGTCCATCGGTGTTCGACCGCCTGCCGACCATGAAGGCCGGCAAATGGCTGGCCGTCGGCCGCCTCGACTTCAATACCGAAGGCCTGCTGCTGTTTACGACCTCGGGCGACCTGGCCAACCGGCTGATGCACCCGCGCTACAACATCGACCGCGAATACGCGGTGCGCACCCTGGGCGAGCTCGAGGAGGGCATGCGCCAGAAGCTGCTGTCCGGCGTCGAGCTTGATGACGGCAAGGCTGCGTTCTCGAAGATCCAGAACGGCGGCGGCGAAGGCATCAACCGCTGGTACCGCGTGGTGATCGGCGAAGGCCGCAACCGCGAAGTGCGCCGCATGTTCGAAGCGGTCGGCCTGACCGTCTCGCGCCTGATCCGTACCCGCTACGGCGCCATGACCCTGCCGAGCGGCCTCAAGCGTGGCCGTTGGGAAGAGTTCGAGGAAAACGATGTGCGCGCGCTGCTGACGGCGTTCGGCGTCGAGAAGAAGGGCGCCGCGCCCGAGAAGCATGTCAAGGGCGGCCACAAGGGCAAGGGCCCGCGTCCGGATGGCGCACGTTTCGCGGGCAACCGTGGTCCTGAGCGCAATGCCGAGCGTAGCGACGACCGCAGCGACGGCAACCGCATCGACCGCGCCGACGCCAACCGCAACGTCGACCCGTTCGGTCCACCGGTGGCGCGCGTCGGCAGCACCCGCGGCCAGGGCATCCTGAATGGCCCGGTGCCGAGCGGCAAGCCAGTCGGTGGGCGCCAGGGTGGCCAGGGTGGTGGTAAAGGCCGTGGGGCCAATGCCGGCGGCGTTGCGGGTGGCGGCGCCAAGGGCGCGGGCGGCAGCAGCCGCCCGCGCCAGCCCGACCCGCTGCAGACCACCTTCGGATTCGCCGGCAATGGTGGTGGCGGACGTCGCGGCGGCCAGGGCCCGCGCGGCTCGGAGCACGGCTTGCCACGCCGCGGTCGGCGCGGCTGAGCACATATTAATACCGGCCTGGACAAGCGTGTACAGGCCGGCACGGACGCGCAGAACGGCGTAAAATATTTCGCAGCCCATAGCAACCTGCCAACTGTTGTTTAGAAGCTCATTTGTGGTAGGCGATTGCGAGAGAAGTGAAAAAGCAGTATAATTTGCAGCCTAATCGAAGTCCTTCCCCAGCGTGATATCCGCTAGCTCGTGATGCGCGTGGATCCGGAGGTGCTTTCATCTGGTTGGGTTGTAAGTACAAAAAGATGGGCAGATGCCCATTTTTTTTTTGGTAAATCGTTTTAAAGCCCTGGAGAAGTGCCGTGCAGCAGTTTGACTTAATCGCCACGACAGTCAGTGGACTCGGCTATGACCTCGTCGATGTGGAGCGAGGCGAGCGCGGGATCCTGCGTGTGTATATCGATTTCCCGGCTGCCGACGCGGACGAAAAGGGCCCGATCACGGTCGAGGACTGCGCCAAGGTGAGTCACCAGCTGTCGCACGTGCTGACCGTGGAAAACGTCGATTACGAACGGCTGGAAATTTCCTCGCCGGGCCTCGATCGCCCGGTGCGGACCCTCGCCGATTTTGCGCGCTTCGCCGGCCATGAGTGCACGGTCAAGCTGCGCGTCGCGGTGCCCGGTAGCGATCACCGCAAGACGTTCACCGGCATCCTGCGCGGCGTCGAGAACGACAAGGTCGGTTTGGAATTCGACAGTAAAGATGGCCCGGCGTTGATGGAATTTACGCTGGCCGAATTGGACAAGGCACGTTTGGTGCCACAGGTGGATTTTAGGAGTCGCAAAGCATGAGTCGCGAAATTTTATTGCTGGTGGATGCGCTTGCGCGCGAAAAGAACGTCGACAAGGAAGTCGTTTTCGGTGCGCTCGAGTTCGCGCTGGCACAGGCCACGAAGAAGCGCTATGAAGGCGAAGTCGACATTCGCGTGTCGATCGATCGCGACACCGGCGAGTTCGAGACTTTCCGCCGCTGGCACGTGGTGCCGGACGAAGCGGGCCTGCAACTGCCTGACCAGGAAATCCTGCATTTCGAAGCCAAGGAACAAATCCCTGACATCGAAGTCGACGAATACATCGAAGAGCCGATTGAGTCGGTCGATTTCGGCCGTCGTTTCGCGCAAGACACCAAGCAGGTCGTGCTGCAGCGCGTGCGCGATGCCGAGCGCGAGCAGATCCTGCAAGACTTCCTGGAGCGTGGCGATTCGCTGGTCACTGGCACCATCAAGCGCATGGAACGCGGCGATGCGATCGTCGAGTCGGGCAAGATCGAAGCGCGCCTGCCGCGCGACCAGATGATCCCGAAAGAAAACCTGCGCATCGGCGACCGCGTGCGTGCCTTCATCCTGCGCGTGGACCGCAATATGCGTGGCCCGCAGGTGATCCTGTCGCGTACCGCGCCTGATTTCATCATGAAGCTGTTCGAGCTCGAAGTCCCAGAGATCGAACAAGGCCTGCTGCAGATCAAATCGGCAGCCCGTGACGCCGGTGTGCGCGCCAAGATCGCCGTGTTCACGGCCGACAAGCGCATCGACCCGATCGGTACCTGCGTCGGCATGCGCGGTTCGCGCGTGCAGGCCGTGACCGGCGAGCTGGGCGGCGAGCGCGTGGACATCGTGCTGTGGTCCGACGATCCGGCCCAGTTCGTGATTGGCGCCCTGGCGCCAGCGAATGTTTCGTCGATCATGGTTGACGAAGAAAAGCACGCGATGGACGTGGTCGTGGACGAAGAAAACCTGGCCATCGCGATCGGCCGTTCGGGCCAGAACGTGCGCCTGGCGTCCGAGCTGACCGGCTGGAAGATCAACATCATGACCGCCGAGGAATCGGCGAACAAGGTGGAACAAGAATCGGCCGCGATCCGCGCGCTGTTCATGGAAAAACTGGACGTCGACCAGGAAGTGGCCGATATCCTGGTTGAAGAAGGCTTCTCGAGCCTGGAAGAAATCGCCTACGTGCCAATTTCCGAAATGCTGGAAATTGAATCGTTCGATGAGGACACCGTCAACGAACTGCGCACCCGCGCCCGTGACGCGCTGGTGACCGAAGCGATCGCTTCCGAGGAAGGTCTCGAAGGCATGGAAGAAGCTCTGGTCAATCTGGAAGGCATGGACCGTACCGTTGCCGGCAAGCTTGGCCTGGCTGGCATCAAGACGGTCGAAGCATTCGCGGCGCTGGCCTATGACGAATTCGGCGCCATCCTGGCGTTGTCGTCGGACCGCGCCCGCGACCTGATCAAGAGTGAATTTAATGATGTGACCGACGACGAGATGAAACTGGTCGATGGCAAGTATGACGACCGGGCGAAAGCACTGCAGGCGAAAGCCTGGAGCCTGGCAGAAACGGCCAAAGCTTGAACATTTCTTTATCATCTGTCGCGACACGTAGAAAAGAGGACTGAATGGCGAGTAACAACGTAGCCCAATTTGCCACCGAGCTGAAGATGCCTGCAGACCTGCTGCTGACCCAGCTGCGTTCGGCCGGCGTCGAGAAGAGCTCGACGTCAGATCCCTTGTCGAAAGATGATAAGGACAAGCTGCTGAACCACCTGCGCCGTGCCCACGGCGCAGCCGATACCGGCGAGAAGAAAAAGATCACGGTAACGCGCAAGGAAACCAGCGAAATCAAGCAAGCTGATTCGTCGGGCAAGTCGCGCACCATCCAGGTCGAGGTTCGCAAGAAGCGTACCTTCGTCCAGCGCGATGACCTGGTCACGACCAAGGCGCCAGAAGAGCCGGTGATCGATGCCGCCGAACTGGCGCGCCGCGAGGAAGACGCACGTCGTCAGACCGAGCTGATCGCCCGTCAAGAGGCCGACCTGCGCGAGAAGCAAGAGCGTCTGGTCAAGCTGGAAGCCGAAGAAAAAGCGCAAGCTGCCGCTGCTGAAGAGCAGGCCAAGCGCGAAGCGGCCGAGCTGGCCAAGCGCGAAGCTGCCGAAAAGGCCGCTGTCGCCGCTGCCGCCAAGGAAGCCGCGGCAGGCAAGGAAGCGGCTGCTGGCGCCGACGAGGCCGCCAAGAAAGCTGCCGACGACGCCAAGGCTGCGAAAGAAGCCGTCGCCAAGGAAGCCGCTGAACGCGCTGCCGCCACCGAGCGCGCACGCAAGGCCGTGGCCGACGAAGTGGCGCAGATCAAGCTCATGATGAGCCAGCCGCGCCGCGTCATCAAGGCGCCGGAACCGGTTGCCAAGCCAGCGGCGCCGGCCGCGCCGGCCGGTACGCTGCACAAGCCTGCCGATAAAAAGCCGGGCGAAGTCAAGAAAGACGACGCCAAGAAGCCGGGCGACAAGAAGTCGATCAAGTCGGCCAATGTGTCGTCGACCTGGTCCGATGACAAGAAACGTGGTGGCACCGGCCTGAAAACCCGTGGCGCGCCTGCCGGTGGCAGCGGTGGCCGTGACGGCTGGCGCAGCGGTGGCCGTGGCGGCCGTCGCGGTCATGGCGACGATCGTGAATCGAACTTCCAGGCGCCTACCGAGGCGATTGTGAAGGACGTCCACGTTCCGGAAACCATTACCGTGGCCGAACTGGCGCACAAGATGTCGGTCAAGGCATCCGAGGTCATCAAGCAGCTGATGAAGCTGGGCCAGATGTGCACCATCAACCAGGTGCTGGATCAAGAGACGGCGATGATCCTGGTGGAAGAGATGGGCCACAAGGCCTTCGCTGCCGCCGAGGACGATCCAGAGGCACTGCTGGCCGACCAGGGCGAACATACCGAGTACGAATCGACCTCGCGCGCACCGGTGGTCACCGTCATGGGTCACGTCGACCATGGCAAGACCTCGCTGCTGGACTACATCCGTCGCGCCAAGGTTGCGTCGGGCGAAGCCGGCGGGATTACCCAGCACATCGGCGCCTACCACGTGGACACCCCACGCGGCATGATCACCTTCCTGGATACCCCGGGTCACGAGGCGTTCACCGCGATGCGTGCCCGTGGCGCCAAGGCAACCGACATCGTCATCCTGGTGGTGGCGGCGGACGACGGTGTGATGCCGCAAACCAAAGAGGCAATTGCTCACGCAAAAGCCGCTGGTGTGCCGCTGGTCGTGGCGATCAACAAGATCGACAAGCAGGGCGCCAACGCCGACCGCGTGACGCAAGAACTGGTCGCCGAAGGCGTGGTGCCTGAAGAATACGGTGGCGAGTCGCCATTCGTGCCAGTGTCGGCCAAGGTCGGCACCGGTATCGACGATCTGCTGGAGCAAGTGCTGCTGCAGGCCGAAGTGCTGGAACTGAAGGCGCCGACCGAAGCCCCGGCCCGTGGCCTGGTGGTCGAGGCTCGCCTGGACAAGGGCCGCGGCCCGGTCGCGACGATCCTGGTGCAGTCGGGTACCCTGAAGCGCGGCGACGTCGTGCTGGCCGGTTCCTCGTTCGGTCGTGTTCGTGCGATGCTGGACGAAAACGGCAAGACCATTGCCTCGGCTGGTCCGTCGATCCCGGTCGAGATCCAGGGCCTGACCGAAGTGCCGAGCGCCGGCGAAGAAGTCATGGTCATGGCCGACGAGCGCAAGGCACGTGAAATCGCCCTGTTCCGTCAAGGTAAATTCCGTGACGTGAAGCTGGCCAAGCAGCAGGCAGCGAAGCTGGAAAACATGTTCGAGCAGATGGCCGAGGGCGAGGTGAAGAACCTGCCGCTGATCGTCAAGACCGACGTGCAAGGTTCGCAAGAGGCGCTGGTCGGTTCGCTGCAGAAGCTGTCGACTTCCGAAGTGCGGGTGCAGATCGTGCACGCAGCGGTCGGCGGCATCACCGAATCGGACGTCAACCTGGCGACCGCGTCGAAGGCAGTCATCATCGGCTTCAACGCCCGTGCCGATGCCCAGGCGCGCAAGCTGGCCGAAGCCAACGGTGTCGACATCCGTTACTACAGCATCATTTACGATGCGATCGACGAGATCAAGACTGCACTGTCGGGCATGCTGGCGCCAGAAAAGCGCGAGACCATCACCGGCCAGGTCGAGATTCGCCAGGTCATCCTGGTCTCGAAAGTCGGCGCGATCGCGGGCTGCCTGGTCACCGATGGCGTGGTCAAGCGTTCCTCCTCGGTCCGCCTGCTGCGCAACAACATCGTGATCTGGACCGGCGAGATCGATTCGCTCAAGCGCTTCAAGGACGACGCGAAGGAAGTACGCGCCGGTCTCGAGTGCGGCCTGTCGCTGAAGGGCAACAACGAAATCCAGGTCGGCGACGTCCTGGAAGTGTTCGAAGTCACCGAAGTGGCGCGTACGCTGTAAGCCACGCCGTTGGCGTACCATGGGGGCCAGGACGCTTCGCGGCAATGCCGTGGAGGGCCTGGCCCTTTTACCTTGGCCCAGCACGTCTAATCAAGAACCAACAGCAGCAACCATCATGGCTAAACACAGTAAAAGCATTCCACAGCGCGGTCTGCGCGTGGCCGACCAGATCCAGAAGGATCTGTCGGAACTCATCGCCTTCGAACTGAAGGATCCGCGCGTCGGCATGGTCACCATCAGCGAAGTCCAGCTGACCCCGGACTACGCCCACGCCAAGATCTATTTCACCCTGTTGAAAGACAGCGCGGAAGAAGTGCGCCAGACATTGGAAGGCTTGAACAAGGCGTCCGGCTACCTGCGCAATATGCTGGGCAAGCGCCTGCACATCCATACGCTGCCCTCGCTGCACTTCTTGCACGACACCTCGACCGTGCGCGGCCTGGCGATGTCGGCCCTGATCGACCAGGCCAACGCGACGCGCGCCAAGGACGATCCGGAGTCGCAGCCAGATGCGAACGCCGAGTCGCCAACGGACGCGGCGGACAAAGAGTGAACGGACGTCCCGCACGAAAGCCGCGCGATCTTGTAGACGGCGTGCTGTTGCTCGACAAGCCGGTCGGCCTGTCGTCGAACGACGCATTGATCCGCGCCAAGCGCGTGCTCAACGCCAAGAAGGCCGGCCACACCGGTACGCTCGACCCGTTCGCCACCGGCTTGCTGCCGCTGTGCTTCGGCGAAGCGACCAAGTTCTCGCAAGACCTGCTCGAGGCCGACAAGACCTATGAGGCCACGGTCCACCTGGGCATCATGACGACTACCGGCGACACCGAGGGCGAGGCAATCGCGACCTTGCCGGTCGATGTCAGCGTGGAGCAGATCGAGGCGGCGCTGGCGCGCTTTCGCGGTCCCATCGAGCAGGTGCCGCCGATGTATTCGGCGCTCAAGCGCGATGGCAAGGCGCTGTATGAATATGCGCGCGAAGGCATCGTGCTGGAGCGCGAGGCGCGGCCGGTGACGATCCACGCGCTGTCGCTGATCGATTACCAGGCGCCATTCCTGAAGATCCGCGTCACCTGCAGCAAGGGCACGTATGTGCGCGTGCTGGGCGAAGACATCGGCGCCGCGCTCGGCTGCGGCGCGCACCTGAACGCGCTGCGCCGGATCGAGGTCGGCGCGCTGGACGTGACCGGCATGATCACGCTCGACGAGTTGCTGGCCCATCCCGATCCGCTGTCGCTCCTGCGGCCGGTCGATGCGCTGCTGTCGACCTTCCCGTCGCTCGAACTCACGGCCGAGCTGGCGCGGCGTTTCCTGCAGGGCCAGCGCCTGGCGCTGGGCAAGGAAGACATTGCTGTGCCAGAACAGCAGGGCAGGGTGCGCATCTATCACGACGGCCGCCTGCTCGGCACCGGCCAGTTGGGCGAGTATGCGATCCTGGCGCCTGAGCGCCTGATCTCGACCGCGGCGCCGGCCTGAATCCTTTGCTTGAGTGCATGTCACGCGCCTGTCATCGGCGGCGGCTAAGCTGCTGCGGTGGCAAGGCACTGGCTTTTCATCGGAAATTCGTGTCTTTCCCGCGCAAGATTCAGCTTGGGAGACTTCCCATGCTATACTAGTCGGTTTCCGAAATCTGTTTCTCAGTCAGCGGCAGCATCGGACTTGCAGTTCCAGTACATCCTGTACTCCACGCTACTTCTCAAAAATCATGTCAAACACCAAACGCGCGATTCGTAATATCGCAATCATTGCCCACGTTGACCACGGCAAGACCACGCTCGTCGACCAACTGCTGCGTCAGTCCGGCACCTTCCGTGAAAACCAGGCGGTGGATACCCGCGTGATGGACTCGAACGATCTCGAGAAAGAGCGCGGCATTACCATTCTGTCGAAGAACTGCGCCGTCGAATACGAAGGCACCCACATCAATATCGTCGACACCCCAGGCCACGCCGACTTCGGCGGTGAAGTCGAGCGCGTGCTGTCGATGGTCGACTCGGTGCTGCTGCTGGTCGATGCGCAAGAAGGCCCAATGCCGCAGACCCGCTTCGTGACCCGCAAGGCGCTGGCACTCGGTTTGAAACCTATCGTTGTCGTCAACAAGGTCGACCGTCCGGGCGCACGCGCCGACTGGGCCATCAACCAGACCTTCGAACTGTTCGACAAGCTGGGCGCCAACGACGAGCAACTGGACTTCCCGATCGTCTACGCCTCGGGCCTGAACGGCTATGCCGGCCTCGATGAAAGCGTGCGCGAAGGCGATATGAAGCCGCTGTTCGACGCCATCCTGCAACACGTGCCGGTCCGTGACGACAATCCGGAAGGTCCGCTGCAGATGCAGATCACCTCGCTCGACTATTCGTCGTACGTGGGCAAGATCGGCATTGGCCGCGTGAACCGCGGCACCGTCAAGACGGGCCAGGACGTCGTCATCATGAACGGCCCTGATTCGACCCCGATCAAGGGCCGCATCAACCAGGTGCTGAACTTCAAGGGCCTCGAGCGCGTGCTGGTCGACTCGGCTGTTGCCGGCGACATCTGCCTGATCAATGGTATCGAAGATATCGGCATCGGTTCGACCGTGTGCGCCGTCGACACGCCGGAAGCGCTGCCGATGCTGACCGTCGACGAGCCTACCCTGACCATGAACTTCATGGTCAACAGCTCGCCGCTGGCCGGCCGCGAAGGCAAGTTCGTCACCAGCCGCCAGCTGCGTGACCGCCTCGACCGCGAACTGAAAGCCAACGTCGCCCTGCGCGTGGCGCCGACCGACGACGACACGATCTTCGAAGTGTCGGGCCGCGGTGAGCTGCACCTGACGATCCTGATCGAGAACATGCGTCGCGAAGGCTTCGAACTGGCCGTGTCGCGTCCGCGCGTGGTCTTCAAGATGGTCGATGGCGTGCGCCATGAGCCGTTTGAAAACCTGTCGGTCGACGTCGAAGAAGTCAACCAGGGTGGCGTGATGGAAGAGCTGGGCCGTCGTCGCGGCGACCTGCAGAACATGGAATCCGACGGTAAAGGTCGCGTGCGTCTGGAATACCTGATCCCGGCCCGTGGCCTGATCGGTTTCCAGGGCGAATTCATGACCCTGACCCGCGGCACCGGCCTGATGAGCCACGTGTTCCACGAATACGCACCGGTCGACAACAGCCGTGGCGAAATGGCTGGCCGTCGTAACGGCGTGCTGATCTCGCAGGACGACGGCGCCGCCGTCGCCTACGCGATCTGGAAGCTGCAAGACCGCGGCCGCATGTTCGTGTCGCACAACGATCCAGTGTACGAAGGCATGATCATCGGCATCCACTCGCGCGACAACGACCTGGTCGTCAACCCGATCAAGGGCAAGCAGCTGACCAACGTGCGTTCGTCGGGTACCGACGAAGCCGTGCGCCTGGTGCCGCCAATCCAGATGTCGCTGGAATACGCCGTCGAATTCATCGAGGACGACGAACTGGTCGAGATCACCCCGAAATCGATCCGCCTGCGCAAGCGCTACCTGAAAGAGCACGAGCGCAAGAAGGCCAGCCGCGAAGGCGCGTAATCCATCATGCCGGGACGGTGCGCCGTCCCGGACGAAGAAAATCCCGCTGTTCGCAGCGGGATTTTTTTTGGGTGTGCGTTATAATCTGACAAGGGTGATCGCGCCGCCAGGCGCGACAGGATTTGCGCTGGTCGGGCCGCCACGCCGGCCTTCTTGCGACCCTCATGCACCACACCTGCGTTGCTGCCTGCGACAAACTATTTACCGCCACCCCTCCACCACGCGCGCTCCCCCTGTGCCGGCCGCACCCGGCCGTGCGCCGCCACGCGACCGGGCTGTCCCATGCTACATCATCAATTATGGAGATTCTCGATGCGCATTGAAAAGCGCCTTTCCGACACGTTCAAAGAATTCGCCGCCTCCGGCAAGGCCGGCGGTGTCATCCTGATCCTCTGCACGATTGCTTCGCTGCTGGTCGCGAACTCGGCCTGGGGCCCGTCCTATCTTGCCTTCTGGCAGATCGTGCTGGGCGGCCTGAGTGTCGAGCTGTGGGTCAACGACTTGCTGATGGCGGTCTTCTTCCTGCTGATCGGACTAGAACTGCAGCGCGAACTGCGCAATGGCGAACTATCCGACCTGCGCAACGCCTTGCTGCCCATCATTGCCGCTCTCGGCGGCATCGTGGTGCCGGCGCTGGTTCACTTCTCGCTCAACGGCGGCACGCCGACCCAGCCCGGCATGGGCATTCCGATGGCCACCGACATCGCCTTCGCGCTGGGCGTGCTGGCCCTGCTGGGCAGCCGGGTGCCGGCCTCGCTCAAGATATTCCTGACCGCGCTGGCGGTCATGGACGACCTCGGCGCGATCATCGTCATCGCCATCTTCTATACGGCGCAACTGTCGCTGGTCTACCTGGCCGGCGCGCTGGCCATGTTCGTCGGTTTGCTGGTGCTCAACCGCGGCCTGCGCGTGGTCGTGCTGTGGCCCTACCTGCTGGGCGGCGCCCTGATGTGGTTCCTGATGCTCAAGTCGGGCGTGCACGCCACCATCGCCGGGGTGCTGCTGGCCTTCACCATTCCTTACTCGCACCAGCAGGACGACGGCGTGTCGCCCGCGCACCGCATGGAGCACGTGCTGCACAAGCCGGTCGCCTTCCTGATCCTGCCGGTCTTCGCGCTGGCCAATACCGGCATCGTGATCGGCGCCGGCTGGGCCGCCGAACTGATGGCGCCGAACAGCCTGGGCATCCTGCTTGGCCTGGTGGCCGGCAAGCCGGTCGGCATCTTCATGTTCACCTTCGCCGCGGTCGCCATCGGCCTGTGCCGCCTGCCGCTGGACCTGGCCTGGCGCCACGTGCTGGGCGCCGGCCTGCTGGGCGGGATCGGCTTCACGATGTCGATCTTCATCACCAACCTGGCCTTCGCTGGTCATGCCGAGGTGATCAACGCCTCGAAGATGGCGATCCTGACGGCTTCCTTGTTAGCCGGCATCCTCGGTTTCACCTGGCTCAAGCTGTTCGGTGCGCCAGCGGAAGGCGATACCGATCCGGATACCATGGATTTCGATGACGGCCTGCCAAACCCGGC
>NZ_STGG01000053.1 GCF_005222695.1 Massilia sp. HP4 | reverse complement strand
GATCCTGGCTGGGACCATCCTGCTGATGCTGCCGTCGGCGCGCGCCGACGGCCAGTCGGCGCCGTTGATGGTGGCTTTCTTCACATCGGTTTCGGCCATCTGCGTCACCGGCCTGGTGGTGGTCGATACCGGCAGCTACTGGTCGGGCTTCGGCCAGGCCGCGATCATGGTGCTGTTCCAGCTCGGCGGCTTCGGCATGATGACCGCCGCCACCTTGCTGGGCCTGATGGTCAACCGCTCGTCGCGCCTGCGCACGCGACTGATCACGCAGACCGAGACCCGCTCGCTGGGCATGGGCGACATCGCCAGCGTCGCGCGCGTGGTGTTCGTGGTCACGCTGGTCCTGCAGCTCGCCATTGCCGCGATCCTGCTGGCGCGGATGGTGTTCGGCCACGACCTGGCCTGGAGCGAAGCGGCCTGGAGCGCCGTGTTCCACGCCGTCTCGGCTTTCAACAACGCCGGCTTCTCGCTGCACGCCGACAGCCTGACGCGCTACGCGGGCGACGCGCTGGTGCTGGTGCCAGTCATGGTGGCGATCGTGGTGGGCGGCATCGGTTTCCCGGTGCTGCACGACCTGCGCCATCGCCTGCACGATCCGCGCCACTGGTCGCTGCATACCAAGCTCACCCTGGTGGGCACTGCGGCGTTGCTGGCCGGCGGCTTCGTCGCGATCCTGCTGTTCGAATGGAATAATGGCGCGACCCTCGGTGGCTTGCCGTTCGGCGACAGGCTGCTCAACGGCATGTTCATCTCGGTGGCGGCGCGCACCGCCGGCTTCAACACCGTCGACTTCGCCGCGCTTGCGCCCGAGAGCTGGGCGCTGCATTATCTGTTGATGTTCATCGGCGGCGGCAGCGCCGGCACTGCCGGCGGCGTCAAGGTGGGCACGGTCATGATCCTGGTCATGCTCGTGATCGCCGAAGCGCGTGGGCATACCGATACCGAGGCCTTTGGGCGCCGGGTCGCCGTCTCCGCACAGCGCCAGGCGGTGACGGTGCTGGTGCTGGGCAGCGTGATCGTCGCCTTCGGCACCGTGGCGCTGCTCGGGATCTCGCACTTCCCGCTCGACCGGGTCATCTTCGAGGTCGTCGCGGCATTCGGCAGCACCGGCCTGTCCACCGGCATCACCGCCGAGTTGCCGGTGGCGGGGCAACTGGTGCTGACCGCCCTGATGTTCATCGGCCGGGTGGGAACGATCACCCTGGCCACTTCGCTGGTGCTCGGCGAACGCCGCATGCCATACCGTTATCCGGAGGACCATCCAATTGTTGGGTAGAATTTTCACAGAACAGTTCGCGTTTTCGGCGGGCGACAGCGTGGTCGTCATCGGCCTTGGCCGTTTCGGCGGGGCGGTGTCGCAATCCCTGATGCGCCTCGGCCATGACGTCATGGGCATCGACGAGAAGGAAGACCTGGTGCAGCTCTGGAGCGAGCGCCTGACGCACGCGGTGCAGGCCGATTCGACCAACGAGAACGTCATGCTGCAGCTGGGCGTGGCCGATTTCTCGCACGCGATCGTGGCGATCGGCTCCGACCTGGCGGCCAGCCTGATGACGCTGATGGTGCTGACCGAACTGGGCATCAAGGATATCTGGGTGAAGGCGATGACGCCCGAACATGGCCAGATCGCCCAGCGCATCGGCGCCCATCACGTGGTGTATCCGGAAGCCGACATGGGCGCGCGCGTGGCGCACCTGATCACCGGGCGCATGATGGACTTCATCGAATTCGAGGACGGATTTGCGATCGCCAAGATCCATGCGCCGGTGGAAACGCACGACGTCACCCTGGCCGAATCGCATGTACGCTCGCGCTTCGGCGTGACCGTGGTGGGCGTCAAGCGGGCCAATGCGGATTTCCAGCATGCGCTGCCCGAGACGCGCATCCTGCCGGCCGACCTGCTGATCGTGTCAGGTCCGACCAAGAAGATCGAACTGTTCGCCGCAGGCGAGAAGCGGGGCAGGCGGCGCTAGCCTGGCCGTTGCGGCGCGGCGCCCGCTGTCAGGCCATATAGTCGAACAAGGACATCGGCCGACCCGCACCGCCGCCGAACAGCAGCCCGTTGCCGGACCCGGCCATCTGGTATTGCTGGGCCATGAGCGTGGCCTGGCGGGTCACGGTGTCGATCACCTTGTCGCGCTGGTCGAGCAGGCGGTCGCGCTCGCGCAGCACGCTGGCCGCCTCGACGCCCAGGGTGCCGGTGGTGCCGATCTGCTTGTCGACCTGGGCCACCAGGCGGTCGGCCAGGCCGCCCTTGTCGCTGAACACCTTATTGGCGCGCGCCGGGTCGGCCGCGATCGCTGCCTTGAGCTTGTCTTCGTCCAGCACCAGCGCGCCATCCTTTTGCGTGATGCCAAAAGCCGCCAGGTCGCGCACGGCGCTGCTGTTGACGATGTTGCCGATCTGGGCCTTCATGCGCAGCAGGGTGGTGTCGGAGCGGGCGTCGCCCGTTTCCAGCTTGCCCAGCTGCGTGTTCAGGTCATTGAAGGCCTTGACGAAATCCTTCACATTGCCGGCAATGGCGGCCGGGTGGCTGCGCACCTCGACCTCGCTCTTGCCGGTCTCTTTCAGGGTCAGGTTCAGGCCGGGAATCGCCTCGGTGAGCGAGTTGGTGGCTGCGGTGACGGTCTTGCCGTCGACCACCACGCGTGCATCCCGGGCCTCGGCCACTTGCTGCATGCCGCCTTCCTTGCCCGGCTGGTAAGAGAAGATGCCGCCCAGGACCGGGTCGCCGGCGACGCTGACGCGCATGCCGTTGGCGGCGCCGGTCTCGCCGGTCAGGCTCAGCGAATAGCCGTCGCCATCCTTGCTGACCTCGGCATCCAGGCCGGCTTCGCGCATGGCCTTGGCAATGCCTTCCAGGCTGTTCTCGCCCGGCTCGATACGGATCGTGGTTTTCTTGGCATTGGCGCCGGAACCGGTCTCGACCGTGATCGTGCTGGGGCCGCCGCTGCCCAGCGCCGCGTCCTTGTCCGCCACCGGTTTGCTTTGGAGCTTGTGGCCCTGGGCCAGTTGCTGGACGTCGACGGCATACTTGCCGGGCGTGGCCGAAGCTGCGGCGAGCTTGGCCGCCAGGGCGCTGCCGCTGGCCGTGGCGAGCATGTCGAGCTTGCCGCCGGTGAGGCCGGCCGCGACCGAGCGGAAGCCGTCCAGGGCCAGCGCCATCTTGCCGATGTTCGACAGGCGCGCCTCGTCGCGCTTGACCTGGGCGTCGATGACTTTCAGGCCGGGGTTCTGGGCCAGCAGCGATTGCGTCAGGTTGGTGCGCATGTCGCCGTATTGCCTGGCGGCGGGCTGGGACGCCAGTCCGGTGGTGGTGGTTCTCAGCATGGCTTGGATAATCCTGGTTGGAAACGCCGTGCAACCGAAGGTTGCTACCCTTGCTTTATCGCATGAAAATGCGATCGTGAACAGTCATCGATTGTATCGGTAGCCGGAACGGTCAAGTCCCGGCCACCCGGGCCCGGTCAGCGCATGCCGAGCAGGGCCGTGACCCGGTCGCGGCTGACGCCAACCAGGGCCGAGGTGATGGCCAGCAGCGAATCGTAGTCGTGGCTGGCCGCAGTGGCGGTGAAATCCTGGGCGATCATCGCCAGTTCGGCGCTCGGGATGGCGGGTTGGGCGTTCTTCGCCATGGCCGAACTCAGGGCCAGCGAAGCCGCATCCTGCGAGCGGCGCACGCGCGCCAGCGCCTGCACCACTTCGCGCAGGCTCTGGCGCAGGGCGTCGGGATTGCCCAGCTCCCAGTTCTTGGGCTCGAGGGCGGGCGGCACGGCGACCGTGTCGACCCGGCCGCGGCCGGTCACCGCGATCGCGTCCTTGATGCCGCCGAAGGTCGATTCGCGCGTGGTGAACACCAGTTCGCCTTCCTGGTCCAGGCCGGCACGTACCTTGACCGGGGCCAGGGTGCGGTCGAGGCGCCGGGCGATTTCCTCCGGCGTCATTCCGGGCTCGATCGTCGCTGCCAGCTGCGGGCCGCCGGCGCTGCCGACCGAGAAGCCCATGGTCTGGGTGCCGCTGCTCTTGAACGAAGCGATATTCATGCCCTGGATGCGGAAGCGCTGCTGCGCGCCGGCCACGCCGTCGAAGTCGAGCGCGGCGTCGACGCCGTCGCCGGCCTGCTGGCGGCGGCCCTCGAGCGAGGCGGCGAGCTGGCGCACGCGCGATTCGAGTTCGCGCGAGGCTGCGGCGCCGCGGCCCGACAGCCGCGCGCTCAGGTCGGCCTTGAGCGTCTCGAGCTGGCCGGCGATGCGGGCGAGGTAGTCGATCGCCTGCTGGGCGCGGGCGACCTCGCTCTGCAGGTTCTGGTTCATGCCGATGCCGCGCCGCAGCGGGCTGGAGGTCGGCGCGCTGCGGCCGACGGCGCGGCTGTCGGAGACCGCCGGCGGCACCGCATGGGCGCGACCGGTGGCAGCGGTGCTCTGGGCGCCGGTATTGCCGCTGACGACGGCGCCGTTAGCGTTGGCGCCGCTGGTGGCGGCCGTTGCGCTGGTTGGTCTGAGCAGTGCTTCCATGACTGTCAGATCGCGTTGAACAGCGACAGGTTGCCGATCTTGGCATAGGCCTTGTAGGTTGCCTGCAGGGCGGTGGTGTAACCGTTGAGCTCAGTGGCGGCGATGCCGACGTCCAGCGCGCCGATGTCGACGATCGCCATCTTGTTCGACAGGCTGATGTTGGCGTGGTTGTCGTCCAGGGTCTTGATGATGTTCTGGCGCCCGCCCAGGTTGGCGACCTTGCCCGAGATCAGGGCCTGGGCCTCGTCGAAGCCGGTCAGGTTGGCGGCCAGCACGGCGCGGATGGCCGGATCGTTCGGCGTGGCGCCCGGCGTTTTCAGGGCGGTGATGCTGGCTTCGAGCTGGTTCAGCAACTTGTCCAGGCCGGCCAGGTTTTCATTGGCGGGTTGGGTCAGGCCATTGCCGACCACGACGTCCTGCGAATTGGTGTTGCCTGCAAAGGTGTACAGCCCGGCCGCGTCGCGTACCATCGGCGCGGTCTTGGTCGCGGTGCCGGAGAACAGGTAGTTGCCTTCCTCGTCGATCGTGTTGGCAGTGAAGAACAGGCTGTCGCGCAGCGATTCGAGCGGCGCGATCATGGCTTTCAGGTCGTCCGGGGCATTGCCGCCGTCCAGGGCCCATACCATCAGGTCGCGGCCCGAGATCATCTCGGTAACCATATTGCTCAGATAGCCTTCCGACTTGGTCAGGCGCAGCTGGAGCGAGCCGATATTGCTGCGGTACTGGCCGACGGTGGATTCCTCGCGCGCCAGGCGCGACAGGCGCACGCTGTCGACCGGGTCGTCCGAGGGCAGCAGGATGCGCTTCTGGCTGTCCAGCTGGCGCATGATGTAGCTGAGCCGCTCCTGATTGTTCTGGAGCGACTGGTTCATCGTCGATTGGTATTGGGCGGTAGCGATACGCATGGGGTTCTCCTTAACGCATCATGGCGAGGGTGGCGTCGAACAGCGAGTTGGCGATCGTGATCACCTGCATATTCGCCTGGTACATGCGCTGGAACTCCACCAGCTTGACCGCCTCCTCGTCTTCGCTGACGCCGCTGGTCGACTGCCAGTCGTTGATCGACTGGACACGCACGGTGTCGGTGGTCTTCAGCGACGCTTTGTTGATCTTGCTGTCCACGGCCAGCTTGCCCAGCAACTGGGTGTCGGCGTCGCTCAGCAGCACGTTGCCGATACTCAGGCCGGTGATCGGCTGGCTCTTGAGCGCAGCCAGCTTTTGCAGGTTGCCGGTGTCGCCCGGCAGGCCGTCGCTCGAGAAGGCCAGGTCCTGGGCCTTGAAACCCTCGACCGTCTTGAGCATGTTCGAGCCATTGCCCGGGGTGAAGACGAACAGCGGGACGCCATTCGGCGCAGCGCCCGGCGCATTGTAGCCGAGCTGCAGCTGGGTGTTGACGCGAGTGGCGATCTCTTGCGCCAGGATCTCGACGTCCTTCTGCAGCGGCAGCAGGGTGTTCTGCTCGAACTGGGTCAGGCCGCCCATCTGGCCTCCCATCTTGCTCGCGTCGAGCGTGAAGGTCGAGTTGGCGAAGGTGATCGAGAATGCCTGCGGCGAATCGGCGGTCGGGGCGGCCTTGAGGGTGCCGTGCATGCTGCCGATCACCAGCGCCTGGCCGCTCTTGAGCGAGACGTCACGGGTGCCGTCGCCGTTGTCCGATACTTCCAGCGCCATCTTGGACGACAGGTCGTCGATGGCCTGGTCGCGGGCGTCGATCAGGCTCGAGGCCGACACGCCGCCGGCCTGGGTCTCGCTGATCTGCTTGTTCAGGCGGGCGATGGTGGCGATGTCGACGTTGGCCGAGTCGACCAGGGCGCTGCGCTGCTGGCGCACCGAGGTCAGCTGCGTGTTGTAGACGTTGTTCAGGCCATTGAAGCGCTCGGCCATCAGGTTGGCGGCGGTCAGTACCTGCTGGCGCAGCGGGGTCGAGCCCGGATCGCCGGCCACCGCATTGATCGCCTTGAAGAAATCGTCGATGCCGGCCGACAGGCTGGCCGACGAGTCGCCCATCACGCTCTCGAGCTGGGTCAGGTAGTGCTGCGACTGCGAGTACATCCCCAGTTCCGAATTGGCGCGCCACATGGCCTGGGTCTTGTAGTTGTCCGAGAAACGCAGCAGCGAGGTCACCTGCACGCCGTTGCCGGCCGAGCGGCCGCTGGCGTCCGGACCGAGCGACATCAGGAGCGCCGACTGGCGGGTAAATCCCTTGGTCTGCAGGTTGGCGATATTGTGGCTGCTGGCGGCCAGGGCAATCTGGGCGGCGAGGGCGCCGGAGAGGGCATTATTGATGATCGTCATGGTGCGGATTCGTCCTCGAGACAGGGTTAACCTGAGAAGGCGACCAATTATTGCTGTTTATTAAGTTTTTTATGTAATCGGTCGCGATCCGGGTGGGCGCTCAGTGCTTGCCGGTGATGGCGCCAGGCACGAGCTGGCGCAGGATGGCGTCGGCGATGCCAAACGCGCGCTGGCCAGCCATATTGCCGGCCACCAGGTCGTCGGCCATGTCCTGCATGTCCTGGTTGACGCGGTTGTTGAAGACGCTGTCCTCGCTCGCCATTTCGCGGGTCGAGGCGCGCATCGTGCGCAGCATGTGGCTGATGAAGAAGCGTTCGAACTCGACCGCGGCCTGGGTGGCTTTCGCCACGTAGGCCGGGTCGTGTTCGGGCTGCCCGGCGCCGGGAGCGACCGGTGCGTCGTTGGCGGCGCCCTGCAGGCCGTTCTGAAGGGGATCGATGCGCATCAGATCACCACCAGTTCGCCTTCGATCGCGCCGGCCTGGTCGAGGGCCTGCAGGATCGCCATGATGTCGTCGGGCGAGGCGCCCAGGCTGTTCACGGTGTCGATGATGGTTTGCAGGCGCGCACCCGGCGGCCAGCGGAACATCTGGCCCGAGCCCTGGTCGACCGACAGCTTCGACTCCGGCGTCACCGCGGTCTGGCCGCGCGAGAACGGCCCCGGCTGGCTGACGCGCGAGCTTTCCGAGATGATCACCTTGAGCGCGCCGTGGGTCACGGCCGCCGCCTTCACGCGCAGGCCGTCGGCGATCACGACCGTGCCGGTGCGCGAATTGAACACGACCTTCGGCACTTCGATTCCGGCTTCGACCGAGATCGCGTTCAGGCCGGCCACGAAGGCCACCCGCTCGGTCGGATTCTCGGGCGCGATGACTTCGACGCTGGTGCCGTCCAGGGTGGTGGCGATCGGGCCGTAGCGCTTGTTGATCGCATTGACTACATTGGTGGCGGTCTCGAAATGCGGCTGGCGCAGGCGCAGCAGCACTTGCGGGCGGGTCGCGAAGTCGGTCGCGATCTCGCGCTCGATCAGGGCGCCGTTCGGCACCCGGCCGGCGGTCGGGGTGTTGACGGTGACCGAGGAGCCGCTCTTGCCGGTGGCGTTCAGGCCGCCGACCACCACATTGCCCTGGGCCAGGGCGTAGATCTCGTTGTCGGCCGCGCGCAGCTGGGTCAGCAGCAGGGTGCCGCCGCGCAGGCTCTTGGCGTCGCCCAGCGACGAGACCGTGACGTCGATGGCCTGGCCGCGGCGGTAGCCGGGCGGGAAGGTGGCCGAGACCATGACGGCGGCCACGTTCTTGTTCTTGGCATCCTCGCCTTCGGGCAGGCGCACGCCGAACTGCTTGAGCATATTGATGACCGACTGGCTGGCGAACTTGACCTGGGTCGAGTCGCCCGAGCCGTTCAGGCCGACCACCAGGCCATAGCCGACCAGCGGGTTTTCGCGCACGCCCTCGACGCTGACCAGGTTGCGCAGGGCTTGCGCGGCCTGCACCGGCAGGATGGCGCAGCCGAGCAGGGCGGCGAGCAGGAATGGAGCAATGCGAGCAATGCGGCGCGGGTTCATGGTTGTCCTCAGAACGGCATCAGGGGGCTGTTGAAGAAGCGCGTCAGCCAGCCCGGCTGGTTGGCGTCGGCCAGCGCGCCGCGCGCCGAGTAGGCGATGCGGGCATTGGCCACGCGCAGCGACGACACGCGGTTGTCGGCGTCGACGTCGGCGGAGCGCACGAAGCCCTTCAGGCGCACGAATTCCTCGCCCTGGTTCAGCATCAGGTTCTTTTCGCCGGCCACGCGCAACAGGCCGTTGGGCAGCACCTCTTGCACGATCACGGTGAGCGAACCGGACAGGGCGTTCTGCTGGGTACTGGTGGCATCGCCCTGGAAGTCGCGCTCGGCCGTGATATCGACCGCCGCCTTGTCGTAGACCTTGCCCAGCGCGGCAAGCGGGGAAATGCCGATCGACGACCCCTTGGAAATGCTGGTGCCGGCGCGCTTGCTGGCCTGGGTGGTTTCTTGCAGGATCACGGTGACGGCGTCGCCCACGCGGTAGGCGCGGCTGTCCGAGGTCAGCGAGACGGTGTCGGCGGTGAACACGCCGCCCGAGACGCCGCCGCGCGACATGCGCTGCAGCGGCATGTGGTCGTCATCGTCGTCGCGCATGGCGACCTGCATCGGCGAGGCGCAGCCGGCGAGGACCATAAGGCCGAGCAACAGCGACAGCAGGGCGGCGAGGGTTTTCATCAGCGCGCTGCCTGCGACAGGTATTGCAGCATATTGTCGGCGGCCGACAGCACCTTGGTGTTCATCTCGTAGGTGCGCTGGGCCGCGATCATGTCGACCATCTCTTCGACCACCTGCACGTTCGAGCCTTCCAGCATGCCCTGCTTGAGCTGGCCGAAAGCGTCGTCGCCCGGACGGCCTTCATTCGGCGCGCCGCTGGCTGCCGTTTCCTGGAACAGGTTGTCGCCCAGGGCCAGGAGGCCCGTCGGGTTGATGAAGCCGGTCAGGTTGATCTGGCCGACCTCTTGCGGGTTCGGCTGGTTGGCGAAGGTCACCGAGACCACGCCGTTCTCGCCGATGGTCACGCGCTGCGCATTTTGCGGAATCGTGATCTGCGGCACGATGGCCAGGCCCTGGGCATTGGTCAGGGTGCCGTTCGGATCGACCTTCAGCTGGCCGGCGCGCGTATAGGCCGGTTCGCCGTTCGGACGCAGCACCTGCAGGAAGCCGGCGCCCGAGATGGCGACGTCGAGCGGCTGGCTGGTGGTCTGCAGGCTGCCGTTGGTGAAGGCTTTCTGGGTGCCGACCACGCGCACGCCGTTGCCGAGCTGGACGCCGCCGTTGACGGTGTTGTCCGCGTTCTGGGCGCCCGGCTGGGCGTCGACCTGGTAGAACAGGTCTTCGAACACGACGCGGTCGCGCTTGAAGCCGACGGTGTTGACGTTGGCCAGGTTGTTGGCGATCGCCTGCAGCTTGGCGTCTTGCGCCTGCACGCCGGTCTTGCTGATCCACATTGCTGGATTCATGCTTGCTCCCTATCTATGTATGCTGTGCGGACGGCCTCAGCCGCCGATAAGCCGGTTGCCCGACTCGTTCATGCTGTCGCTGGCCTTGAACATCTTCATCTGCATCTCGAAGCTGCGGTTCAGGCTCATCACGGCAACCATTTCTTCCACCGCCGAGACATTGCTGCCTTCCAGCGCGCCGCCGCGCACGGTGATGTTCGGGTCGGCCGCCAGCGGTTCGCCGTCGCGCGGCACGATCAGGCCGGCCTCGTTCTTGGCCAGCTGGCCGCCTTCGGCACTGACCAGGCGCAGGCGGTCGATGATCTGGGTGATGGTGCCGCCTTCGGGCATGATCGAAATCGTGCCGTCCTTGGCGATGTCGACCGCGGTGTGCGGCGGCAGCACGATCGGCCCGCCTTCGCCCAGCAGCGGCCGCCCCGCCACCGACAGCGCGCCGTTGGCGTCGATGGCGATCGCACCGGCGCGGGTATAGGCTTCGCCCTCGTTCCACTCCACCGCCAGGTAGCCGTTGCCGTTGACGGCGACGTCCAGCGCGCGGCCGGTGTCGCGCACCGTGCCGTTGCGGGTCGAGATGGCGTCGGCCTCGGTGCGCGACAGGTGCACGTCGTCATAGCCGTAGCCGGCCAGCGCCTGTACCGACGCCAGTTCGATATTGGCGCGGAAACCCGGGGTATCGGCATTGGCCAGGTTGTTGGCGCGCACCTGCTGCGCTTGCAGGGTACGCTGGGCGCCGCTGACGGCGGTGAAGATGAACTTGTCCATATGCCGCTTACAGCGCCTGCATCAGCGACTGCATCATCTGGTTCTCGGCGGTGATCACCTTCGAGTTGGCCTGGTAGTTGCGCTGCGAGGTCATCAGGCCGACCAGTTCCGCGGTGATGTCGACGTTCGAGCCTTCCAGCGAGCCCTTGGACAGCTTGCCGGCCAGGCCCAGGCCCGGGGTGGTGTACAGCGGCGCGCCCGAATTGGCGTTGGCGGTCCAGCTGGTGTCGCTGATCGGGGCCAGGCTGCCTTCGTCCGGGAAGGTGGCGATCGCCACGGTGCCCACGACCTGTTGCTGCTCGTTGCTGTACTTGGCGACGATCGAGCCGTTCTCGGCCAGTTCCACGCCGATGAAGGTGCCCGAGGCGTAGCCGTCCGCGCGGTTGGTGGTGTTGGTGGCGGCGCCGGCCAGCTTGGTGGTGCCGGTGTAGTCGAAGTCGAACACCAGCGGATTCGCGCCCGCGGCGTTGATCGTCAGGTCGGGGCCATTGGTGCCGACCGGCAGCCTGCCGTCTTCATCGAACACCAGGTCGTAGCCGGCGCCGGCCGGCGCCGCGCCATTCACGCTGTAGTGCACGGTGACGGTGTCGTCGTCGCTCTTGACGAAATATTGCGACACGGTGTGCTGGGTGCCGAGCGAATCGTAGACCACCGACTGCTTGACCATGCTGTAGGTGTTGGAATCCTCGAAGTCGAAGTCGGCATTGTCCTTGACCGGCCACTCGTGCGACATATTGCCTTCGTAGGCCACGCGGGTGCTGGCCACGGCCGCGATCTGGCCGGTCGGGATCGAGATGTCGCCCATGGCACCCAGCACGCCATTCAGGGTCGGGCCATAGCCTTGCACGCGCTTGCCGGTGGCGTCGACCAGGAAGCCGTCGGCATTGGCGCTGAAGATGCCGACCCGCGAGTATGACACCACGCCCTGGGCGTCGCGGCTGGTGAAGAAGCCGCGGCCGAGGATGGCGGCGTCGAGGCCGCGGCCGGTGGTCTGCAGGCTGCCGTTCTTGCCGATGTCCTGGGTCAGCGAACCGACCTGCACGCCATTGGCCATGTCGCCCGCGTACACCGACGAGAAGTTGGCGCGGCTGCCCTTGAAGCCGTAGGTGCCGGCGTTGGCGATATTGTTCGACAGGGTGTTCAGCTGCTCGTTGATGGCCTGGATGCCCGACAGGGCGATATTGAAGCTCATGGGGAATCCTTTGTTTAGTTGGTGAACGCCAGGTCGGCGGATTTGTCTTTACCGTGGAAACCGGTGATCCAGCCCGGCTCGACTTCGCCGACGCCGGCCACATGCATCAGGATGCCGCCGCTCGAATCGAGGCGCACATTGTTCAGGCGGCCCTTGATCTCGACCGCCGGTGCGGTCTCGTCCGAGGACTTGGCGGCGATGCTGTACTTGCCGGGCGGCAGGCCGAGCTTGACCGGATCGATCGTGAATTCCTGGCCGCCGATGCCGTGCGGCGGCAGTTCGATCGTGGTCTCCTTGCCGGCGATGTCGGTCAGCACCACATGGGTGAGGGTGCTGGCGCCTTCCAGCTGCACGCTGCCGGTGATCGGCGTATCGTCCAGTTGCACGCTCTTGGTCTCGACCGAGACCAGGCT
The DNA here is from genome assembly GCF_005222695.1 of Massilia sp. HP4. GTDB lineage: Bacteria > Pseudomonadota > Gammaproteobacteria > Burkholderiales > Burkholderiaceae_D > Telluria. The sequence continues at coordinate 33,769 of NZ_STGG01000053.1, read as the reverse complement.
GCCGACCTGGCCGCCCATCGTCAGCACCTGCAGGCTTTGCAGCATGGTGGCGCTGGCGGCGGTGGTCTGGGTCATGTTTTCCATCGCCTCGGTCTGCGCCAGCTGCGACAGCTGGTTCACGAAGGTGGCCGGATCGGATGGCGCCAGCGGATCCTGGTTGCGGATCTGCGCGACCAGCAGCTTGGTGAACATGTCCTTGTTCTCGCTCATCGGCACGCCGGCCGGGCGGTCGCTGGTATTGCTGTAGTTGCTGTTGAAGCCGAAGCCATTGGTGGATGTAACCATGATCAGCTTTCTCCCATGCGGATCAGGGACGCCTGCATCGACTTGATGCGCCCCATGACCTCGACGTTCGTTTCAAAGGCACGCGAGGCGGCCATCATATCGGCCATCTCGGCCACTTCGTTCACGTTGGCGTAATACACCATGCCGTCGGCGTCGGCCAAGGGATTATCCGGCTCGTGCATGCGGCGCAGCGGCTCGCTCGACTGCACCACGTCCAGCACCTGCACCTTGGCCACGCCTTCGCCGTCGAGCATGGCCGCAAATACGGGCTTGCGGGCGCGATAGCCTTCGGCTTCGGTGGTGGCCGAGGCATTCGCGTTGGCCAGGTTGCTGGCGATCGTGTTCATGCGCACGGTCTGGGCCGCCATGGCCGACCCTGCGATCTGGGAAATGTCCTTGAAACTCACTCTGCGCTCCTTATTGGCCGCTGATGGCTTTGTTCAGGCCGCGCAGCTTCATATTGATGAAGGTCAGGCTAGTCTGGAAATCGGAGGCGTTCTGCGAAAAGGCGGCTTGTTCGACGCCGATCTCGACGGTATTGCCGTCGGCGCTGGGGTGGAAGGGTACGCGGTACAGCGGGCCCTCGGCCGACAGGGTCGGGGCACCATCCTCGGCATCCATCTGGTCCTGCATCACGCTGGCAAAGTCGATGTCGCGCGCCGTATAGCCCGGAGTGCTTTCGTTGGCAATGTTCGCGGCCAGCACGCGGGTGCGTTCGGCGCGCAGCTGGAGCGCGTCGGCGCTGACGCCGAGTGCTTCCTTGAAATTAATCGACATGGCGATTCTCCAGTGAACTGCAGTTAGTTTGGGTAGAATGGGTCTTTCCGCCTGACCCGTATTGTCCGATGATTGCTTTCCGTAAGGCAACAACAAGTATTGTAATCTGTCTGTTGTGCACCACAGCGTGGTCGGCGCAAACTATTTCCGTACAAATAGAACAAGCCGCGCGCGAGCAGCTTGAAAAAGGCGCCGATGCGGTCGGGCTGGGCGATCCGCAATTCGATCTCACGGTGGCCAGCAGCCGTCCGGCCCCCGCATGCAAGGGCGAAGTGGACATCGAGGCGATCGACACCCGCCAGCCGGCGCGCATGCGTTTCGTTGCGCGCTGCCCGGACGGCAAGGGCTGGCGCCACGACTTCGTGGTGCGCGCGCGTGTCTCGGCGCTGGTGGCGGTGACGGCGGCCCCGGTGGCGGCCAACCGCGAACTTTCCGAATCCGACGTCACGCTCGAGCGGCGCGACATCACCAATGTGCGCGATCCGATCGGCATGCTGGACGAAGCCGTCGGCCAGTCCAGCCGGCGCAGCCTGCGCACGGGCGAGGTCTTGCGCGCCAGCCAGCTGGTGGCGCCGATCGCCGTCAAGCGCGGCGACGCGGTGGTCATGACGGCGCGCCAGGACGGCATCGAGGTCAGCATGGCGGGCGAGGCGCTCGACGCCGGCGCGCGCGGCGCCGTGGTGCGGGTCAAGAACAACGCCAGCGGGCAGGTCGTGCGCATGCGGGTGCTGGGCGCCGGCGCCGTGCAGCCGATCGACATGCCGCTGGGCGAGTAAGCCATCACTGCTTCGCTCCCTGCAGGCTGCCCGCGATGCGGGCCAGCTTGGCGGCGTAGCCGGGATCGGTCGCATAGCCGCCGCGCGCCAGGCCCTGGGCGAAGGCCTGGGCGTCGCTGCCGGTGTTCAGGGCGGCGCGGTAGCGCGGATTGTCGGTCAGTACGCGGGCGTAATCCTGGAAGGCGCTGGCCGCGTCCGGATAGGCGCGGAAGCGTTCGCGCGTCTTGAGCGCCGCGCCATTGATGTATTCGGTGGTGGTCGAGTCGCCGGTCGCGCCCTGCCAGCTGGCGCCGGCCTTGATCCCGAACAGGTTGTGGCTGCTCGCGCCGTCGGCGGTGCGCAGCGGACGCTGGCCCCAGCCCGATTCCAGCGCAGCGTGAGCCTGAACCAATTCCGGGGCCACGCCCAGGCGATCGGCGGCCTGGCGCGCCCAGGGCGCGATGCTGTCCAAAAAGGCCTGCTGCTCGGGCGTGTTCGCGGCCGCGCCGCCGCTGGCGGCGGCGCCGTCGACCTGGTCGTCCTCGCCCATGACCAGGCCGCGGGCGCGCAGGCGCAGCAGCGCGCCTTCGGCCGAGAGGCTGCTGGCGGCGCCGCCGTCGGCGTCGCCATGCTGGATGTAGGCGTTCACTTCGCCCTGCAGCTCGTTGAACACGCGTCCGAAGCTGGCCTCGCCGCCGCCGAGGCCGGCGGTCGGGCGGGTGGCGCCCGTCGCGGCAGTGGCTGCGGTCGGCGCCGTCGGGGCGATGGCGTAATCAGCGTGGCGCATAGAGTTCGTCCTCGCCGTGCAGCACGCGCTGCATGACCGAGTACTGCTCGGCCAGCAACTGGCTGTTGCGCGTGGTCGCTTCCTTGCAGGCGCGCACGATGGCTTCCAGCTCGGTCCAGGCGGCGTCGAAGGCCGCGCGCGCGGCCGTGTCCAGGCTGGCGCCGTAATGCGCCATCGTGGCGTCCGGGCCGAGCAGGGCGCGCACCAGTTGCAGGCGCTGCTGGCGGCGCGCTTCCATCGCTTCGAGCAGCGGCGCCAGGCCGTCGGCCAGCGCGGTCAGTTCGGCGCTGCGGTGGCGCACCGCGGCTTCGAACTGCTTTTCCAGCAGGGTGTGGATAGTGGCGGACTCGGCCAGGTCGCGCTGGACGCCTTCGAGCAGCAGCGCATTGGCCTGCTGGCGGGTCAGGGTGGCCATCAGCGACCTCCGTGGAATTTCTGGATCAGGCCGGCCAGGCGGCCCGGGTCGAACGGCAGCTCGCCGCGCGCCAGCGCATCGCGCAGCTCGGCCACGCGGGCGGCGTCGAAGTCGGGCAGCGCACGCAAGGCGTCGGCGGCCGGTTTCAAGACCTCGGATTGCAGGGCGGCGGCCGGGGCTGCCGGCGCTTCGGCCTGGACTGGCGCCGGCGCAGCCTGGGCGCCGAGGGTGACGGTGGAGACGGGCGAGCCGGTAATTTTCATGCGGTTACCTCGGGATTTTGCTTGGATCGTCATGGCGTTTTCGGCAGTTGGCCGCGCAGTTCTTCCAGTGCCGTCGCATCCGGCATGGTGACCGTTGCGCCGCTGCCCAGCGCCGTGCCCTGGCCGCTCGGGGCGCCGAACATATTCGCCACCGCGCGCGACTGGGCGCTGGTCAGGATCAGGAGTTCGATGCGGCGGTTCATGCCGTCGAGCGGGTCTTCCGGGTGCAGCGGACCGCGGTCGGCCATGCCGACCACCTGCAGCACGGTACTGCTCTGCATGCCGCCGGTGAGCAACTGGGTGCGCGCGGCCATGGCGCGGTCGGTCGACAGCGCCCAGTTCGAATAGCCGCCCTTGTCCACGCCGGCGTAGCGGCTGGAATCGGTGTGGCCGATGATCAGCATCTGGTTGCGCATCTGGGCGAACAGCGGGCCCATCTTCTGTAGCAGGCGCGCGAAGCGGCCGGTCGGCAGCGCGCTGCCGCGCATGAACATGCCCTGCTTGTCGGTGTCGTGCAGCATCACGCGCAAGCCATAGGGCGTGACGACAGTAGACAGGTTGGAGGCCAGGCCGGCATTCACCGACAGCTCGGTCAGGGCCTTCGACAGGGCCGCCAGGTCGGCCGGGGTCTCGTAAGCGGTGCGCGGTGCGCTCGGGCTGCCGGGATTGCTGGTGCCGGCATTGCCGGTGCGCGGCACTTCGAAACGCTCGATCAGGCTGCCGCTCGGTTCGCTGGCGATGGCTGGCTTCTGGCCCTGGCCTTCGAGCATGCCGCTGTCGGTAGCGTCGCGCACGATCGCCTTCAGGTTCTGCTGCTCGCGCGCGGCGATCAGCCACAGCACCAGGAACAGGGCCATCAGCGCCAGGCAAAAGTCGGCGAAGGCGACTTTCCAGGCCCCGCCGTGCTCGTCGTGCTGGTGCTTGCCGCCGCCGCGCTTGACGATGGTCGATTCGTGCTTGTCGTTCGGTTTCGACACGTGTTACCCCGCCATGCGGTCGCTGCCGCGGCGCCGCTTGTTCTGCGATTCGTCTTCGCCGCCCATGGCATTGATCCACTGTTCGAGCTGGGCGAAGCTGGGCTTGGTGTTGAGCTGGATCAGGCGCCGGCCGGCGTCGATCGCCAGCAGGGCGGGCTTGCCGGCCACGTGGGTGCACAGCACGACCTTCACCGTCTCCATGGTCGAGGCGTCCGAGTTGACCGTCTGCTTCATCAGGTTGGCCAGCGGTTCCAGCACGCCGTAGCAGAAGAAGATGCCGATGAAGGTGCCGACCATGGCCGCGCCCACTTTCTCGGCGATCTCGCCCGAGTCGGCGCCGCCCGAGACCGAATACATGGCCATCACGATGCCCAGCACCGCGGCCAGGATGCCGAAGCCCGGCATCGCCTCGGCGATCTTCTGCAGCGACTTCGACGGCTGGGTCAGTTCTTCGTGGATGGCTTCCAGTTCCTGCTCCAGCACGCCTTCGAGTTCGTGGGCATTGATCTTGCCCATGGCCATCAGGCGGAAGTTGTCGACGATGAAGGCCAGCAGCTTGGGCTCGCCCAGGATCGCCGGATAGCGCTGGAACAGCGGGCTTTCGGCAGGCGCCTCGACGTGGGCGTCGAGCGCCTTCAGGCCGCCGGCGGCGGTCTGCAGCAGTTCATACATCAACAGCAGCAGCTGGCGCTGGAATTCCGAGTCGTGCTTCTTGCGCGCCGCGACCTTCTTGAGCTGGTGGCCCATCTCGGACAGCACGTGCTTCGGATTGCCGAGCACCAGCGCGCCGAAGGCGGCGCCGCCGATGATCAGGATCTCGACCGGGTGGAAGATCGAGGCAAAGGTGCCGCCCATCAGGGTGAAGCCCCCGAAGATGGCGCCGAGCACGATGGCGATACCGAGTAATTGCTGCATGACGTAGGGCCTTATTTTCTCTGTAATGGGGTCAGTCGCGCTGCAGCGCGGCCTTCATCTTGGCCAGCGCGCTCTTGTTGAGCTGGCAGACGCGGGCGTCGGACAGGTCGAGCACGGCGGCGATTTCCTTGTAGCTCAGTTCGAACTCGTAGATCATCTGGATCACGCGCTGCTCCTTCTCGTTGAGGGCGGACAGCACCTGTTCCAGGCTGCGCCGCACCATGAACTGTTCTTCGGGGCCGGGGGTATGGTGGGCTTCGGCGACCGCTTCCTGCAACACTTCGTCAAAGCTCAGCATTTCCTCGGCGCTGTCGTCGAGCAGATACTGTTGATACTCCTCCGGGCTCAAGCCCAGCGCCGCTGCCGCTTCCTTCTCGTTCGGCTCGCGGCCCAGGCTGCGCGTGAGCGCGCGCAGGGCGTCGCGCTGGCGGTGGCTGTCCTGGCGCACGGCGCGCGGGCGCCAGTCCTGGCGCCTCAGCTCGTCGAGGATGGCGCCGCGCACCCGCAGCGCCGCATAGCTCGAAAACCCGGTATCGGGCTGGCCGTAGCGGCGCAGCGCCTCGAGCAGGCCCATCAGCCCGATCTGTTCCATGTCCTCGCGCCCCAGCGCTCCCGAGACCTGGCTGCCGAGCTGGCGCGCGATGCGCTTGACCAGCGGCGCGTAGGCCAGCAGGTGGCGCCCCTCTTCCTGCGCGCTCATGCCGGCGGCGGCCTGGGCGTCGCCATATTCGGCGGCAGCGCCAACGTCGAGGTAGTCGGTCATATAGGCCACGTGGTCACCGGGAGTGTCTGCGTCACTCGATGATCAGCTTGCCGACCATGACTTCGGAAAACGGCTTGACGTGGTTTTCCTTCTCATAGTTGGCGTTGAACACCTTGTTCAGTTCTTCCGCGTACTGGTCGACCGTCATGGCGGATGCCTCGGCCAGGGTGCGCGCCGACAGCGCCGACACGGCGATGCTGCGCAGCAGCGGCAGCTGCTCCTTGGCTTCCTTCTCCTCGGCCGGGGTGGTGGCCAGCACCAGGTCGACCGACAGATAGTGCGCGGCCTGCTCGTTCGGCGCGCGGCGCAGCATGACGATCACCTTGTCCAGGGTGACGTACTTGGTCGGTTTCTTTTCCGGGGCCGGCCGGGCGATGGCGCCGTCGGCCGGGGCCGGCTTCATATACCACATGGCGCCGCCCGCGGCGGCCGCCGCCGCTACAGCGACGCCGGCAAATGCAATGATCAGTTTTGCTTTCATGGTCTAGTCGCGGTCGTTCATCGAAAACAGGGAACCGGCGTCGCCGGCATCGTTCAGGGCCAGGCCGGGCGTGCGCTGGCGCTGGTCGTCTTGTTCTTGCTGGCGGCCGCGGCCCTGGGCGTCGGCGCCCGGCTGGCCGGACGGCTGGTTGCCGGCCTGGGCGCTCGCCTGTGCGCGCGGGGTCTCGCTCACATTGACCGAGACATTGCTGTACTGGCGGCCGGCCAGGTCGTTGCGCAGGCTGTCGCTGACCGTGTTCAGCTGGCGCAGCACGTCGGTATTGCTGGCGGCGATATGCACTTCCAGGTTGCCGCCGCTATGGCGGACCGAGATGTCGATCCGGCCCAGCATCGGCGGCTCGAGGCGGATCGTGGCCTGCTCGACGCCGCGGCCGACCTGCAGCTGGAGCCGTTCGCCCAGCGCTTCGTGCAGGGTCTGGCGCCAGGCGGTCGGCGGACCGGCCAGCACCACGCTGGCGTTGCCGCGCGCGGCGGCCGGCTGGCCGGCGGCGATGCCGGTGGCGCCGGTGGTGGGCGCGCCGTCGGCGCCGTCGGGCGCTGCGCCATCGACTGCGGCGCCGGCCGCCGCGGCAGGGGCGGCCGGGGTCGGGGCCGCGGCCGGCGTGGCCGGCAGCGGCTGGGCGGCGGCGTCGGTGCGCGGGGTGGCCGGCGCAGCCACCGGCAGCGGCGCGACAGGAACGTCAGGCGCGGCGCGGGGCGCGACTGCCGGCTGGCCGTCGGGCGCAGCGGCCATGCCGGCCACCTCGGTCACGGCGGCCAGCGCGGCCAGCGCGGCGGCGGCAGGCCCGACGCCATCGTTGGCGGCGCCCGGCTTGGCGCCCGACATCGCCAGCATCATGGCCGGCAGCGCGGCCGGCGCGACTTGCGGCGTCATCGCGGCCAGCACGGCGTCGATCGCCACTGCCTGTTCGGCGGCCAGGGTCTGGTCCGGCTGTTCGTCCGCCAGCTCTTCCGGGGCGGCCTCGGGCGCGGCGCCCTCGACCGGCACGGCGGCATCGACCGGCGGCAGCGCGCCATCGGCGCCAATCCAGTGCTGGAACGGCAGCACCTGGAGCGCCGGCTGCGGCAGGGCCTGGCCGGCGCCCGGCAGGAGCACGCCGTCGGGCGCCTGGGCCTGGTCGGCCGGCGCGCCGTTGGCGGCGATCCTGGACACTGGGTTGCCAACTGCGTTGCCAACTGCGTTGCCGACGGCATTCATGGCATTCATCGCGCTATTCATGGAGAAATTCATTGTGTGGTGCTACCCGGTTCGAGTTCGCCCGCGAGGGCATAGGCCATGCGGCCTTCCTGGTTGTCGTGCAGGTCGCCCAGCTGTTCGCGCACGCTGGCGGCAGCCTCGGCGCAGGCCTGGGCCGCCCCATCGTGGGCGGCGCGCAGGCCGGCCAGGGCCGCGCGTTCGGCCGCGTTCCAGGGGCCGCGCGCGGCCAGCGCCTCGACCTGGGGCCCGAGCTCGCGCACGGCGCGCTCGAGCAGGTCCCAGTCGGCGCGCGCGCTGGCGTCACGCAGGCCTGCCGCCAGGCGCTCGATGGTCGGCGTCCTAGCCATTGCGTTCCTGCACGCCTTTCCAGCCCTGGCGGATGGTGGTGAGGACCTGGATCACCTCGTCCACCATCGTGGGGTCGAGCTTGATGCCGGCGCCGTACAGGCGGGTGGCGCAAAAGTCGTAGATGCGCGCCAGGTTGGCGACGGTTTCGCCGCCGCTGTCGAAGTCGAGCGAGCTCGACAGGCCATTGATGATCTCGACGCACTTGTCCAGGCTGGCCGCCTTGGCTTCGTAGCGGCGCGCGACGATGTGGGCGCGCGCGCGCGCCAGCTCGTCGAGCAGGCCGTCGGTGAGCAGCAGGACCAGCTCGACCGGCGAGGCGCGCGAGGTCTGCGCGTCCAGGTTGACGGCATGGTAGCCGCCGTAGGCTTCCTGATAGGACATGGTGTCGGGCTCTTTCTAGTTCTTGTCGTTGCCGAACAGGGCGTCGAACAAGGTCACGTTATGGTTCATCACGCCCTGCATGGTCTGCAGTTGCGTGAACTGGCGCAGGTAGCGGTCATAGGCCGACCTGTGCTGCGTCGCGAGCGTGGCCTCGCGGTCGGCCAGCCGGTCTTGCAGGGTGACGTTCTCGTCGCGGCGCTGCTTGATCTGGCCGTCGACGCCGTTGCTCCACGTTTTCAGGTACTTGTCGAGGCCGCCGGCAATGCCGGTCGGACTCGAGGCCGAGGCCGAGCCAATCACCGCATCCAGGCCGTTCGGGTTGAGCGCCAGCTGGGAGCGCAGGCGATCCGTGTTCAGCTCGAGGGTGCCGCTGCGGGTGGCGATGATGCCGTAGGCGGCCAGCGACTCGCCGCTTCCCGGACGCAGCAGGGCGTTCAGGCGGTCCTTCAGCGCGCGCACGCCGCTATCGTTGGTGAAGGCGCCGTCGTCGGCCTTGGTGGCCGGGTCGTTGCCGGCGGTGAGCTTGTTCAGGGAGGCCTTGAGCTTGTTGAACGCGTCCACGAAGGCCTGCACGTTGGCGACGGTGGCCGAGTCGTCGGCGCTCACGGTCAGGGTCACCGGCGCCGCGCCGGGAGCGTGGGCCTTGGTGAATGTCATCTTGACGCCGTCGATGGCGGTAAAGGTATTGCTGGCCTGGGTGATCGCGGTGCCGCCTTCGCCCCCGACGTGGATCTCGGCGTCGGACGCCGCGGCCAGGGTGCGCAGGTTGGCATTGCCGAGCTTGGTGGCGAGCGGATCGGCGCCCATCGAGCCGCTCAGGCCGCCCGTGCCGATCGTGATCTTCGAGGCCAGGCCGGTGTCCTTGGCGGTCAGCACCAGTTCCGAGGTGCCGTTGCCGGTGTTGACCACCGAGGCCACGACCTTGCCGTCATTGTCCTCGGCGCTGTTGATGGCGGCCGCCAGCTCGCGCGGGGTCAGGTCGCGCGGGGTATTGCCCAGATCGACTTCGAAGGCGGTGGCGCCACCCATCTGGATCGCCAGCTTCCCGCTCACGCCGGTGGCGTTGCCCAGGCCCGCATACGCGACCTGGCTGGCGCTGGCCAGCTGCTTGACGTAGAAAGAATAGGTGCCGGCGGCCGCGGTGGCGCTGGCGGTGGCGCTGCCCATCGACGTGTCGCCGAAAACCGCCGATTGCGCGTACAGGGTCTTGTTCAGGCCGGTGAGCGCGGCCAGGCTGGTCTGGAATGCCGTGAGCGCCGAACTCAGGTCGGTCAGGCCCTTGTCGATCGCATTCGCGGCCGTCTTCTGGCTCTTCAGGATTTCCTGGCGCGCGAGCATGTACTTGTCGGCCAGGTCGTTTGCGGTCAGGATTGGATCGTAGGTTGGTGCCGTGATAACGTTTGCCATGAATGCTCCTAGGTGATGTTGTGTGTGTCGTTCATGCAGCGGCCAGGCCGCCCGTTTTTCCGGCCATCCACGATTGGGTGGCGATATCGTCTTCGCGCTTTCTGGTGGCGCGCTCTTGTTCGACTGCCAGCGCATCCTGCTCGCGCACCAGCACCTTGCCCAGCAGCTCGCGCCGCACCCAGGCATCCTTCAGGCGGCCCTGCGCCACCGCCATATTCGCTTCGTGCAGCGACAGGTCGACCCGGTGGCTGTCGGCCAGCGCCAGCACGCCCTGCTTGTAGGCGCCGCAATTCAAGGCCAGCGCCGGGTTCAGCGCCAGCTTGGCGCCCGACGCGCCGCTGCCTTCGGCCAGCAGCGCCAGGCGTTCGAGATTGACCTGGTAGCGCGCCCGGGTCGCTTCCTGGCTGGCCAGGTCGGCCTGCAGGCGGTCCACTTGCGTGGAGCGCAACTGCACCAGGGTGTCCAGGCTGCGAATGGTGTTTTGACGCTTCACGCCATCATCTCCGTCAGGGCCGCGACACAGCCGTCCATCGGCGCTTCCTCGCGCGTGCCCTGGCACAGGAAGGCTTCGATCTGCGGCTGCAGCTGCACCGCGCGGTCGGTCTCGGGATCGGCGCCCGGCACATAGGCGCCGAGCGGGATCAGGTCGCGCACGCGCGCATGGCGCGCCATCGCGGCCTTCAGCTTGCGCGCGGCCAGCGCATGTTCTTGCGGCACCACCTGCGCCATGCAGCGCGAGATCGACTGGGCGACGTCGATCGCCGGATAGTGGCCGCGCTCGGCCAGTTCCCGGGTCAGCACGATGTGGCCGTCGAGGATCGCGCGCGCCGAATCGACCACCGGATCCTGCTGGTCGTCGCCTTCGGCCAGCACCGTATAGATGGCGCTCATGCTGCCTTGCGGGTGTTCGCCATTGCCGGCAGATTCGACCAATTGCGGCATATTCGAAAACACCGACGGCGGATAGCCGCGCGTGGCCGGCGGCTCGCCCAGCGACAATGCCACCTCGCGCAGCGCCATCGCGTAGCGGGTCAGCGAATCGCACAGCAGCAGCACGTTCAGGCCGCGGTCGCGGAAGTGGGCGGCGATCGCATGGCACATCTCGGTCGCCATCACCCGCATCAGCGGGCTCTCGTCGGCCGGCGCCACGACTAGCACAGAGCGCTTCAGGCCTTCCGGGCCGAGCGAGCGCTCGACGAATTCGCGCACCTCGCGGTTACGTTCGCCGATCAGGCCGACCACGATCACGTCGGCCACGGTCTGGCGCGTGATCAGGCCCAGCAGTACCGACTTGCCGACCCCGGAACCGGCCATCAGGCCGACCCGCTGGCCCTTGCCGATGGTGAGCATCGCATTGATCGCGCGCACGCCGACGTCGAGCGGTTCCTCGACCGGGGTCTTTTTCAGGGGATTGACGCGCGGCGGCGTGGTCGACAGGGGCTGGTCGCCGCCGAGGCGGCCCAGGCCGTCGATCGGCTCGCCCAGGCCATTGACCATGCGGCCCAGCCAGGTCGGGCCGATCATCAGGTCGCTCTTCTCGGGCGCGGGCAGCACGCGCGCGCCGGTGGACAGACCCACCGCCTTCTTGAACGGCATCAGGTACGACACTTTTTCGCGAAAGCCTACCACCTGGGCGTCGAGCCACTGGCCGTCGACGGTCTCGATGCGGCAGCGCTGGCCCGTATGCAGGCGGCAGCCGACCGATTCGAGCAGCAGCCCCTGGGCGCCCACCAGGCGTCCGGTTGGCGTGGCCACCGGCACCGCGCCGATGTCGACCGCGCGCAAGGAGTCGGCCAGGGCCATCATACCGCCGGTTCCTCGGCCATGAGCTGCTCGTGGACCTGCTCCATCACCGCCGCCAGGCGGCCCTGGCAGCCTGCGTCGACTTCATTGTCGCCCGAGCGCACGCGGCACTCGCCCGGCGCCAACGCCGGATCCGGCAGCAGAGTCCAGGCGCGCGCGCGCTTGGGATCGAGTTCCTGCACGCGGCGCAGTTCTTCGGGATTGAGGAAGACTTCGACTTCCTCGCGCGAGGGCGGCATCACCGATAGCGCTTCTTCGACCAGGGCCAGCAACTGCACCGGCTGCAGCGCCAGTTCGGCGCGGATCACCTGGCGCGCGATCTTGCCGACCAGTTCCACGACTTCGTTGCGCTGGGCCGCGCGCAGGTCGGATTTGAGTTGCGCCAGGCCTTCGAGCATGGCGTCGACCGGGCGCGCCAGTTCGTCGAAGCGGGCCAGCGCTGCGGCGCGGCCTTCTTCCCGTCCCTGTTCGCGGCCCTCGGCCTCGCCGCGCGGATAGCCTTCGGCGCGGCCCTGGTCGAGGCCGGCCTCATAGCCTTCGCGTTGTCCCTGGCGGTAGCCGTCGGCCAGCGCGCTCTGCCATTCCTCGGTCGAGCCGACGCTGTCCGAACCGCTCGGACGCGCCTTGCTGACCTGGTGCAGGGGCGGGAAGTGGAAGGACCTGAACTGCTTCATTCCGCGGTCGCCTCGGCAAACAGCTGGATGTCGATCTCGCCGGCGTCGGCCAGTTCCTTGACGGTGGCCATGATCTCGCGCCGGGTCTGCTCGATGCGCGACATCGGGACCGGGCCCGAACGGCGCATCAAGTCCTCGAAGCTCTGGGCCTGGCGACGCGGCATGGCGGCCAGGATGGCGTCGCGCAGCGGCGCCTCGGCGCCCTTGAGCGCGATCGCCCACTGCTCGAGCGGCACGTCGTCGAGCAGGCGGGTAATGACTTGCTCGGTCTGGCGCGACAGGATGAAGAAGTCGTACATCGACATCTCGATCTGCGAGACCACCTCGGGATCGTGGGCGCGCAGCAGCTCGACCATGCCGGCGCGGTTATCCTGCAGGCGGTTGAGGATGTCGGCCACCTGCCGCACGCCTTCCACGCTGGCGCTTTGCGTATCGAGCGCGGCCAGGCAGCGGTTGACCAGTTCCTCGAGTTCGTGCAGCACGTCGCGGTCGATCTCGTCGAGGCGCGCCATGTTGAGCAGAACCAGCTCACGGCCCTCGACCGGCAGCGCCTCGAGGATCTGGGACGCCAGCGCCGGCGGCAGGAAGGCCAGGAACACGGCCTGCATCTGCACGTGCTCGCTGGAGACGAATTCGGCCAGCCAGCGCGGCGAGGCATACTGCAGGCGCGCCATCATCGGGCGGATCGCATCGCCGTAGATCGTGTTGAGCACGCTGTTGGCGATGTCGCTGCCCAGCGCCAGGTCGAGCGAGCGCTTGAGGTAGCTGCGCGAGGCGCCGTGCAGGCCACTCTGCTGGCGGTAGTCGTCGAAGAAGGACTGCAGCGCCGATTTCACGGCGTCGACCTTGATGCCGCTCATGCGCGACATCACCTGGGTCAGCTCCATCAACTCATCGCGCTCGAGGCAGCGTAGCACCGCGGCCGCCTGTTCTTCGCCGATCGACAGCAGCACGATGGCGGCCTGTTCGACCGGGGTCAGGGCGACGCTGTCGTCGTCCTCGTAGTTATTCTGGTCGGCCATGTTTTTTCTGTACCCATTGTTTGACGACTTCGGCAACGCGCTCGGGCTCCTTGCCGGCCAGGACTTTCAGGTGGTCGACCATGACGTCCACCGCCGAACCGCTCGGGGGCAGGTCGTAGTTCTCGAGCAGCGGGACCACGGCGCCGGGACGGGCGGCAGTCGCCGCGCCATCCGGTGCGCCGAGGGCGGCCACGCCGGCCGGCAGCGCCTCGCCGGCGCCCGCGCCCGCGGCCACGCCCGGGCTGCCCGGCAGGGCCGGGGCAGCCGGCACCAGCGGCGGTTGCGGCGCCAGGCGGGTGGTGACCGCGCGCAGCAGCGGGCGGGCCAGCAAGAAGTAGGCGAGGATCGCGCCCAGCGCCCACAGGGCGTAGCTGGTCATGTCGACCACGTTGTCGCGTTCCTGCCACCATTCCTGGGCCACCGGGGCGGCCGGGAATTTCAGGCTCGAGACGGCCAGCACGTCGCCGCGCGCGGCGTCGATGCCCAGGCCGCCGGCCAGGATGGTCCTGATATTGGCCAGCTCGGCCGGGGTCCAGGCCTGGCCGTTGGCGGCGCTGGTATTGTTCAGCACCACCGCCACCGACAGCTTCTTGAGGCGGCCGCGCTCGCGCTTGATCTGGGTGATCGCGCGGTCATAGGCGTACTGGCGGGTGGTGGCGTTCTTGCGTGCGCTGCCGTCGTCGGCATTGGGCGGCGGCGCCTCGCCGTCGGCGGCGTCGGGATCGGCCTGCGCCGGCGGGCGGTTCGACAGGGTGCCGGGCACGCCCAGCGCCATGCGGTTCTTCTCCATCTCTTCGCGCATCGCCTCGCTGGTGACCTTCGGCGCTTCGCCGTATTTTTCCTGGGTCTCTTCGATGCGGTCGTTGTCGACCGCGGCAGTGACGCTGACCTTGTAGTTGTCCACGCCCAGGATCGGCGCCAGCAGGTCGTTGACGTTGGCACGTACCTCGTCGGTGAAACGCCTGGAAGCGGCGTCGCCCTGGGTCGCGCCATCGAATCCCCCCTCGAGGTCGACCCGCGCCGACAGCAGATTGCCGGCCTGGTCGACCAGCGACACGCGCTGCGGCTTGAGGCCGGCCACGCTGCCCGAGACCAGGTTGACGATGGCTGCCACCTGCTCGTTGGACAGTGCACGGCCCGGCTTGACGGAGACCACCACCGAGGCCGAATTGCCGTCGGTATTGGCGGTCACGAAGGAACTGGTCTTGGCGATCGCCAGGTGGACCCGGGCAGAAGCGATCGCGTCCATGGTCAGGATGCTCTGCGCCAGCTCGCCTTCCAGGCCGCGCCGGAAGCGCACGTCCTGCACGAACTGCGACACGCCCAGCGGATCGTTGCGGTCCATCAGTTCCAGCCCGGCCGGCAACTGGGCGGTCACGCCCTTGGCGGCCAGCAGCATGCGCACCTTGCCCAGGCTCGCCGCCGGCACCATCACCTGACCGCTCTCGGGGTGGACGCGGTAGGGAATCTGTTCGGCTTCGAGCACCGTCATCATGTCGCTGGCGGCGACTTTCTCGCGCGCACCGAACACCGGCTTGTAGCTGGACTGGTCCTGCCACAGGTACATCATGATGGCGGCAGTGAGCGCCACGGCCAGGCCGAGCATCAGCGGCAGGTTATTGCGCAGCAGCGGCGGCAGCGAGGGCAGGGCCAGCTTGCCGCCGACGGCGGATTTGAGGGAGGAGATCACGGATGAATCGCTTATCTAGGGAAATCAGACCGGGAGCTTGATCAGCTCGTCGACCGCCGTCATGACTTTGTTGCGAACTTGCATCAGCATCGAGAACGACAGGCTCGCTTGCTGGCTGGCCAGCATGGCGCCGACCAGGTCGTCGCTCTTGCCCGCTTCGACTGCGGCCACCTTGGCGCCGGCGGCCTGGTCCTGGGCGTTGACGTTGTCCAGGGCGGTCTTCATCACCTGGGTAAACGAAAAGGCGCTGTCGGGTTGGGCGCCGCGGGCGCCGAGCTCGGCGAAGGAATTGGCAGCGGGGGCGATCGCCAGGCGGTTAGCGTCGTTGGTCAGTTGCGCCAGGTCGGCCCGGATCAGGCCGGCAAGTTCAGTTGCCATCGTGGTTCCCATTTAAAAACGTTGTTGTTTGAGAGCGACAAAAAGTTACCGGTATTCTTCCAAGCTCATCGCGTTTTAGTAAGAAAATCTTGAAAACCGATCAACGAACGAACGTTTGTTTTTGTCGTCTGACTTCCGTCAGGCTACTGTTTCTCCCTCTGAGCATCGAGGAGAAGGGCCGAGTTGTTGCGGTGCGACAGCACGATATTACCGTAGGGCAAGTTGGAAATCAAAGAAGAATGTCAAAGTTCCCGCGAGTGACTTCCCTGTATAATTGTTGCCGTGGGGAATGAAAAGCTGTCATCGAAACGTAATTTTCAGTCAACAAACATGTCGATTAATCAACCAGACCGCTCGCGTGACTTCCAGGTGCTCGATCCCTGCCTGCTGGGCCGCCCGGTGCACCTGCTGCCGGCCTTCGCGACCCGCCTGGCCGAGGCGCTGGGCGCCGCCATGGCTTCGCCCGGCGGCCGCCGCTACTGGGGCGCCTACCGCCTGGAAAGCCTGGCATTCGAGCGCGCCCCCGATGACCGCAGCCTGCGCTGGCTGGGCGTTGGCGGTTCTTACGGCCAGGCCGCGGTCGCCATCGAGCGCAGCATGTTGCTGGGCCTGCTGGAAGGACGCTATGCGCGCCGCACCCAGGGCCCGAGTGCGGCGCCGCAGCGCGACCCCCATATCGAACGCGTGACCGCGACCGAGGAGCGGCTGGCCGCGACCCTGGCCCAGCAGGTGGCGACCCTGGTCGACGAACGGATCGCCGAAGGCCTGGCGGCGGCCGGTGCCGCTGCAATGACGGCGGCTCCCGCAGCGGCCGCGCCGCGGCTTGCAAAGGCAGGCGCGTCGATCGTGCCGGCCAGCGCGCCGGGCAAGTCCGGCTGGGTGATCCGCGCCGTGCTGCGCGCCCAGTACGGCCGGCGCGAAACCGACGAACCCGGCCTTGCGGCGCCCGAAGGCCGCTTGTGGATCGGCCTGGACCATGGTTTGATGGCCCATGTGCTGCAGGGCCTGATGGCCGAACGCAACGGCGCGCGCGGCGCCGGCCCGCGCATGGCGCGCGAGCCGCTGGCCTCGCATCTGCAGGTCAGGCTCGAAGGCCGCCTGGTCAGCAAGGAAGTGACCCTGGCCGCGCTGTTCGGCCTGAAGGTCGGCGACGTGATCCCGGTCTCGGTCGGCCGCGCCGACGTGCTGCTGGACGATTCCCGCCTGTTCACGGCCGCGGTGGCCGAGCACAAGGGCAAGCTGTGTTTAACCTCATTTGAAGATGCCGAATAATGGACATGAACCTCAACGAGCAACTGGCCGGCGACGTGATCATCGATGATCTCGACGGCGTCGAACAGGCGACCGCCACGGCCGGCCGCAACGCCTCCCGCCAGCTGCCGCAGATGATGCGGCGCATCCCGGTGACCCTGACCCTCGAGGTCGGGTCGGCCCGCGTCTCGCTGCAGGAACTGATGGAAATCCAGCCGTCGTCGGTGCTGCCGCTCGATTCGCTGGCCGGCGAGCCGCTGGTGATCAAGGTCAACGGCACCCCGATCGGGCGTGCCGAAGTGGTGGTCGCGGGCGAGCAGTACGGCCTGAAGGTGATCGACCTGGACGGCCTGAACCTGGACATGCTCGCGCCATGATGCGCGGTACCCGCGGCGCGGCCACGGCCGCGCTGCTGCTGGGCGGCCTGCTGCTGTCGGCGCCGGCGCTGGCCCAGAACCAGGACCTGCTGGCCGGCGTCATCCCGGGCGCCGACGCCACCAGCTCCGGCATGAGCGTCAAGTCGCAGATCCTGGTCATCATGACCCTGCTCGGGCTGCTGCCCGTGATGATCATGATGATGACCTGCTTCACCCGTTTCGTGATCGTGCTGTCGCTATTGCGCCAGGCCCTCGGCCTGCAGCAGGGCCTGCCGACCCGGATCATCACCGGCATCGCCTTGATCCTGACCATCCTGGTGATGCGCCCGATCGGCGAGCAGGTCTGGAAAGAAGCCTTCCTGCCCTACGACCAGGACCAGATCGGCCTGGAACAGGCGCTGCGCATCGCCGAAGGCCCGGTGTCGCGCTTCATGCTGGCCCAGACCAACAAGGCCTCGCTGGCCCAGGTCGCGCGCCTGGCGGGCGAACCGGCCTATGCGCAGCCGCAGCAGCACAGCTTCCCGGTCAAGCTGGCCGCCTTCGTGCTGTCCGAGCTGAAGACCGCGTTCCAGATCGGGGCCATGCTGTTCATTCCGTTCCTGATCATCGACCTGGTGGTGGCCTCGGTGCTGATGGCGATGGGCATGATGATGCTGTCGCCGCTGGTGATCTCGCTGCCGTTCAAGCTGCTGCTGTTCGTGCTGGTCGATGGCTGGACGCTCACGGTGAGCACCCTGGTGGGCAGCATCCACGGCTATTAGCGAACCTGTGAGAGAGCGACGAACATGAGTCCCGATATCGCGGTCGACCTGGTGGTCGAGGCCCTGCAGATCGTGATGCTGCTGGTGATGGTGCTGGTCATCCCGGGCCTGGTGATGGGCCTGGTGGTGGCGCTGTTCCAGGCCGCCACCCAGATCAACGAGCAGACCCTGAGCTTCCTGCCGCGCCTCCTGGTGACCCTGCTGGCGGTGATCCTGGCCGGTCACTGGATGACGTCCACGCTGATGGACTACTGCGTCTCGGTGTTCCAGCGCGCCGCCACCCTCGTCGGGGGCTAGGCGCGAAATGGAGCTGTTCGGCTTCCTGCTGCCGCTGATCGGGGCCCTGTGGTGGCCGTTCTGCCGCATCATGGCGATGATGGTTACCGCCCCGGTACTGGGGGATAATTCGATCCCGATGCCGGTGCGCGCCTTGCTGGCGCTGGTGCTGTCGTTCCTGATGCTGCCCCTGACCACCCGCGCCGGGATGGCGATGCCGGATCCGTTCTCGCTGGGCGGCGTGGTGGCGATGCTCGAGCAGGCCGTGATTGGCGGCGTGCTGGGCCTGGCGCTGCAGTTCGCGATGGCGGCCGTCACCATGCTGGGCTTCTTGACCTCGAGCCAGATCGGCTTTTCGATGGCCCAGATGAACGATCCGATCAACGGCCAGGTGTCGGACGTGATCTCGGGCCTGATGTCGCTGGTGGCGATGCTGGTGTTCTTCGCCATCGACGGCCACCTGGTGCTGGTCGCCGTGCTGGGCCAGAGCTTTCACGCCTGGCCGGTCGGTTCCGGCTTCCAGCCCATGCTGCTCGAGGCGGTAGCGCTCAACCTCGGCTGGGTGTTCGCGGCGGCGGTGCTGCTGGCGCTGCCGATCGTGTTCTCGACCATGGTGGTGCAGATGGGCTTCGGCTTCCTGAGCCGGGTCGCGCCCAGCCTGAACCTGTTCTCGCTGGGCTTCGCGCTGGTGACGATCTTTGGCCTCCTGATGCTGATCCAGCTGGTGCGCTTCATCCCCGACCACTATGTCTCCATGACCAACCAGGTGCTGGAGATGCTGACCGAGCAGATGAGGATGGCCCATGGCGGATAGCGGCAGCGGCGGCGACAAGAGCGAAAAGCCCACAGCCCAGAAACTGCGCAAGGCGCGCCAGGAAGGGCAGGTGGTGCGCTCGCGCGACCTGGCGACGGCGGTCGGCATCCTGGTCAGCCTGAAGCTGTTCGCGCTGATGGCGCCGACCTACCTGGAAGACATGCGCCACCTGTTCCGGCTGGTGTTCGTGCCGATGGGTGCGGCCGGCGACCTGGAAAACGCGCTGTCGACCGTGTTCGGCGCCGCCCTCATGCTGCTGGTGAAGATGGTGCTGCCGCTGGCGGCGGTGCCGATCGCGATCATCGCGGCCGGCGCCGTGCCGGGCGGCTTCATCGCCAGCAGCAAGAACCTGATGCCCAAGTTCAGCCGCTTCAGCCCCATCACCAACCTGGGTAACCTGTTCAGCCAGAAGCACTGGGTCGGCTTCATCACCTCGTTTGCCAAGGCCGTCATGCTGGGCGTGGTGCTGTGGATGGTCTCGCGCGCCGGCATGAAGGCTTACGTCGAATTGCAGCGCATGCCGCTGCTGGACGCCGTGGCGGCCGGCAGCGGCATGGCCTTCGACGCCCTGATGGCGATGGTGGCGGTGTTCGTGGTGTTCGCCATGATCGACGTGCCGGTGCAGCACTACCTGTTCATGCGCAACCAGCGCATGAGCAAGCAGGAAATCAAGGAAGAACACAAGACCAGCGAGGGCCGGCCCGAGGTCAAGCAGCGCATCCGCCAACTGCAGCAGCAACTGGCGCGGCGCAGCGTGCGCAGTACGGTGCCGACCGCCGACGTCGTGATCGTCAATCCCGAGCACTACGCGGTGGCGCTCAAGTACGATACCGACCGCGCCGAAGCGCCCTTCGTGCTGGCCAAGGGCGTCGATGAGATGGCGCTGTACATCCGCCAGGTGGCGAGGGAGAACAATGTCGAGACGTTGACCCTGCCGCCGCTGGCGCGCGCCATCTACAACACCAGCCAGGTGCAGCAGCAGATTCCGGCCCAGCTCTACCAGGCCGTGTCGCAGGTGCTGAACTATGTCTTGCAACTGAACGCGTTTCGTTCTGGCAGGCGCCAGGCGCCTCCGCGGTTCCCCCACGAGATGGACGTGCCATCTCATCTCTCCGAGGCCAAAGCATGAACTTCATGAATTCCTTTAACGCGTTTGTCGGCGAGCTGCGACGGCACAAGTTCGCCGCCCCGGTATTCCTGATCGCGCTCTTGGGCATGATCATGTTGCCGCTGCCGCCAGTGCTGCTGGACGTGCTGTTCACCTTCAATATCGTGCTGTCGCTGATCGTGATCCTGGTCGCGGTGACGGCCAAGCGGCCGCTCGACTTCGCGGTGTTCCCGACCGTGATCCTGGGCGCCACGCTGATGCGCCTGGCGCTGAATGTCGCTTCCACGCGTGTGGTGCTGCTGCACGGCCACGAAGGCACGCATGCGGCCGGCCAGGTGATCGAAGCCTTCGGCAACGTGGTCATCGGCGGCAACTTCGTGGTCGGCCTGGTGATCTTCATCATTCTGATGATCGTCAACTTCATCGTCGTGACCAAGGGCGCCGAGCGCATCTCCGAGGTCTCGGCGCGCTTCACGCTCGACGCGCTGCCCGGCAAGCAGATGGCGATCGACGCCGACCTGAATGCGGGCCTGATCAACCAGGAGCAGGCCACCATCCGGCGCAAGGACGTCGCCGCCGAAGCCGACTTCTATGGCGCGATGGATGGCGCCTCGAAATTCGTGCGCGGCGACGCGGTCGCGTCGATCCTGATCCTGATCATCAACCTGGTGGGCGGCGTCGCGATCGGCGCCCTGATGTACGACCTGGCGCTGGGCGATGCCTTCCACGTGTACGCGCTGCTCACCATCGGTGATGGCCTGGTAGCCCAGATCCCGGCGCTGATGCTGTCGGCCGCGGCCGCGATCCTGGTGACCCGCATCGGCGAATCGGGCGACCTGGAACAGCAGGTCGGCAGCCAGGTGCTGGCCCAGCCGGGGGTGCTGTATTCGGCGGCCGGCATCATGCTGCTGCTGGCGGTGGTGCCAGGCATGCCGTGGCTGTTCTTCACGGTGGCGGCCGCGGTACTGGCCTTCGCCGGCTACAAGGTCGGCCAGCGGGTGCTGGCGCCCGACATCGCCGGGGTAGCCAAGATCGAGGCCGCGCTGCGCGACGAGCGGGCGCCGGATCTCGACTGGCAGGCCTTGCCGGTGGTGCAGCCGGTGACCCTGGCGGTCGGCTACAAGCTGGTCGGCATGCTCGACCGCGCCCAGGGCGAGCCGCTGCAGAAACGCATCAAGGGTGTGCGCCAGAGCCTGTCGGAGCAGATGGGCATGCTGCTGCCGCCGATCGCCGTGCGCGACGACCTGGCGCTGCGGCCCACGCAGTATGCGATCAGCCTGTCGGGCACGGTGGTGGCCGAGGCCGAGGTGATGCCCGAGCACCTGATGGCGATCCCGTCGCCGAACGTGTACGGCGAACTCGATGGCGTGCCCGGCATCGAGCCGGCGTATGGCATGGCGATCACCTGGATCGCCCCCGACCAGAAGGCGCATGCGCTGGGCCTGGGCTACCAGGTGATCGAGGTGCCGAGCGCGATCGCGACCCACGTCTCGAAGGTGGTGCGCGAATACCTGCACGAGCTGTTCCGCCACGAGGACGTGCCGGCCATCATGGAGCGCCTGACGGCCCTGTCGCCCAAGCTGGCGGCGGCGCTGGACAAGGCGCTGACCCATACCCAGCTGCTGCGCGTGTTCCGCGTGCTGCTGCTCGAGGGCGTGTCGCTCAAGGACATCGTGGTGATCGCCACCACGCTGCTCGACAGCAGCGAGACCACCAAGGATCCGATCCTGCTGGCGGCCGAGGTGCGCTGCGCGCTGCGGCGCCAGATCGTCTCGGGCCTGTTCGGCAAGAAGAAGGACATGCCGGCCTTTAACCTGTCGGCCGAACTCGAGAACATGCTGCTCGGCTCCCTGAACCAGGCGCGCCAGAACGGCGGCGGCAAGGTGGTGCTGGACAATTATCCGATCGATCCGCAACTGCTGTCGCAACTTCAGATTAATATGCCGGTGGCGCGCGAGCAGATGAAGCAGCAGCACACGCCGCCGCTGCTGCTGGTGCTGCCGCAGGTGCGCCCGCTGCTGGCCCGCTATGCGCGCCTGTTCGCGCCGGGCCTGCACGTGTTGTCGTATAACGAGATTCCCGAGAACCGCGACGTGTCGATCGTCGGGACGGTGGGTTGAGAGAGGGGAAGGACATGAGCCAGCGCAAGCCGATCTATGTGACCCAGCCGGACATGCCGCCGCTGGACCAGTTCTATCCCTATCTCGAGCAGATCTGGGAAAACCGGATGCTGACCAACGGCGGCCCGTTCCACCAGCAGCTCGAGGAAGAACTGTGCCGCTACCTCGGGGTGGAGCATATCTGCCTGTTCGCCAACGGCACCCTGGCGCTGCTCACGGCGCTGCAGGCGCTGCGCGTCACGGGCGAGGTGATCACCACGCCGTATTCCTTCGTCGCGACCTCGCACTCGCTGCTGTGGAACGGCATCAAGCCGGTGTTCGTCGACGTCGACCCCGACACGCTCAACCTAGACCCGGCCCGGATCGAGGCGGCGATCACGCCGCAGACGACCGCGATCATGCCGGTGCACTGCTACGGCAAGCCGTGCGACACGCGGGCGATCGCGGCGATCGCCGACAACTACAACCTGAAGGTGATCTATGACGCCGCCCACGCCTTCGGCGTGCGTCACGAAGGCGCCAGCGTATTGAACAGCGGCGACCTGTCGGTGCTGAGCTTCCATGCGACCAAGGTGTTCAACACCTTCGAGGGCGGCGCCATCGTGTGCGGCGATGCGCGTACCAAGCAGCGCATCGACCGCCTCAAGAACTTCGGCATCGTCGACGAGACCACCGTGGTCGCGCCGGGCATCAATGGCAAGATGAGCGAGATCAACGCCGCCTTCGGCCTGCTGCAGCTCAAGGGTGTCGACGCGGCGATCGCGGCCCGGGCCCGGCTGGCGCGCACCTATACCGAGGCGCTGGCCGACGTGCCCGGCATCCGCTGCGTGCGGCCCTGGCAAGAAGGCGCGTCCGACCCTTTGCTGCGCGAGTCGAACTATTCGTACTTCCCGATCCTGGTAGGGCCCGACTATCCGCTCGGCCGCGACGCCCTGTTCGCGCGCCTGAAGGAACACGACATCGTCGCGCGCCGCTACTTCTATCCGCTGATCTCGAGCTTCCCGATGTACCGCGACCTGCCGTCCGCGTCCCCCGACCGGCTGCCGGTCGCGGCCCGCGCCGCCGAGCAGGTGCTGTGCCTGCCGATCTATCCGGCCCTGGACGACAGCGACCAGCACCGCATCATCGACCTGGTCGAGGGGAGTGCATGATGCCGCGCGCCACCATCGCCGACCTGGCGGGATACCTGCCTGCCACGGTGCTCGACAACGAGGAGCTGGGCCGCCTGTATCCAGGCTGGGGCGCGGACAAGATCTTCGAGAAGACCGGCATCCGCCAGCGCCGCATCGCCGCGCCGCACGAGACGGCGGGCGACCTGGCCTTCCACGCCGCCGAAGCGCTGTTCGCGCGCGGCAGGATCGAGCGCGAACAGGTCGACTTCGTGATCCTGTGCACCCAGGCGCCCGACCACGTGCTGCCGACCACCGCCTGCATCCTGCAGCATCGGCTTGGCCTGGCCACCGGCATCGGCGCGCTCGACGTCAACCTGGGCTGCTCGGGCTTCGTCTACTGCCTGTCGCTGGCCAGGGGCCTGGTCGACAGCGGCGCCGCGCGCTGCGTGCTGGTGCTGACCGCCGACACTTATTCGAAATACATCCACCCGCTCGACAAGAGCGTGCGCACCCTGTTCGGCGACGGCGCGGCCGCCACCGCGGTGGTGGCGGACAACGCCGATCCGGGTGCACATCCTGGCGCACATCCCGCGATCGGCCCGTTCGTGTTCGGCAGCGACGGCCGTGGAGCGGGCAAGCTGATTGTCGAAGCAGGGGGCTTTCGCACCCCGCGCAGCGCGGACACGGCGCGCGAAACGGGCGACGAGTCGGGCAATGTGCGCTCGCAGGAGCACCTGTACATGGCCGGCGCCGATATCATGGCGTTCTCGCTGCGCGAAGTGCCGCGCGCGGCGACTGCGCTGCTGGACAAGGCGCAGGTCGCGCGCGAGGCGATCGACTACTTCGTGCTGCACCAGGCCAACCGCTTCATGCTCGAATCGCTGCGCAAGAAGATGGGCATCGACCCGGAGCGCTTCCCGATCCATCTCGAGGAGTGCGGCAATACGGTATCGTCGACGATTCCGCTGGCGCTCGAAGCGATGCGCGAGCAGGGGTGTTTCGCGACCCCGAAGACTTTGATGCTGCTTGGTTTTGGCGTAGGATTCTCCTGGGCCGG
This sequence comes from Massilia sp. HP4, assembly GCF_005222695.1. GTDB lineage: Bacteria > Pseudomonadota > Gammaproteobacteria > Burkholderiales > Burkholderiaceae_D > Telluria. The sequence goes on along the minus strand of NZ_STGG01000053.1, from coordinate 9,554 downwards.
CTGCCTGTTAACCCTAGAACTGGAATAAAAATGAGCAAATTTTACGAAGGCATGGCCGAGATCTTCGAGGTCGACCCATCCCGCATCACTCCTGGATTTGAATTGAACAGTGCCGAGGCGCAGTGGGACTCGCTGGCGCTGGTGTCGACCATCGCCCTGGTCGACGATTGCTACAACCTCATGCTCGACGGCAGCGCGCTGGCCGCGTGCGCGACGATCGCCGATATCGAAGCGCTCATCGCCCAGGCCGCGAAAGGCTGACCATGCACGGGGGACGTGAAGCGAAGGTCACCGGCGCGCGCATCGCGGGCCTGGTGTCCTGCCTGCCGCGCGAGCAGGTGGACAACGCCGGCTTCGCCGAGCGCTTCGGCCAGTCCGCGGTCGACGAAGTGGTCAAGATGATCGGCGTGCAGTCGCGCCGCCGCGTGGCGCCGGGCGCCACCACGCGCGACCTGTGCCGCGCCGCCGGGGCGCGCCTGCTCGCGGGCCTGGATTGGTCGCTGGACTCGGTCGACGCCGTGATCTTCGTATCGCAGACCCCCGACTACCGGCTGCCGGCCACCGCCTGCGCGCTGCAGGCCGACCTCGGCCTGCCGCCCGGCTGCATCGCCTTCGACGTCAACCTCGGCTGCTCCGGCTATCCCTACGGCCTGTGGCTGGCCCAGGGCATGGTCGCCGGCGGCGCCGCCCGCCGCGTGCTGCTGGCAGTGGGCGACACCGTGAGCCGCATCGTCGATCCGCAAGACCGCGCCACCGCCATGCTGTTCGGGGACGCCGGCACGGTCACCGCGATCGAGGCCGATCCGGCGGGCGAGGCGTATTTCATCCTCGGCAGCGACGGCCGCGGCGCGGCCAACCTGATCGTGCCCGAGGGCGGATTCCGCGAGCACGTGGCGGGCGCCGATCCGCGCCTGGACGGGCGCGACCCGGCCAGCCTGTACATGGATGGCGGCGAGATCTTCAATTTCACCCTGCGTTCGGTGCCGCCGCTGGTGGCGCGCACCTTCGAGCACGCCGGAGTCGGGGCCGACGGGCACGACGCCTTCCTGTTCCACCAGGCCAACCTGTTCATGCTGAAGCACCTGGCCAGGAAGGCGAAGCTGGCGCCAGAGAAGGTGCCGTTGAATATCGACCGCTACGGCAACACCAGTTCGGCCTCGATCCCGCTCCTGATGACGACCGACCTGGCAGACTCCCTGCGCTCGGGCGCACGCCGGCTGGCCATGTTCGGCTTCGGGGTCGGCTACTCCTGGGCTTCCGCGTCGCTCGACGTGGGCCCGCTCCAGATCTGCGAAACCATCGAGGCATGAGTCGAACCATGACGATCTTCTCCGACACCAGCCTGGCCGGCGGTACCTATCTCGTCACCGGCGCTTCATCCGGCATCGGCCGCGCCACCGCCGAACTGCTGTCGCGTTGCGGCGCGCGCGTGATCGCGGCCGGCCGCGACCAGGCGCGGCTCGAGGCCACCGTCGCCGGCCTGGCCGGCAGCGGCCACCTGGCCGCCAGCGCCGCGCTGCAGGACGCCGACGGCGCCGCCGACTGGGTCAAGTCGCTGGTCGAGGCCCACGGCCCGCTGCAGGGCGTGTTCCATGGCGCCGGCATCGAAGCCATCCGTCCGGTGCGCCTGCTGCGCCAGCAGCAGGTGAACGAGGTGATGGGCGGCTCGCTGTTCGCGGCGCTCGGCATCGCGCGCGCCCTGGCCGCACGTGGCGCCATGCCGGACGGCGCCTCGCTGGTGTTCATGTCCTCGGTCGCCGGTTCATCCGGCCAGGCCGGGATGGCCGCCTATTCGGCGGCCAAGGCCGGGATCGATGGCATGGTGCGCGCGCTGGCCTGCGAGTTCGCGCCGCGCAGGATCCGGGTCAACGCCATCGCCGCCGGCGCGGTGCAGACGCCGATGCACGAGCGCCTGGCGCGCGCCGGCACCGAGGCCTCGATGCAGGCCTACGAAGGCCAGCACTTGCTGGGCTTCGGGGAGCCAGGCGACGTGGCGCAGGCCGCGGCCTTCCTGCTCGGCCCCGGCAGCCGCTGGGTCACCGGCACCACCATGGTGGTCGACGGAGGCTATCTATGCCGCTGAACCATGGACGCACGATCCTGGTGGGGGCGGGCGCCTTCGCCCGTGAACTCATCGACTGGTCGCTGGACGGGGCGCTGGAAGACGGCCGCGCGTTCGACGCCTTCCTCGACAGCAGCGCCGCCGCGCTGGACGGCTTCGGCCACCGGCTCGACTATCTCGGCGCGATCGACGACTTCGTTCCGCGCGAAGGCGACCGCCTGGTGATGGCGATCGGCGATCCGGCCGCCAAGGCGCGCCTGGCGGCGCTGCTCAAGTCGCGCGGCGCGCGCTTCGCGCGCCTGGTCCACCCGCGCGCTACCGTGGCGCGCAGCGCCGTGCTGGGCGAGGGCGTGGTGATCTGCCCGCAGGCGCTGGTCTCGAGCCATGCCAGGATCGGCGACTTCGTCGCCATCAATGCTTTGAGCGGCGTCGGCCACGACGTGGTGCTGGGCGCCTGCTCGACCCTCAGCTGCCAGGTCGACCTGACCGGCTGGGTGAAGGTGGGCGAGGGCTGCTTCTTCGGCAGCGGCGCGCGGGTGCTGCCCAAGGTAACGGTGGGCGCCGGGGCCCGCATCGGCGCCGGCGCGGTGGTGATGCGCAACGTGCCCGAGAACGCGGTGATGTACGCGCTGCCGGCCAAGAAGCTCTGACATGGATTTCGACACAAGACTGTTCCGCGAACACTGGCACCTGGCCTGTCACCGCAACGAGCTGCCGCTGGCGGGCGACTACCTGCGCCTGTCCACGCCGCTGGGCGAGCTGGTCGTCTTCAACGACGGCGGCGAGCTGGTAGCCTTCGACAACCTGTGTCCGCACCGCGGCGCGCGCATCTATACCGGCGCGGCCGGCAACCAGCCGCCGACCTGCCGCTACCACGGCTGGAGCTTCCACGGCGGGCGGGTGACGGTGCCGGATACCGGCGCCTTCGCCGGCTGCGACCTGTCGACGGCGCGCCTGAACACCCTGCTGCTGGAGTGGTGCGGCGATTTCCTGTTCGTGGCGATCGCCCCGCGCCAGGGGCTGTACCAGCAGCTCGGCGAGACCGCCGGCCTGCTCGAGAACATCGGATTCAATATCGCCGGCCGGCTCGACCTGAACGCCTACGACTTCGGCTGCTACTGGGCGGTCGCGGTCGAGAACGCGCTCGAGCCCTACCATATCGGGATGGTCCATCCGGATACCCTGGGCGCGCTCGACCTGCAAGCCGGCGAGAACCTCTACCACGGCCGCAATTCGGTGTGGCGCGCGCCGCTGGGCAACACAAGGGTGGACAAGCAGCTGCAGTCGCTCAAGCGCCAGTTCGCGATCGACTTCGCCTACGACGGCTATATGAGCATCTACCTGTATCCGTTCACCATGATCTCGTCGACCTACGGCTATTCGTATTCGCTGCAGCACTTCCTGCCGGCCGCGAACGGCGCCGAGACCACCCATTTCAGCAGCCGCCTGCTGGGCGCGCACGCGGCGAGCCCGCGTGCGACCCAGTTGCTGGCGCCGCTGTTCGCCTCGACCGCCGAGATCAACCGCAAGGTGTTCGACGAAGACCACCAGGTCTGCCGCCTGGTGCCGAAGTCGAGCTGGAGTCCGGCCCCGCTGGCCTTTGCCGCGGCGACCGAAGAGAAGATCGTGCATTTCCGCCAGTCTTGCCGCGACTGGCTGGCCGAGGGCGGCGAGGACACTAGTCCGGCGCCGGCACCGCCGGCAGCAGCAGCGCCAGCTCGGCCACGGTCCTGAACACGGCGGGTGTCAAGGCCTGGGCCGCGGCTTCGGCGTTCGCGATCATGGCGTGGGTGCGCCCGGGCGGCAAGTGGTCGCGCAACTGCCAGCGCACGACCTTCACGCCGGCGCGCGCCAATACTTCCTCGAGCTCCGGCTGCAACCAGCGCAGCCGCGTCAGCGCGCGCGCGTCCGGCGCGCAGAGTTCGATCGCCACGCCCTGGGGCAGCGGCTCGACCTGGATCACGACCGCGCTGCCGTCGGCCAGTTCCAGCTCCAGGCGCAGGGCCGCGCGCGGACGGCGGCGGCGGCCGGGCGGCTTGTCGGCCTCCTCGGCCAGCACCATCAGGTGCTGGGCGGCCTGGCCGCCGGCATGCACGGTGAAGCGCCAGGCGTCCGGATGGGCCAATTGCTGCTCGGGCGCGCGCGCCACCTGGCCCTGCTGGGCCGCGGCGAGCAGGGCCGGCGACAACTGGCCGGCGCTGGCGGCCAGCGCGCGGCTGGTGAGCTGGCTGCCGTGGCTGCGTACCTGGGCGCGCCAGCTGCGCGCCAGGGCCGCGGCGTCCTGCGGCAGATAGGCGAGCTGGCGCGCCAGCACCGCCTGGTCGGGGCGCATGGCCGCGCCTTCGGCGCCACCCTCGGGCGCCGCCTGGCCGCCGGCCGCGGCAGCGCCCGGCAGCGGCTGCGAGAACGGCAGCGAGGGACCTTCGCGGCCGCCCAGCAGGGCGGCGGGCGCGACGGCGGCCACGGCGCCGACCTGCAGCGCGGGCGCGGTGGGGAGAGGCAAGGCAGGCAGCAGGGGCGGAATGGCCATGGCGGTGGTGGTCCGAAAAAGAAAAAGGCCAGCCGCGCGGCTGGCCTCCTGGAATCCTGCCCGGGGTGAGGCCCGGGCGCGGTCCGGCTATGCGGCGATTACTGCAGCAGCGACATGACCATCGACGACATGCTGTTCGACTGCTTCAGCATGGCGGTCGAGGCTTGCAGCAGCATCTGGTTCGAGGTCATGTTGGCGCTTTCGCTGGCGAAGTCGACGTCCATGATCTGGCCGGTTGCAGCCTTGGTGTTGGTGCTGATGTTGGCCAGGTTGTTGTACACGTGTTCCAGGCGGTTGGCGGCGGCGCCCAGGCTCGAACGGACGGTGTTGACCGCTTCCAGTGCGTCTTCCAGGTCGCCGATCTTGCCGTTGGCGCCGCCGGTGGCGGTCAGCTCGGTACCGGTGGTGGTGCCGGTGGTCGAGTATTGCACGCTGACTGCCGAGACGTTGGTGTTCAGGGTGCTCATCGCGGCGCTCAGGTTGATCTCCATGGTCTCGTCTTCCGACGCGCCGATCTGGAAGGTCATTTCTTCGGCGACGGTGCCGCCCACGAGCAGCTTGGCGCCGCCGAAGGTGGTGTTTTTCAGCACGTTGGCCAGCTCGAGGCCCAGTGCATCGTATTCCAGCTGCATGGCGTCCTGGTCATCCTCGGTCGACGAGGCATCGGCGGCCTGGGTCGCCAGATCCTTCATGCGCACCAGCATGTTCGACACTTCGTCCAGCGCGCCTTCGGCGGTCTTGAGCATCGAGGTCGAGTTCAGGGTGTTGCGCATTGCAACAGTCATGCCCGAGGTCTGGGCTTTCAGGCGCGATGCGATCTGCAGGCCGGCGGCGTCGTCCATGGCCGAGTTGATGCGGTAACCGGTCGACAGGCGGGTCATCGAGGTCGACAGCGAGCTCTGGGTGCGCGAGATCGAATTCTGTGCGGACAGCGCTGCGTTGTTGGTGTGAAGGCTCAGCATGGGTAGCTCCTAGTAAGCTGGTGGAATCGGTGGATCGTTCGTTGTCGTTTCGAGTGCGTCACTCGCTCTCTTCTGTACAAGGCGACCATTTCTTCTCATCCATTAAATTCCACATGGAAATTTTTTTAGTTTTTTTTATCCGCCTACGATGATTGCTTTTCCGACATCGCTCCAGCCTCGGCCAGCGCCTGCATCGTGATCTCGAACGGCGCCGGGGCCTGGTCCCGGGTCCACCCTTGCCACATGCGGCGCAGCGCCAGTTCCACGCCGGCGCCGACGATGCCAGGATAGCCGAGTGCCGAGTTCAGGAAGCGCTCGCGCATGGTGCTGCGGATGGTCGACAGCGCCGCCAGGTCCTGCGACAGCAGCACGCCCAGCTTGACATAGGTCTCGGGGTTGGGGGTGATGAAGGTATGCAGTCCGATGTGGGTCATGAAGGGCGCGACCGCCTGGCTGGGATTGGTGGGTCCGATCGTGCCCAGCGTGGGCACGCCCATCCACATTGCATGGCCGATGGTGGTCGAGCCGCTATACGGGAATGGGCTGAGGCAGATATCGACTTCGTGGTGCTGGGCCAGGTAGCGCTGGATGCCGCTGCGCCGGCGCAGCAGCAGCCGTTCGCGCGCGATGCCTTCTTCGGCAAACCAGTCGACCATCACGCTGTCTTCGGCGGACTCTTGTGCGCCGAGCAGCATCCTGGAATTCGGGATGGCGTGCAGGAGCGAGGACCAGAGCGTGATGACCTCGCGTCCGAGCTTGCTCGCGCGGTGGAAGCTGCCGAAGGTCAGGTAGCCATTGCTGAGCGCCGGCAGGGGATTCACCGGTGGGCTGTGGGGCGAAGGAAGGAAGGGCGCGCCGAGCGGCAGCTTGACGATTTTTTCGCTGAACTGGTCGACATAGCGCGTCCCCGGCACCATGAACCGGTCCTGCAGGATGTAATCCATGGCTTCCAGGCCGGTGGTCCCGGCATAACCCATCCAGGTCGCCTGCACCGGCGCGGGCTTGCGCGCGAACAGGGCCAGGCGATTGAGCGCCGAATGGCCCGACAGATCGATCAGGATGTCGATCGCATCGTCGCGGATCATCTGCTCGGCAGCGTCGTCGTCGACGCCCCAGATCACGCGCCAGGCCTTGAAATCGTTCTTGAGGGCGCGCGTCGTGTTGTCTTCGGCGGCGTTATTGTAGTAGGCGTAGATCTCGACCTGGGTGCTGGTCTTGAGCGCCGTCAGGGTCGGCGCCAGGAAGTTTGCCACCGCGTGGTTGTACAGGTCGCCGGACACAAGGCCGACACGTAGTACCCGTCCAGGATCACGATCGTTCGGGTGCGGGCGGCGCCTCTCGCGCAGGGCCGGTTCCCAGCGTTCGCCGAAGGCAAAATGCTCGCGCGTCAGCTCGTGCGCGTCGTTGCAGCAGTGGCTCAGGATGAACAGCAGCATGCTGTGGTTCTGGGGGCTGGGCTCGACCTCGAGGAAGCGCCGGGCCGCGCTCAAGGCCTGCTCGAAATGCCCCAGGGTGAAGCGGCAATGCAGCAGCGTGGACAGGGCGCCGGCGTGCACGGGGTCGCGCGCCAGCATGTCGTCGGCCAGGGCGATGGCCTCTTCGTAGTACTTGAACTTCTGCAGGATCGAGCGCAGCTCGTCGCGCAGCCCTGCATCGGCGGGCGCCAGCGCCAGTGCCTGCTTCAATGCCCATACCGCCTGTTCGCCATGCTGCAGTTCGCTATGGCACAGGGCGACGTGGTGCAGCGCGCCGATATGCTCGGGAGCCTTCGCCAGCACCTCTTCAAGGCACCGCAGGGCTTCCTTCCAGCGGCTGCCCTTGTACAGCAGGCAGCCCAGCTTGAAGCGCTCTTCGGTATCCTCGGGCGCGGCCGCCAGGACTTTTGCCATGACGAGATCGACCTCGGCGGCGCGGCCTTGCACATTGAGCACGGCGGCCAGTGTCAGCTGGACATCGGCATCCTGCGGCGCGAGTTCGGCCGCGCGCCGTGCGCTGGGTTCGGCCTGGTCCGGGCGCCCGAGGCGCAGCAAGGAATCGGCCAGGTGCTGGTGCAGGTCCGCCGCTTCCTGGAAGCGCAGGGCGGTGCGGTAGCAAGGGACCGCTTCTTCATAGCGGCGCAGGTCGAACAGCGCATTGGCCAGTACCGCATGGACACCGCGCAGCTTGGGATTGAGTTCCAGCGCGCGCTGCAGCGAACTGGCGCCTTCCTCGATCTGCACTTGCTTGAGCAGGGCCAGTCCGAGCAGGGCATGGGCGTTCGCATCGCGCGGATTGCGGCGGATGGCCTTGCGGCGCTCCGCGATCGCGGCGTGTGCATCGGGCGGAATCATATTGTTCATAAGTGAGTACAGAATGGCAACCCGGTCGATGAATTGCCGATGAGAAATAGGATCAATTGTAAATCGGCTTGTCGGGCATGTGCCTTGTTTGTTGCTGAAGAGCATAGATTATTTGGAGAGTGATGGTCCCGACCTGCATCCAAAGCCATGTCCAGGCCGTGAAACGAGACAGGCAGCGCTTGACATCAAGTTAGCTTGAGGATTTATAAGTTGAGCTGTCCAGCATGGACGCGCCGTCGGCCGGGAGCACCTGCAATGCTCCGCCCCGCGCGGCGATCCACGATCATTTTCGGAGAGAGCATCATGAACAAACCATACGACGCGCCAGGCGTCTTTCTACCCGCATTCCAGGCAGCAGGCGGCGCCATCGAGGCCGACGCCGTGATCGTCGGCGCCGGCCCGGTCGGCCTGTTCCAGGTGTTCGAACTGGGCCTCCTCGACATCCGGGCACACGTGATCGATTCGCTGGCCGCGGTCGGCGGGCAGTGCATGGAGCTGTACCCCGACAAGCCGATCTACGACATCCCGGCGGCGCCGGTGCTCACCGGCCGCGAACTGACCGACAACCTGCTGCGCCAGATCGCGCCCTTCGAACCGGTGTTCCACCTGGGCCAGGAGGTGACGACCCTGCAGCGGCGGGCCGATCGCCGCTTCGACGTCGAGACCTCGCTCGGCACGCGCTTCATCGCCAAAACCGTGATCATTGCGGCCGGCGTGGGTGCCTTCCAGCCGCGCAAGCTGAAGGTCGCCGGCATCGAGCGCTTCGAGGGTAGCCAGCTGTTCTACCGGGTCAAGCATCCCGAGCGCTTCCATGGCCGGCAACTGGTGATCTGCGGGGGCGGCGATTCGGCGCTCGACTGGGCGCTGGACTTCGCGGGCAAGGCCGAATCGGTGGTGCTGGTGCATCGCAGCGACAGCTTCCGCGCCGCCCCGGCCTCGATCGCGAAGATGAGGGCATTGTGCGAGGCGCAGCAGATGCAGTTCATTGCGGGCCAGGTCACGGGTTTCGACGTGCGCGGCGGCCGGCTGTCCGAGGTCAAGGTGACGGGGCCCGACGGCGTGACGCGGCGCGTGCCGGCCGATATCGTGATGGCGTTCTTCGGCCTGCTGCCCATGCTGGGACCGATCGTGGACTGGGGCCTGGACATGGAAATGCGCCAGTTGCGGGTGCGCGATACCGAGAGATTCGAGACCAGCGAGCCCGGCATCTTCGCCGTGGGCGACATCAACACCTATCCCGGCAAGAAGAAGCTGATCCTGTCGGGCTTTCACGAGGCGGCGCTGGCGGCCTTCGGCGCCGCGGCCTACGTCTTCCCCGACCGCAAGACCCACATGCTGTATACGACCACCTCGCCCAAGATCCACAAGCTGCTCGGGGTCGAGACGCCGGTATTCGATTAGGCGCTGTCACCGTTAAATATGGATGAGTATTGAACTGTTGAGCTGCCCAGCGGTCCCAGTCCTGGTATCCATCATGGGAGGGGATCGTGAAAGCGCCCAAGTTCATGAAGCTGTTCGCGCAACTGCCGTCCTTGAACCAGCCACAGCGGTTGCAGGTGCTCGCCGCCCTGCATCCGGCAGCCGGGCTCGACCGCGTAATCGCCCTCATCGCCGAGATTCGCGCGCCAGGTCGCCGCTGCCCGGATTGCTCCTGCGAGCGC
>NZ_STGG01000052.1 GCF_005222695.1 Massilia sp. HP4 | reverse complement strand
GGCGCGCTACTCGATTCGCGCACGGTGCGCAGCGCAGCCAGGCAGGTCGGCGTCCACCGCAACACCACCTTTCGCTGGCGTCACCGTTTTCTTCACTGGGTCAAATACGACCGGCCGCGGCAACTGACCGGCATCGTCGAAGCAGACGAAACCTTCCTGCTCGAATCGCAAAAGGGTTCACGCAAACTCGACCGCAAACCGCGCAAGCGCGGCGGCAAGGCGGCCTTGCGCGGCCTCTCACACCACCTCGACTGCATCCTGGTAGCACGCGACCGTAGCGGGCAGACCATCGACGCCGTCACCGGCAGCGGCGCGTTGACAAAATCCCAGTTAAAAGAATACCTGTTGCCCAAGCTCGATCCCCAGGCGCTGCTGGTGACCGACGCCAACGCCGCCTACCGCGCCTTCGCCCGCGAGCACGGCATCGCCCATCGAGCCGTCAATCTCCAGGCGGGCCAGCGGGTGCGCGCAAGCACCCAGGGCGCCATCCACGTGCAGAACGTGAACGCCTATCACCGGCGGTTCAAGGAGTGGCTGGCGCGCTTTCATGGCGTGGCGTCATGGCGCCTGCCAAATTACCTGGGCTGGCTGTGGGCGCTCGATGGGGGGCGAGTTGCTTCTGTAGAGCAATTGCTGCGCATTACGATCAGATTCATCCATAGATAACGGTGACATCGCCTTGAAAAAAGCGTCTGTCCGCGCATCCGATCCGGCCCTGGCGCCGTATGTCGTAGATGCGCGCGCTTCGCCCCCCTGGTGGTGACGCGGAACGGGATGGGCAGGGCGGTCGCCCGTATCGGTCGATCGACCGATACCGTGACCGGCGTGCCGTTCCTATACTGGCTTCACTTACCCACACCACCCAGGAGAACACCATGACCATCCGCCACCACCTGCATTCCCTCGCCATCGCCGCCGCCCTGGCCGGCATCGGCGCCAACGTCCACGCGGCCGACAGCGCCGCCAAGGCAAGCACCAAGCCATCGGTCGTGATCGTGCACGGCGCCTTCGCCGACGGCTCGGACTGGGCCAAGGTCATTCCGCTGTTGCAGGCCAAGGGCGTGAAGGTCACCGCGATCCAGAATCCGCTGACCTCGCTGGCCGACGACGTCGCCGCGGCGCGCCGCGCGATCGAGACCCAGCCGGGCAAGGTGGTGCTGGTCGGGCATTCCTGGGGCGGCACCGTGATCACCGAGGCCGGCGGCCACGACAAGGTGGCGAGCCTGGTGTACGTGGCGGCGTTCGCGCCGGATGCCGGCAAGTCCACCGCCGAGACCGGCGAGGGCTATCCCGCCGCCCCCGGCAGCAAGCGCTTCGTCGCCGACAAGCAAGGCTTCCTGAGCCTGCCCGACGCCGCGATGCGCGAAGACTTCGCCCAGGACGTGCCGGCGGCCCAGGCCGCCGTGATGGCAGCCACCCAGGGCCCGATCCAGGCCAAGGCCTTCAGCGACAAGGTGACGACCCCGGCCTGGAAAGGCAAGCCGTCCTGGTTCGTCGTCAGCGCCCGCGACCGCATGATCGACCCCGGCCTGCAGCGCGCAATGGCCGCCAGGATCGGCGCCAGGACGACCGAGCTGGCGACCAGCCACGTGCCGCAGCAGTCGCGCCCGGCGGACGTGGCCAGGGTGATCCTGGATGCGGTGGCCGCGACCGGCGCCAATTAAGGAGACTGGGCGTCGAGCAAGCCTTCGCCGGCCAGCCGCGACGCCTCGTCGATCAGGGCCCGCATCTTGGGCTGGTGCTGGCTGCGCATCGGGAAGTACAGGTACAGGCCCGAGGTCGCGGGCAGGAACGCGGCGAGCACCCGCACCAGGCGGCCCTGGCGCAGGTCGTCGTCGATCTCGAGATCGGGCAGGCAGGCGATGCCCAGCCCCTGGCGCGCCAGCTCGGCGATCATCCGGGTGTCGTTGGCGCTCAGGGCGGCCTCCGGCTCGAGCTGGTATTCGGTTCCACTCGCGCTGTCGCCATCGCGGAAGGTCCACGGCGGCAGGATGCCTGATGTCGTGAAACGGTAACGGATGGCGCGATGCTGCAGCAGCGCGTGCGGATTGGCGGGCTCGCCATGCTCGGCGAAGTAGCCGGGCGACGCGACGATCGACCAGGCCAGCGGGCGGCTGAGGCGGATGGCGACCATATCCTGGGCCACCGACTGGCCGAGGCGGATGCCGGCGTCGAAGCCGGCGGCCACCAGGTCGACCAGGCCGTCGTCGAGCGACAGGTCGAAGCCGATCTCGGGGTAGGCGGCGCGCATGCGCGGCACCAGCACCCGCGCCAGCAAGAAGCCGAAGGCGCGCGGGGCGGTGATGCGCAGGCGCCCGGCGGGCCGGCTCTGGAACTGCGCGAGCGCCGAAAAAGCGTCCTCGATCTGGCCCACGGCCGGCTTGAGCGCGGCGAGCAGGCTGACGCCGGCATCGGTGAGCGCGACGCTGCGGGTAGTGCGGGTGAACAGCGTCACGCCGTGCTTTGCTTCCAGCGCGCGCACGCCCTTGCTGACGGCGGTCGGGCTGACGTCCAGGCGCCGGGCGGCCAGGGTAAAGCTGCGGTGTTCGGCGACCGCGAGGAAAAGCCGGATCAGTTCGAGTGAACTCATGGTAGTCATTATGAACTGCAAGTTCATGGAGCATAGCGCTTTTGGTAGTTTTTATCCATAGTGCTGGGCCCTACACTGGAACCACCTACTTCAAGGAGAAACCGGATGAACAATTTGCCCCCACCGGTCGCGAGCTATGTCGCGGCCAGCAATGCGCGCGATGCGCAAGGCGTCGCCGCGGCCTTCCTGCCGGACGGCGCCGTGCACGACGAAGGCCACCTGCACCGCGGCCAGCCCGCGATCGCGGCCTGGGCCCTCGACGCCGCCCGCAGGTATGACGCGACCATGGCGCCGCGCCGCCTCGAACCCACCGATGACGGCTGCACGCTGCACGCCGAAGTGAGCGGAAACTTCGCCGGCAGCCCCGTCACGCTGGCCTTCCGCTTCGCACTGCGCGGCGACGCCATCGCCGCGCTGGAGATCGCACCATGAGCAACTATTCCTTCGAAGGCAAGCGGGCCCTGGTCACCGGCGGCACCAAGGGAATGGGCCAGGCCATCGTGCGCGTGCTGGCCGAACGCGGCGCGACCGTGATCGCCCCGGCGCGCGGCCAGCCGTCCGAGCCGGTAGCGGGCGTGCGCTACCTGGAAGCGGACCTGGCCAGCGCCGACGGCGCGCGCCGCCTGGTCGAGACCGTCCATGCCGAATTCGGCCACCTGGATTTCGTGGTCAACAATGTCGGCGGCTCCTCGGCGCCCGGCGGCGGTGCGCTGGCGCTCACCGACGCCATGTGGGAAGACGCGCTCCAGCTCAATCTGATGAGCGCGGTGCGGGTCGATCGCGCCTTCCTGCCGGCCATGGTGCAGCGGGGCGCGGGCGCCATCGTGCACATCACCTCGATCCAGCGCCGCCTGCCGCTGTACGAATCGACGGTCGCCTACGCCGCGGCCAAGGCGGCCCTGGCCAATTACAGCAAGTCGCTGGCGAAGGAGTTCGGCCCGCGCGGCATCCGTGTCAATGCCGTGGCGCCCGGCTTCATCGAGACCGGCGCCGCCCAGGATTTCCTGGCAGGCCTGGCGGCCCATGGCGGCTGCAGCGTCGAGGAGGCGCGCCAGCAGGTCATGGTCTCGCTCGGCGGCATCCCGATCGGCCGCCCCGGCAAGCCGGAAGAAGTCGCCGAGCTGGTCGCCTTCCTGTTGTCGCCGCTGGCGGCCTCGGTCCACGGCGCCGAGTTCGTCATCGATGGTGGAACCGTTCCCACCGTATGATGTCACTGATGTGAAAACGTTTGCAGGCGGCACGTGAGCCGCCTGCGACCATTCGGAAAAAAAAGTAACCATGAACAAGCCACTCTCCCTCTCGCGCGCGGCGCCGTCCCTGCGCGGCGCCGACCTGCCACTGCTGCTGTCGCTGAACGTCCTGCTCGAGGAGTGCAATGTGACGCGCGCCGCGGCGCGCCTGCACGTCAGCCAGCCGGCCCTGTCGGCGCAGCTGTCGCGCCTGCGCCAGCTGTTCGGCGATCCGCTGCTGGTGCCGGCCGAGAGCGGGCGCGGCCTGGCGCCGTCGCCGTTCGCGCTCAAGCTGCACCGCCGGCTGCAGCCGGCGCTGGCGGGATTGAACGCGGCGGTGCGCTTCGATTCCGACGACTTCGACCCCGACAGCGCCACGCGCACCTTCAATGTCGTGGCCAACAATACCGGCGCCGCGGTGATCCTGCCCGGCTTGGCGCGCCGCATGCAGGCGCTCGGCAACAAGGGCTTGCGCCTGACCTTGAGCGCCCCGGACGGGAGCGACCTGGCGAGCCGGCTCGAAAAAGGCGAGGTCGACCTGTGCTTCAGCACGGCCTGCCTGCTGCCGTCGGGCTTGTTCAGCCGCGAGCTGATGACGACGCCCTATGTGATGGTGCAGCGCCGCGACCACGCGCGGGGAAAGGCGCCGGTGACACTGGAAGAATACTGCACCCTCGACCATGTGAACGTGGCGCGCGACAGCAGCCTGCACGGCTTCATGGACGAACAGCTGTACCGGCTGGGCCATTCGCGCCACACGATGATGGCGGTGCGCGATTTCAGCGCCGTCGTCGCGATCGTCGGCCAGAGCGACCTGGTGTGCACCGTGCCGGCCTTCATCGCACCCTACGACCACCCCTGCGTCGAGGTGGTCGAGCTGGCCTTCCCCTTCCTGACCTACACGCTGTGCATGGCCTGGCATCCGAGCAGCGACGGCGACCCCGGGCTGCTCTGGCTGCGCACGCAGATGCAGGAAGTGATGGCAGGCAGTCCGCGCGCCTGGGAAAAGCAGCGCGGCGGCTGACCCTTCTTTCTTGCCACCGGCTTCCCGGTGGCGTTGCGCCAGGTCCGGGTGTCTCCCGCACGCGCGTCGAGCCCGATGCCCTGGCGATGCCTCGCCGACAGCTTGATCGCCTGCGTGTCCGGTTCTTCCATATACAGGCGCAGCCGCTCCAGGCCGCGCCGCAGCCAGCTCTTCGCCGTTCCCAGTGGGACGCCCAGGTGGCGGGCGATCTCGGCGTGCGTCAATTCCTGCCCGAAGGCCAGCGCGATGCTCTGGCGCTGGGCCGGTTCCAGCCGGGTCATCGCCTGTGCCAGGCGCATCTGCGCCAGCGTGTCGTAGACCTGGGCGCCGGCGTCGATCTCGTCGCCCTGCACCGTCTCGGCCAGCAGCGCCGGGTCGTCATCCGACATCAGCGAGGCGATGCCGTTGCGGTTGCTGCGCAGGATGCTGAAGGCGCGGTTGCGCACGATGGCGATCAGCCAGGTCATCGGGCTGGCCTGGCCGGGCCGGAACGACGAGGCATGCAGCCACACGCTCAGGTAGGCATCCTGCAGCACGTCTTCGGCCAGGCTGGGCAAGCGCAGCAGCCGCAGTGCCGTGTGGTACAGGTAGTCGTGCGTCAGGCCGTGCAATTCGCGGAAGGCGGCGTGGTCGCCGGCGGCGGCGGCGGTGATCAGGCCCGCCAGGTGACTGTGTCGATCGTGCGTCAGGTTCATGAACACGATCGTGCAGGAAACCAATAGTTACGGCCAATCGTATCTACTTATAACAATCTATCGGTTTTGATTATTCAATAGGGATAAACTAATAAAAGCACAAGACTAGTTACGAATCGTCAATACATCTTGCAGGGCGCGGGAATGCGCGGCGCCGCATCCGGGCGTGCGATCGCTGCGTAGCTAGACGCATGTTCATCACCGTCCGCAGGCAAGCACATGCTCATTCACACACCGGAACACCCGCGCCTGGCCATGCAGGCCTGCGGCATGAGCGAGGCCGGCGCGGTGCGTGCGCGCAATGAGGATTGCTTCGTGGTCGACGCTGGCCTGGGGCTGGCCGCCGTCGCCGACGGCATGGGCGGTCACATGGCCGGCGAGGTCGCCAGCAGCGGGGCGCTGGCCGCGCTGGTGCGCAGCCTGGCCGAGGGCGCGGCAGCGTCGTGCGCAGGCAGTGCGGCGGGCGACCCGGACGCCACCGAACTCGATCTGCGCTGGGACAGCATGGTGCGCCTGCGGCGCGCGGTCGACCAGGCCAACGCGCTGCTGTATGAAGAGAACCGCGCACACGGCCATGCCGACGGCGACGGCATGGGCAGCACCCTGACCGGGCTGCAATTCCTGCCGGCGCAGGGCGCCATCGTCTCGTTCCACGTCGGCGACAGCCGGCTGTACCGCTGCCGCGACGGCATCCTGGTCCAGCTGACGCGCGACCAGACCGCCTACCAGCTGGCGCTGGAGTCGAGCGCGCCGGGCGAACTGCCGCCGCGCAACCTGCTGTTGCAGGCGATCGGTCCCGCGCCGGCCGTGGCGCCCGATCTCGACTATCACGAAGTGTGTGCGGGCGACCTGCTGCTGCTGTGCAGCGACGGCTTGCACGGCTGGGCGCCGCATGCCGAGATCGCGGCCCTGCTGCGGCGTGAAGAAGACCTGCACGCCGCCTGCGCCGGCCTGCTCGCACTGGCCGGGCGGCATGCGAGCCGCGACAACGTCACGGTGCTGCTGGCGCGTTTCGGCAGCACAGAGGAGCTGGCCGAAAAAAATGCGGACCGGTCCGCGTCCAGCCGACCCGGGTTGGCGTAAGTCTTCCTGAACCAAGGACAAGCGCCATGACCGACATCCCACTGACTTCCCTCGCGGCCTTCGCCGCGCCACTCGACGAGCTGCTGCCTTGCGGCGAGGACCTGGAATACGATCCGCAATTCCTGGCGCTCGAGGCGGCGCTGGACGGCAAGCCCGAAGTCCGATACGGCAGCACGATCACGCCGGCCACGGGGCCGGACTGGAAGGAGGCGCGCGCACTGGCGCTCGAGCTGATGCAGCGCACGCGCGACCTGCGGGTCGCGGTCGGCCTGGCGCGTGCGCTGCTCGGCCACGATGGCGCTCCGGGGCTGGCGGCCGGCCTGGCGCTGCTGGCGGCGCTCCTGTCCGCGCATTGGGAACAACTCCATCCGCAGCTCGATGCCGACGACGGCAACGATCCGACCTTGCGCCTGAACACGCTGGCGGCGCTGGTGGAGCCGGGCGCCATGCTGCGCCAGTTGCGCGACCTGCCGCTGGTCGAGGCGCGCGCCATCGGCGCCTTCAGCCTGCGCGCGATCGAGGCCGGCGAACAGGATGAGGCCGAGGGCGCATCCCCGGCCACGATCCTGGCCGCCTTCGGCGCGGCATCGAAGGACGAGCTGGCCGCCACCTGCACGGCGCTGGATGCGGCCGGCGCCAGCGTGGCGGACATCGAAGCGACGCTGGCCCGGCACCTGGACGCCGGCATGGGCATCGACCTGGCGCCGCTTGCCGGCCTGCTGCAACGCGCGGCCGGCCGGCTGCGCCCGCACCTGGCCGCCGCCGCCGCGCCGCAGCAGGACGAAGCGGCCCGCGAGGGCGCCGCCGCGGTCGCCGCGCGCCATGAAGGCGAGATCGCCGGCCGCGCCGACGTGGTGCGCCTGCTGGAACGCATCTGCGCCTGGTATGCGCGGGCCGAACCATCGAGCCCGGTGCCTTTGCTGCTGCAGCGGGCCAGGGGGCTGGTCGACATGAATTTCACCGAATTGATGGAGGAGCTCGCTCCTGACGGATTGAACCAGCTGGCGCAGATCAGCGGCGTGCGGAGCGATTCATAAACACATGTCCCACATTTGAATGGAGTCTTATCGTGGCTAAAGAAAGCAGTCAGAAGTTCATCGCGCGCAACCGTGCGCCGCGGGTGCAGATCGAATACGACGTCGAAGCCTATGGCGCCGAGAAGAAGGTGCAACTGCCCTTCGTGATGGGCGTGTTTTCCGACCTGTCGGGCACGCCCGCCGAGCCGCTCGCGCCGGTGGCCGAGCGCAAGTTCCTCGAGATCGACATCGACAACTTCGACGAGCGCCTCAAATCGATGAAGCCGCGCGTGGTGACGACGGTGCCCAACACCCTCACCGGCGAAGGCAGCCTCGCGCTGGACATCACCTTCGAGAGCCTGGACGATTTCACGCCCGGCGCGATCGCGCGCAAGGTCGATCCGCTGCGCACCCTGCTCGAAGCGCGCAGCCAGCTCACCAACCTGCTGACCTATATGGACGGCAAGACCGGCGCCGAAGACCTGATAGCGAAGCTGATGGGCAATCCGGCCCTGATGCAGGCGCTGGCCGCCGAGCCCAAGCCCTTCGATACCGCCGCGCCGACGGGCGACGCCGACCAACCGCCACAAGGATAAGCCATGGCCACCGCAACCCAGGCGCTGGACGCGTCCCTGTCCGACGCCACGTTTGCCGCGAGCGATTTCGCGGCCCTGCTGCAGCAGGAATTCAAGCCGCGCACCGACAAGGCGCGCGATGCGGTCGACAACGCCGTGCGCACCCTGGCCCAGCAGGCCTTGCAGGATGCCACGGTGGTCGGCAGCGACGTGCTGGCCACGATCGAGGGCCTGGTCGCCGCGATCGACCGCAAGCTGACCACGCAGATCAACCACATCCTGCACGACAGCCGCTTCCAGGCGGTGGAAAGCGCCTGGCGCGGCCTGCATCACCTGGTCAGCAATACCGAGACCGACGAGATGCTCAAGATCCGCGTCCTGAACATCTCGAAGAACGAGCTGCATAAAACGCTGCGCAAGTACAAGGGCGTGGCCTGGGACCAGAGCCCGGTGTTCAAGAAGCTGTACGAAGAAGAGTATGGCCAGTTCGGCGGCGAGCCGTACGGCGCCTTCGTGGCCGACTACTATTTCGATAACAGCGGGCCCGACGTCGAGCTCCTGGCACAGATGGCGAAGGTGTCGGCGGCCGCGCATGCGCCCTTGATCGGCGCCGCCGACCCCAGCGTCATGCTGATGGATTCCTGGCAGGAGCTGGCCAATCCGCGCGACCTGACCAAGCTGTTCCATACCCCGGAGCACGCCGCCTGGCGCGCTTTCCGCGAATCCGAGGATGCGCGCTACGTCGGCCTGGCCATGCCGCGCTTCCTGGCGCGCGCGCCATATGGCGCCAAGACCAACCCGGTCGAAGAATTCGATTTCGAAGAGACCACCGGCGCGCCGGGCGCGACCGACTTCACCTGGGCCAACGCGGCCTATGCCATGGCGGTCAACATCAACCGCTCGTTCAAGCATTACGGCTGGTGTACCCAGATCCGCGGCATCGAGTCGGGCGGGGTGGTCGAGAACCTGCCGGTGCATACCTTCCCGACCGACGACGGCGGCGTCGACATGACCTGCCCGACCGAGATCGCGATCAGCGACCGGCGCGAGGCCGAACTGGCCAGGAACGGCTTCATGCCGCTGGTGCACAAGAAGAACAGCGACATCGCCGCCTTCATCGGCGCGCAGTCGCTGCACAAGCCGGCCGAATACGACGACCCTGCGGCCACCGCCAACGCCAACCTCGGCGCGCGCCTGCCTTACCTGTTCGCGACCTGCCGCTTCGCCCACTACCTCAAGTGCATCGTGCGCGACAAGATCGGCTCGTTCAAGGAGCGCGACGACATGGAACGCTGGCTGACGCACTGGATCATGCAGTACGTGGACGGCGATCCGGCCAATTCGAGCGAAGCGACCAAGGCCAGGAAGCCGCTGGCGGCGGCCGAGGTCATGCTGCAGGAAGTCGAGGACAACCCGGGCTACTACAGCGCCCAGTTCTTCCTGCGGCCGCATTACCAGCTCGAAGGACTGACCGTGTCACTGCGCCTGGTCTCCAGGCTGCCTTCGGCTGCGACCTGATTTTTCATTCAACCCCCGCCGGCGCCGTGGGCGCCGGCATCAAAGGAGAAGCGACATGGCAGTAGATATGTTCATCAATATGGGCGGCACCATCAAGGGCGAGTCGCGCGACAAGCAGCAGGGCCCGGCCGGCGACATCGACGTGCTGGCCTGGAGCTGGGGCATGAGCCAGTCGGGCACCACCCACATGGGCGGCGGCGGTGGCTCGGGCAAGGCCAGCTTCCAGGACCTGTCGTTCACCAAGTATGTCGACAGCGCGACCAATGCGCTGATGACCGCCCTGGCCAAGGGCACCCACGTCGACAAGGCCGTGCTGATGGTGCGCAAGGCCGGAGAGGGCCAGAAGCAGTACATCATGATCACGATGGAAGAGGTGCTGGTGACCTCGATCTCGACCGGCGGCAGCGGCGGCGAGGACCGCCTGACCGAGAATGTCACGCTCAACTTTGGCAAGGTCAAATTTGCCTACACCCCGCAAGAGGTCAAGGGCACGATGGCCGCCGAAAAGACCTTCAGCTACGACATCGCCGGCAACAACGCCGAGGCCTGAGCTTAAATGACAGAGCTGGCGCCACGCGAGCGGTTGCAGCCTTCGCTGCTGGACCGCCTCACCGACCACGAGCCCGACAAGGCGGTCGAGGCACGCGAGCACCGCGTCCTGTCCGGGCGCGGCTTGCGCGAGGGCGTGCTGCG
Organism: Massilia sp. HP4; assembly: GCF_005222695.1. Taxonomy (GTDB): domain Bacteria; phylum Pseudomonadota; class Gammaproteobacteria; order Burkholderiales; family Burkholderiaceae_D; genus Telluria. Next base: position 77,935 of record NZ_STGG01000052.1, on the reverse strand, counting down.
CGACCTGGCCTGGCTGCTCAACACCACCAACCTGGCGTCGACCGGCGCGCTGACGGCCATGCCCCACCTGGCCGGCTCGGTGCTCAACTACGGATTGCCTGCGATCTCGGGCGTGGCGCTGGCCAGCATGGATGGCGCCGATTTCGAGCGCGCCATCCGCCAGGCGATCTGGGATTTCGAGCCGCGCCTGATCCGTTCATCGGTGTCGGTCAAGGCCATGGCCGCGAGAGACGCGGTCAGCAAGATCGTGTTCGAGATCCAGGCCGACCTGTGGGCCCAGCCCTATCCGGAACGCCTCTACCTGAAGACGGAGCTCGACCTGGACCTGGGCCAGCTCAGCCTGGTCGATACCGGGGCCGCGCTGCCATGACCAATCCACGCCTGCTGCGCTACTACAGCCAGGAACTGCAACACCTGCGCGAGATGGGTGGCGAGTTCGCGGCCCAATATCCCAAGATCGCCGGGCGCCTGGGCCTGGAAGGCTTCGACTGCGCCGATCCCTACGTCGAGCGCCTGCTGGAGGGCTTTGCCTTCATGGCGGCGCGCGTGCAGATGAAGATCGACGCCGAATTCCCGCGCTTTACCCAGCACCTGTCCGAACTCGTCTATCCGCATTTCCTGGCGCCGATGCCGTCGATGGCGATCGTGCAGCTGCAGCCCGACCTGGCCGACCCCGCCCTGGACGCGGGCTACCGCGTGCCGCGCGGCGCGGCTCTGCGCAGTGTGCTGGGCAAGGACGACGCCACCGCCTGCGAATACCGCACCGCGCACGAGGTGACGCTGTGGCCGGTCGAATTGACGGAAGCACGCTTGTTTGCGCATGGCGGCCGCATCGAGGGCGTTGACGCGCGCTTGCCGCACGAGGTGCGCGCCGGGCTGCGCCTGCGCCTGCGTACCACCAACGACGCGCCGTTCAGCGCACTCGCCCTGGATCGCCTGGCGCTGCACCTGCGCGGCGGCGACGACTTGCCGGGCCGGGTCTACGAACAACTCGTGGGCGCGGTCGAGGGCGTGCTGGTGCTGCCGGGCAGCCGCCCCGGTCATCACCTGCGGCTGCCGAAGACGGCCCTGCTGCCGCGCGGCTTCGGCGAGGACGATGCGCTGCTGCCCAGCGGCCAGCGCAGCTTCCAGGGCTACCGCCTGCTGCAGGAATACTTCGCCTTCGCGCAGCGCTTCCTGTTCGTCGAGCTGTGCGGCCTGGGCCCGGCAGTGGCCGCCTGCGCCGAGCATGAAATCGAGATCGTGGTGCTGCTGGCGCAGGGCGATGCGCGCCTCGAACAGGTGCTCGACGCCAGCAATATCGCGCTCAACTGCACGCCGGCCGTGAACCTGTTCCAGCGCCGCGCCGACCGCATCGACCTGGGCACCGACCGCGCCGAATACCACGTGCTGGCCGACCGCACGCGCCCCATGGACTTCGAGGTGCACCAGGTCGCCCGCGTGACCGGCTACGGCAGCGGCGCCGGCGCCGAGCAGGAATTCCAGCCGATGTACGCCGCGCGCGACCCCGGGTCTGCGAGTGCGGCCGGGCAGGCCTATTACCAGATCCGGCGCGAGCCGCGCGTGCTGTCGCAGCGCCAGCACCAGCGCGGACCGCGCTCGTCCTACATCGGCAGCGAGACCTATGTCTCCCTGGTCGACGCGCGCGAAGCGCCATACCGCCACGACCTGCGCCAACTCGGTCTGGAGCTGTGGTGCACCAACCGCGACCTGCCGCTGTCGATGCCGCTTGGCGTCGGCAAGACCGATTTCATCCTGGAGCAGGGCGGGCCGGTGCGGGCAGTGCGGGTGCTGGGCGGGCCGAGCCAGCCGTTTCCCTCGTTCGCCGAGGGCGGCAATGCCTGGCGCCTGATCAACCAGCTGTCGCTGAACTACCTGTCGCTGGTCGACACCGATCCGGAGCAGGGCGCGCGCGCACTGCGCGAACTGCTGGCGTTGTACTGCCATCCGCTCGACGTCGCCGGCGCGCGCCAGGTCGAGGGCGTACGCTCGGTGGCGGCGCGCAAGGTCACCCGGCGCCTGCCGGGGCCCGGCCCGATCGCCTTCGGACGCGGCCTGGAGATCACGGTCACCATGGACGACGCCGCCTTCGAGGGCGCCGGCGCCTTCGTGCTGGGCGCGGTGCTGAGCCATTTCTTTGCCCAGTATGTGTCGATCAACGCGTTCACCGAGACCGTGGTGCGCACCGTCGGCCGCGGCGAGATCATGCGCTGGCCGGCGCAGGGAGGCGCATGCGCGATCCTGTAGAAACCGAAAGCCGCATCGAGCGCGCCGGCGCCGGCATGGATTTCTACCAGGCCCTGCGCCTGCTGGAAAACGCGCATCCCGGCCAGCCGCGCATCGGCGCTTCGCTGCGCCCGCGCGACGACGCGGTGCGCTTCGGCCAGGACCCGTCGCTCGGCTTCGAACCGGGCGCACTGGCTGGAGTGACGCCGGCTTCGGGCGAAACACGCCCGCGCCTGACGGTGAACTTCATGGGCCTGCTCGGCGCCAACGGGCCGCTGCCCTTGCACATCACCGAGTATGCCCGCGAGCGCATGCGCAATCACCGCGACGCCACCCTGGTCGCTTTCCTGGACGTGTTCCACCACCGGATGGTGTCGCTGTTCTATCGCGCCCGCGCCAGCGCCGATCCGGCGACCAGCCTGGACCGGCCCGAGAGCGACCGCTTCGGCGACTACGTCGGCAGCCTGTTCGGCATCGGCACCCCGGCGCTGCGCGGGCGCGACGAGATCGGCGACTTCGCCAAGCTGCATTTCGCCGGCCTGATGGCCAACGGGCGCCGCCCGGCCTCGGGCCTGGCGGCGATCCTGCGGGCCTACTTCAAGGCGCCGGTGGAACTCGAGCAGTTCGTCGGCCGCTGGATGCCGATCCCGCCCGAAGGCCAGAGCCGCATGGGCATGCAGGACCACGGCAACCGCCTCGGCGCCTCCACCGTGCTCGGCACCCGGGTCTGGGACCGCCAGCATGGATTCCGTCTCGTGATCGGCCCGCTCGACTATCCCGCCTACCGGCGCCTGCTGCCAGGCGGCGCCAGCCTGCGCCGCCTGGTCGACTGGGTGAACGGCTATGCCGGCCTGGCGCTCGACTGGGACCTGCGCCTGGTGCTGGCGCGCGCGGAAGTACCGCGCCTGGCGCTGGGCGGCATGCAGCTCGGCTGGACCACCTGGCTCGCCAGCGGCCCGGCCGCGCGCGACGCCAGCGATCTGTTGATCAATCCGTCAGCCCACGCGGGCTGACTTCACGAAAGAACCGACCATGGCCGACATCAGTCGTGTTGCACTGTTTGGAAAACTCAATGCGCTGTGCTACCGCGCGATCGAAGGCAGCACCGTCTTCTGCAAGCTGCGCGGCAATCCCTATGTCGAGATAGTGCACTGGCTGCACCAGATACTGCAGTTGCAGGACTCGGACCTGCACCGCCTGCTGCGCCACTACGAGCTCGACGCCGCCGTGCTGGCGCGTGACCTGACCGCGGCGCTGGACCGGCTGCCGCGCGGCGCGGCCTCGGTCACCGACCTGTCGTCGCAGCTCGAGGAGACGGTCGAGCGGGCCTGGGTGTACGCCACCCTGATGTTCGGCGCATCCCAGGTCAGGAGCGGCCACCTGCTGTTCGGCATGCTCAAGACGGGGAACCTGCGCAATGCGCTGTATGCGATCAGCCGCCAGTTCGAGCGTATCAAGGCGGAGGACTTGTCCGAGCGCTTCACGGCGCTGCTGAAGGACTCTCCCGAAGAGAAACTGGCCGCCAGCGACGGCTTCCAGGCCGCCGGCGCGCCGGGCGAAGCGGCGGGCGCGATCGCGCCGGCCCAGATGGGCAAGCAGGAAGCGCTCGCGCGTTTTACGACCGACCTGACCGAGCAGGCCAGGAGCGGCAAGATGGACCCGATCGTCGGGCGCGACGACGAGATCCGCCAGATGGTCGACATCCTGATGCGGCGGCGCCAGAACAATCCGATCATGATCGGCGAAGCCGGCGTCGGCAAGACCGCCGTGGTCGAGGGCTTTGCCCAGCGCATCGCGCGCGGCGACGTGCCCCCGAGCCTGAAAGAGGTGCGGCTGCTGGCGCTGGACGTCGGCCTGCTGCAGGCCGGCGCCAGCATGAAGGGTGAGTTCGAGCAGCGCCTGCGCGCGGTGATCGACGAGGTCCAGGCCAGCGAGAAGCCGGTGATCCTGTTCATCGACGAGACGCATACGCTGGTCGGCGCCGGCGGCGCGGCCGGCACCGGCGACGCCGCCAACCTGCTCAAGCCGGCGCTGGCGCGCGGCACCTTGCGCACCATCGGCGCCACTACCTTTGCCGAATACAAGAAGCATATCGAGAAGGATCCGGCGCTGACCCGGCGCTTCCAGGGCATCCAGGTCGACGAACCGGGCGAGGAGCGTGCGCTGCGCATGATGCGCGCCGTCGCTTCGACGATGGAACAGCACCACGGGGTGCAGATCCTGGACGAGGCCCTGGCTGCGGCGGTGAAGCTGTCGCAGCGCTACATCCCGGCGCGCCAACTGCCCGACAAATCGGTGAGCCTGCTCGACACCGCCTGCGCGCGCGTGGCCGTGAGCCTGCACGCCACCCCGGCCGAGGTCGACGACAGCCGCAAGCGCATCGAGGCGCTGGAGGTCGAGATCGGCATCGTCCGGCGCGAGGCGGCGATCGGCATCCAGGTCGGCGCGCGGGCGCAAGAGGCCGAGGCCGCGCTTGGCCAGGAACAGGATCGCCTCGCCGCCGTCGAACAGCGCTGGGCCGAAGAGCGTGCCCTGGTCGACGACCTGCTGGCGCTGCGCGCACGATTGCGCGATGGCGAGCAGCAGGAAGGGCTGAAGGAAGCGCTGCATGCCGTGCAGGCCAGGCTGGCCGCGCTGCAGGGCGAGCAGCCGCTGGTCTTGGCGACTGTCGACTACCAGGCGGTGGCGGCGGTGGTCGGCGACTGGACCGGCATCCCGGTCGGCCGCATGGCCAGGAACGAGACGGAGACCATCCTGGACATCGCCGCCATCCTGGGCCAGCGCGTGATCGGCCAGGGCCATGCGATGGAAATGATCGCCCGTCGCATCCAGACCGCGCGCGCCGGATTGGACAACCCGGACAAGCCGGTCGGTGTCTTCCTGCTGGCCGGCACCTCGGGCGTGGGCAAGACCGAGACCGCGCTGGCACTGGCCGAGGCGCTGTATGGCGGCGAGCAGAATCTCATCACGATCAATATGAGCGAGTTCCAGGAAGCGCACACGGTGTCGACCTTGAAGGGCGCGCCGCCGGGCTATGTCGGCTATGGCGAGGGTGGGGTGCTGACCGAGGCGGTACGCCGCCGGCCGTATTCGGTGGTGCTGCTGGACGAGGTGGAAAAGGCGCATCCGGATGTGCACGAGATGTTCTTCCAGGTCTTCGACAAGGGCTATATGGAAGACGGGGAGGGGCGCTTCATCGACTTCAGGAACACCCTGATCATCCTGACCACCAATGCCGGTACTGAGCTCATCAGCAGGCTGTGCCAAGACCGGGAGCTGGTACCGAACCCCGAGAGCATGGCCCGTGCCCTGCGCGCCCCGCTGCTCGAGGTGTTTCCGCCAGCACTGCTGGGACGGCTGGTGACGATTCCGTATTACCCATTGTCGGACGCGATGCTCGGGCAGATCGTGCGCCTGCAGCTGGGGCGCATCACGAAGCGGGTCGAGGCTCGGTACGGTATCCCGTTCGAATATGGCGAAGACGTCGTGGACCTCGTGATTTCAAGGTGTACCGAAAGCGAGTCGGGAGGAAGGATGATCGATGCAATCCTGACCAATACGATGCTGCCAGATATGTCACGCGAGTTCCTGGCACGGATGATGGACAGCGTACCGATCGCCGGCGTGCGGGTAGGTGTGGCGAATGGCGCCTTCCGCTATGCGTTTTGACGCTCGGGCATGCACCGGGATGGACTGGTGGCGACGCAAGGAGCATGCCATCGAATCGTATGCATTGTTCAACGCGTCGAGGAAGTGCTGACGATATTCGAGGTCACAAATTTCTGATTGATTTTTAACCATGCAAAAATATCGACAAACGTTTCCAAATTCCTGCGGTGCAGCCAGCTTGATGTGTGCTGCTATCGAACTTGGCAAGACCCTTATTCCAGAGGATACCAACGTGCATTCCACGTGGCATCTCTCGCATGCCATGGAATCCCCGGACAAGGGCTGCGAAAACCTGATCTATGCAGTCACATCCGGCGCAAATGGTTTTCCTTCGGCGGCCAACGGATACTCGTTGCCGAGCCTGATTGGCAAGGCAGCGCGTGGACTCGGTTTGACGACGATCGCTTTCGTCCCTCCGGGTATCCTCGGGGTCACGCTGTTGCGGCTGTACGGTAACGAAGAGTCCAATGCACAAGCCAATGGTACCGTGCTCGTGCGCAAAGAGGCGCCAAGACCTGGTAGCGGCCAGCGTTTGCTGAAGGTAATGCGTGTCGGCGATGACGACAGCTGGATACCGGCGACAGGATTGCATTATGTAATGATGCGGCCTGACGGTTCGATCATGGATCCTGCGACAGGACAGAATTCGCCCAATCTCGCAAGCTTGATCCAGGCACAAAAAACCGATCGCGTCTTTTATGCGGATACCGGCGTCGCCATCCTGATCACCTGATCGCCCACCACAGGCAATCTGATCGCCGCCCGCCGCCCGCCGCCCGCCGCCCGCCGCCCGCCGCATGCCTGGCCTGTCAGGCCATTCCCGATATTTCTCGACATTTCCGCATATTGGCCCCCACCTGCGCCGCATCCACGCGCTGCGGGTTGGCGTATCTCTTCAAGGATAGCGCGCATGGCTCGATCTCTGGCATGCGCCATTCCGGCCCGTGTCCTGTCGACCAACCGGGAACGGCTCGTTTTCGCCAAACGATACTTGGGCAGTAACGTTGCACCATAAAGGAAAAACCGCGCATGCTAACGATCCAGCTAAACCAGCAAACTCGTGCTCAAATGAATTCGCAGACCCCGCGTCTGGGCTCCTGGACTTACCACCATGTGCTCCCGGTGCGTTACTACTTCACGATTGCCTACGTGTGCGCTTACGCTGCCCTGCATCTGGAGCAAACGTCCAGCACGGCCATGCTGGCCCGGAAATGCCTGAGGGCGATGGCGCTCAACATTCATAACAAGACCGCCATAATGCAGATAGACGGCACCGGTATGGCGCCCGCGGACCGACTTGCGCAGACCGCGAGATATGCAAAGATGTGCGCCAGTCCGGAATTTGGCGGTTTCGCGGGCATGAACCCCGACCAACGCAGCGACGACCCCCATGAGCGCCCGGAGCCGAACAGGCCTCTGTCGGCTGATGCGGGCTGGTGGGGGGCATTGCAATTGCTCAAGATTCATGTTGAAGCGGTTTTCCCGACCATCGGCAGCGACGGGAACAGGAATATGGACATTGCGATGCATGAGGACACCCTGGGGTTTTTTATCAATTCACTGTATTCCCATATCTTCGCGCTGGATGGCTATCCGATCTCGCCGTTCGATCCGAGCGACTGGAAGATGTCTCCTGCTGCAGGAACTGGGGCCAGCTGGATCATGGCAAGGTCGTCGAGCGTACCAGGCATGGTGTGGGCGTCTTCACGGGATTTCGACCGGCTGAATAAATTGAAGGCGGCCAACAAGGTTGCCGGCTTTACCGCTCTTTGGAGGGATGCAGGCCTGAGGCAATCATTGGGCAGCTCGTTTTCCTTACGCACGAGCGATTCCGAACCACAGGGTCTGACCCAGGAGTTTTCCGCAGCTATCGCGACCCAGGCGAAGCAGCAGCCGCATCAAGTTTTCCGTCAGATTAACGACCGGCTGGTCTTGTATATTCCCGATTGAATCGAGCGTCGGGCGGCGATATGGCGAGGACTCGCCCATTCCCGACGAAGCCCGTTGCATGGATGGCCGTCGTTGCCCGTGCATCCATCTCCCGTAACGGCGCGTATCTTCCATGAAGCGCTTGCATCGTGCCAGCGTTCGTTTGTAGCTGTGCCCGAAAGAGCCGTTCTCCACGCCCAAGTTCTGTCCATATGCCGATCCTCCCCACCCAAGCCCAGCGCGAAGTCTCCGTCAAGACCGCCCTCGGCGCCGACGTCCTGCTGTTCAAGCGCATGCACTGCAGCGAAGCGCTGGGGCGCCTGTCGGAGTGTCGCATCGAGCTGGCATCGGAGCGCGGCGACATCCGCATCGCCGACGTCCTGGGCACGGATATCACCGTCAGCATCGACCTGGCCAAGGGCGGCCAGCGTCACTTCCACGGCATCGTCACTCACTTCTCCTACCAGGGCTGGCGTGACGACAAGCCGTCCTACCAGGCGATCGTGCATCCGGGTCTGTGGCTGCTCACGCGTTCCACCAACTGCCGCATCTTCCAGGACAAGAGCGCGCTCGACATCGTCAAGGCGGTGGTGGCCGACTACGGCGGCCTGGTCTCGCTCAAGGATGGCCTGCTGTCGGCCACGCCGGCGCCACGCAGTTATTGCGTGCAGTACCGCGAGTCCGACTTCAATTTCGTCTGCCGCCTGCTGGAAGAAGAAGGGATCTACTTTTATTTCACGCACCTGGATGGCGCCCACACGATGGTGCTGGCCGACGGCTATGGCGCACACCAGGCGGTGGGCGGCTACGAGACCATCCTGTTCCGCGACGACGAGCAGGGCCGCGATCCGCTCAAGGAGACGGTGACGCGCTTTGCGCCGGGAGGCGAAATCCAGCCCAGCGTCGTGACCCTCAACGACTTCGATTTCGAAAAGGCCTCGGCCAGCACCAGCGGCGCCCTGATGGTCAAGGCGAACGTTCCTGCGCCGTTCGACCAGCGCCGCTACGAACACTACGATTATCCGGGCCGCTATAGCGCAGCCGGCACCGGCAACGGCTTTGCGCGCGCACGCATCGAGGCCCTGCACGGCCAGGGCGAGCGCATCGAGGCCGCCGGCAATGCGCGCGGCCTGACGGTCGGCGCGCTGTTCACGCTGGCCGAACATCCGCGCAGCGACCAGAACCGCACCTTCCTGATCACGGGAACGCAGCTTGAAGTCACCGGCAACAACTACCGCACCGATGGGTCGAACGAGGGCATGGATTTCCGCTGCGTGTTCGAGGCGATCGGCAAGGAACACAGCTACCGCGCGCCGGCCAGCGCAAGAAAGCCGGTGGTGCAGGGGCCGCAGACCGCCATGGTGGTGGGCAAGAGCGGCGAAGAGATCTGGACCGACCGGTACGGCCGCATCAAGGTCCAGTTCCACTGGGACCGCGACGGCAAGGCCGACGAGACCAGCTCGTGCTGGGTGCGCGTGCAGCAGGGCTGGGCCGGCAAGGGCTGGGGCATGATGTTCGTGCCGCGCGTCGGCATGGAAGTCGTGGTCAGCTTCCTCGAGGGCGATCCGGACCGGCCCCTGGTCACGGGCTGCGTCTACAACGGCGACACGATGCCGCCCTACGCGCTGCCGGCCAGGCAGACCAGGTCGACCATCAGGTCGAATAGCTCGAAGGGCGGCGGTGGCTTCAACGAATTGCGTTTCGAAGACCGCAAGGGCGCCGAGCAGTTCTACCTGCATGCGGCGCGCGACCTGGAGCAGCGCGTACGGCAAGACGCGCTGGCCTGGATCGGCGGCGACCATCACGTCAAGGTAGCCAGGGACAGCGTCGAGCAGGTCGACGGCGACCGCCACCTCAGGATCGGCGGCGATCGCCGCGAACAGACCGGCGGCTCGGCCACGCAGGTGGCCGCCTTGGACATGGCGGTCGAGGGCGGCATGAAGGCTGCGCTGTACGGAGGCCAGGCCGTGCACATCAAGGCAGGCATGAATGTCGTGATCGAGGCCGGCGCCAATATCACGCTGAAGGCCGGCGCCGCTTTTCTCAGCATCGGGCCGGCGCTGATCGTCGGCTCGACGATGCCGCTGCCGATGCCGGCGGCGTCGACCGCAGTGAACGCGGCGGTGCTGGCCGCCACCATCCCCCCGGGCGCGCCGCCGCTTGCGCCGCGCGACGCCGACGACGGAAAGAACTGAGGAACCACCATGAAACTCGTATTGCGGGTGCAGAGCTATCGCGGCCAGCCGCCGTCAGAAGCGGCGAGCGCCGAATTCGACGCCGACGGCGGCATGCTCGGCCGCGCGCCGGGCAACCGGCTGGTGCTGGACGACCCGAGCAAGTACGTGTCGCGCAGCCATGCCAGCGTGAGCTGGCGCGACGGCCGGTACGTCTTCACTGATGCCGGCAGCAATCCGAGCATCGTCAACGAGCGCCCGCTGGGCGCCGGGTTCGAGGTCGTGCTCGAACATGGCGACCGGATCGTGATCGGCGATTACGTGCTGGCGGCGGCGCTGGAAGGGCAGGCGCCGGCGCCTGAAGACGCCACCATGATGGCGCCCGCGCCCGCGCAAGTCGCCGCTGGCGCGCCCGACTTCCTGGCCGGCGCAAGCATCCTCGACGGCGCATCCACGTTGGACGGAGACGACCCGCTCGGCCTGGGGCTGGCCGGCCTCGCGAACGATGCCGCGCGTGGTGCACAGATCGCTGCACAGCCCGACCATGTGGCGCCGGAGCGCCAGGCCTTCATCCCGCCGCCGGCCTTCGTCGCGATCCCGGCCGACTACGATCCGCTGGTGGACATGCAACGAGCGGCGCCACCGCCGCCGCTCATCGATATCGAGCCGCCACCACCGGCCGCACCGGACCCCAACGACGCCGTGCTGCAAGCCCTGCTCGACGGCCTGGGCTTGCCGCAGCTGCGTTCCAGCCATCCCCCCGAACAACTGGCGCGCCTGGCCGGCGAGATGTTGCGCGGCCTGACCGCGGGCGCCATGGACGTGCTGGTGGCGCGCGCGCTGACCAAGCGCGAAAGCCATATCGACATGACGATGATCGCGCCGCGCGCCAACAATCCCCTGAAATTCTTCCCCGACGCCGGTAGCGCGCTGACCCAGATGCTCGGCGCCCAGCTGCCCGGCTACCTGCCGCCGCAGTCGGCGGTGCAAGGCGCCTTCGACGACCTCAAGGCGCACGAGCTGGCCGTGATCGCCGGCATGCGTGCTGCCCTGGGCGCCGTCGTGCAGCGTTTCGACCCGGCCCGCATCGAGCGGCGCCTGGGCGAGCCGGGGCGCCTGGACCGGCTGCTGCCGGCCGGCCGCAAGGCGCGCATGTGGGATCGCCTGGTCGCGTCGTATGACGAACTGGCGCGCGACGCCGACGAAGACCTGCAGCGCCTGTTCGGCGAAAAATTCTCGAGCGCCTATGCGCAGCAGGTCGATCGCCTGCGCGCCGGGCAGCCGTCTCCCTCCACCGATCCTGCGAGTACCCATGGCGTGGCAAAGTAAAGTAGTCTGGTCCGAAGGCATGCTGCTGCAGCCCCAACACCTCCAGCAGCATGACCGTTACCTGGCAACCCAGCTCGAGGCGCGCGTCGGCGCGCTGCGGCCCTACGCCTGGGGCGTGTCGCGGCTCGAGATCGACCAGCAGCAGCTGGCGCTGGGCAAGCTGGCCCTGGTCGCGTTCAGCGGCGTGCTGCCCGACGGTACGCCGGTCGGCGCCCCGAGCGAAGACGAGCTGCCGCTGCCGATCGACATCCCGTCCGACGCGCGCGACGTCACGGTCGTGCTGGCGCTGCCGCTGCGGCGCCACGGCATGCGCGAAGTCGACGACCGTCCCGGCCCGGACAACCTGGCCCGCCATGGCAGCCGCGAATACGAGGCCTGGGACAGCAATGGCCTGGACAGCAGCGCGCTCATGACCGTCGGCAAACTGCGCCTGCGCCTGGCGCTGGCGGGCGAGGTCGCCGACGCCTGGGTCACGCTGGGCGTGGCGCGGGTGGTCGAGCGGCGCGCCGATAACCGTGTCGTGCTCGATCCCGCCTATTGCCCGCCGGTGCTCGACGTGCGCGCGGCGCCGTCCCTGAAGGGTTTTCTCGACGAGCTGCTTGGCCTCTTGCACCAGCGCGGCGAAGCCCTGGCCGCGCGCCTGGTCCAGCCGGCCGGCGCCGGCGCCGCCGACATCGCCGACTTCCTGCTGCTGCAGCTGCTCAACCGCAGCCAGGCGCTGGTAGCCCACCTGGCCGGCATGAGCGGCCTGCACCCGGAAACGCTGTACCGCGAACTGGTGCGCCTGGCCGGCGAGCTGGCCACCTTCACCCGCGCCGACAAGCGGCCGACGCCGTATCCGACCTACCGCCACGATGCGCTGGGCGAGAGTTTCGCGCCGCTGGTGCTCGACCTGCGCCGCTCGCTGTCGACGGTAATGGATCCGCATGCGGTGCCGATCGCGCTCGAAGAGCGCCAGTTCGGCATCCGGGTGGCGGTGCTGCCCGATCGCGCGCTGCTGCGCGCCGCGACCTTCGTCCTTGCGGTGCAAGCGCAGATGGCGCCGGAAGCGCTGCGCGGCACTTTCCCGCCGCAAGTCAAGATCGGGTCGGTGGAGACGATCCGCGACCTGGTCAACCTGCAGTTGCCGGGCATCGCGCTGCGTCCGCTGCCGGTGGCGCCGCGCCAGCTGCCCTACCTGGCCGGCTACACCTACTTTGAACTCGACCGCGGCAGCGACTACTGGCAGCAGCTGTCCAGCTCCGCCGGCTTCGCCATGCACATCGCGAGCAGCTTCCCAGGTTTACAGATGCAGTTCTGGGCGATCCGCGACCAGGCTTCCTGACATGCACTCACACGAACCCCGCGACACCGGGCCGGACCCGGACCGTACCCTGCTGGTCCCGACGGGCGGGCGCCGTCCGTCGCCGTCCGCAGCGGCAGCGCCGCCACCCGCCCGCCAGTTGCCGCCGGCGCCGCCCGGCGTCGGCCTGAATCCGCTGGTGCGCGCGGCCGCGCCGCTGCTGGAACTCGTGGCGCCGCTGCGCACCCTGGCTACCGCGCCCGAGCTGGCGGCGCTGCGCGCCCAGCTGAGCGAGGCGGTGCGCCGTTTCGAGGCCGAGGCCAGGAACGCCCGCATCGACGCCGAAACCATCGCCGCCGCGCGCTATGCGCTATGCACCCTGGTCGACGAAACCATCTCGAGCACGCCCTGGGGCGGCGGGGTGTGGGGCGGACGCAGCCTGCTGGTGGAGTTCCACAACGAAGCCTGGGGTGGCGAGAAATTCTTCCTGGTGCTGCAGCGGCTGAGTGCCGACCCGCAGCGCCATGTCGATGTGCTGGAACTGATGTACCTGTGCCTGGCGCTGGGGCTGGAGGGCCGCTTCCGGGTGCTGGAGCGCGGCCACGAACAGCTGGCCCTGCTGCGCGAGCGCCTGCTGGCGCTGATCACGCGCCAGCGCGGCCCGCGCGAGCACGACCTGTCGCCGCACTGGCGCGGGCACGAACAGGCGCAGCCGCGCATGCTGGCCTGGCCGGCGTGGCTGCTGGCGGTGGGCGCGGGCGTGGTCCTGCTGCTGCTCCAGCTGGGCTATGGCGCGCTGCTCAACCGCCACTCCGACCCGGTCTACGCGCGCCTGGCGGCGCTGCGCGCGGCCCCGCCGGCGCGTGTGGTGGCGGCGCCCGCGCTGGCGCGCGGGCCGTCGCCGCTGGCCAGCGCACTGGCGCTGGAAATCGCGGCCGGCCAGGTCAGCGTGCGCGGCACCGCCGACCGCGCGGTGCTGACCCTGCGCGGCGACGGCGGTTTTGCCCCGGGCAGCGACGAGGTGTCGGCGCGTTTGCAGCCGGTGCTCGAGCGCATCGGCGACGCGCTGCGCGGCACGCCCGGCAGGGTGATGGTGGTCGGCCATACCGACGACACCCGGCCTTCGCTGTCGGCGCGGCTGCCGTCGAACTTCGACCTGTCGAAGGCACGCGCGCGCAAGGTCGCGGCGCTGCTGGCGGCGCGCGCCGGTGCACCCGAGCGCTTTACCAGCGAAGGCCGCGCCGATACCGAGCCGGTGGCGCCCAACGACGGTCCGGCCAACCGCGCGCGCAACCGGCGCGTCGACATCGTCGTCCTGTCGCCCAGCGCGCCGGGTTGAGCGGCGCGTATCCTGAACGAGACATCCATGAACCGTTTTCTTCCCCGCTGGCTGCGCAAGCCGTTGATACCGATACTCGTCGCACTGGCCTTGCTGGCCATCCTGATCTGGTTCTGGGCGCCGCTGCTGGACACCGGCGCCGGGGCGCCGCTGGCGTCATCCGGTGCGCGCTGGATGCTGATCGCACTGGTGCTGGCGCTGGCGGCGGCCTGGTTTGCGGCGCGCCTGTGGCTGGCGCGGCGCCGCCATCGCGGCCTGATGGATGGTATGGCGCCGCCGGCGCAAGAACAGTCTCCCGCCGACCCGGCCGCCACCGAGGTGGCCGCGCTGGGCCAGCGCATGCGTGCCGCGCTGGCCGTGCTGCGCACCGCGAATCCCGGCTGGCGCATGCGCGGCCGCTACCTGTACGAGCTGCCCTGGTATATGTTCGTGGGCGCGCCGGGCAGCGGCAAGACCACGGCCCTGACCCGCTCCGGACTCGAATTCCCGCTCGCCGACACCCTCGGACCCGAGGCCATCGGCGGCGTCGGCGGCACCCGCCATTGCGACTGGTGGTTCAGCGACGAGGCGGTGCTGCTCGATACCGCCGGACGCTACACGACCCAGGACAGCCAGCTCGAGGTCGACCGCGCGGCCTGGGGCGGCTTTCTGGAGCTGCTGAAAAAATACCGGCCGCAACGCCCGGTCAACGGGGTGATCCTGGCGCTCAGCGTGGCCGACCTGCTGCTGCAGGACCGGGCCGCGCGCGACGCCCAGGCGCGCGCGGTGCGCGCCCGCATCCAGGAGCTGCAGGAACGCCTGGGGCTGGCCTTCCCGGTCTACGTGGTGGTGACCAAGAGCGACCTGCTGGCCGGCTTCAGTGAGTTCTTCGAGCCCTTCGGACGCGAAGAAAGGGCGCAGGTCTGGGGCATGACCTTCACGCTGGCCGACAGCGCTGCCCCGGCCCGGGCGCTGGCAGCGTTCCCGGCGCAGTTCGGGGCGCTGGAAGGCCAGCTCCAGGCGCGTGTGCTGGAGCGCATGCAGCAGGAGCGCGATCTGGGACGGCGCGCCCTGGTCATGGGCTTTCCGCGCCAGTTCGCGGCGCTCGAAGAATCGCTGTCGCACTTCCTGCAGGCCGTGTTCTCGGCCAACCGCTTCGAGCAGCCGGCGCTGCTGCGCGGCGTCTACTTCACCAGCGGCACGCAAGAGGGCAGCCCGATCGACCGGGTGATGTCGGCGCTGGCGGCCTCGTTCGGCCTGGGGGGCCGCGCGCTGCCTCCCGGCCCGGAGGCGGGCCGCAGCTATTTCCTGACGCGCCTGATGCGCGATGTGATCTTCCGCGAAGCGGGGCTGGCCGGCCTGAATCCGCGCGCCGAACGGCGGCGCCGCCTGGCGGCATGGGGCACGCTGGCCGGCGGCGCCGTGCTGGCGCTGCTGCTGGCGGCCGCGCTGAGCGTCAGCTACCTGCGCAACGCGCGCCTGGTCGAGGAGTCGGATGCGGCGCTCGCCGCGCTGGCGCGCCAGGCCGCGGCGGCGCCGGTCGACGGCGACGAACTGGGCGTGCTGCCGCTACTCGAGGCGGCGCGCGCGCTGCCGGCCGGCTATGCCATGCGCGAGCGCGACGTGGCGCTGCTCGAGCGCATGGGCCTGTACCAGGGCGAAAAGCTTGGCGATGGCGCGGTTGCCGCCTACCGGCGCCTGCTGCGCAGCACCCTCGAGACGCGCATCGTGGCGCGCATGGAGGACGTGCTGCGCCGCGGCGACGCCAACGGCCAGGACCTGCTGTATGAAACGCTGCGCGTCTACCTGATGCTGGGCCAGCGCCAGCATCTCGACCCGGCCGCGGTACGGGCATGGGTGGAGTTGGCCTGGCAGCGCAACCTGGCGCGGGCCGGTGCGGCCGAGCGTGCGCAACTCGCGGCGCACCTCGCGGCGCTGCTCGAAGAAGACGACGCGCCCGAGGCGGTGCAGCTCGATGCTGCGCTGGTGGTGCAGGCGCGCCAGGCGCTGGCCGGGATGTCGCTGTCCGAACGCATCCATGGCCTGGCCAAGCGCCAGGCCACGCAGGAAGCGCTGCCCGAATTCAGCGTCAGCCGCGCGCTCGGACGCGACGCCTCGGGCATGCTGGCGCGCGCCAGCGGCGAACCGCTGTCGCGCGGCGTGGACGGCCTGTACAGCGTGGCCGGCTACCGCCGCTTCGCCCAATCGAGCTGGCTGGCGGCGGCCGATATCGCGCGCGACGACTGGGTGCTGGCGGGCCAGGAACAGGGCGACGTGCTGGACGTGGCGCAGGCGCGCGAGGCGGTGCTGCAGCTGTATTTCGCCGACTATATCCGCGCGTGGGACGGCTTCCTGGGCGACCTGCGGCTGGCGCCGATGGGCAACCTGGACCAGGCCGCGCGGGTGGGCAACGCCCTGGGCGGCCCTGATTCGGCGCTGCGCGTCCTGCTGGCCGGGGCCGCGCGCGAGACGACGCTGGCCGACGTCGACGCCGGCGCGCCGCTGCCCGGCGCGGGCAAGCAGGTCGGCGAAAGGCTCGGCAAGGCGCGGCGCCAGCTGGAAGCGCTGTTCGGCGCCGGGCAGCCGGCGCCGGCGCAGCCGCAGCAACACCCGGTCGACAGCCATTTCGCCGCGCTGCACCGGCTCGTCACGGGCCCGGCGCCCACCCAGCTCGAGCAGATGCTGGCCCTGGTCCGGGATGCCGCGCTGTACTTCGACGCCGCCGACAGCGCGCGCCGCAGCGGCACGCCGGCGCCGACGCAGGATGCGCTGGTGCGCCTCAAGCGCGCCGGGGAGGGGCAGGCCGCGCCGCTGCCGGCCATGTTCCAGGGCCTCCACGACGCCGGCGCCAGCCTGGCCCAGGGCGGCGAGCGCCAGCGCCTGAACGCGCTGTGGAACGCCGGCCCGGCCCAGTTCTGCCGCGACGCCATCGCCGGCCGCTATCCCCTGGCGCGCGCCAGCGCACGCGACGCCACCGCCGACGACTTCGGCAAATTCTTCGCGCCCGGCGGCCTGATGGACGACTTCTTCACGCGCAACCTGGCGGCCTTCGTCGACATGGGCGGCGCGCGCTGGCGCTGGCGCACGTCGAACGGAGCGGCCGCCCCGGCCGGCATGTCGCAGGCCGCGCTCGACGCCTTCCAGCGCGGGGCGCTGGTGCGCGATATGTTCTTCGCCGGCGGCGCGCGCCAGCCCACCCTGCGCTTTGCGCTGCGCCCGCTGGTGGTCGATGCCGGCCTGGCCGGGCTCAGGCTCGAGATCGACGGCCAGGAAGTGCTGGCCGGCGCCGGCCAGGCCGCGCCGGTCCCCTTGCGCCTCCCCAGCGGCAAGGGCAACGGCCTGGTGCGGCTGGCGGCGCCGGGCCTGCGCGCGGAACTGCGCAGCGAAGGCGCGTGGGCCTGGCTACGCATGGTCGACCGCGGCGCGCTCGAGCCGCTGCAGGCCGAGCGTTATCGCCTGGCCTTCAGCCTGGACGGCCGCAATGCCGTCTATGAGCTGACCGCGGGCAGTGTGATCAATCCATTCCGGCGCGACGTCACGGGCTTCGCTTGCCCGGCCGCGCTGTGAGCGATACGGCCGGCGTGCCGGGCGTGTTCGGCAAGCTGGCCAGCCAGGGCGATTTCGTTGCGCGCCGGCTGTCGCCAGATTTCGTCCAGGGCTGGGATGCCTGGCTGCAGGCGGGGATGCTGGATGGCCGCGCGCGTCACGGGAAGGCCTGGCTTGGGCGCTACCTGCAGGCGCCGGTATGGCGCTTCGCCCTGGCCCCTGGCGTCTGCGGACGGGCCGCGATGGCCGGTGTGCTGCTGCCGAGCGTCGACCGGGTCGGGCGTTATTTTCCGCTGACGCTGGCCGCGGCCTGCGCGCCGCCGGCGACGTCGAACCAGGCCTGGTTCGACCGAGTCGCCGACCTGGCCGTGTGCGCGATGTGCGGCGACCTGCCGCTGGCCGGGCTCGACCTGGCCTTGATGCGGCTGGGGCCAGCGCCGCATGGGCCGGCCGCGGCCTGGCCGCCGGACCCCGCTGGCATGCGAGGCAGGGCGGTGTTCTGGACCGAGGGCGAGCCCGGCGCCTTGCCGCTGCTGCTGTTGTCCGCCGGCCTGCCGTGTGCGCGCACGCTGGGCGAGATGCTGGCGCATGAGGATTGCTGATCAGGCATCGGGGTCCAGCCGGCGCGCCTGTTCGAGAAAGCGCGCGCGCCCGGCCGGCGCCTCGATCTGCTCGGCCACCAGTGCGAGCAGGGCGTCGCGTTCGCCGGCTCGGGGCAGCGCGCGCCTGACGACAATCGCCGCGATTGGCCCGATCTCCACCGCCAGCAACCGCGCCAGCGCCGCGCCGAAGGCGGCATCGGGCGCGCGCGGCGCCGGGGCCGTGGGTCCAGGCCCTGCCGGCTGCGGCGCCAGCGCCTCTTCGAGCGCGGCCAGGCTGGCGTCGAATTCGGCGCGCGCGGTGGGCGAGGGTATCTGTTCCAGCAACTGTTCGCGCAGGGCGGCGAAGTCCGGCGCGGCCGCCGCGATCCGGCGCAGCAGCAGCCGGGCGACGGGACCGATCTGCGCCGTCAGCAGGGCTTCGAGCTGCGGCAACGCGGCCAGCTTCCACGCCGTGAGGTCGGCCGTGAGGCCACTCCGGGACGGCTCGGCACTGGCGGCGAGCGCCATCGGCGGCGGGGGCAGCAGCACGGTGGCGTCGCTGTCGTCGCCAGGGCCGGCTGCGGCCACGGCCGCATCGAGCGCCTGCAGGAATTCGGCGGCGCCGGCGAAGCGCGCCTCGGGCGCCTTGGCCAGCGCGCCCAGGACCACGGCATCGAGCGCGCCGGGCAGCAGGGGATTGAGGCGCGAGGGCGGCGGGGGCGTGTGGGTCAGCACCTGCTGCATCACGGCCGCAGTGGTGCCCGAAAACGGACGCTGGCCGGTCAGCAGCTGGTATAGCACCACGCCGGCCGAGAACAGGTCGCTGCGGCTGTCGATGGCTTCGCCGCGGAACTGCTCGGGCGACATATAGCTGGGCGTGCCGAGCATGGCGCCGGTCTGGGTCAGGGTCGAGGACTCGATGCGGGCGATGCCGAAGTCGCCGACCTTGATGCGACCGTCGCGCGTGACCAGCAGGTTGGCAGGCTTGATGTCGCGGTGGACCACGCCGTGCGCATGCGAGTAGGCGAGCGCCGCCAGCAGGTCGCGCATCCACGCCAGCACCTGCGGCAGCGGGCAGGGCTCCTGGCCAACCAGCTCCGACAGCGGCCGGCCGTCGACGAACTCCATCGCGATATAGGCCAGGTCGCTCGCCTCGCCGTACTCGTGCACCGCCACGATATTGGGATGCATCAGCCGCCCGGCCGCCTGGGCCTCGGTGCGAAAGCGCCGCAGCAGCTCCTGCGTCTGTTCCGGGTCGCCCAGGCGGTGCTGGACGGTCTTGAGCGCCAGCGTGCGCTCGATCAGCGGATCGAAGGCACGGTAGACCACACCCATCGCGCCACGCCCGAGGATGGCGTCGAGGCGGTATTTGCCGATCTGCTGCGGCAGTTCCGCCAGATCACTCATCGAGCATCTTCATGGCGCTGTTCAGGCTGGTGCGCATGCGGTCGAAGGAGCGCGCCAGGCCGGCCAGCTCGTCTCCGCCGCGGGTATCGATGGCGGCGGCGTCCGACCGGCCCAGGCTGACGTCGTCGGCGACCCGCGACAGCTGGCCGATGCGGCGCGTGACGAACAGGTGCACCATCGCGTTGAGCGCAACGAACAGGAAGGCGAAGATTCCCAGCAGCGATAGCAGATAGGTGTTGAGCAGCGTGCGTGCGCGCTGCAGCGGCACGTCCAGCGGCACCGACACCACATGGGCGCCGACGGTCTCGCCCAGCTTCCAGCCGAAACCGCGCTCGCTGCCATAGATGTCGAGCATGGTGGCGGGCGCGTCCTGCGGCTTGCCGTGGCAGGCCAGGCAGGCCGCGTCCTGGATGCGGATCGGCCGCGCGACGTACAGGGCCGGGCCGGCCGCGGCGACGTGCTCGCCCACCAGCTCGGCGGTCTTCGGCTCGGCGCGCAGCTTGTCGACCAGTGGCTTTTCGAATTTGTCGGCGCGGTTGCGCGGATTGGTGGGATTGAGCGTGGCCTGCTTGTAGCGGTAGTTGGGATAGGCCTTGAGCAGCTGGTCGAGGTGTTCGATGGCGGCGAAGGCGGGCACCGCCTCGGGCAGGAATTCGAATTTCAGGCGGTTCTCGAGCAGCGGCGTGACGTGGGCGCTGGTATAGGTCCCGGCGGCGTCCGATGCCTGCAGCAGCAGGCGGGCATGCTGCAGCGTCTCTTCGCGGGCATTCGCGGTCAGCATGGCGTTGGTGACGAAACCGGCGGCGCAGAAGCCGAACACGGACACGGCCAGGAAGACCAGGTTGAACTTGGCGGCGAGCGAACGGATCTTCATGGTCAGAACAGGTGGTTGAGCGGCCGGTTGGCGCGGGTGGTGGCGGCGCGCTGGCGGCGCAGCGCGTCGCGCCACTCCGGCAGCCCGCCCTGCAGGTCTTCGATGTCGTTGCGGAACACGGCATCGTCGAGGCGCGCCGAAAATTGCGCGACCAGGCGCCGGCGCAGTGCGGGGGCGGCGTCGCTCCAGGCGGCGATATCGGCGGCGGCGATCTCGCGCTGGGGCGCCGGCGCGGCCGTGCGCGCACGCGCCGCGACGCCGATCAAGGGATCGAGGAAGGTGCGCGGCAGCTGCTGCACGAACAGGCGCGGCGCGCGCGGCGCGACCGCGAACGGCCGCGTGGACGGGCGCGCCGCATACTGTTCGCGCCCGACCGCGATGGCGCGCGCGCCGCCCGGGCCGTTTTCGTCGACCGTGACGGCGCCGCTCTCGACGAACAACTCGGTCTGGTCGGCCGCCAGGCGCAGGATGCCGTTGGCGCCGGCCGCCGCCAGGCTGATCGGGCCGGCGTCGAGCGCCAGCCGTCCCGCCCCCGGGGCGCCGGTGGCGAACTTGCCCCATCCACGCAGCAGGCTGGCCGACGGTGCCGCGCCGGCATCGTTGACCAGCACGCTGCTGGCCGGGCCGAGCGCGAAACGGGCGCCATTGGCCCATTCGATCTGGACCAGGCCGGCGTTGGACTCGACGATATCGCCCGCCTGCAGGCGCACGCCGGCCGGCGCCTGGTAGACGGTAGTCTTGCGGATCAGGCGCGACGGCTGCTCGGCATGCGAGACGAGGGCGCTCTGGGCCAGGGCCGGCGCAACCGGCGCCAGCGCGCCCAGGATGCACGCGAGCGCTGCGAGGTCCCATCGCGGCCGGCGCAAGAGGCGGCGTAATGGGTGGAATGAATGCATGGGCATGGGTCGGGTAGTGGTGGGCTACCTCGACTTACGCGCGCCGGGCGCGCCTGGATGCACCCGGCGTGCAGTGCGCGCGCCGGGCCGGCCGTCAGCGCGATCGCGCCCGGCCGCGGCGGGCGAGTTCCGACGACGCCTGCGCGGCCAGCCGGCTCAGGATCTGCACCTGGGCCGGGTCGAGCGTGCGCGGCCGGGTATCGATCACGCACAGGGAGCCGAGTGGGAAACCCTGGTCGTCAACGATCGGGGCGCCGGCGTAATAGCGAAAATGCGGCGCGCCCGCGACCGCGGGGTTGTCGGCGAAGCGCGGATCGCGGTCCAGGTGCGACAACTCGCACACGCCCGGCCCCATCAGCGTGTAGTTGCAGAAGGCCCAGCTGCGCGGGGTGGCTTCCATGTCCAGGCCAACCCGCGCCTTGAACCATTGGCGGTCTTCGTCCAGCACCGTGACCAGGGCCACTGGCGCGGCCAGGCCCAGGGCGGCCAGCTGCACGATATTGTCCATCGCCGTCTCCGGCGCGCTGTCCAGGATGGCGGCGCGGTGGACCGCCGCCAGGCGCCGGGCTTCGTCGGCGCGGATCGGGAACGGGGCGTCGAGCAAGGCCGGCGGCAGGGGCTGCAGCGCCAGCCGCGCCAGCGCCGTATGCCGCACCAGCTCGGGCGTAAGCAGTTCGGGCGCTTCGCCCAGCTGGACGTGCTTGTAGGGCAGGCCCGGGCCGACGATGGAAGCGACGGTGCCGGCCGACAGGCGGGTGGCGATCACGATCTGCAACCGGTTCAGGACCGGCATCCGGTACAGGGTGGACAGGAATTCGGGCCCCAGGTCGGCGGGATGGCCGACCTGCACCACGAACACCTCGGGCACGCTCGCCCCGAGTGCTACCGCCGCGGCGACCGGATTGTCGGTGCAGGCGACTTCTTCGAGGTCGAGCGCGGCCAGCGCGCTCTCCCAGCCGGCATGGTCGCGGCCCGGCGCCAGCACCAGCACCCGGCGGCTGGCCGGGCGGGCGTCGTCGTTGGCGGCCAGGGCCGCGAGCACGTCGGACTCGAACATGCGGCGGTGGCCGCCGGGCGTCTTCCAGGACGGGATGACGCCGCTCTCGATCCAGAGCTGCGCCGTGCGCGAAGAGACGCCGAGGATTTTTGCCGCCTGCGGCGTCGTGAGGATCGGTCTGTTCATTGGCGACACTATATCGGAAGCGGGCAGGGCGCGTGGCGCGCGCGCCGCTCAGGCGGCGCCGCCCGGCTCGGCCTGGCCGAGCAGCCGCTCGACCAGCGGCAGGCGCGCCTCGACCGCCGGGAAGCGCATCGGTTGGTAGCGCTCGAGCAGCACGCCATCGGCATCGTGCACGGCGATCGACAGCGTATGGCCGTGGCGCCGCGAGATCACATGCCAGGCCATGAGTTCGGCCAGGTCTTCGCCTGGCGCTGCCGTGGCGTAGAAGCTGACGAAGGGTGTCTGCGCGAGCGCATCGTAGTGGGTGCGCGCGTGGCTGGCGGCAATCGGGCCGGCGCCGCGGAACCTGGTCGCGGCGGCCGGCGATGCGGCCAGCCCAGGGGCCAGCGGGATGCGGCCTTGCGCCATGGGCGCCAGCCAGATCCCGTCGCCGAAGGCATTGCCCTGCCGCTCGGTGAGCTTCATCGGCATATCGAGGACGTGGGTTGCCTCGTGCAGCAGCAGATAAGTGAGCGCATCGGCGCCGTCGGCCTCGATGGTCACCGTGTGGCCGGATGCGTCGGCCTCGAACAGGCGCCGCTCCTTGGTGGTCAGGAAGTGTGCCAGCGTTTCGTGCAGCGCGCTGGCACGCAAGGTGATGTCGAACCGCGCGCTGTCGCCGACCTGGGAGGTCAGCGCCGTGCCCTGGCCGGGCACGCCGTCGACGAAGCTCAGGTGCCGCAAATGCGTGTCCAGCACGCGCCGGTGCAGCGCCGGCAGCCGGGCCAGCGCCTGCTCGACTTGCGCCAGCTCGGCCGGCGTCAGGACATGCGGGCGGATGTCGCGCATGCCGGCGGCCTCGAAACGCTCGATGACCGCGCGGTCGGGTGGCGCGATCCGGCTCGCCAGGGATATGGGTGGCGCTGCGCCGTGGGCGGCGGGCGGCGCCAGGCCGGCGAAGGCCAGCACGGTGCCCAGCACCAGGCCTGTGAGTGTCGATCTCATTGTTGTCTCCTTGTAGGTAGTCGGTCCGTATTACATGGCGCCTGATGAGAGGTACGCGTGGCGACGGTATCCGGATGCAGCGCCATCCATCACGAAATCCAATGATAAACCATCACGGATTCAAATCGATATAAACGTCAGAATCGATATAATCGGAAAGACGCATCGAGATGGAACGATGCCATTCGCCGCGCCACGAACGCCGACCCGGGCCGGGCGCTTTCCTTACACAATCGAAGTGAACTTCAATATGAACAGTACGAATATCCATGAACGCGCGTTCGCCGAAGCGGTCCAGCGCAACCAGCTCACCCGGCGCGAGGCGCTGCAGGCGCGCTACGATTTCATCGTGTGCGGCGCAGGCTCCGCAGGCTCGGTGGTGGCGGCCCGGCTGGCCGAGAATCCCGAGGTGACGGTGCTGCTGCTCGAGGCGGGCGGCAGCGACGAGGTGGCCAGCGTCATCGAGCCGGCGCAATGGCCGCTGAACCTGGGCACGGAGCGCGACTGGGCCTTCATGGCCGAACCGAACGCGCACCTGAACGGCCGCGCGATCCCCATGAACATGGGCAGGGTGCTGGGCGGCGGCTCGAGCATCAACGTGATGGTGTGGGCGCGCGGCCACCGCGCCGACTGGAACCATTTCGCCGCCGAAGCGGGCGACGACGCCTGGAACTATGCGTCGGTGCTCGCCATCTACCGCCGCATCGAGGACTGGCATGGACCGGCCGATCCGACTCGCCGCGGGCAGGGCGGGCCCGCCTATGTCGCCCCGGCGCGCGACCCGAAACCGACCGCGACCCTGATGCTCGAAGCGGCGCGTTCGATCGGCGTGCCGACCTTCGACAGCCCGAATGGCGCGATGATGGAAGGCGACGGCGGCGCCGCGATCAACGACCTGCGCATCCGCGACGGCAAGCGGCTGTCGGTGTTCCGTTCCTATACGTATCCGCGCATGGCCCAGCCGAACCTCACGGTGCTGACGGATGCGCTGGTATCGAAGCTGCTGTTCGACGGCGAGCGGGTGGTCGGTGTCGACGTCATCCTGGATGGGCAGCCGCGCCAGTTCATGGCCGGGCGCGAGGTGGTGCTGTCGCTGGGCGCAGTCAACACGCCCAAGGTACTGATGCAGTCGGGGATCGGCCCCGCGAGCGAGCTGGCGCGCCACGGCATCCCGGTGCGCCAGCACCTGCCCGGCGTCGGCCAGAACCACCAGGACCACGTGTCCTTCGGCTGCATCTGGGAATACAGCGCGCCGCAGGAAGTCGGCAATGGCGGTTCGGAAGCGACCTTGTACTGGAAGAGCGATCCATCGCTCGACGCGCCGGACATGCTGCATTGCCAGGTCGAGTTCCCGGTGCCGAGCGCAGAGAATGCGGCGCGCGGCGTGCCCGAACATGGCTGGACGATGTTCGCCGGGCTGGCGCATCCGAAGAGCCGCGGCCAGCTGCTGCTGTCCGGACCGGACGTGGGCGACGCGATGATCATCCGCGCCAATACCCTGTCCGATCCGGACGACCTGGAAGCGGCCAAGGCCAGCGTGCGCATGTGCCGCGAATTGGGCAACGCGGCCGCGTTCAGGGGCATCGTCAAGCGCGAGGCCATGCCCGGCACCCTGGGCGACGACGAGCTGGAACGCTATCTGCGCAACGGCGCGGTCACCTACTGGCACCAGTCGTGCACCGCCAAGATGGGGCGCGACGAGATGTCGGTGGTGAATGCGAAGCTCGAAGTGTATGGCGTGCCGAACCTGCGCATCGCCGATGCTTCGATCATGCCGCGTATTACGACCGGGAACACGATGGCGCCGTGCGTGGTGATCGGCGAACGGGCGGCGGAGATGATCAAGGCGGCCCACCGTATCTGATGCAGATGGGGCGTTGCGAACGTCATCCCTGCTGGATGTGCGCGGCCAGGTAGTCGAGCAGCAGGCGTACGGCGGGCAGCAGCCCACGCCGCGAAGGAAAGACCGCATGCACCAAGCCGCCTTTCGGCGCCCAGCCGGGGAGGATCTCGACCAGCTTCCCATTACGCAGTTCATCGCTCACCACCATGCAGGGCAGCTGGACGATGCCGATGCCGCGCAGGGCGGCCTGGCGCAGGGCCGTCATATCGTCCGTGATATACCGGGGACGGTGCCGGATCTGCGCCGTGGCGCCGTCCGGTCCTTCCAGCTCCCACAGGTGGTCGCGCGCCGGGCCCCAGTCGAGGCTCGACAAGCCATCCAGCTCGGCCGGATCGACCGGCGGCGTCCTGCCGCGCAGGAAGCCAGGGCTTGCCACCAGCCGTTGCGGACTCGCCGACAAGACCCGCATCACCAGGCCGCTGTCCTCGAGCGGCGGAAACCGCACGCGCAGGGCGATGTCAAAACCTTCGCCGAGCACGTCGACCCGGCGATTCGTGGCTTCGAGGTGCACCTGCACGCCCGGGCAGTCGGCCATGAACTGGCTGACGAGATCCCCGACGCGGTAGGCCAGCAGGGCGGTCGGGCAACTCATGCGCACGATGCCTTGCGGCAGAGCGCCACTGCGCTTCATGACGTCCATGGCGGCCTGGGCTTCCACCAGCATCGCGATGCAATGGGCATAGAACTCGCGGCCGGTATCGGTCACGGAAAAGTGCCGGGTGGAGCGCTGCAGCAGGCGCACACCGTAGGCTTCTTCGAGGCTGGCAATCCGACGGCTGAGCTTTGACTTGGGCATGTTCAATGCCCTGCCTGCTGCGGTGAATCCGCCGTGGTCGACCACTTTTACGAAGTAATAAAGGTCATTCAGGTCGTTCACCAATCGTTCTCCACACGGAACACCGATATTGGCGTACGCAGGCAAGGTTACTGGCGCCGGCGCTTCCGCACTAGCATCGATCGTCGATGGGCTGTGTCGCATGAAATGGAACAGGCGATGTTCCGGTGGATCCGGGCTGACCATCGGTCGTCGATCGAGTGTTCACCAGATAGAACACTGATGGCATTTTATGCCGACTACTGCTCGCCTGTTGACGCATCTATCATGAATTTCCAGTCGCCGCCGCTAGCGCGCTGCAGCGGCCTGGCTTCCAATTTCTACCAACCACAGCAGGGAAATCATGGCAACCGAAAAGATCCGCAACCCCCAGACCGACCAACTGCTGACGCCCGCGAATGCGGCGTTGATCATCATCGACTACCAGCCGGTGCAAGTATCTTCGATTCGCTCGATGCCGCGCGACGAACTGGTGTTCAACATCGTGAGCACCGCGAAAGCAGCGTTGAACTACGACCTTCCGATCATCCATTCGACGGTCAACGTGGCGACCGGCCGCAACAAGCCGCCGATCGCGCCATTGCAGGAGGTGCTGGGCCACCTGCCGACCTACGACCGCACGTCGATCAACAGCTGGGAAGACGTCGAGTTCAAGGAAGCGGTCAAGGCGCTCGGCCGCAAGAAGCTCATCATGACCGCGCTCTGGACCGAGGCCTGCCTGACCTTCCCGGCGCTCGATGCGATCCAGGAAGGCTACGAGGTCTATGTGCCGGTCGATGCGGTCGGCGGCACTTCGCTGGCGGCGCACGAGGCAGCGCTGCGCCGCATGGAGCAGGCGGGGGTGAAGCTCATCAGCCGAGTGCAGCTATATTGCGAACTCCAGCGCGACTGGTCGCGCGAGGCGACGGTTCCCGGATTCATGGCCGTGTTCGAGAATTTTGATGGTTTCAATGCCGAGAAGGCCATGGAGCAGGTCAAGTAATCACGCGCGGAAATCGCGGGTAACACCGTTTCCATTACCGCGTGTCGTGACAGCCAGTCTAACGATCCCGGTCGAATAACCATGTGTGTCTCCACCGCCGGCCCCAGCGCCGGCGGTTTCGCATCCAGCGCACACCAGGCACAAGATGTCGATATTCAAATAAGAATAATAATGCGAATGAGAATGACAATGATTCTCATTCACACTATAATTGTTTTTGCATCTAGAAATCCTCCCATAGAGAGAGGACATCGCTTTTACTCATTCGCCTGAAAGAGACCACATGAATCAATACGCCGCACAGGATTCCATCCCCGGGCGGGGCATGGTTGCCCGCCATCGTCCGCCCCCGCTTCCAGAACGTGCCGTCCTGGCTTGCGCGATTTCCGCCTTGCTCATGACGTCCGCAGTTGCCCAGGAGGCCCCCGATATGTCCTCCGGCGTCGCGAAAATGATGCCCCAGATCGACATCGTCGGGCAGGCATCGAGCGAAGCAGGGACCACGGCGACGGTCAGTGGGGAAGACCTCGAGCGAGCGAATAATCTGAAAGACGTGGTGCGCAACCAGCCGCTGGTGTCCGCTCCGGGCACGGCATCGGGCACAACGCGCAATCGTAGCAGCTTCGACCGGTCCGGCAGCACTGGCTATAACATCCGCGGCATCGAAGGCAATCGCGTCGGCATGGACATCGACGGCATTGAAATGCCTGCCGCCACCGGCCGTCCGTATGTGAGCCGCGTGGGAGCCAATACCTTCGGCGTGGGCCGCGACTTCATCGATCCCGAAATGTTCTCGTCGGCCGACATCCTGTTCGGCACGACCTCGGCCAAGCGCTCGGCAGGCGGTATTGGCGGGGCGGTGAGCTTCAAGACCAAATCGGCCGACGACTACCTGCGCGGCAGCAAGGTCGAGTACTACGGCGGCAAGATTGGCTATGACTCGGCCGACCGCTCCTGGAACGAGAGCGTGACTGCGGCAGGCCGCAGCGGCAACCTGGATGGCCTGGTCGCGTACTCGCGCCGCGACGGGCACGCGACCAAGAACAATAGCGATATCATCGACAGCATGCCCAACGACTGGGATTCCGACGCCCTGCTGCTCAAGGGCGCACTGCGCATCGATGCCGCCAACCGGCTTGAGCTGTCCGCCGACTTTTACCGGCGCACGAACGACACATCGTTCCATGGCTGGGACACGAATAGCACTTTCATCACCGAAAATTCCCAGCAACACAGCAAGACTGCCCGCAACACGGTGCAGTTGACGCATCAATGGCGGCCGAACAATAGCTGGGTCGACGAGGCGGATACGCGACTGTATTTCCAGAGCACCGATACTGAAGACACGACCGACACGACGACACGGGCCACCAACGCCAGCGTGCGCAATGTCTCCGAGAACAAGACGAAGACCTGGGGCGTATCGAGCGTCGTCACGAAGCGGCTGGACCGGCACTATCTCAGCTACGGCTTCAATGCATCGACGCAGGACGTCGAGCGGCCGTGGAATGTCGTCGGCTACATGAAGCCGCAGCCTGACACGACGACTGAGCGGGCAGGTATCTTTTTACAGGATGACATCGGCTTCGACCTTGGCGGGCGTCGCTTGGTGCTGACGCCGGCCCTGCGCGGCGACTATGTCAGGATCAAGATGCGTGACCTCGACAATTTTGCGTCGGGCATCCTGACCCCAGCCGACGTGGAAAAGATGTACGGCAGCCCCAGCAATACCATCTGGAGTCCGAGTCTCGCCCTGAGCTACACCATGATGCCGAACCTGCTGGCCTACGCGCAATACAAGCGTAGCGGACGTGCGCCCGCGGTCGACGAAATCTTCGGCACCTGGAACCTTGCCAGCAATTACAACGTGGGCAACCAGTATGCGCTGGTCGGCAACAGCAGGCTGAAAGAGGAAACCAGCGATGCCATCGAACTCGGCATCAAGGGCAAGCCGGCGCCAGGGATCGCATTGCAGACCTCGGTGTTCTACACGAAATACGACGATTCCATCGCCTACACGCGCTATACCCGCGCCTTGCATCCTGGCATGTTCACGAACGTGCCAGCGCACATCGGCACCATTTACCAGGCGGAAAATCGCGACGATGCCAAGATCTACGGTTTCGAACTGAGCTCCCGGCTCGAGCACGGGCAATGGAGTCCGGCCGCGAAGGGCTTCTATACGACCTGGGCCGCGGGGATCAGTCGCGGCACCGCCAAATCGCAGTATGCCGGCGACAAGGACGTCCCACTCGAGTCCGTGTTGCCGCGCAAGGCGGTCATCGGCGCCGGCTACGATGCGCCGTTGAAGGCATGGGGACTGAACCTGGTCGGCACCTTCGTCGCCGGCAAGCAGGCCGTGGCGACCAACCGGGATGCCTACACGAACGGCGGACCGCCCCTGACCGATTCCACCACGGCGCTGTTCCGGGTACCGGGCCGTGCGACGTTCGACCTGGTCAGCTACTGGCAGGTCAACCAGAACGTGCGCCTCGATGCCGGTTTCTACAACCTCGGTGACAAACGTTACTGGGATTACTCCAGCTCCCGCAACCTGCAGCCGTCTGTCGCACGCGACCGGCGCGATATGGAACTGCTGACCGAACCCGGCCGCACGGTGGCCATGTCCCTGCGCATGGCATTCTAATTTTATTCAATACAAACGAGGCACGCATGAAAAAACAGAATATCCAGCCCGTCCAGCACGGGGTTCGTCTCGCCATGGCAGTCATGGTGGTCGCGATGACAGCGTCCGCGCCAGCGGGAGCAGCCGATGGGCCCACGGCGCCTGCGGGCGGACACGGCCTGGCGGCGTTCATGGGCAGCTACGACGTCAACCGTGACGGCGTGGTAAGCCGTGACGAGTACGACACGGTGCGCAAGCAGCGCTTCGTGGCAGCCGACACCAATCGCGACGGCTGGCTCAGCGAAGAAGAATACGTGGCCGAGTACGAAGGCCGCCTGAAACAGCAATACGCCGGCCGGGAGCCGGACGGACGGTATGCCGGCTCGATCAAGCAGGCGCACGTGCGCTTCAAGATCCTGGACACCGACAAGGACGGACAATTGACGGTGGAAGAAGACATTGCGATCGCCGACAAGACCTTCAAGCAGAACGACAAGAACGGCGATGGCAAGGTCGACCAGGCCGATGGAGCAAAGCCATGAGGCCCGTCGACTCACTGCGAACGCTGCTGCTGGCAGCGTCGCTGGTTGGCGGCGCAGCGCAGGCGCATACGCCGTTTTTGTTGCCGAATAATTTCGACGTCCAGCCGAAGGGATCGATCGGTGTCGATGCGGGTTTTACAGAGAAATTCTTCGTGTCTGACGTCGCGTTCGGCGATACGCCGTTTTCGATCGTCACGCCGCAGGGCGAGCGCATTGCCTTCGGCGACATCCACCAGTTCAAGCAGCGCACGGTAGCGGAGCAAAAGCTTCCCGACGAAAAAGGAACGTACCGCCTCAGCACCGGCCCACGGCTGGGCGCCGTGTTCCGCACCTGGGAGCGCAACGGCAAGACCGAGTCGGCACGGGACCCGCAGCAGGTCATGCCTGCCGACGCGAAGCTGCTGGCCCATTACCAGTCGCTGTCGATTTCCGAGGCCTACGTCACTGCCGACAAGCCATTGACGAAAGCGCTGGCGCCGGTCGGCAAGGGACTGGAAATCGTCGCCATCACGCATCCGAGCGACCTGTTTGTCGACGAAAGATTCGAATTCATCGTGCAGTTCGACGGCAAACCGCTGGTGGACCAGAAGGTCAGTATCTATCGCTCTCCGATGGACCTGGCTAGCCAGAGCGCTGTGCAGCACATCTCGACCGACGCCCTGGGGAAAGCTGTCTTGCCGTTGGCGAAGCCGGGCATCTATCTTGGGCTGATCCGGCATAGGGCGCCTGCACCGGCCGGTGCGGCTGCGCCGAACTATGGTCACAACTACACGTTGACGTTCCGCGTGCTGGATCAATGATCGGGTGACTACTCTTCCTGTGCCTTTGCCTTCTTAAGGCAAGGCACGTACTTGTGTGGCGATCGCGGTTCTGGTCGGTGAGACCTTTGCCACAACCGATCGACGCCAGGAGTGCGGTCCCGCCAGCTTTGGCTTATGATGGCGGGTTCCCGACAGTATTCGCCGCCGTGTCAGCAGGCGGCCAGACCCTTCCAGCATGAGCACCACCTCGACCGTTCCAGCCAACGCCCCAGCTCCTGTCCAGCCATCGCGCCGCCTGTCGGTCGCCCCGATGATGGACTGGACCGACCGCCACTGCCGCGTCTTCCACCGCCAGATCACCCGCCACACCTGGCTGTACACCGAGATGGTCACCACCGGCGCCCTGGTCTATGGCGACGTCGAGCGCCACCTGCGCTACGACGACGTCGAGCACCCGATCGCCCTGCAACTGGGCGGCAGCGACCCGGCCGACCTGGCAAAAAGCGCCAAGCTGGGCGAGCAATGGGGCTATGACGAGATCAACCTCAACTGCGGCTGCCCGTCCGAGCGGGTGCAGAAGGGCGTCTTCGGCGCCTGCCTGATGAACGAGCCGCAACTGGTGGCCGATTGCGTGAAAGCGATGCGCGACGCCGTCTCGATCGACGTCACGGTAAAACACCGCATCGGCATCGACTACGACGAGGAATACGGCTTCGTGCGCGATTTCGTCGGCACCATCGCCGATGCCGGTTGCAAGACTTTCATCGTGCACGCCCGCAATGCCGTGCTGAAGGGCTTGTCGCCCAAGGAAAACCGCGAGATCCCGCCGCTGCGCTACGCCGTCGCCTATCAGCTGAAACGCGAATTCCCCGACCTCGAGATCCTGATCAATGGCGGCATCAAGAGCGACGATGAGATCGCCCTGCACCTGGAGCACGTCGACGGCGTGATGCTGGGCCGCGAGGCCTATCACAATCCCTGGACCATGGGCGACTGGGACCGCCGCTTCTATGGCGCCCCCGATGCCGGTCGCCCACGGACGCGGGTCGAGGTGCTGGAGGGGATGATCCCGTATATCGAGGAACAGTTGCGCCTGTACGGCCCGCTGGGCCTGAAGCTCAACAGCATTACGCGCCACATGCTGGGCCTGATGCAGGGCTTGCCGGGTGCGCGCGCCTTCCGCCAGACCTTGTCCGACTCGAAGAAGCTGGCGCTGGGCGATCCGCGCCTGTTGCTCGAAGCGGCTGCCAGGATGCCGGCCGCAGCCTGAAAACCCTGCAAAACCGACCCAAAGGCGTGCCAAGGCACGCCTTTTTGATTTCCTGTCGACAAATCGAGACATTTCCTTGTCGAAACAATCACACAAGTTTCAAAATTGCTTGCTGTGTGGCAATAGTCATTCCATAATGCAGTCCTGTTCCCAATCTTGCACTGTATCAATGCTGTTGTTGTGCCGAAACAATTCGGACGAGCAAGAGATTTTCTGACGAGCTGAATGACATCTTGATTTATCCTGTCGGAAACACCTGACATCGAGCGGAAACACCGATTTCAGAAGCGCATCGCCGGCGCTTGTCTCTCCGAGCGAGTTTCGATCAATAAGTTACAGGGAAAACACGAATGAATTTGAACAACATGAAGGTCGGTACCCGTCTGGCCCTCGGTTTTGCACTGATCCTGGTGTTGCTGGTTGCCGTTGCGGTAGTGGGTATCCTGCGCATGGCGCAGATCCAGGATCGCCTTGACCATGTGGTCAGCGTGAGCAATGTATCGACCGGTCTCGTGATCGAAATGCGCAACAACGTCAACGACCGCCTGCAGTCGCTGCGCGTCCTGACCCTGATGGTCGACCCGGCCGATATGGAACCGGAAATCGCGAAGTTCAAGGCCGAGACCGCCAAGTACGACGAAGCCCAGGCTAAATTGACAGCGCTGTTCGCCGCCAACGGCAACGATACCGAAAAGGCCTTGCTGGCGCAGATCAAGGAACACGCTGCGGCCGCAATGCCGGCGATCAGCCGCGCTACCGAACTCTACCTGGCCGCCAATATGATGGACGCCACCCGTGTGATGGTGCGCGAAGTGCGCCCGGTGCAGCGCAAGTGGACCGAGGCCCTGAACGCGCTGGCTGCCCAGGAACAAAAACAGAACGCCCAGACCAAGGCCGATGCCGAAGCGGCATTCGACAATGCCCGTAACTTCATGCTGGTGCTGCTGGTCCTGGCCGTGGTGCTGGGCGTGAGCGCCGCGGTGGTGATCACCCGCAGCCTGCTCAAGCAGCTCGGCGGCGAGCCTGGCTACACCGCCAAGATCGCCGGCAGCATCGCCCACGGCGACCTGTCGATCGCGATCGACACCAAGGAATCCGACCGCGGCAGCCTGCTGGTCGAAATGAAGGAAATGCGTAACAGCCTGGTCGACATCGTCGCCCAGGTGCGCCGCGGCACCGAGACCATCGGCACCGCCTCGCGTGAAATTGCTGCCGGCAATATCGACCTGTCCTCGCGTACCGAACTGCAGGCCAGCTCGCTGGAAAAGACTGCCTCGGCCATGGAACAGCTGACCTCGACCGTCAAGCAGAACGCCGACAATGCCCGTGAAGCCAACGCGCTGGCCGCCGCCGCTTCGGACGTCGCCAGCAAGGGTGGTGAAGTGGTGTCGCAAGTGGTGGGCACCATGGGTGAGATCAACGGCTCGGCCCGCAAGATCGCCGACATCATCGGCGTGATCGACGGCATCGCCTTCCAGACCAATATCCTGGCGCTGAACGCGGCGGTCGAAGCTGCCCGTGCCGGCGAACAGGGCCGCGGCTTCGCGGTCGTTGCGTCCGAAGTACGTAACCTGGCCCAGCGTTCGGCTGCGGCGGCCAAGGAAATCAAGACCCTGATCGACGATTCGGTCTCGAAAGTCGACCGCGGCAGCAAACTGGTCGGCCAGGCCGGCGTGACGATGGATGAAGTGGTGTCCAGCGTCAAGCGCGTGACCGACATCATGAGCGAGATCGCCAACGCCAGCGCCGAACAGAGCGCCGGCATCGCCCAGGTCAACACCTCGATCATCGAGATGGATGGCATGACCCAGCAAAACGCCGCACTGGTGGAAGAAGCCGCCGCGGCCGCCCAGAGCCTGCAAGACCAGGCCGGCGAACTGGCCCGCGTGGTCAGCATCTTCAAGCTGGAAGAGGGCGAACAGTTCCAATTCGAGGCGCAGGCGCCAGTGGCGACCACCACCGCGGTGGTGGTCCGTCCGGCCGCTAAGCGTCCCGTACCGCCGGCGTCGAAAAAGCCGGCCGCCGCCAGCGCCGCGGTGAACCCGGACGAGGCCGAAGTTGCGCCGAAGCCGAAAAAGGCAGCTGCCACAGTCGGCAACGACGAGTGGGAAGAATTCTAAGCACGCATTATTACGCAGTCATGCGCCGGCTGGCAGAGCGGCGCGCAGTACGCATCACGACATTCAACTCTTAAAAACCTTATTGGGGAAATCATGAAAAACCTGTCCGCCAAGCTGTTCGTTGCACTGACCCTGACCGGCGCCGCCAGCGCCAGCTTCGCCGCCGAAACCCCGGCGTCGTTCGATCCGAAGAAGTGCGCCATCGAATATCCGAAAGCATCGCTGATGAACGAAGAGCAGGGCACGACCTCGGCCTCGTTCCTGGTCAACGCGGACGGCACCGTGGCAGAATCGAAGATCGACAAGTCGAGCGGCTTCAAGAACCTGGACCGTGCACTGGTCAAGGGCCTGACCTCGTGCAAGTTCAAGCCGGGCACCAAGGACGGCGCACCAGCCCAGACCTGGACCAAGGTCGACTACGCCTTCAAGCTGGACTGATACCTTCCCCTTTACACAGCCGGCGTCCATCGCCGGCTGTGTTTTTGCAGCTCCCCGCTTTACCTCCCGCCTTCCCGCACTTCCCCTCCGCTGTTACAAGTTTGTAGCGGCATGTATCGGCTGTAAAGACTTCCTTCAGTTCATCGTTTTGGCGCCCCGGCTCGCTATAGTGGTCTCACACCAACCGAAACGGAGAGCACCATGAAAACCATCCTCGCCACCGCCGCCGCCATCCTGATCGGTAGCGCAGCATTCGCACCCGTGCAGGCCCAGGCCGCCCATCCGCGCGCCCAAGTGATCGTTATCAAGAAGGCGCCGCCGGCGCCACGCCGCGAAGCCGTGCCGGCTGCACGCCGCGGTTACGAATGGGTGTCGGGCTACTGGGACTGGAACGGCCGCCGTCACGACTGGGTCGCCGGCCATTGGGAGAAAGTGCGTCCGGGCTATGCCTACCAGCGTGCGCAATGGCGCCAGGACCGGAACGGCTGGCATCTCGAGCGCGGCGGCTGGCACCAGTCACGCCAGGTGGCCGCGCACCGCAACCGCGACCGCGATCGCGACGGCGTGCCGAACCGCTACGACGCCCGGCCGAACAACCCTCACCGCTATTGATGATGGCGAGCCTGCGGCTCAGGGTGCGGCGAGATCGCCGCCGCACACCTGGTTGCGGCCCGACTGCTTGGCTTGATAGAGCAGGGCGTCGGCCCGCTCCACCAGCGCGGTGGCGCTGTCGGCAGCCATCCCGGCGCTCGCACTGCCCGTGTACACGCCGACGCTGATCGTCACGACCCCGGCGCCATTGCCGGCATGCGGGATCGCCAGCGCCATCACCGCCTGGCGGATGCGCTCGGCCACCATCCTGGCGCCGGCCGGATCGGTATCCGGCAACAGGGCCACGAATTCTTCTCCTCCATAGCGCGCGGCCATGTCGGCCGGCCGCACCAGGCTGTCCTGCAGGGTTTGCGCCACCTGGCGCAGGCAGGCGTCGCCGGCCACGTGGCCATAGGTGTCGTTATAGCGCTTGAAGTAATCGACGTCGAACATCAGCAGCGACAGCGGTGCGCCGCTGCGCGCCGCGCGCGCGTATTCCTGGCCGAGGGCTTCTTCGAAGCGGCGCCGGTTGGCGATGCCGGTCAGGCTGTCATTGTCGGCCAGGACCGTCAGCGCGCGGTTATGCTCCTGCAGCATCGCGCGCGCCTGCAGCAGTTCGTGCTCGAGGTGGTCGCGGATCACGATCTGGCGCACCAGGCGCCGGCCGAAATACAGCAACAGCAGGATGGCGACGATGGTGATCGCGGCCTGGCCCAGCATCGACTTGAGCCATTTTTCCAGGATTTCCTGCTTCGATTGTGCGGTGGCGACGATCAGCGGATAGGTTTCCAGGTGGCGGTAACTGTACAGCCGTTCGATGCCGTCGATCTTCGAGCGCAGCATGTCGGTGCCGGTTGGCCCCGTCCGCTGGTACATCTGGTGCACGGGACCATTGCTGACATCGGAGCCGATCAGCTTTTCGTTGTGCGGCAGGCGATAGATCATGGTGCCGTCGTCCAGGGTCAGCATGATCACGCCGGCGCGGCCGACGTCGAAGGTCTTGTACAAGGTCGAGAAGTATGCGATGCGGATCGTGCCGAGCGCGACGCCGCCAAAGGTTCCGTCCGGATTGTTCAGGCGGCGCGAGATCGGCAGCACCCAGTCGCCCGTCGAGCGGCTGCGCACCGGCTTGCCGATATGGACGTAGCGGTCGGGATTGTTGCGGTGGTATTGAAAGTATTCGCGGTCGTCGACGTGGTAGAGCGGAATGCGGTCCTGCGAGGTCATCAGCCAGCGGCCGTCGGCGCCGAAAACGAACAGGCCGTGCAGCTCATCGACTTCAGTCACCATATTCTTCAGGTGCAGTTGCAGGCGCGGGCGGGCGGCGCCATCGGCTCCATCGGTCTCGACCCGCTCGACCACCCCGGCCAGCACCGTATCGACCACCCGCACCGCGCTCTCGGCCTGGGCCGCCAGCGCATGCGACATATTGGTGGTGGCGACGGCGACGTCCGCCAGGCGCTCCTTGCGCGCGCGCCAGCCGTCCGAGACCTGGATGGTCAGGAGCAACAGGCACAGGGCGACCACGAACAGCACGGCATTGCGCACTGCGGGGCGTTTTTCGGCGGTCAGGCGGACGATCTCGGGGGCGGTACTCTTGTCTGGCATAGATCCGAAAGCCGCCACTGCAGTGTCCGCGATGCTGAGACACGAGAGAACGGCCTATATTTCTTTTGGAAAACTCACTAATTGTCTCACATCAAGCGTTATCCGGCCGATAACTTGTTGCCTCTTACATTTGTCTCGTCGTATCGAGGCCAAATGCGTAGCGGTTCAGGCGACCCGCAATCCGAGTTCGCTGACCAGGTCCGCGGCCTGGCGCGGCGTGATCCAGGCGCCCTTGAACAGTTTGATGTCGGCCAGGGTGATGCCGCCCAGGTCGGCTTCGCGCAGGTCGGCATTGTCGAAGCGCGCCTGCTTCAGGTTGGCGCCGCGCAGGCTGCCGCCCTCGAAAACGGCGTCGCGAAAGTCGCAGGCGGCCAGGTCTGCGTCGCCGAAATCGAGCTGGATGAGTCTGGCCTTCCTGAACGACATGCGGCGCAGGTCGGCCCCGACCAGCAGGCATTCCTCGAAGCACAGTCCAAGGTGGGCCGCTTCCTCGAAACTGGCGCCGGTCAGCTTGCAG
This sequence comes from Massilia sp. HP4, assembly GCF_005222695.1. Lineage (GTDB taxonomy): Bacteria > Pseudomonadota > Gammaproteobacteria > Burkholderiales > Burkholderiaceae_D > Telluria. The sequence continues at coordinate 40,347 of NZ_STGG01000052.1, read as the reverse complement.
CCCTTGACCGTGAGCGAGGCCAGGTGGGCGCGGCGCCAGCTGCTGTTGTTCAGGTCGCAACTCTGGAAGCGGGCATCGGTGAGATCCGCCGCCTCGAAGTCGATTTGCCGGCCACGGCAACGCTGCCAGGTGGTTTGCCCCAGCTTGGCGGCGTAGAGCGAGGTTTCGGCGAGGCAGCAGCCGCTGAACGTGCAGTTGCGCAGGTCGAGGCGCGACAGGTCGGCGCCATCGAACCCGCAGTCCAGGAACGCCGGCGAACCTTGCGCCAGCAGCGCTTCGACGCCGGAGCGGGAGAGGGTCTCGCCGACTACCTGCATATCAGTCCGTTTTCGTCGGCGCCGCGCGCAGGCCCAGTTCGGTCTCGTAGCGGATGATCTTCAGTACGCGCGAGTTCGAGAAGTAGCGGGCGCAATTGAGGGGGGAGTAGAAAAAATCGGTCTTCCATTCTCCGGCCAGCAGCTCCTTGCCGGTCGGGTCGTCGGCCGGCTGCATGATCATGTCGGCCAGGATGCGGTGCACGCCATTCTTGTTCGGCCCCGATTCGTGCCACAGTGAGCTGTTCATCACGATGAAATCTCCCGGATGCAGTTCGGGCGTCACCTTGGGCCAGCGGATATCGAATGCCTCGGGATTGATTTCGCCTGCATCGCCGAGATAGCCCATCTTGTGCGAACCGGCGTAGAAGGTCATCCCGCCGTTATCTTCATTGGCGATGCTCAGCGGGACGAACAGGCTGCACTTGTTCAGGTTCCCCAGGTGGTAGCAGCTGTCCTGGTGCAGGAACACCTTGCCCGAGCTGTGCTCATCCTTGATCACGAAGCGGTGGTTGAACAGCGCCACGTTTTCTCCGAAGATCTGCTTGACGGTGTCGATGAAGACCGGCTCGCGGTACATCTTGCCCAATACCTCGGGCAGTTCCTCGGTCAGCGCCACCGGGTTGGCGCGGTTGACATTGCGCCCCTGGCCCAGCTGCCAGGCATGGAAATCCTGCCATGCCTGCTGCCAGCGCCCGACGACGTCCTTGCCGATCGCCTGGCGCAGGATGAAGAATCCGGTTTCGGCATACACCTGAGGGTCGAAGGTGGGCCCCGCTACCCGGGCCAGTGTGTGTTCGACGCGTTCGATCGTGTCCATCACGGGGCCTCAGATATAGCGGAACACCAGTTCGTGGTCGTCGATGCACTTGGTCTTGTTGCACCTGGCGAGTACGTTGTAGCGGATGGGGAACAGTTCGCGCCCGGGTGACTCGAGGCTGTCGATGGTCTCGATATCGAAGTCGCGCAGCAAGGCCTTCCAGCCGTGTTCGGTGATGCGCCAGCAGTCGGGGATCGGTCCATGGATGCGCCAGTTCAGCGGCGCCGAGATCAGGAGATAGCCGCCATCCTTGAGGATGCGGCGGATTTCCTTGACCGCCTCGAACGGGTTCAGCGTGTGCTCGATGACTTCCATGCAGACCACGCAGTCGTAGGTGCTGTCGGCGATGAAGTCGTTGTGTTTGGTGATGTCGCCCACCAGGGTTGGCTGGTAGGTGTCGACGATGTCGAAGGTGTCGACCGCGAAGTTGGTAAAGCTTTCCCGCACCAGCGAACGCTCTTGCGGTCCGACTTCGAGCAGTCTTCCGCCTTGCCCCGCGAGGCGGCGCGCGGTGCCTGTCACGAAGTCGGCCAGGTGCTGGCGCGCCAGCGCGAAGGTATCGTTGTCGAACTGGGAAGGGGTGGCCATGGGATTCGCTTTCCTAAAGAGAAATGCAACAGGGAACGGCCATGTCAACGGTGAGGATGGCGATCGCGGTAGCAAGCCATGATAGCTCCTGCATTGCTTCAATGCAATGTTGGGCGCCGTGACTGTTGGATTGCTGCGGAACGCCTGGCCGAAGCGCCATTCTAGCTGGCGCCACCTGCGCGAGCGCGAGCGGGAACGGGAGCGAAAACGAAAAAGCCACCTTGCGGTGGCTTTTCGTCGAAATTCTGTGGGGTGGCTGATGGGGCTCGAACCCACGACAACAGGAATCACAATCCTGGACTCTACCAGCTGAGCTACAGCCACCACTGAACTACGTTACTGCTCTATTTGCTTCTTTCTGTCTCGTCATTGCCGAGGCAGAGCATGATTATATAAGCTCAATCTGAAACGTGCAACTTTAAATCTGCCGCCCGTTCGACCAGCCGTTGGGCGCGGCAATCGTCACTTCATGCACCGGCGGTTCGATGCCGAGCAGGCTGCGAAACGCCGCGCCGAGGGCGGTGGCGCTGGCGCTGGTATAGCCGGACAACAGGGCAGGGGAGGCGTGCGCCGCGCGCAGCAAGCCGCCGGCAGCGAGCAGGCGCGCCAGCTGGCGCGCCACGGCGTCGCCGGTGTCGACCAGCATCACATCGGACCGGCCGGCGTCGTTCAGCAGGCGCTCGATCGAGGCCCGCACCAGCGGATAGTGGGTGCAACCCAGCACCAGGGTGTCGGCGCCCTGGGCCAGCAAAGGATGGATGAAACGTTGCAGCATGGCGCCCGTGGCGGTCGAGTCGAGCTCGCCGAACTCGATCTGGTCGGCCAGGCCGACGCAGGGTTGCAGCAGGAACTCGGCGCCCGAATCGAGGTGGATCTGGTCGCGCAATTGCAGGAACTTGGCGCCGTTCAGCGTGCGTTCGGTGGCCAGCACGCCGACTTTGCCGGTGCGGGAAAGGCTTGCTGCCGGCTTCAGGCCGGGTTCGACGCCGACGATGGGCAGGCCTGGGTGCGCCGTGCGCAGTTCGCGCACGGCGGCGACGGTCGCGGTATTGCAGGCGACTACCAGGGCCTTGGCGCCTTGCGCGAGCAAGAAATCGCCGATCGCCAGCACGCGTTCGACGACGACCGGTTCGGGTTTGTCGCCGTAGGGGGCGAAGCCGGTGTCGGCCAGGTAGAGCAGGTGTTCGTGCGGCAGCTGCGCCTGGATGTGGCGCAGCACCGAGAGGCCGCCGACGCCCGAGTCGAAGATGCCAACCGGAGCGTCGGGGAGCGTCATGATTCTCGTGGAATCAAGCGACCGTGACCGGCACGCCTTTCAGCGATTCGATCCTGGCCGACCATTCCTTCGGGCCGGTGTTGTGGACCGAGGTACCGGTCGAATCGACGGCGACGGTGACCGGCATGTCGGTCACGTCGAACTCGTAGATCGCTTCCATGCCCAGGTCCTCGAAGCCGACGACTTTCGCCGACTTGATCGCCTTCGAGACCAGGTAGGCCGAACCGCCGACCGCCATCAGGTAGGCCGACTTGTGCTTCTGGATCGATTCGATCGCCGCCGGGCCGCGCTCGGCCTTGCCGATCATCGAGATCAGGCCGGTCTTTTCCAGCATCATGTCGGTGAACTTGTCCATGCGGGTGGCGGTCGTCGGACCGGCTGGGCCGACCACTTCGCTGCCGACCGGATCGACCGGGCCGACGTAGTAGATCACGCGGTTGGTGAAGTCCACCGGCAGCGATTCGCCCTTGGCCAGCATGTCCTGGATGCGCTTGTGCGCGGCGTCGCGGCCGGTCAGCATTTTGCCGTTAAGCAAGAGGGTCTGGCCTGGCTTCCAGGAGGCGACTTCTTCCTTGGTCAGGGTATCCAGGTCGACGCGCTTGGACTTCTCGGTGTCCGGGGTCCAGTTCACGTCCGGCCAGGTCGACAGCGCCGGCGGTTCGATATAGGCCGGGCCCGAGCCGTCCAGCACGAAGTGGGCGTGGCGGGTAGCGGCGCAGTTCGGGATCATCGCCACCGGCTTCGAGGCCGCGTGGGTCGGGTACATATTGATCTTCACGTCCAGCACGGTGGTCAGGCCGCCCAGGCCCTGGGCGCCGATGCCCAGCGCGTTGATCTTGTCGCACAGCTCGATGCGCAGCTCTTCGAGTTTATTGTTCGGGCCGCGCTGGCGCAGCTCGTACATGTCGATGTCTTCCATCAGCGATTCTTTCGCCATCAGCATCGCCTTCTCGGCGGTGCCGCCGATGCCGATGCCGAGCATGCCCGGCGGGCACCAGCCGGCGCCCATCAGCGGCACCGTCTTGAGCACCCAGTCGACCAGCGAGTCGGACGGGTTGAGCATGACGAACTTGGTCTTGTTTTCGGAGCCGCCGCCCTTGGCGGCCACCTTCACGTCGACGGTATCGCCTTCGACCAGTTCCATATGGACCACGGCCGGGGTATTGTCCTTGGTGTTCTTGCGCTCGAAGTGAGGGTCGGCCACGATCGAGGCGCGCAGCTTGTTGTCGGCGAAGTTGTACGCGCGGCGCACGCCTTCGTTGACCGCGTCGGTGACGGTGCCGGTGAAGCCTTCGAAGCGCACGCCCATGCCGACCTTCAGGAACACGTTGACGATGCCGGTGTCCTGGCAGATCGGGCGCTTGCCTTCGGCGCACATGCGCGAGTTGGTCAGGATCTGGGCGATCGCATCCTTCGCGGCCGGGCTTTGCTCGGTCTCGTAGGCACGTGCCAGGTGCTGGATATAGTCGGCCGGGTGGTAGTAGCTGATGTATTGCAGCGCGGCCGCGACGGATTCGATCAGGTCTTCCTGGGTAATGACGGTTGCCATGGTGGGAAATCTCTCGTGATGGAGTGTCGGAGTATCGTTATCGTTGTGGTGTTACGGGTGCTTCAATGCTTCTCTTGGTGCGTCATGGTGGTGATGCGATCGGTCCACGAAATCGCCAGCGCCGAGACCAGGAAAGCCACGTGGATCAGGGTCTGCCACATGAGGGTCTTCTCTTCATAGTTGGCGGCGTTGATGAAGGTCTTGAGCAGGTGGATCGACGAGATGCCGATGATCGCCATCGCCAGCTTGGTCTTGAGCACCGTCGCGTTCACGTGCGACAGCCACTCTGGCTGGTCAGGGTGGCCTTCCAGGTGCATGCGCGAGACAAAGGTTTCGTAGCCGCCGACGATCACCATGATCAACAGGTTGGAGATCATGACGACATCGATCAGGCCCAGCACGACCAGCATGATGACGGTCTCGGTCAGGCGCGTGGGGCGGTTGCCGGACAGGCCGACCGCATCGATGATGTGGTTCAGCGAGTCGACGTTGCCCATGGCGGCGCCGATCAGGTCGACGAGTTCGACCCAGAAGTGGAATACGTACACGCATTGCGCCAGGATCAGGCCGAGGTACAGCGGCAGCTGCAGCCAGCGGCTGGCAAAGATCAGGTTGCTCAATGGGGACAGCTTGCGGATTTGCTTGCTCGGTTCTAGGGCAGACATCGGGATGGAACTCCAGGGGGATGCGAAAAAATTCAGCTCAGCATTTTACACCGGCGAGTGTCGATGAGGTTGGGCACGCGCCGGGATGGGGCGCTGCTTGTACGCTTTGCAACGCCTGGCGTTAGAATAAGGGCGAACATCACGAGAGAGCGGACAAATGCTTGACGATCGATCCGCCGCAGGGGTTTCCATGTAAGGGCTCAGTAAGCGAGCCCCCCTATGGTATCTGGCATAACCTACTACATTAATATGGAGACTAGTATGGCCGAGAACGAGACCACCCAAGAGCAAACCCAGGGCCTGCAGGAGCACCGCGTGTTCCAGCCGCCGAAGGAGTTTGCCGACAAGGCCGCCATCAATGGCATGGCCGCCTACGAAAAACTGTGCGCCGAAGCCGAAGCCGACTACGAAGGTTTCTGGGCCCGCCTGGCGCGCGAGAACCTCGACTGGCACAAGCCGTTCACCTCCACCCTCGACGAATCGAACGCGCCGTTCTACCAATGGTTCGCCGACGGCCAGCTGAACGCATCGTACAACTGCCTCGACCGCAACCTGGAAAACGGCAACGCCGACAAGCACGCCATCATCTTCGAGGCGGACGACGGCGCGGTCACTAAAGTCACCTACCGCGAGCTGCACGAGCGCGTCTGCAAATTTGCCAACGCCCTTAAATCGCGCGGCATCAAGAAGGGCGACCGCGTCGTCATCTATATGTCGATGTCGGTCGAAGGCATCACTGCCATGCAGGCCTGCGCCCGTATCGGCGCCACCCACTCGGTGGTGTTCGGCGGCTTCTCGGCCAAGTCGCTGCAGGAGCGCATCATCGACGCCGGCGCGGTGGCGGTCATCACGGCCGACGAACAGCAGCGCGGCGGCAAGGCGCTTCCGCTCAAGGCGATCGTCGACGAAGCCCTGGGCCTGGGCGGCTGCGATACCGTCAAGGACGTGATCGTCTACAAGCGCACCGGCGGCAATATCAACTTCAAGGAAGGCCGCGACCTGTGGCTGCACGAGCTGGTCAAGGACCAGGGCGCCGAATGCGCGCCTGAATGGGTCGATGCCGAACACCCGCTGTTCATCCTCTACACGTCCGGCTCGACCGGCACCCCGAAAGGCGTGCAGCACTCGACCGGCGGCTACCTGCTGTGGGCCGCGCTGACCATGAAGTGGACCTTCGACCTGAAACCCGAAGACGTCTTCTGGTGCACCGCCGACATCGGCTGGATCACCGGCCACACCTATATCGCCTACGGCCCGCTGGCCGTCGGCGGCACGCAAGTCGTGTTCGAAGGCGTGCCGACCTTCCCGAACGCCGGCCGCTTCTGGCAGACCGTCGAGAAGCACAAGGTCAGCATCTTCTATACCGCGCCGACCGCGATCCGCTCGCTGATCAAGGCCTCCGACCTGGATGAGAAGGTGCATCCGAAGAACTACGACCTGTCCAGCCTGCGCCTGCTCGGTTCGGTCGGCGAGCCGATCAATCCGGAAGCCTGGATGTGGTACTACCGCAATGTTGGTCAAGAACGCTGCCCGATCGTCGACACCTTCTGGCAAACCGAGACCGGCGGCCACATGATCACCCCGCTGCCGGGCGCAACTCCGATGGTGCCGGGTTCCTGCACCCTGCCGCTGCCGGGCATCATGGCCGCGATCGTGGACGAGGCCGGCGCCGACGTGCCGAACGGGCAGGGCGGCATCCTGGTGGTCAAGCGCCCATGGCCGTCGATGATCCGCACGATCTGGAACAACCCGGACCGCTTCCGCACCAGTTACTTCCCGGACGAACTGGGCGGCAAGTACTACCTGGCCGGCGACGGCGCGATCCGCAACAAGGACACCGGCAACTTCACGATTACCGGCCGCATCGACGACGTGCTGAACGTGTCGGGCCACCGCATGGGCACGATGGAAATCGAATCGGCGCTGGTGGCCAATCCGATCGTGGCCGAAGCGGCGGTGGTGGGGCGTCCGGACGAGACCACGGGCGAGTCGATCTGCGCCTTCGTCGTGCTCAAGCAGGCACGTCCGACCGGCGAAGAAGCGAAAAAGCTGGCCAACGAGCTGCGCGCCTGGGTTGGTAAGGAGATCGGTCCGATCGCCAAGCCGAAAGAGATCCGCTTCGGCGACAACCTGCCGAAGACCCGTTCCGGCAAGATCATGCGCCGCCTGCTGCGCGTGCTGGCCAAGGGCGAGAACATCACGCAAGACGTATCGACACTTGAGAACCCGGCCATCCTGGAGCAGTTGAAGGAATCGGCTTGAGCTACACTGCCTGAGCAACCTGCCTGCGCCGGCCCACAAGGCTGACGCAAGGCTTGCCCGCCGACTCGGGAGAGGGGCGGGCATTTTTTTGTGTAGGGTGGATGGCTGAGCCATCCACGCGTTCAACCCCATCTGCGGTGTGGTGCGTCGTCGGTGACGCGTTGTCGGCCTTGTACTGCTGGGAATACTTGCTATAATAGGCGGCTTCGTGGGGTTCCCACGTCGACCCATCAGGAGAGATGGATGAGTGGTTTAAGTCGCACGCCTGGAAAGCGTGTGTAGGTTCATAGCCTACCGGGGGTTCGAATCCCCCTCTCTCCGCCAGGAATATGAAATAGGCCACCTTCGGGTGGCCTATTTTTTTACTGCGCCGTGCTGAGACATCGCACGCTGGCTCGCCCTTCCTTATCGTACTCAAAGAAAATTGTTAACAATTCTTCTTGAGAAGTTTCAATGTGCATTTGAAACTCTGTGACCATGTTAATGTAGTGAGCATAAACTAACCTGCTGCGTTGAACGTGTAAGCTATCCATCCCTACAGATATGAATCTATGTCCGCGAACAAACAAACTCGCATTCGGCGATAATTCATTTCCTGCAGTTCATTTGCCGGCTGCTGCAGCCAATCAGTCCACCAAACTGCTGCTTGTGGACGACGAGCCACGCATGCTGTCATCGCTGCAGGCATTGCTCCACCACCGCCATTTTGACATCGACACGGCAGCCTCGGGCGCCGAAGCACTGGCATGCCTGTCCCGCACCCGCTACGACCTGGTGTTGCTAGATCTGAGCCTGGAAGACATGGATGGCCACCATGTCATGGACTTCATCAACAATCACTGCATCGAAACCGACGTCATCATCGTCAGCGGAAACGTGCGAATCGATGCCGCGATCGGCGCCTTGCGCGGTGGCGCGCGCGATTTCCTGCGCAAGCCATTCAGCCAGCAAGACCTGTTCAAGACCATCGATCACGTCCTGACCCAGCGCCGGCTCCGGCAAACCAACCGCGACATCGCTTACAGACTCGAACTGTCCGAGCGCACCTACCGCTATATGGTCGACGCCTCGCCGGATATCATTTATATGGTCGAACCCGAGGGTCGATTCACTTTCGTGAACGATCGGGCATGCCAATTGCTGGGCTATGATCGCCGCGAATTGATCGGCCAGCATTACTCCGTGCTCGTGCACGAAGAAGACTTCGCGCGGGCGCGTTATGCATTCAACGAAAGGCGTTCCGGCGATCGGGCCTCGCGCGATGTCGAATTGCGCATGACACGCCGGCCGAATGCGCCCCATGCCGAGACCGCCGACGATGCCTCGATGATCGTGTCGCTCAATGCGATCGGCATGCACCTCGACCATGTGGAGCAGGGCGGGCCGCGATATCTCGGCACCTACGGGATCGCACGCGATATCACGGCGCGCAAGCAGGCCGAAGCCGTCATTCTTCATCAAGCCTATCATGACGTCCTGACCGACCTGCCGAACCGCCAGCTGTTCAAGGACCGGCTCGGCCAGGCGATTCTCCAATCGAAACGCAACCGGACCGAGTTGGCGGCGATGTTCATCGACCTCGATCGATTCAAGCAGGTCAATGATACGCTCGGTCATGACAAGGGCGATGAACTACTGCTGCAAGTGACGGCCCGCCTGAAAAGCTGCCTGCGCAAGGGCGACACGCTGGCACGGCAGGGCGGCGACGAATTTACCGTGGTCTTGCCCGACCTGCACGTGCGCGACGACGCACGCCTGGTTGCCGACAAATTCCTGGAATGCCTGAATCTGCCATTCGACCTGGGCGGGCATGAGGTGCTGATCTCCGCATCGATCGGTATTGCGGTCTTTCCCCACGATGGAGAAACGATCGATGAGTTGATGCGCCATGCGGATATTGCGATGTATTACATCAAGGGACAGGGAAGGAACGGCCAGGCGTTTTATAGCGATACGATGGATTAAGAGCATACGTTCCAGGATGCCCGGGCGTCGTCAGTCCTGATCGGGTATCCACGCGACCAGGTCGGTCACGCCGATATCCACGCCGGATCGGCCATGAAGCGACCAACTGTTGTTTTTCGGTGATAAGCAATTGGTCCGCTAAAGCATGCAGATCGTCTTCGATCACCCGTGACGGTATGCACCCAGCACTGCTTAATTAACCTTTCGCGACGACAAGCATCGAAACGGTTTTTCATTGCAGGCCTTATTTCTCAATAGTATTCACCCAGCTGGGCGTCAATACGGGGAGGCATTCCTGCTGGCAATTGTAAAATGTTGCTTTATGGAAAATATTATTGCGCGCAGAGTATTGATTTTCAAGCAGCAAGTGTCTGATAGAATGTGTCCATTGCAAGAAATATTAATCGATATCAAATTTCTAATGCGCTTGGCGGATCGGCCCCATCCCGTTCGAGCCTGCCGTCCGGCCCATCACCTGCCGGCGCTTACTTACCAATTTTTTTTTCTAACATTCCGGAGCTTGCGCCATGCGTCTCAAGTCAGCTTTGCTGTTCATGTCTGCCGTCCTCGCCTTCACCACCAACCTCGCGCACGCGAACCTGATCAAGAATGGCGGTTTCGAAGCCAACGTCATCGCCCACAGCCACATTGTCAATGGCGCTTACCTGGAAGAAAACGGCGTCACGATCAATCACTGGATCAGCAGCAAAGATGGCGGCGATAGCGGCGGCTATAACTTCCTGATGAATGGCAAAAACGCGCATGAACATGGCGGCAAGATGCGCTTGAACGGTTCTGGCGATAATTTCTTCATGTCCCCATCGGGCGGCAATTTCTTCGCTTCCGACCCTGACTATGGCCCAGGCACGCTCAAACAGCTCGTCAACGGCCTGGAAGTCGGCACCACCTACCAGCTGACCTTTGAATACGCGCTGGCCCAGCAGTATGACTGGAAAAAAAGCGATAACACTGACGTCTGGTGGGAAGTCGGCTTCGGCGATGCCTTGCAGGACACCAATAAGCTGAGCATTGCTCCAGGAGCTTTCAGCGGATGGCAAAAAGCCACCATGTACTTCACCGCCACCAGCACCGAGGAATGGCTGTCCTTCCTGTCGCAACGCACCAATTCCGGTGGCCCACCGTTCATGCTGCTCGATAATGTGCAACTGCACGCGGAAGTGCCCGAGCCTGCGACTGGCGCGCTGATGCTGGCCGGCCTCGGCATGATCGGTTTCATTGCACGCCGTCGCCGTAACGGCCAGGCATAAGCACGGCCAGGCCATGACCTGCCGATCCACGGCGCGCTGCACATCGCGCGCCGCGGTTCGCGCCGGCGCCACCGAGATCGCTTGACCGCAGCATCCCATGAACGCATTTCTGTCCGAGTTCGCCGTTGACGTAGCGCGCACCTGCGTCTGGCTCGTGCTGCTGACGGCCCTGTTCGTCCCGCTCGAGCGCTGGTTCGGCATGCGCCATGAGCAGCCGAATCCCCAGCTGCGCCACAACCTGGCCTATTACTTCATCAGCAGCCTGGTGCCGATCCTGCTGCTGACGATCCCGATGGCGCTGCTGGCCACGGCCGCCCACCACCTGGCGCCGGCCGCGCTGACGACGACCGTCGCCGAGCTGCCCATGGCGGCGCGCGTCCTGCTGGCCTTCGTCGTCGCCGAGACCGGCTTTTATTGGGGACATCGCCTGAGCCATGAGATCCCCTGGCTGTGGCGCTTCCATGCGCTGCACCATACCGCCGAGCGCATGCATTTCTTGACCAATACGCGCAATCACCCGGTCGACATGGTCATCACCCGGCTGTTCGGCCTGGTGCCGCTGTATATGCTGGGCCTGGCCACACCCAGCCTGGAAGGCAGCGCCACGCCGGCGCTGCTGCTGGTGCTCGGCAATGTATGGGGCTTCTTCATCCACGCCAACCTGCGCTGGCGCCTCGGCCCACTGGAATGGCTGGTGACGACGCCGGCCTTCCACCACTGGCACCACAGCCGCCACGACCACATCAACCGCAACTACGCGTCGACCCTGCCGTTCCTGGACCGGCTGTTCGGCAGCCATTACCTGCCCAGGCACTGGCCGGCCGAGGTCGGGACCGATACGCCATGCGCCCCGACGCTCGGCGGCCAGCTGCTCGACCCGATGCTGCCGGCGCGCAGGACGGCGCCGGCGGCCGATTGAAGGTTACGCCGGCCGCTTGCCTGCGCATTCCGCGGCCTGCTTGACCAGCAGCGCCAGCCAGGCCACTATCCCCCAGTGATCCGGCGCCCGTCACGCCGGTCGCGCGGCCGGGGGCAGAAGGCCGCCGCCAGCGGCAGCGATGCCTGCGCGGTGTTCATCGCCAGCCCGGCCCCGAGCACCACCAGCAGCGCAAGCCTCATCGGCGCTTGGTGAGACGTGGTGCAGGATGGCGCGGATGCGTTCGTGGCCGGCGCCGCGCGCGACCAGGAGGCGCACCGACTCCGGCAACAGCAAAATGATCGAGAGTCCCTCCAGCAGCGGCGCCAGGCCGCCCAGCAGCAGCACGCTGCGCCTGCTCCCGGAGCGGGATCATCCAGGCCGCGAGAAAGCCACCGACGGCAGCGCCGAGCGGGAAGCCGCAGAACATTGCATTGGTGAGCACGGCGCGCTTGCGGTTGGGGGCAGAATTCGCTCATCAGGATCACCGCGTTCGGCATGGCGGCGCCCAATCCCGGTCCGGTGTCGGACTGGCCGGACCGGAATGCCAGGTATGCGTTGTACGGCTGTCAGGCTTTGTGTATCTGCTTGCGTGGCTTGAAGACAAACCAAAGGACGAGCAGGACGATAAAACCATAGACTCCCCAGGCGCGCATGAAGAACCAGCCTATGCCCTCTTCACCGTAACCCCAATCGATCAGCTTTCCGCAGATGTAAGCGTAGGCCGCATAGATCGAGCCCCACTTCGCCAGGAAAATCAAGAAGACCTTTCTTTTCTCCCGATAATGGCGATCACTGCCACTATCGCTTTTAAGTACGCCTAACACCGTGGCAACGATGAAGCCACCAATATTGGCGCTTAACAGCGTCATTGCCATTTTAAGTTCATCCAGGCTAGGGCCATTTCCGCCGTGCAGAACGGCGGAAATGGACTGCCAATAGTAGATACTCGCGCCAAACAGGATGGTCATGAAGACGCGGCTGGTGGTGGACATGGCAATGAGGCCGCCCACCACCACGAAAAATCCAAGAATTCCCATGAGTCCCATTGCCGCCCCCTCGTTACACGTATCTTTTCCCGGTCTTCCGGATGAATGAGTATACCTTACGCCTGCAACGATTATATCCTTACGGAAACATCGAGGTCCATGGACGGACGGTGGACGAGCGATCGCGGTTCTGGCCCGTTGCCGGCACGATCGCGTACAATGCCCCTTCCTTCACTACAAAACTCTCCAATGGAATGGCTACTTGACCCGAATATATGGGTCGGCTTGCTCACTCTTGTCGTGCTCGAAATCGTCCTGGGCATCGACAACCTGATCTTCATCGCCATCCTGGCGGACAAACTTCCCCCGCACCAGCGCGACAAGGCACGGCTCCTCGGCCTGTCCCTCGCCATGATCATGCGCCTCGGCCTTCTCACGATGATCTCGTGGCTGGTCACGCTGACCGCACCCTTGTTTAGTATCGGCACGCTGGCGTTCTCCGGCCGCGACCTGATCCTGCTCATCGGCGGCATCTTCCTGCTCGCCAAGGCGACCATCGAACTGCATGAGCGCGTCGAAGGCAAATCGCAGGTCCAGACCGGCAAGCGCGAATACGCCAGCTTCGCCGCCGTGGTGGCGCAGATCATCGTGCTCGACGCCGTGTTCTCGCTCGACGCCGTGATCACCGCGGTCGGCATGGTCGAACACCTGGGCGTCATGATGGCCGCCGTCGTCATCTCGATGGGCGTCATGCTGTTCGCATCCAAGCCGCTGACGCGCTTCGTCAACGCCCATCCGACCGTGGTCGTGCTGTGCCTGTCCTTCCTGCTGATGATCGGCCTGTCGCTGATCGCCGAAGGCCTGGGCTTCCACATTCCGAAGGGTTACCTGTACGCCGCGATCGGCTTCTCGGTCGTGATCGAGTTCTTCAACCAGCTGGCGCGCCGCAACTTCATCAAGCAGGAAGCGCACATCCCGCTGCGCGACCGCACCGCCGACGCCGTGTTGCGCCTGCTGGGCAGCAAGCGCGGCGCCGACCAGCATGACGAGCCGGAAGCCGAAACCAAGGCCGCCGAGGAACCGGCCTTCGAGGCCGAAGAGCGCAATATGGTCAGCGGCGTATTGAGCCTGTCGCAGCGCTCGGTGCGCACGATCATGACCAACCGCTCGGATATCTCGTGGATCAATATCGAGGATGATGCCGACACCATCCGCGCCCAGCTGCTGGCCACTCCGCACGGCTTCTTCCCGGTGTGCCGCGGCCAACTGGACGAAGTGATCGGCGTCGCGCGCGCCAAGGACCTGATCGCCGACCTGACCCAGTCCGGCGCGATCGATGCGGCCCATATCCGCACGCCGATCATCATGCCCGACGCCAGCGGCGTGCTCAAGGTCATGGACCGCCTCAAGCGCTCGCATGGCCAGCTGGTGATCATCGCCGACGAATACGGCACGCTGCAGGGCCTGGTGACGCCGATCGACATCCTGGAAGCGATCGCCGGCGAATTCCCCGACGAGGACGAGCAGCCGGTGGTGCAGGCGCTGGGTCCGGGCCGCTGGCGGGTCGACGGCAGCGCCGACCTGCACTACCTGGAGCAGGTGCTCGAGGCGGACGCCCTGGTCGGCGACACCGACGACTACACCTCGCTGGCCGGCCTGATGCTGGAACGCTTCGGCACCTTGCCGAAGGTGGGCGATGCGGTCGAGATCGAAGGCTTCAGATTCGAGGTGGCGCAGGTGCTGGAGCGCCGCATCGCGACCGTGATCGTGACCCGCATCGACGACGAATTCGCCCCGCCGCCCGAGAAGGGCTGAGCGGATCGCCCTCTTGACTGGAGCGTGACATGAAGCAGCTGGAACGTGGCGAGCGCCTGCCCCTGGCGCAGGTGGTTCCCGATGGCGTGCTGCAGGCCGGCCTGTCGGCCCAGGGCCTGGCGCTGGACTTCGCCTGCTTCGGGCTCGACGCCGGCGGCAAGCTGCTTGATGAGCGCTACATGACGTTCTTCAACCAGCCGTCCACGCCCTGTGGCGGCGTGGCGCAGGGCAGCGTGGGGCTTGACGCCGCGGGCTTTCACTTGCGGCTCGCGAACCTGCCGGCCTGGGTCGAGCGGCTCAGCATCGTGGCCAGCACCGACGGCAATGCGCCGATGTCGCAATTGCAGGCGGGCTGCCTGCGCCTGGTCGGGGCGCAGGGCGAGTTTGCCCGCTTCGACTTCAGTGGCCGCGATTTCGCGGGCGAGAAGGCGGTCATGCTGGGCGAGCTGTATCGCAAGGATGGCGGCTGGCGCTTCATGGCCGTCGGCCAGGGTTTCAACGGCGGCCTCGATGCGCTGGTGCGGCATTTCGGCGGCGCGGTCGCCGACGAAGCGCGGCCGGCTCCAGCGCCGGCGCCGGCCGCGCCGCGTGCGTCCGTGGTCGACCTGGAAAAGCGCGTCGCGCAATCCGCCCCGCAACTGGTCAACCTGGTCAAGTCGGCCGCGGTGTCGCTGGAAAAGGCCGGCCTGGCCCAGCACCGGGCCAAGGTCTGCCTGGTGCTGGACATCTCGGGCTCGATGAGCACCCTGTACCGCAAGGGCCTGGTGCAGCAGTTCGCCGAGCGCATCCTGGCGCTGGGTTGCCGCTTCGACGACGACGGCGAGATCGACGTCTTCCTGTTCGGCCGCAACGTGCACCAGGGCGCTCCGATGGGCCTGTCGAACTGGTCGAACTACATCAGGCACGTCATCGACAAGCATCCGCTCGAAGGCGATACCCGCTACGGCGCGGCGATCGAGGCGGTGCGCCGCCATTACTTCCCGGATGGCTTCGGCGGCGAGCGCAAGGCCGCGGTCAAGGCCGAGGTGCCGGTGTACGTGATGTTCGTGACCGACGGCTCGACCTCCGATAAATCGCTGACCGAGCGCCAGCTGCGCTGGGCCAGCCGCGAACCGATCTTCTGGCAGTTCATGGGCATCGGCAAGGGCCGCAAATCCAGGTCCAAGGCCCTGGCCAACTTCGCCGACTCCGATTTCCCGTTCCTGGAAAAGCTGGACGATCTCGATGGCCGCCTGCTCGACAATGCCGACTTCTTCGCGGTCGCCTCTCCCGACGAGCATTCCGACGGCGCGCTGTACGACCTGTTGATGAACGAGTACCCAGCGTGGGTAAGGCAAGCTCGCCAGCGCGGCATGATCGGCTGACGTCGATGGCCATCATGGCGTTAATAGAAGGGTAAAAGCCTTTCTATTCCTGCATTGGCCTTGGGCCGCCCCACGTTATTCTTTCGGTATCGCCAGGACGTAAAGACGTCCGCATCGTCGCATATACCAGGGAGAACAACGTGTTCGAAGGATTCATCCAGCTCAGCCCAACCGGCGTCGCGCTGACCATGGCAGGGTCGTACATCATGACCGTGTTCGCCAGCGAACTGTATCTGCACCGCTCGCGCAGCCACCGGGCCGTGACCTTCCATCCGATCCTGTGCCAGCTGTTCCGCATGTGGATCTGGCTCACCACCTATGGCGTGACCGCCAGGACCTGGGTGGCGGTGCACCGCAAGCACCACGCCAAGTGCGATACCGAGGAAGATCCGCACAGCCCGCGCATCCATGGCCTGTGGACCATCCTGGGCAAGGGCACGCTCCTGTACCGCAAGGCGGCGCGCGACGCCGACCTGGTAAAGGCCTATGGCGTGGGCATCAAGGAAGACTGGATGGACGAACACCTGTATACGAAGCACCGCTTCCGCGGCGCCTTGTTCTTCCTCGCGGTCGAACTGCTGGTGTTCGGCCCGGCCAATGGCTTCATGATCTGGCTGTTCCAGCTGTCGATCCTGCCGTTCTGGGCCTCGGGCTTCATCAACGGCATCTTCCACGTGGTCGGCTACCGCAATTTCCAGACCAAGGAAGACTCGCGCAACTTCTTCCCGATCGGGATCATCTTCGGCGGCGCCGAGCTGCACAACAACCACCACGCCAACCCGGCCTCGGCCAAGCTATCGATGAAGTGGTGGGAATTCGACTCGGGCTACCTGGTGCTGCGCGTGCTGGCCTTTTTGCGCCTGGCCACCATCAACCGCGTCGACCGCCTGCCGACCGGCGAGCAGCCGCAGGCCAGCCGCCACGTGGCGGGCGCCGCCGGCCAGTAAGCTACACGCCTGCCACTCCTGCGCGAGGCGCGCCCACGGTCGATGCGTGGCGCGCCTCGCGCAGTTTACGTCCCAGCCGGCGCCAGCCGATCACCACACCGGTCACGCTGAGCAGGGTTCCGCCCAGGCTCAGCGCGATCAACACCAGGTCCCACAGCGGACGCCGTTCGAGCAGCGGCAGCCAGTCCCAGGAATGCAGCATCGCGAACAGCCAGCGGCTGGTGCGCTTGCCGCTGTCCAGGCGCCCCAGCACCGCGCCGGTATGCGGATCGAGGTGGATCCAGGTCGCATGCGGATCGTCGAACACGATGCGCAGGATCGGCAGCGGCTTGGCGCCGCCGCCCGTCATCGTGTGGGCATCGCGCGCGTAGTAATAGAGGTCGTAGTCGTCCAGCCGCTCGACCCGCTTGACCGGCGCCTGTAGCAGCCGCGTGGCCGCAAGGCGCAGCGCCGCCGCATCGAGCTCGACCGGGCTGCCATCGCGGCTGGCCAGCACCTGGGGCGAGCCTGCGGCGGCCTGGGCCAGCACCCGGTTTTCTCCCAGCACGCGGGTCCAGCGCAGTTCGCGCATGCCGCCGCCGGTTGCCGCCAGCAGGGCTTGCGGCGCCGCGTCGCCGGCGCCGGGCACCAGCGGCCCGCCCTGCAGCGCCTCCATGTTCAGCCTCGGCGCGCCGGTATCGAAGATGCGCCAGGGATTCATCGACATCAGGCCGCTGAAGATCCAGGTGATCGTCACCAGCGCGAACAGCAGGCCGGTGATGTGATGCCAGCGCATCATGGCGCCCGGATAGGGCGTGCGCGCGCCGCTGCGGTAGGGTTTCTTGAAGCGCCAGCGCATGATGCCGACCACGGTCCCGGTGAGCGCCATCGCGATGCCGAGGATGGACAGCCAGTTGACGATGTCGGTCCAGTAAGGCTCGAAGGCATTGCCGCGGAAGGGATACAGCCAGTGGATCCAGGCGCCCGCGTAATTCCACAGCTGCTCGCTGCGCGTCGCGTCGCGCACCACTTCGCCGCTGCGGCTCGAGATGTAGAGCAGGGTGCGTTCGGCATCGCCCAGCTCGACCTTGTGCAGCGGACGATGCGGGTCGAGCGCGCGCGAGTGGGTGAACGCATCCTCGTCGATCGTGCCCTGGTACGTGAGTTTCATATCCGGCGCGGCGAAGGCGGCGGCGGTTGCCAGCGCATGCGCCTCATCGACCGCCTGCAGGCGCTGTCCGCTCATGGCATCGATCGTCACCGCGCCGCTGTCTTTCGGCGGCGGCTTGTGGCCGGCAGGCGTATCGGCGCGTGCCGGCGTTGCCACGTACACCGGACGGCCACCGCTGGACGCGGCCAGGCGCAGCTCGTCGAGCGGACCGGCGATGCCGGCTGCCGCCAGCGCCCGGGCGGGCGCCAGCAGGCGCGCATCCGCTTCCAGGCGCGGCAAGTGCTGCAGGCGCTCTGCCTCGGTCAGCTTGGGATAGCCGACATACATCATGACGATGCCCGAGACGAACCACATCGCGAACAGCAGGCAGATGCCGATGCCGAGCCAGCGGTGGACCAGGAACAGCCAGCGTTTCAGTTGCGCTCCCATCGTATGCTCCCGTCAGAACGCCATGCGCAGCGCCACGTCCGCCGTGCGCGGCGCGCCGAGATAGGCCATCGTGTTGCTGACATTGGCTGCGTACAGCCGGTCGGTGAGGTTGCGCACGCGCGCCTCCACCGACATCGTGCGGTTCAGCCGCCAGCTCAGGCCCAGGTCGACGAAGGTATAGGCCGGCCAGTACAGGGTGTTGGCGGCGTCGGCATACACCTTGCCGACCCGGCGCGCGCCGACGTGGGCCTGCACCGAGGGGGTAACGGCATACGAGACCCAGAGATTGGCCACCGTCGACGGCGTATTGGTGGGCGTCTTCCCGGCCAGCGAAACGCTGCCTTGCTGGTAGCGCTCGTACTCGGCATCGACATAGGTGAAGTTGCCCTGCACGGCCAGGCGTGTCGTCGGTTGCAGCCCCAGCGCCAGCTCGACGCCTTGCGACGATTGTTCCCCGACCAGGATGTTCACGCCGCTGTTGAACGGATCCGGGGTCGAGATGTTCTTGCGCGTGATGTGGTAGGCGGCCACGGTGGCCGAGCCCTTGCCCTGCCAGAAGTCGAGCTTGGCGCCGACTTCCGCCTGGCGGCCGGTGGTCAGTTCGTTATTGTTGATCACGTCGCTGAACGAGGCGGTGGACAGCACGCCCGACGGCGGGTCGGCGGCGGTCGCATACTGGGCATAGAGGTTCATGCCGGGCGTGACGTCCCACACCAGGCCGAGGCGGCCGGTGGTCGGATTGTAGCTGCGCGAGAAGCTGCCCGGCGCGGCAGGGGTGACCTCGCGCCGGTTGACCAGGTCGAGTGCGATGCGTTCGTGGCGCAGGGCAGTGACCAGGTTCAGCGTGGGCAGCAGCGCGGTGCGGTTCTCGACGTACAGCGCCGTGGTCTTGACCTCGTTGTCGCGGTCCGGGCGGTAGAACGGCGTAATGCCGGGTACGTCGAAGAAGCGCTCGGTGGCGAAGCGGTAGGGATCGACGCTGCCCACCGTGGCCGTCTGGCTGTTCGGATAGCGGGTCTGCCGGTTGATGCTGAAATCGACCCCGAACGACCAGTCGCTGCGGCGTTCGCCGATGCGGCCGCGATAGGTGCCGTCGACGCGGTTGCCCACCATGGTCTGGTCGTGGCGCTGGAGCAGGGCGTTCGAGCGGATGACTTGCGTATTGGCGGGATTGAAGCGGTAGCCCTCGACGTTGCGGTAGTCGCGCAGCGCGTCGTAGACGTAGAAGGTATTGGTGAACTGCAGGGCGTCGTCCACCTTCCAGGCGGCGATCGAGCGCAGCCACTGTATGCGCTGGTCGTAGACGGCATCGACGCTATTGTAGTTCTTGAAACGGGTGGCTTCGTTCACGCGCAGCCTGCCCGCGGCCGGGTTCAGGACCGGCGTGCCCCAGTAAGGGCGGTCGACGTCTTCCTGCTGGAATTCATAGGCCAGCGTATGCGTGAAGCCGCGCCCGAAATCGGAACGCAGCGAGGCCGCCAGCTGGGTCGAGCGGCTGTCGACGCCGTCGACCCAGCTACCCGTGTCGCGGTGGTTGACGTCGATGCGGGCGTAATGGCCTTCGCCCACGCGGCGATTCAGGCCGACCGAGGCTTCCTTCAGTTCGTCGGCGCCCAGGCGCAGCCTGCCTTCGGCGACGTCGCGCGTCTCGGCCAGCTTGGTGATGTAATTGATCGAGCCGCCCACGGCGCCCGAGCCGAACAGGAAGCTCGACGGCCCGCCGATCGCTTCCACCCGGTCGAAGATCCAGCTGTCGACCGGGCGCGCGGCGATCGAATACTGCACATTGATGCCGTTGAACAGCTGGCTGATCGAGCCGCTGCCGAAGCCGCGGTAGCTGACGCCGATATTGCCCGGGGCATTGTGGGCGGTGACGCCGGGGATGGCGCGCAGGATCTCCTGCGTGTCCTGGGCCCCGCGCACCTCGATCAGGCCGCGGTCGACCACGGTGACGCTGGCCGGCGTCTCGCGCGGGGTAAGACCCAGGCGGCTAGCGGTGTCGCTCGGGGTGTCAAGCTTGAGCAGGCCGTTGGCGCGCGGCGCCGCGGCCGTGATTTCGACGGTGGGAATGGGTTGGAACTGTTCTTCGGCCTGGGCCTGCCAGGCGGCGAGGGCGCAGCCGATGGCGAGTGCCAGCCTGCGCGGCTGGGCGTGTAAGTGTGTCTTCATTGCGAATCCTGTACGCGTGACGCGGCGTTCTTGCGGCATCACGCATGGTCTACCTGCGACGCACGGATTGCGTCGCGGGACATCGTATTGGGGGACGAATCAGGAAAGCGAAGACGGCGGCCCGCGCGATTGCGTGGGCGACCAGGCGTGCTGCGGGCGCGGCGCGCGGTAGAACAGGGTAGGGTAGGGATCGCGCTCGACGTCGAGCGCCAGCACCGGCGTCGCCTGCAATGGCGGGGCCAGTGGCGCGTGGTGGTGCGAGCAGCACAGTTCGCAGTGCGACATATCGGGCACCGCCGGCGCGTCGGTTTGCCCGGTGTCGTCGATCACCATCACGTGGCGGGTGCCGCTGGCGCTGCAGATCTCGGTGATCCAGGCCGATGCCGGCTGCTGGGTGGCACGGGCCATGGCGTGTGAAATGGCAGGCACGAACAGGCCGAACAGGAACGCCAGGAGGACGGTCCAGCCATACAGCGTTCGGGTTGTTCGGAGCCTGTGCATGTGAAAATTATAGTCCTGCTGGAGGGCCGGCGCGCACGGGTGGTCAATTTGTCCTGCTGGTCCGATCCTGCTACCATTGGCAGTCAATCCCAAGGAGCGCGCGCGTGTAATACCTCATCGATGCCACTTTTTCCGGTCTTCCCAGCCATGCTGTGGAAGTGTCCCAGGCATCCTTGGAGTCTTGCATATGACGCATCCCATTCTAGCGCTCGACGGCGTTTCACTGTATCTGCCCGACGGCAGAGCCCTGTTTTCAAACCTCGATCACCAGTTCGACCTGCGCCGCACCGGCCTGGTGGGGCGCAACGGCGTCGGCAAGACGATGCTGGCGCGCCTGCTGGCCGGCGAGCTGGCGCCCACGACCGGCCAGTGCCTGCGCAGCGCGCGCGTGGCCTATCTCTCGCAGCAGGCGGGCAGCGGCCAGGCCGCCTCCGTGGCCGAGCTGGCCGGCATCGCAACGATCACGGACGCCCTGGCGCGCATCGAGGCCGGCAGCGTCGACCCGCGCGACTTCGATGCGGTGGGCGAACACTGGGACATCGCCGTGCGCCTGCGCCAGGCTTGCCAGGTGCAGGGCCTGATGCACCTTGCTCTCGATACGCCGGTGGACACGCTCAGCGGCGGCGAGGCGATGCGGGTGGCGCTGTTGGGCGCGACCCTGTTCGATCCCGATTTCCTGATCCTCGACGAGCCGGGCAACCACCTCGATGCCGCCGGTCGCGCGGCGCTGCTGCGCCAGTTGCAGGCCTGGCCGAAAGGCTTGCTGGTGATTAGCCACGACCGTGAACTGCTCGACGCCATGGAGCGCATCGTCGAGCTGTCCGGAGACGGCTTGCGCAGTTATGGCGGCAACTACACATTGTATGAGGAAGCGCGCCGCCAGGAACAGGAGGCGGCGCAGGGCACACTCGAGCACGCGCGCCAGGAACTCAGGCGCGATGAAGCGGCGCGGCGCGCCCAGCGCGAGCGCCAGGACCGGCGCCAGGCGCGCGGCAATCGCGATGCGAAAGAGACCAACCAGGCCGCGATCCTGCTCGGCCGCGGCAAGGACCGCAGCGAAGGCAGCGCCGGGCGCCTGCACCGGCAGCACGACGCCGCGCGCGCCGGGCAGCTCGAGCGCGTGCGCGATGCTGCGCAGCGGGTCGCGGGCGACGCCGCCGTGCGCATCCATGCGGCGGCGGTCGACGGCGCCGCCCAGCGCCGTGTGGCGCAGCTAAATGCGGTCGTGCTGCCCTGGCTCGCGCCGCCCTTGGCGCGCATCGACCTGATCCTGACCGGCCGCCAGCGCGTGGGCCTGGTCGGCCCGAACGGCAGCGGCAAGTCGACCCTGCTCAAGGTGCTGGCAGGACGGCTCGACCCGGTCGCGGGCGAGCGCAGCCTGCCGTCCCACATCGCCTATCTGGACCAGCAACTGGGCAGCCTCGACCCGCGGCGCTCGACGCTCGACCAACTGCTGGACGTGAATCGCAGCGCCGGCCAGGACCTGCTGCGCACCAGGCTGGTGCAGCTGGGGCTGGACGCGCGCACGGTCACCCAGCCGGCCGGCCTGCTGAGCGGCGGCGAGCGCCTGAAGGCGGCCCTGGCCTGTGCGCTGTATGCCGACACGCCGCCGGCGCTGCTATTGCTGGACGAGCCGACCAACCACCTCGACCTGGCGTCGCTGGCGGCGCTCGAGGCGATGCTGAACGGGTACGCAGGTGCGCTGGTGGTGGTGTCGCACGACCGCGTATTCCTCGAGCGCATCGGGCTCACCCACCGCCTGGCCGCGCTGGATAGCGGCTGGCGCCTGGAGACGTGCTGAAATCGCGGCGATTGCTATAATCCCGGGCTGGAACACCACCTGAAGAACACCATGTTGCGCACCCTTGTCATTTCCCCGAACTGGATCGGCGACGCCGTGATGGCCCAGCCGCTGCTGCGCCGCCTCAAGGAGCTGGCGCCGGGGCGGCCGATCGACGTGCTGGCGCCGACCTGGGTGGCGCCGGTCTGGCGCGCGATGGCCGAAGTCGATACCGTGATCGAGTCGCCGTTCAAGCATGGCGCGCTCCAGTGGAAGGAGCGCAAGGCCTTCGCCAGGATGCTCAAGGCGCGCGGCTATGCCGATTCCTATGTGTTGCCGAACACGCTCAAGTTCGCGCTCATCCCCTGGCTGGCCGGGATCCCGAAACGGGTCGGCTACAAGGGCGAGATGCGCTATGGCCTGGTCAATCTGATGCACCACGACGACAAGGCCGCGCCGCGCCCGATGGCCCAGTTCTACCAGGCGCTGGCCGACGCGCCGGTGCGCCAGTTGCCGCGTCCCGAACGCCTGCCCGAGCCGGTGATGACCGTCGCCGCGGGCGAAGCCGAGGCCGCGATCGCGCGCCTGGCGCTGCCGGAGGGAGTCTTCGTCGCCTTCGCGCCGGGCGCCGAATTCGGCCCGGCCAAGCGCTGGCCGTCGTCGTATTTCGCCGAGCTGGCGCAGACCGTCCTGGCCCATCTCCCGGATGCGCAGATCCTGCTGCTCGGCTCTCCCAAGGACCGCGCGGTATGCGACGAGATCACGGCCATCGTGCCGCAGGCGCACAATCTCGCCGGTTCGACGTCCCTGAGCGAAGCGATCGCGCTGATCGCGCGCGCCGCCGCCGTGGTCACCAACGATTCGGGGCTGATGCACATCGGCGCGGCCCTGGGGCGGCCGGTGGTGGCGATCTACGGCCCGACCGACCCGCGCCACACGCCGCCGCTGTCGCAACTGGCGCAGATCCTGTGGCTGCACATCGAATGCTCGCCCTGCCAGCAGCGCGAGTGCCCGCTGGGACACCAGAACTGCATGAAGCAGATTCTCCCGCTCGATGTCTGGCAGCCCTTGCAACCCATGCTTGCCGGCGCCTAAGGTATGGCGAACGCCGCGGCACAACGATTTTAAAGAGGACCCCATCATGATTCTGGTTACCGGCGCAGCAGGCTTCATCGGCGCGAACCTCGTGCACGCGCTGTCGCAGCGCGATCCATTCAGCGTCTTCGCCGTCGACAATATGTCGCGTCCCGAAAAATTCCACAATATCGTCGACGCCGAGATCGCCGACTATGCGGATAAAGAAGACTTTTTGGTGCGCCTGAAGGCGGGCGAATTCGACAACAAGTTCACCGCCGTGCTGCACCAGGGCGCCTGCTCCAATACGATGGAGACCGACGGCCGCTACATGATGAAGAATAACTACGACTACACGGTCGCCTTGTTCGAATTCTGCCAGCGCCAGGGTATTCCCTTCATCTACGCCTCGTCGGCCGCCGTGTATGGCGCCGGCACCGTGTTCCGCGAAGAGCGCCCGCTCGAGCGTCCGCTGAACGTGTATGGCTACTCGAAATTCCTGTTCGACCAGTATCTGCGCCGCTACTGGCAGGCCAAGGGCCAGGACGCCGGCAGCCAGGTGGTCGGCCTGCGCTACTTTAATGTCTACGGTCCGCTCGAAGGGCACAAGGGCACGATGGCCTCGGTGCCGTTCCACCAGTACAACCAGTTCCTCAAGGACGGCAAGGTGCGCCTGTTCGGCGCCAACGAAGGTTATGAAGCCGGCACCCAGATGCGCGACTTCATCTACGTCGAAGACGTGGTCAAGGTCAACCTGTTCTTCCTCGATCACCCAGATAAACGCGGCATCTTCAACCTCGGCACCGGCCGCGCGCAGCCGTTCAACGACCTGGCGGTAGCCACGGTCAACGCATTGGCCAACGAGGGCAAGCCGGCGCTGTCGCTGCAGCAGATCATCGACCAGGGCCTGCTGGAATACCTGCCGTTCCCCGATAAATTGAAGGGCAAGTACCAGAGCTTTACCCAGGCCGACATCGCGGCGCTGCGCGCGGTCGGCTACGATGCGCCGTTCACCGATGTCGCCACCGGCGTGGCGAAGTATATGGACTGGCTGCGCGCCCAGCCGGCGCGCTGATTTTTATACCGCGTATACACCCACCACCGGCCTTTATACCCGGTTTTTATGCCTGAATCGCTAACCTGCTCGTGTTCCATGCGACGTCCTCGCGACGCCGCATGGCTTCAAACACAACCACGAGCAGGAACACATGAAAGCATCGATTCACGCACTGGCCGCCATTTTGGCGTGCGCCGGCACCGCCCACGCCCAGGTCACTGAACCCGTCCAGGCCGCATCGGCATCTGCCGTCACCTGGAACGCCGCCGTCACTTCCGACTACCGCTACCGCGCCATTTCCCAGACCCGCTTGCGCCCGGCGCTGCAGGGCGGCGTCGACTATGTCCATGCCGACGGCTGGTATGCGGGCGCCTGGGCTTCGACCATCAAGTGGGTCGAGGACGCCGGCGGCGATGGTGAAGTCGAGATCGACGTCTACGGCGGCAAGCGCGGCGCGCTGTTGCCCGCCCTTTCTCCCGGCCTGTCGTACGACGTCGGCGTGCTGCGCTACTTCTACCCGGACAACGGCATGGGCCGGCTCCCGGGCTGGGTCAATGCCCACACCACCGAAGTCTATGCGCAGCTGGGCTACGGCCCGGCCTACGTCAAGTACTCGCACGCCACCACCAACCTGTTCGGCTTCGTCGACAGCGACAACAGCGGCTACCTCGACATCGGCGCCAATCTCGACATCGGCAACGGCTTCACCTTGCAGCTGCATGCCGGCCGCCAGGAAGTGAAGAACAATTCGGGATACGACTACACCGACTGGAAGATCGGCGTGAGCCGTTCATTCGAGCTGGCCACGGTCAGCCTTGCCTACCTCGGCACCAATGCCAGCGAGTCGGCCTATACCTCGCCGGTCAACGGCAAGTTCACCGGCCGCGACGCCCTGCAACTGACCGTCAGCCGCACCTTCTGAAAGCGCATGCCATGGACCTCATCTATCTAGGCGCGCTCCTGATCTTCGTCCGCCTGACCGCCCTACTGGTGGCCGGCTGCGCACAAGCAGGAGGCAAGCCATGAACCTGTCCTATGTGATCGGCGGCCTGGCTGCCGCCGCGCTGCTGGTCTACCTGCTGGTGGCCCTGTTCAAGCCGGAGGAGCTGTGATGACCGCCGAATTCATCGTACTTCTCGCCGTCTTCCTGCTGGTGCTGATGGCGCTCGCCTGGCCGCTCGGCCGCTTCATCGCCCGCGTCGCCAGCGCCGGCACGGTGCCCGGCTTCGGCTGGGCCGCCGGCCTCGAGCGCGCGCTGTATCGCCTGGCCGGCCCCGCCGCCAGCGGTTCTCACGACTGGAAAGCCTACGCGCTGGCGCTGATCGCCTTCAACGCAGTCGGCGCGATGTTCGTCTATGGCTTGCAGCGGGTGCAGGCCTGGCTGCCGCTCAATCCCGAGGGCATGGCCAACGTCAGCCCCGATTCGAGCTTCAATACCGCCGTCAGCTTCGTCGCCAACACCAACTGGCAGGGCTATAGCGGCGAGCAGACCATGAGCATCCTGACCCAGATGGTCGGCCTGGCCGGCCAGAACTTCTTCTCGGCCGCCACCGGCATCGCCGTCGTGTTCGCGCTGGTGCGCGGCTTCGCCGCAAGGTCGGGCGGCGCGATCGGCAACTTCTGGGTCGACCTGACACGCTCGACCCTGTATGTGCTGCTGCCGCTGTCGCTGGTGCTGGCCGTGTTCCTGGCCGCGCAGGGCGTGGTGCAGAGCCTGGGTAGCCATGTCGATGCGCGCCTGCTGGAACCGGTGACCTATACGCTGGCGGACGCCGAAACCAGGGCCGACACCCAGGTCATCCCGATGGGCCCCGTCGCGTCGCAAGAGGCGATCAAGATGCTGGGCACGAACGGCGGCGGCTACTTCAACGCCAATTCGGCGCACCCGTTCGAGAACCCGAATGCGCTCACCAACTTCGCGCAGATGGTCGCCATCCTCCTGATCCCGGCCGCGCTGTGCTTCACCTTCGGCCATATGGTGGGCGACATCCGCCAGGGCTGGGCGGTGCTGGGCACGATGACCTTGCTGTTCACGATCGCGGCGCTTGCCGCCTTCGCCGCCGAGCAGCAGGCCAATCCACTCTTGACGCCACTGGGTGTCGACCAGGTGGCGAGCAGCCTGCAGGCCGGCGGCAATATGGAGGGCAAGGAGACCCGCTTCGGCATCGCCGCCTCGAGCCTGTTCGCGGTGGTCACCACGGCCGCATCCTGCGGCGCGGTCAATGCCATGCACGATTCCTTCATGCCGCTGGGCGGCATGGTGCCGATGGTGCTGATGCAGTTCGGCGAGGTGATCTTTGGCGGGGTCGGCTCGGGCCTGTACGGCATGCTGGTGTTCGCCATCCTGGCGGTGTTCATCGCCGGCCTGATGATCGGCCGTACGCCGGAATACCTGGGCAAGAAGATCGGGGCCTACGAGATGAAGATGGCCGCGCTGGTCATCCTGGTCACGCCCTGCCTGGTCTTGCTGGGCACCGCGCTGGCGGTGACCTCGGCATCGGGCACCGTTGGCGTGGCCAATCCGGGCGCCCACGGCTTTTCCGAGATCCTGTATGCGGTGACCTCCGCCGCCAACAACAACGGCAGTGCGTTTGCCGGCCTGTCCGCCAACACGCCTTTCTACAACGGCCTGCTGGCGCTGGCGATGTGGTTCGGCCGCTTCGCGGTGATCGTGCCGGTGCTGGCGATCGCCGGTTCGCTGGCAGCCCGCCAGCGCCTGCCCGCTACGCCAGGCACCCTGCCTACCCATGGCTTGATGTTCGTCGGCATGCTGGCCGGCGTCGTCGTGCTGGTCGGTGTCCTCAACTATGTCCCGGCCCTGGCGCTCGGACCGGTGGTCGAGCACCTCCAGCTGTTCGGAGAATGAAATGGAAAACTCGATCGAAAATTCGGTTCCCCACAATCCATCCCAGGCGCCGCCCCGCGCCCTGGGCCTGTTCGATTCCACGCTGGTGTGGCCGGCCACAGTCGATGCGCTGCGCAAGCTGCACCCGCGCACCCAGCTGCGTAGCCCGGTGATGTTCGTGGTCTACATCGGCAGCATCATCACGACGCTCTTGTGGTTGCAGGCGCTGGCCGGGCAGGGCGAGGCGCCCGCCGGCTTCATCCTGGCCACCGCCGTCTGGCTGTGGTTCACCGTGCTGTTCGCGAACTTCGCCGAAGCGCTGGCCGAAGGCCGCAGCAAGGCGCAAGCGGCCTCGCTGCGCAGCCTGCGCCAGACCGTCACCGCGAAGAAGCTGGCCGATCCGAAGCATGGCGCGCCGTGGCATGCCTGCGCCTCCAGCGAGCTGCGCAAGGGGATGTTCTTCCTGGTCGAAGCCGGGGACGTGATCCCCGTGGACGGCGAAGTGGTCGATGGCGTGGCCTCGGTCGACGAGAGCGCCATTACCGGCGAATCGGCGCCCGTCATCCGGGAATCGGGCGGCGATTTCTGCGCCGTGACCGGCGGCACCCGGGTGCTGTCCGACTGGCTGGTGGTGCGTGTGTCGGCCAATCCGGGCGAGACTTTCCTCGACCGCATGATCGGCATGGTCGAAGGCGCGGCGCGCAAGAAGACGCCGAACGAGATCGCGCTGACGATCCTGCTGGTGGCGCTGACCATCGTGTTCCTGGTCGTGACCGTGACCCTGCTGCCGTTCTCGCTGTTCGCGGTAAGCGCATCGGGCGGCGGCCTGCCGGTGACCATCACGGCCCTGGTGGCGCTGCTGGTATGCCTGATCCCGACCACCATCGGCGGCCTGCTGTCGGCCATCGGCGTGGCCGGCATGAGCCGCATGATGCAGGCGAACGTCATCGCGACCTCGGGCCGCGCGGTGGAAGCGGCGGGCGACGTCGACGTGCTCCTGCTCGACAAGACCGGCACCATCACCTTCGGCAACCGCCAGGCCGCCGCCTTCCTGCCGGCGCCTGGCGTGAGCGAAGAAGAACTGGCCGACGTGGCGCAACTGGCCTCGCTGGCGGACGAGACGCCGGAAGGCCGCAGCATCGTGGTGCTGGCCAAGAACCGCTTCAATCTCCGCGAGCGGGCAATGGAGGCGATGGGCGCCGTGTTCGTGTCATTCACGGCCCAGACCCGCATGAGCGGCGTGGACCTGGGGCACGGTCTGAACGCGCGCCGGATCCGCAAGGGCGCCGCCTCGGCGATCCGCCGTCATATGGAGTCGATTGGCGCCGCCTGGCCGGGCGACGTCGAACGCAGCGTCGACGAAGCCTCGCGCCGCGGCAGCACGCCGCTGGTCGTGGCCGACGGTAGCCGTGTGATGGGCGTAGTCGAACTGAAGGACGTCGTCAAGGGCGGGATCCGCGAGCGCTTCGCCGAGTTGCGCCGCATGGGCGTCAAGACCGTGATGGTCACCGGCGACAACAAGCTGACCGCGGCGGCGATCGCGGCAGAGGCGGGCGTCGACGACTTCATCGCCGAAGCCACGCCGGAACAAAAGCTGGCCCTGATCCGCCGCTATCAAGCCGAGGGCAAGCTGGTGGCGATGACCGGCGACGGCACCAACGACGCGCCGGCGCTGGCCCAGGCCGACGTCGCGGTGGCGATGAACTCGGGCACCCAGGCGGCCAAGGAAGCCGGCAATATGGTCGACCTGGATTCGAACCCGACCAAGCTGCTCGAGATCGTCGAGATCGGCAAGCAGATGCTGATGACGCGCGGCGCGCTGACCACGTTCTCGATCGCGAACGACATCGCCAAGTACTTCGCGATCGTGCCGGCCATCTTCGTGGCGACCTATCCGAGCCTGGATGCGCTGAACGTCATGGGGCTGGCCAGCCCGGCGTCGAGCATCATGTCGGCCGTGATCTTCAACGCCCTGATCATCGTGTTCCTGATCCCGCTGGCCCTGCGCGGCGTGCGCTATCGCGCGATCGGGGCCGCCGCGCTGCTGCGCCGGAACATGCTGGTCTATGGCCTGGGCGGCCTCTTGTTGCCGTTCGCCGGCATCAAGCTGATCGACATGGCGCTGGTCGCCCTCAACCTGACGTAAGGAGTTACCCATGCAATCGATTCTTCGCCCCGCGCTGGCGCTGTTCGCCGCGCTCACCCTGGTCTGCGGCGTGCTGTATCCGCTCTTGGTCACCGGCGTCGCGCAGGCCGCGTTTCCGACCCGGGCCAATGGCAGCCTGGTCGAGCGGGACGGCAAGGTAGTCGGCTCGCGCCTGATCGGCCAGCCATTCAGCGCGCCCGGCTATTTCTGGGGCCGGCCTTCGGCCACCGCGCCGATGGCGAATAACGGTGGCGGCTCCGGCGGCTCGAACCAGGGTCCGCTCAACCCGGCATTACAGGAAGCTGTCAAGGGCCGCATCGCGGCGCTGCGCGCCCTCGATCCCGGCAACACGGCCCCGGTGCCGGTCGACCTGGTCACAAGCTCCGGCAGCGGCCTCGATCCCGAGATCAGCGTGGCCGCCGCGCGCTACCAGGCGGCGCGGGTGGCGCGTGCGCGCGCCCTGCCGGCCGAGCGGGTCGACGCCCTGGTCGAACGGCATGTCGAGCGCCCCGTCCTGGGCCTGTTCGGCGAAGCGCGCGTGAACGTGCTGGCGCTGAACATGGCGCTGGATGGCGAAAGCGCGCATACTCGCTGAACCATGCCGCACGACCACCAGCGACCCGATCCCGACGCCCTGCTCGCCCAGATGCGCGACGACGAGCGGCGCGCGGCGCGCGGGCGCCTCTGCATCTATTTCGGCGCCTCGGCCGGCGTCGGCAAGACCTACGCCATGCTGCAAGAGGCGCGCAAACTGCAGGCCGAGGGCAGGGCGCCGCTGGTCGGCGTGATCGAGACCCATGGCCGCTTTGATACCGCGCGCCTGCTCGACGGCCTTGAACTGCTGCCGCGGCGCCGCATCGACTACCGCGGCCGGCAGCTCGATGAATTCGACCTCGACGCCGCTTTGGCGCGCGCGCCCGGCGTCATCCTGGTCGACGAACTGGCGCATTCCAACGCCCCCGGCTCGCGCCATCCCAAGCGCTGGCAAGACATCGAGGAATTGCTCGATGCCGGCATCGACGTGCTCACCACGGTCAACGTCCAGCACCTGGAAAGCCTGAACGACGTCGTCGGCGGCATCGCCGGCATCCGCGTGGCCGAGACGGTCCCGGACCGCGTGTTCGACGCGGCCGACGAGGTGATCATGGTCGACCTGCCGGCCGACGCGCTGCTGGCGCGCCTGAAAGAAGGCAAGGTCTACCAGCCGCAGCAGGCCGAACGCGCGGCCGGTAATTTTTTCAGGAAGGGCAACCTGATCGCGCTGCGCGAACTGGCGCTGCGCCGCACCGCCGACCGGGTCGAGGGCGATGTGCGCGCCTGGCGCGAGCAGCAGTCGGTCGACGCCATCTGGAAGACCGGCGCCGGGCTGCTGGTGTGCGTCGGTCCTGGCGAACTGGCCGAGCACGTGGTGAGGAGCAGCGCGCGCATGGCTTCCCAGCTGGGCGCCGGCTGGCATGCGGTGTACGTCGAGACGCCGCGCCTGGCCAGGATGCCCGATGCCGCGCGCCAGCGCATCCTCGATACGCTCGCCCTGGCCGGCAGCCTGGGCGCCATCACGGCCGTGCTGTCGGGCGACGACGTCGCCAGCGCGACCATCGCCTATGCGCGCGACCACAACCTGTCGCGCATCGCGCTGGGCCGCGCCGCTTCGCCCTGGCGCCGGCGTACGGCGCGCCGCCTCGCGCGCCAGGCGCCGGGCGTCGACCTGATCGAGATCGGCCAGCCGGCGGTGCCACCGGCGTCCATGCCCGCAGCAAGCCGGGACGCCGCCGCACGGCCACGGCCGCCGCTATTGCCGCACTTTTTGGCGGCCGGCGCCAGCATCCTGACCGCGATCCTGGCCACGCCACTGCGGCCCTGGCTCGACCCGGTCAACATCGTGATGCTGTTCCTGCTGGTGGTGCTGTTGACGGCGATCCGCTTCGGGCGCGCGCCATCGGTCACCGCCACCTGCGTCGGCGTGGCAGCCTTCGACTTCTTCTTCGTGCCGCCGCGCTTCGACTTCGCCGTCACCGATGTCCAGTACCTGCTCACCTTCGGCGTGATGCTGGCGGTGGGCCTGATCAGCGGCCACCTGGCGGCCGGCCTGCGCTTCCAGGCGCGCGCCGCCAGCGAACGCGAACGGCGGGTGCGCGCGCTGTACGAGTTCGCGCGCGAGCTGTCCGGCGTGCTGGCGGCCTCGCAGGTGGTCGAGTCGAGCCGCGCCGTGATCCAGAACGCCTTCGGCGCGCGCGCCACCCTGCTGGTGCCGGATGCCGAAGGGCGGCTCGGCATGGCGCCGGCCGACGATGGCGGCCCGGCCGAGCCGCTGCCGGCCAAGGTCGACCAGGGTGTTGCCCAGTGGGCTTTCGACCATGCGCAGCCGGCGGGCCTGGGCACCGATACGCTGCCGGCCAGCCCCTTGTTCTACCTGCCGCTGGTGGCGCCGATGCGCACCCGCGGCGTGCTGGCGATCGAACCGGAGGCCGGGCGCTGGGTGCTGGTCCCGGAGCAGCGGCGCCAGCTCGACGCGCTGGCGGCGCTGGCCGCGATCGCGCTCGAGCGCGTACACTACGTGGAGGTGGCGCAGGCGGCGCTGGTGGACATGGCATCCGAACGGCTCCGCAATTCGCTGCTGGCGGCGCTGTCGCACGACCTGCGCACGCCGCTGACTGCCCTGGTCGGCCTGTCGGAGTCGCTGTTGCGGGGCGAAGCGATTCCGGACGCGCCGCGGGCGCTGGCGCAGTCGCTGCACGACGAGGCGGTGCGCATGGGCGCCCTGGTCGCCAACCTGCTCGACATGGCGCGCATCGAGAGCGGCGAGGTGCGCTTCAACCTGGAGTGGCAGGCGCTGGAAGAAGTCGTCGGCAGCGCGCTGCGCGCCTGCGGCGCGGTTGTGCGCGGCCACGCGGTCACTGTGCGGCTGCAGGAAGATCTACCCTTGGTGCGCTTCGATGCGGTGCTGGTCGAGCGGGTGCTGTGCAACCTGGTCGAGAATGCCGCAAAATACACGCCAGCCGGCTCGCGCATCGAGATCGCGGCCAGCCGCCGTGGCGCCTGGATCGACGTCACCGTGGCCGACGACGGTCCCGGCCTGCGCCCCGGCAGCGAGGAAGCGATCTTCGAGAAATTTACACGCGGCGAACGCGAGTCGGCCTTGCCCGGCGTGGGCCTGGGCCTGGCGATCTGCCGCGCGATCGTCGAGGCGCATGGAGGCACGATCCGGGCCTGTGGATCGCCGCTGGGCGGCGCGGGTTTCGTGTTCTCGCTCCCGGCCGGCACGCCGCCCGCGCTCGACCTGCTTTCGATGGAAAAAGACGATGACTGACGCCCCCTGCGCCTTGCTGGTCGAGGACGAACCGCATATCCGCCGCTTCGTGCGCGCCGCCCTGGAGCAAGAGGGCTGGCAGGTGCATGAGTCGGCGAGCATGGGCCGCGGCCTGATCGACGCCGGCACGCGCCGCCCCGACCTGGTGGTGCTCGATCTCGGCCTGCCGGACGGCGACGGCATCGACTTCATCCAGGACGTGCGCAAATGGTCGACGGTGCCGATCATCGTGCTGTCGGCGCGCGTGGCCGAGACAGAAAAAATCCGCGCGCTCGACGCCGGCGCCGACGACTATCTCACCAAGCCGTTCGGCACCGGCGAACTGCTGGCGCGCGTGCGTGCCACCTTGCGTCGCCAGCGCCAGTCAGGCGCCGGCGACGATGGCGTGATCCGCTTCGGCGACGTGACGCTCGACCCGCAGGCGCGCGCGGTCACCCGCAATGGCGAGCATGTGCACCTGACCCCGACCGAGTACCGCCTGCTGTCGGTGCTGGCCGCGAATGCGGGGAGGGTAATGACCGCCCCCCAATTGCTGCGTGCGGTATGGGGCCCGGGTCATGCAGAAAGCGGCCACTACCTGCGCATCTACATGGGTCACCTGCGCCACAAGCTGGAAGCCGATCCTGCCCAGCCGCGGCACTTGCTGACAGAAACCGGGGTAGGTTACCGGCTCTGGCTCGGCTAGTCACACGATGTTGTGATGTTGAGAAATCGCGAATAAGTCCCTTGTGCCTTGTTGTAACTAGTAGCGATACGAGATACAATAAGTCGCATGATCAAGGATTTCAGGCACAAGGGGCTGCAACGCTTCTTTGAAACGGGAAGCAAGGCCGGCATCCAGGCAGCGCATGCCATCAAGCTGCAATTGCAGCTTGCGGCCTTGCACAATGCGATCAGGCCCGAGGATATGGGGGCGCCAGCATGGGGATTGCATCCACTACAGGGCAGCCTGAAAGGCCACTGGGCAATCAAAGTCAACGGTAACTGGCGCATGACCTTCAAGTTCGAAGGCACGGATGCGATTGTGGTTGACTACCAGGATTATCATTAAGCATCAAGGAGGATGAAAATGCGTATGTTCAATCCGCCGCATCCCGGCGAGGTGATCAAGGAGTACCTGGGCGACGTCACCGTGACGGCTGCGGCCGCCAAGATGGGCGTAAGTCGTGTCACGCTCCAGCGAGTCGTGAGCGGCTCGGCCGGAGTTTCGCCGGATATGGCCTTTCGTCTTGGCGCCGCATTCGGAACGAGCGCCGAGATGTGGTATGGCATGCAGGCGCAGTATGACCTCGACATCGCCAGTAAAGTCGAGCGTCCACATATCGAGCGCATTGAAGCCTGAGAAGTGTCCGTAGCACTGGCAGGCGTTTTGCGCCGCGCCTGCGTTTGCGTACCTTGTCTATTCGTCTGCTATGTGGAGCTGGACTTCATCAGGCCGTGGCCGCCAACCGGTTCGGTCTCGAAACGCTCGCCAATGCCGGCGATCAGCGGCCGGCCCTTGGCGATGGCCGCCTGCACCGACGGCAGGGACAGCGAAGCCTTGTGACTGGCCTGGTCTTGCCAGGTCTCGGTGATCCAGATGGCGTCTGCGTCCTGCGTGTCTTTGGCGATTACATAGGCCAGGCAGCCCGGCATTGCGGCGGTGCCGTCGAGCAGGATGGCGATGAGTGCGTCGCGCTGGCCGGGCTGGGCGCGCATCTTTCCGATCAAACCGTACATGCGGGGTGGCTCCATGGTCGTGGTGGTGGCGGCCGCGGCGTGCGCGCCGGCCAGTGGCAGGGCGGCAAGAATGCCGACGGCCGTGCGTCGTGATATGGGCAAGCGTGCTTCCTTCGGGCGCCATTGCCGGGTGATCGACAGTATAGGGCCGTGTTGGTTTAAGATGGTCTTTTCATCACACTGTCACGGAACATCGATGCGACTTCATCCCCTCGCCCTGGCCGCCAGCGCCGCCGTCCTCACCCTGTCACAGGCAGCCCACGCCCAACAGCCGTCCGCGATCTCGGAAACCGCGCTGCGCGCGCACCTGTCGTTCCTGGCCGATGACCTGCTCGAGGGCCGCGGCACCGGGCAGCGCGGCGGCGACCTGACCGTGCGCTACCTCGAGACCCAGGCCGCCCTGGTCGGCCTGCAGCCGATTCCCGGCGGCGGCTATCGCCAGAAGGTCGAGATCGAGGGCAGCAAGCTGGTCGAAGGCAGCGCCACGTTCACGGCCGGCGGCAAGACCATCGAGCCGGCACTCGGCAAGGGCATCGTGATGGGCACCAAGAGCGGCAAGGAGAACATCGCCTTCGACGCGCCGCTGGTCTTCGTCGGCTACGGCGCCCACGCGCCAGAGGAGAAATGGGACGACTACAAGGGCATGGACGCCAAGGGCAAGATCCTGGTCATGATGGTCGACGATCCGCAACCGACCGCGGAAGAACCGAACCGCTTCGCCGGCAAGGCTTATACCTGGTACGGCCGCTGGGTCTACAAATACGAGGAAGCGGCGCGCCGCGGCGCCGCCGGCGTGCTCCTGATTCACACTACGCCATCGGCCTCGTATCCATGGAGCGTGCCGGCCAACGGTTTCGGCAACGAGCGCTTCGGCCTCAAGGGCGACGGCAACCAGATGGAAGGCTGGCTGCACGAAGACACCGCACGCGCGCTGTTCGCCGCCGGCGGCCATGACCTCGACCAGTTGCGCGCCCAGGCCGAGCGGCGCGATTTTCGTCCGGTCGACCTGAAGGTGGCCGGCAAGATCGCGCTGCGTTCGACCATCCGCCCGGTCGAACAATTCAACGTGGTCGGCATCGTGCCCGGGAGCGATCCGAAACTGAAGGAGCAGGCGGTGCTCTACTCCTCGCACTGGGACCACATGGGCATCGTCGACGCCAGGCCCGGCACTGACCCGAAGGCCGACCGCATCTACAACGGCGCGATCGATAACGCCTCGGGCACCGCCGCGCTGCTGGCGATGGCGGCCGAAGCGGTCAAGACGCCGGCCAGGCGCACCCAGATCTTCCTGTGGCCGGCGGCCGAAGAGCAGGGCCTGCTGGGGGCCGCCGCCTACGTCGCCAAGCCGGTGTGGCCGCTGGCGCAGACCGCCGCCGACCTGAACCTGGACAGCCTGAACTTCGTCGGCCGCACCAGGGATATCGGCGTGGCCGGCGCCGAGCGCAGCTCGCTGTACGAGACCTCGCAGCAGGTGGCCAAGGGCATGGGCCTGAAGATCGCGCCGGCCGTTCCCGACTTGTCGGGCGCCTACTTCCGCGCCGACCACTTCGCCTTCGCCAAGGCCGGCGTTCCGGCCTTTAACGTCGGCTCGGCAGTGTTCTCGGGCGACGGCCACTTCGAGTTCGAGCACCACCAGCACGCAGCGAGCGCCAATATCAAGGGCTTCAAGGACCACTACCACCAGGTCAGCGACGAGTACAAGCCTGAGTGGGACCTGTCGGGCATGGTGCAGCAGGCACAGTTCACGCTCAACCTCGGCTACGCGGTCGCCAATGCGCCGACCATGCCGACCTGGAAGAAGGGCGAAGCCTTCGGCAGCGTCAAGCGTTGAACGAGCGCTGGGCGCGCTAGGCGCCGCTGGCCGCCGCCAGGATCTTCTCCAGCTCGCCCATGTCGACCGGCTTGACCAGGTGATGATCGAAGCCGGCGCGGCTGCTGGCCTCGCGGTCCTGGGCCTGGCCATAGCCGGTGACCGCCACCAGCAGCGCCTGGGTGGTGGCGGGTAGCGCGCGCAGGCGGCGCGCCAGTTCGTGACCGTCCATGCCGGGCAGCCCGATGTCGAGCAGGCAGGCGTCGGGCGCGAAGGCCTCGGCCCGTGCCAGCGCCGCAAACGGATCGTGCTCGACCGCCACCTCGTGCCCGCCGGCGCCGACATACATCGCCAGCACCTGGGCCGCGTCGATATTGTCGTCCACCACCATCACCTTCAGGGCCCGCGCCGACGACGGCGCCGTGCCGACTCCGGCGCCGGGCGTGCCCGCGCCGCGCGCCGCGCAGCGCGGCAAGGTCACGGTGAAGGTGCTGCCCTGGCCCTGGCCGGGGCTCTCGACTGCCACGCTGCCGCCATGCAGCTGGACCAGGCTGCGCACCAGCGCCAGCCCGATGCCCAGGCCGCCCTGGGTGCGGTCCGGCGTGCGCTCGCCCTGCACGAACATCTCGAAGGCGCGCTCCAGTTCCTGCGGCAGCATGCCGATGCCATTGTCCTTCACGACGATGCGGACCAGCTTTTCCTCGACCTCGAGGGTGACCCCGACCTCGCCTTCGGCGGCGGTGAACTTGACCGCGTTGTGCAGCAGGTTGCCGACCACCTGCACCAGGCGCTTGCGGTCGCCCATCACCCAGGCCGGCGCCGGCAGCAGGGTCGTCGTCAAGTGGTGCCGCTTCTGGCGCAGCGGTTCGCCCACCTGTTCCAGCGCTTCCAGCACCACTTCGTTGATGTCGATGCGGGCCTTCGACAGCGCCACCAGCCCGCGCGTCACGCGCGAGACGTCCAGCAGGTCGTCGACCAGGCCGGCCATATGGCGCGCCTGGCGCGCGATGATGGCGCTGATCTGGCGCGTGCGCGCCGGATCCAGGCTGTCCTGGCCCAGCAGCTGGGCGCCGGAGGCGATCGGCGCCAGCGGATTGCGCAACTCGTGCGCCAGCATGGCCAAGAATTCGTTCTTGCGGCGGTCGGCCTCGCGCAAGCCCTCTTCGGCGTTGACGCGGTCGGTGACGTCCTGGATGGTGCCGCGCACGGCCGTGACCCGTCCCTCGGCATCGTGCACCGCTTCGCAGTGCAGGTCGATCCAGATGCGGTGGCCGTCGCCGTGCAGCACCTGCAATTGCAGGCGGCCGCTGCCGCCGTCGCGTTCGAGCTCGCGCAACAGGGCGTCGACGCGCGTCCACGATTCCTCGGGCAGCAGGGTGCCGCGCTGCTGCGGGTAGGGCGGCAGCGCGCGCCCGTAGATGTAGGTGACCGATTCCGAGGTCTCGACCACGCCGGTTGCCAGCGTCAGGTGCCAGGTGCCGAAGCGCGCCATGCGGTGCGCGTCGCGCAGTTCGCCCTCCTTGACCGCCAGCGCCTGGGCGCGTTCGCCCAGCAGGCGTGACGCGGCGCCGATCGCCTCGGCCACCTCGGCCGTCTCCCTGACATAGGTCTGGGTGTAGCGCGGCGCGGGCTCGCCCTTGCCGAGCGCCACCGCCGGCGCCGTCAGGCCCTTGACCGAGCGCGCGAGCCGGCCGCCGATCTGCCATGCCAGCCACAGGCCGATCGCGAACAGCAGGGTGATGCCGGTCAGGAGCGCCGCCAGCGGCTCGAACAGCGCCTGGTTCAGGTTCTCGCGCGGCACGCCGATCGCCACGTGCCAGCCGGTGGTGCGCGAACGCGAATAAAAGGTCAGCAGGCTCGCGCCTTCCTGCGAGACCGAGGGCACGACGCCTTCGCGCGCGCGCTGGAGGGCGCGGTACAGCGGATCGGTGACGCGCTTGCCGACGAACAGCTCGGGGCTGATATTGCGCGCGAAAATGATGCCGGCGGCGTCCACCACCGAGGCGCGGGCGCCGTCCGCCACCGCCTTCGGCGTGAGCATGTCGTCGAAATAGCCGGGCCGTACGCCGACGCTGAGCACGTAGGCGACGCGGCCATCCACCAGCACCGGGACGTCGAGGCTGACGGTCGGGCGCTTGAGCACCGCGCTGGTGAATACGTTCGACACCGAGGGCCTACCGCTGGCGAACACGGACGCCAGCTGTTCGGTGGGTTCGATCGGCAGGTTGGCCCCGTAGGGACGGCTGGTATTGAAGATCTGCTGTCCGCTGCGCTCGCGCAGGACGGCGCTCATGTCCGGGCCTGCCAGTTGCAGCGCGTCGCGCGACTGGCGGTGCGCGCGTTCGAAATCGGCGCTTTGCAGCGCGTCGAAGGTCGACAGGGTCTGGGCGATCGCCTGCGCCTGCAGCAGCTTGCTGTCGACCGTGTGCACCAGCGCGCGCACGGTCTGCATGGTATTGCGTTCGTACTGGGCGCGGCTCTTGCGGTACTGGTCGATGAACAACAGCGACGCGCCGACCACGCCCGGCAGCAGGGTCGCCAGGACGAGCCAGAGCAGGTAGGCCCGCAGCGGCCTGCGGGTCATGGTGGTTGAGGCGCCAGTCACATTGCTTCCCAGAACATTTGAACCGGCGATTCTACGCGCAATCGTGCAAGCGCACACTTCGCTTCGAAGCGGCGTGTGGCGGGAGCCACCCCGGCCCGGGCCGGGGCGAGGCGGCCCCGCGGATCACGGACGGCAGCGGTTGAACAGCGTCTTGTAGTAGATCGCCGTCGCGTGCCAGCGGCCGTTGGGCGTGCAGGCGTATTCGGGCAGTTCGCCGACCCGCTGGTAGCCGCTCTTGCGGTACAGCTGCTCGGCTTCGGAACCGGCTGCCGTGTCGAGGAACAGCAGGCCGCGGCGCAGGGCCAGCGCCTCGACTTCGAGTGCCTGCATCAGGGCGGTGCCGATGCCCTTGCGCCGCTCGGTGCAGTGCACCAGCACCTTCTGCACCTCGGCACGGTTGTTCCCGTTCGGTTTCAGGCACAGGTCGAGCTGGGCGCTGCCGACCAGGACGCCGTCGCGCTGGGCCGCCAGCAACACGCGCCGCCCGGCGCCGACCTCGTCCGCCACGCCCTGCCAGTAGGCGTCGAGCTGGTCCTGGTCGAGCCCATTGACGAAGCCCAGCGAATGGCCATCGGCGACGGCGTCGAGCAACAGCGTGGCCAGGTGCGGCCTGAGGTCGGCGATGGCGCGCGGGTCGAGTCGGCGGATGATCATGGAAAGCTCCTGGTGGTGGGGTGGGCGTTGCGGGACGGCGCGACAGTGTTTTCTAAGCATAATATGTGCCATCGCCTTCAGATGCGAAGAACGGCAGGTCGAGATCAGCGCGGCCAGCCAGGAGCAGAGCGCCGGCATCGAGCAGGTCAACGGGGCGGTGGCGCAGATGGACGAGGGGACGCAGCAGAACGCGGCCCTGGTCGAGGAAACCGCCGCCGCATCGCACGCGATGCCGGAGCAGGCGGCCCGGCTGGCGCAGGCGGTGGCGGTATTCCGGATCGATGCCGGCCAGGCCGGCGATGCGCCGAAGAGCGTCGCGCAGCGACCGGTGACCAGGCGCGTCGCGGTGGCAGGTCCGGCGGC
>NZ_STGG01000051.1 GCF_005222695.1 Massilia sp. HP4 | reverse complement strand
GGCTTGCCGTTTTTGTTTGCCGATCGTGCCGGGTGCGAGCACCCGGCACGATCGAGCGTCGATCAGAACGAGTGACGCAGGCCGACGTTGTAGACCTGTGGGTCCGAACCTTGTGCGCCTGCTGGCAGGGCGATGGTGCCCGCTGGCGAGGTCAGCGAGAACAGACCGTTGCCGTTGTTACGCAGCTTGGCGTACGACGCGTACACGTTGGTGCGCTTGGACAGGGTGTAGGTGTAGGCCAGGGTGACTGCCTTGCCTTCCGCATCGCCCACTTCCTGCTCTTGCTGCTGGTAGTTCAGGTAGACGCGGCTGGCGCCGAAGCCGTACGACACACCGGCGTTCATCTGTTCGTACTTGTTGTCGATGCCAGTGGCGAATTCAGGATCGGCAGCCATGTAACCGCCGCGCAGTTCGAAGTTACCGAACTTGTAGCCCAGGCCGAAGTTGTACTCTTTGCTGTCGCCCGATGGCAGGTCTTCCTTGTTCTGGTAGCCGGCGCCGACGTAGAAGCCCGCGTTCGCGTATTCCAGTGCCACGCCGGTGATGTCGCCGGTGTCCTGGGTGGTGGTTTCGTTACGCTCGCCCGCGCCGTAGGCTGCGCGCAGGGTGAAGCCGTTCAGGGCGTTGCTCTGGTAGTTGATCGAGTTGTCCAGGCGACGGGTCAGGCGGTTGGCGCCGAAGGCTGCCAGGTTGGTGCCGTAGAAGCCCTGGCCCAGGATGTCCGATGCGCCGGCGACGGCAGCGATCGGGCCGTATTCGCGGCCGACGGTCACGGTACCGAAGGCGCCTTGCAGGCCGACCACGGCGCGGCGATCGAACAGACGCGAGTTGGTCGCGCCGGTGTCGGCGTTGATCGCGGCTTCGATGTTGAACAGTGCTTTCAGGCCATTACCCAGGTCTTCGGTACCACGGAAACCGAGACGGCTAGCCGACTGGGTGCCCGACGACACGACGGTGCGGCTGCTTTCGCCTGGCGCATCGTT
The DNA here is from genome assembly GCF_005222695.1 of Massilia sp. HP4. GTDB lineage: Bacteria > Pseudomonadota > Gammaproteobacteria > Burkholderiales > Burkholderiaceae_D > Telluria. The sequence continues at coordinate 138,125 of NZ_STGG01000051.1, read as the reverse complement.
GTTTTCGACGCCGATCGAGGCGTCGATCATGCCGTACATGGTGACGCTGGTTTGAGCGTGGGCGGCCAGCGGCAGTGCGGACACGAGGGCGATGGCAAGAATTTTGTGCTTCATGGATGTCTCTCCAATGTATGTTTGTGAAATAGCCTATCCATCATGACATGCCAGACGGACATTTGTCATCGGCCCGCATCCAATCGGAACGGGGTCGAAACCCCCAATTGACAAGTTCGGCAGGCCCCTTTTTGACACCGTTTTCATAGGGGAAGCCTGTCATCATGGGGCTTGTTGGGCGAGCGCGGGCAGCAGCGGTGGCCTCTCAAAAAATTGCCTATGATTAACTTATTGCGTTGCAATAACGCCACATTTTCACCATTGATATCTGCTGCAATGCGCAATAAAGGTGCAGCTCGCTCTGTGGCGCCGCCGGGAACCGGACTTCGCCAAGCGTGCATATAGCCCAACCCACGCCACCGCGGGTCCGCAACGGCTTACGCAACCAGTGACGGTTGCACTATGCTTATGCGCTTTTTGCACCGCAGTAGTGCAGTGCATCCACGCGGCTCTCCGTGCGTTGACGCAAAGAACTTGACACCGGCGTCGATACATAAATCGGTATCGGAGCGCCGGAAAAATTGATTGGAACGTTCTCAGGGCAACGCCTACCATTACCGTCAAGCATGTAATAAATACAGCCGGATAACGGCATATAACGACAAAAAGGAGACATATGAAACGGTATGCACCGGGCTTTGCTGCGCCCGCACTTTCCCGCACTTCCCGCCGACGCTTTGCCTTGCGCGCCACCGTCGCAGCCCTTGCCGGCGCCGGCCTGATGAGCGCGGCCACCGTCGGCGCCCAGGAAGTCGCCCCGGCCGACGCCGCTGCGGCCAGCGCACCGTCGAATGCCGAGACCAACGCCGCCCGCGCCCAGGTCGATAGCAGCGCATCGGTCGTCACCGTCACCGGCACCCGCCAGGCGGCCCAGAGCGCCCAGAATATCAAGCGCAACGCCGAGCAGGTGCTCGACTCCATCGTCGCCGACGACATCGGCAAATTCCCCGACAAGAACGTGGCCGAGATCCTGGGCCGGGTGCCGGGCGTACAGGTCATCCGCCAGAACGGCGAAGCCGGCAACGTCGTGATCCGCGGCCTGGGCGGCATCAAGACCCTGTACAACGGCCGCGAGATGTTCACCGCGGCCGGCCGCAGCCTGTTCCTGGCCGACGTGCCGGTGGCGATGCTGCAGCGCGTGGACGTCTACAAGTCGCAGGGCGCCGACATGGTCGAAGGCGGCACCTCGGGCGTGATCGACGTGCGCACCAACCGTCCGTTCGACTTCAAGGGCGCACAGGCGGCCATCAATGTGCGCGGCGAGCACCGCGACAAAGCCGACAAGATCGACCCGAACGTCTCGGGCCTGCTGTCGAACCGCTGGAAGACCGGCATTGGCGAGATCGGCGTGCTGGGCGGCCTGTCCTACCAGCGCGGCCGCTATCACGACGAAACCGCCTTCGTCGGCGAACCGCGCACGCTCGACGATGGCGTGATCGGCGCGCCGTCGATGGGCCGCGTGATGAGCAATGGCGACCGCGAGCGCCTGGCCGGCAACCTGTCGGCCCAGTGGCGCGTCTCGCGCGACCTCGAGGTGTATGCCGAAACCTTCTCGACCCGGATCGAGCACGACTCGCAGAGCAACTTCTTCGTGGGCGACCTGCCGATCAACAACCCGGGTTCGACGGTGACGACGATTCCGGGCACGAACTACCTGGGTTCGATCAGCAACCCGAACGTGAACACCTTCACCCTGAGCTCGACCCAGGCGCGGCGCGAGGTCTCGGAGAGCCACCAGGGCGCCATCGGTGCGATCTGGAAGGCGATGCCCGGCGTGCGCGTGAGCACCGAGCTGGTTCGCACGATCAGCAAGCACAATATGAAGAACCCGATCCTGGACACCGTCATGGACCGCTCCAAGGCCATCCATGCCGAGGTGCGCGACGGCGGCGGCTTCCTGGAGTACCCGGGCACCGACATGACCGACCCGGCCAACTGGACCATGTTCGCCCTGTTCGACAACCACAACCGCTCGCGCGGCGCGGCCAATGACTGGCGCGGCGACGTGGCCTGGACCCCGGAAGCCGACGGCTTCTTCAAGGAGATCAGCGGCGGCGTGCGCTATGCCGAACGCGACGCGAACTTCGTCCACGAACTCAATGGCCACTCGCCGGCTCCCAACCTGTGGTCGCCCAATGCGATCAAGGTCACCGACTTCCCGGGCCTGAACTGCACCAGCGCCAAGACCGGCGGCAACTACGGCATGAACCAGTTCTATGCGCCGTGCATGGACTACCTGCTCGACAACACCGGCGACATCCGCCAGGCGATCCGCGGCGACCGCGACCCGCGGCCGGACAATCCGCAGTCGTTCTTCGAAGACCAGGAAAAGACCAGCGCGGTCTACCTCAAGACCAACTTCGGCTTCGACGCCTGGTCGCTGCCGATCGACGGCACCGCCGGCCTGCGTTACGTGAAAACCAAGCAGCGCATCAGCGGCTATTCGGCGCGCGAGGGCGTGCTGTCGCCGGTCACAGTGTCGTCCACCACCAACGACGTGTTGCCGAGCCTGTCGATGCGGGCTCACTTCAGGCAAGACCTGATCGGCCGCCTGTCGGCCAGCAAGGCGATCGAGCGCGCGCCGTTCGCCGACTACAACCCGGGCCTGGCGCTGTTCCCGTCGACCACCACCACCCTGGCGACCGGCACCGCCGGCAACCCTGACCTCAAGCCGCAAGAATCGCGCAACGTCGACGTTGCCCTGGAGTGGTACTTCGCGCCGGCCGGCTCGATCACCGGCACGCTGTTCCAGCACGACTACGACAACTACCTGCGCCGCAGCGCGCGGCCGGAAGTGCACGATGGCGATACCTATAATGTCAGCCGTCCGTACAACGCGGTCGAGGGCAAGCTGAAGGGCGCCGAGCTGGCCTACCAGCAGTTCTATACCCAGTTGCCGGGCTGGCTGGGCGGCTTCGGCATGCAGGCCAACGTGACCTGGATGGACGGCGGCCTGGCGGAGGCCGACGGCACCATCAACACCTTCGCCGGCATGTCCAAGCTGTCGGCCAACCTGGTGGGCCTGTACGAATACGGCAAGTGGTCGGCGCGCCTGGCCTACAGCTGGCGCGACAGGTTTACCGCCGAGTACAACTACCGCGCGCTGCCGTACAACATCGTGGTCGATCCGCTCAAGACGCTGGATGCCTCGGTCTCGTACAAACTGACCGACAACCTGACCTTGACGCTCGACGGCAGCAACCTGCTGGACCAGTCCTACCACGACTACCACAGCGTGCCGCAACTGCCGCGCGACGTGCGCCGCTACGACCGGGTGGTGGGCCTGGCCCTGCGCTGGCGTAACTGAGTTGTTCTCAATCTGTAGTTGAAGTGCGAAGGGGCGCTGCGCGGATTTTCCGCCAGCGCCCCGGCTTGTCTGGATTGGATGGTGAAACATGCAAACTCAAAAACTCTCGACCCTCGAAAAAGTCGGTTTCGGCGCCGGTGACATGGCGCTCAATGTGGTGATCTCGTCGATGATGTTGATCATCACCTTCTTCTACACCGATATCTACGGCTTGCGCACCGCCGACCTGGCGGCCCTGTTCGTCGCGGTCAAGGTGGTCGGCGCGGTGGCCGACCTGGCGATGGGGCAGGTCACCGACTCGGTGCTGACGCGCTGGGGGCGTTACCGGCCATGGCTGCTGCTGCTCGCGGTGCCGTATGGCCTGTCGGTGTTCCTGGTGTTCTCGACGCCCGACTGGGGCTATGATGCAAAGCTCATCTGGGCGTATTCGACCTATATCCTGATGACCCTGATGACGGCCGGCGTGGGCATCCCGTACATCTCGCTGATCAGCGGCCTGACCTCGGACCCGAAGCAGCGCCTGTCGGCCAACGGCTACCGCCTGTTCTTCGCCAAGGTCGGGGCCTTCATGGTGACCATCGTGGTGCCGATCCTGGCTAGCAAGTGGGATGGCGCCAATCCCGCCGCCGGCTACCAGGCCGCGATGGCGGTGATGGCGGTGGTGGGCGTGGCCTTGTTCGTGTTCTGCTTCCTCACCACCACCGAGCGCGTGGTGCACAAGGTCGAGAAGCAGCCCCTGATGGACCAGGTGCGCGTGCTGCTGAAAAACGACCAGTGGCTGATCCTGTGCGCGGTCTGCGTGACCGGCACCATCGGCTACGTGATCCGCGGTTCGGTGGCGATCTACTACGCCAAGTACTATCTCGGTGGCGACACCGCAACCGTGTCGGCCTTCCTGTCCACCGGGGTGGCGGCGGCGATCCTGGCGATGGTGGTGTCCACCTGGACGACCAAGTTTTATTGCAAGGTCAAGCTGTTCCGCAATTCGCAGATCATGGTGGCTGTGCTCAGCCTGATGATCTACTTCCTGGTGCAGCCCGGCGACCTGGTGCTGGCCTTCGTGCTGTACTTCCTGCTGTCGCTGGTGGTCGACCTGCATGCGCCGGTGTTCTGGTCGGCGATTGCCGAGACCATCGACTACGGCCATGTCAAGACCGGCAAGCGCGTGTCGGGCTTCGCCTTCGGCGGCATCTCGGTGTGCCAGAAGGCCGGCATGGCCATCGCCGGCGGCATGGTCGGCGTGCTGCTCGACGTGTTCCAGTACCAGCCGAACCAGGAACAATCGGCGCTGGCGCTGCAGGGCATTGCCCTGATGCTGTCGGTGATCCCGGGCTTCTTCCACTTCCTGATGGGGATCCTGATGTTCAAGTACCGGATCAGCGACGATTACTACAGCACCGTCAAGGAAGACATGCGCGCCCAGGGTTACGCCACTACCTGAACTCATCCAAGAGAATCCACATGCAAGAAACCATCATCAAGCCCCTGATCGAGCAACGCGCCGATCCCTATATCTACAAGCACAGCGACGGCTACTATTACTTTACTGCCTCGGTCCCGCTCTACGATCGCATCGAATTGCGCCGCGCCACCACCATCGAAGGCCTGGCCGGCGCGCCGACGGTCGACGCCTGGCACAAGCCTGAAACCGGCCCGTATTCCGAACTGGTATGGGCGCCCGAGCTGCATTTCAACGAGGGCGCCTGGTATGTGTACTTCGCCGCCGCCCCGAGCCGCGAGATCAAGCACAAGCTGTTCCAGCACCGCATGTACGCGATCCGCAACACCCATGCCAACCCGCTCGAAGGCGAGTGGGAATTCATGGGCCAGGTCGACACCGGCATCGACAGCTTCTGCCTCGACGCCACCACCTTCACCCACCAGGGCCGGCTGTACTACCTGTGGGCCCAGAAGGATGTCGCGATCGAGGGCAACTCGAACCTGTATATCGCGCCGATGAAGACGCCGTGGCAGATCGAGGGCGAGCCGATCCTGCTCAGCAAGCCGGAACACGAGTGGGAAACCATCGGCTTCTGGGTCAACGAGGGGCCATCGGTGTTGCGCCGCAACGGCAAGATCTTCATCAGCTACTCGGCCAGCGCCACCGACCACAACTACGCCATGGGCCTGCTGTGGGCCGACGAACATGCCGACCTGCTCGACCCGGCCTCGTGGACCAAGTCGGCGCAGCCGGTCCTGCGTACGTGCTACGATCACGGCATCTACGGCCCGGGCCACAACAGCTTCACCTACGCCGAGGACAACGATACCGTCATGCTGGTCTACCACGCGCGCACCTATACCGAGATCGTCGGCGATCCGCTCTGGAATCCGGACCGCCACACCTTCGTCAAGCCGCTGCGCTGGGACGAACAGGGCATGCCGGTGTTCGGCCGTCCGTCCACCTATTGATGCCATCCTGAAGGATACGAACACGTGCAAACCGGTATCACGCAAGCGCCGTTCGGCCAGCTGCCCGACGGCAGGGCCATCACCCAGTTCACGCTGACCAATGCCAGGGGCATGGTGGCCAAGGTCATCGACTACGGCGGCGTCATCACCGAGCTGCATGCGCCTGATCGCGACGGCAACCTTGCCGACGTGGTGCTGGGCTTCGACACGCTCGAGCCCTATACCGCCGACAGCCCGTATTTCGGGGCCTTGATCGGCCGCTTCGGCAACCGCATCGGGCAGGGACGCTTCACGCTCGATGGCCAGTCGTATCAGCTGCCGGTAAACAACGGCCGCAACCACCTGCACGGCGGACCGGATGGCTTCGACCGGGTCAAGTGGGAGGCCACGGTCGATGGCGCGAACCTGCGCCTGTCCTATCGCAGCCCGGACGGCGAGATGGGCTATCCGGGCAACCTCGACGCGACCGTCGTGTACACGCTCACGGACGACGACGAGCTGGTGGTGTCCTTCCACGCCGTCACTGACAAGGCGACGCCGGTCAACCTGACCCAGCACAGCTACTTCAACCTGGCCGGCGACGGCGACATCCTCGGGCATGTCCTGACGATCGACGCCGACGCCTTCGTGGCGATCGACGCCGGCTCGATCCCGACTGGCGAACTCACGCCGGTGACGGGCACGCCGTTCGACTTCCGCATGCCGCGCCCGATCGGCGAGCGCATCGGCCAGCCCGACAAACAACTGCGCCACGGCGGCGGCTACGACCACAACTTCGCGCTCAACAAGCCGCCGGGCAAGGCAATGACGCGCGCCGCGCGTGTCTGCGAACCCGTCTCGGGCCGCGTGCTGGAACTGTGGACCGAGGAGCCGGGCGTGCAGTTCTACAGCGGGAACTTCCTCGACGGCTCGCTCGCCGGCAAGGGCCGGACTTACCAGCACCGCAGCGGCTTTTGCCTGGAGCCGCAGCATTTCCCCGATTCGCCGAACCAGCCGCACTTCCCGAACGCGATCCTGCGTCCGGGGCAGGTGTACCAGACCGAGTCGCGCTTTCGATTCCTGGTGGAGCCGGACGCATGATGGAAGTGCTGATCGACGCCGGGCACGAGCTCGGCGAATGCGTGCTGTGGTGCGAGCGCACCGGCCGGCTGCTGTGGACCGACATCCCGGCCGCCACCCTGTGGTCGTACTCGCCGGCGACCGGCCGCACGCTCAGCTGGACGATGCCCGAGCGGCTGTGCTGCTTCGCCCTGACCGGCAGCGACGACCGCCTGCTGCTGGGCCTTGCCTCCGGCCTGGCCTTCTTCACTTTCTCGACCGGCAAGGTCACGCGGATCTGCGATGTCGAAGCCGATAAGCCGTCGACGCGCCTGAACGATGGACGCTGCGACCGCCAGGGACGCTTCGTGTTCGGCATGTTCAACCAGGACGAGAATCCGAAACCGGCGGTGGGCGGATTCTATCGCCTGAACCTGGACCTGACGCTCGAGCGGCTGCCATTGCCCGCTGCCGCCATCGCCAACAGCATCTGCTTCAGTCCCGACGGGCGGCGCATGTATTTCGCCGACTCGCAAGAGAAGGCCATCCTGTATGCCGACTACAATCCCTGCAGCGCGGAGGTAGGGCCGGTGCATGCCTTCGTCGCGCTTGACGCCGCGCCGGGCGAGCCGGATGGGTCGACGGTCGACGCCGAAGGGTATGTGTGGAGCACGCGCTGGGGAGCGGGGCAGGTGCTGCGCTTCGCGCCTGATGGGCGGCTCGACCGGGTCGTGGAACTGGCTGCGCCGCAGCCGAGTTGTCCGGCATTCGGCGGGCCTGGCCTGTCGACCCTGTTCGTCACCAGCGCCCATGTGGGCATGACGGGCAAGGACCGGGAATCGGCGCCACTTTCCGGCGCCTTGTTCGCCAAGACCCTCGACGTGCGCGGCTTGCCTGAGTCGCGCTTCCTGCACCGCTGATCATTTCATCTCGCTGGTCGGGTGGACGGCGCCGCCCACCCCAGCATGCGCCCGTAAAACATCTCCTCGCGATACAAAAAACGATATCAATCCAAGCTAAAAATTGATTGGAAAGTTATCTGGCCGGTCTTTACTATTACTTCCTGTAACTAGGAGACATGAGCGAAGGCAAGACGCCCCGCTCAGCCAAGAATAAACAGGAGAAATACATGTCCGAGGAAAAGAAAAAAACGCCGCTGCGTTCGGCGGCATGGTTCGGCACGCAAGACAAGAACGGGTTCATGTACCGCAGCTGGATGAAAAACCAGGGCATTCCTGATCACGAATTCCAGGGCAAGCCGATCATCGGCATCTGCAATACCTGGTCCGAACTCACCCCCTGCAACGCCCACTTCCGCAAGCTGGCCGAACACGTCAAGCGCGGCATCCTGGAAGCCGGCGGCTTCCCGGTCGAGTTCCCGGTGTTCTCGAACGGCGAATCGAACCTGCGTCCGACCGCCATGCTGACCCGTAACCTGGCGTCGATGGACGTCGAAGAGTCGATCCGCGGCAATCCGATGGACGCCGTCGTGCTGCTGGTCGGCTGCGACAAGACCACGCCGGCCCTCCTGATGGGCGCGGCCAGCGTCGACCTGCCGACCATCGTCGTCACCGGCGGCCCGATGCTCAACGGTAAACTGAACGGCAAGGACATCGGTTCCGGTACCGCGGTGTGGCAACTGCACGAGCAGGCCAAGGCCGGCGCCATCACGATGCACGAATTCCTGTCGGCCGAAGCGGGGCACTCGCGTTCAGCCGGCACCTGCAACACGATGGGCACCGCGTCGACCATGGCCTGCATGGCCGAGGCGCTGGGCACGTCGCTGCCGCACAATGCCGCCATCCCGGCGGTGGATGCGCGCCGCTACGTGCTGGCCCATATGTCGGGCATCCGCATCGTCGAGATGGTGCACGAAGACCTGAGGCTGTCGAAGATCCTCAAACGCGAGAACTTCGAGAACGCGATCCGCGTGAATGCCGCGATCGGCGGTTCGACCAATGCCGTGATCCACCTGAAGGCGATCGCCGGCCGCGTCGGCGTGCCGCTCGAGCTCGAAGACTGGACCCGCATCGGCAAGGGCACCCCGACCGTGGTCGACCTGCTGCCGTCGGGGCGCTTCCTGATGGAAGAGTTCTATTATGCCGGCGGCCTGCCTGCCGTCATCCGCCGCCTGGGCGAGGGCGGCCTGATCCCCAACAAGGATGCGCTGACCGTCAACGGCAGGTCGCTGTGGGAGAACTGCGTCGATGCGCCGATCTACAACGACGAAGTCGTGCGCCAGCTGGACAATCCGCTGATCGCCGATGGCGGTATCTGCATCCTGCGCGGCAACCTGGCGCCGCGCGGCGCCGTGCTGAAACCGTCGGCTGCGTCGCCGCACCTCATGAAACACCGCGGCCGCGCCGTGGTGTTCGAAGACTTCGACCATTACAAGCAGCGCATCCTCGATCCGGACCTGGACGTGGACGAGAACTGCGTGCTGCTGATGAAGAACTGCGGTCCGAAGGGCTATCCGGGCATGGCCGAAGTGGGCAATATGGGCTTGCCGCCCAAGCTGCTGGCCAAGGGCATCACCGACATGGTGCGCATCTCGGATGCGCGCATGAGCGGCACGGCGTATGGCACCGTGGTGCTGCACGTGGCGCCCGAAGCGATGGCCGGCGGCCCGCTGGGCATTGTGCAGGATGGCGACATGATCCAGCTCGATTGCCACGCCGGCTTGCTGAACGTCGAGCTGAGCGATGAACAGATCCGGGCGCGCCTGGCGGATCGGGCCGAGAAGACCAAGCCCGTGCAGCACAGCGGTTACCAGCGCCTGTACCTCGATCACGTGCTGCAAGCCGATGACGGCTGCGATTTCGACTTCCTCGTCGGCTGCCGCGGCTCGGCGGTGCCGAAGCATTCGCATTGATTTGATGTGATCCGGACGCGTGGACGGCTCCGCCGTCCGCGCGTGCAACCATCGCACGCCCGGCCGGATCGCATGCCGGCGCCACCAAAAAAACCAGGAGACCCGCACCATGCTGCTCGTCCAATTTCTGACTGAATCGCAGGAACGCCGCATCGGCATCCTGCACGAATCCACCATCCGCGTCATCGACGGCTACACGACGACCGTCGAACTGGCGCGCGCCGCCATCGACCAGGGCAAGAGCCTGGCCCAACTGGCAGAAAGCGCCGCCGGCGCCGACCAGGTCAACTATGACGACATCGCCAGCGCGGGCCGCATCCTGGCCCCGATCGACCACTCCGACGCCGCCCACTGCTACGTCACCGGCACTGGCCTGACCCACCTGGGCAGCGCCGACGCGCGCGACGCCATGCACCAGAAGATCGGCGGCGACATCGACGCCCTGAGCGACAGCATGAAGATGTTCCGCATGGGCGTCGAAGGCGGCAAGCCGCAGCCCGGCACGCCCGGCGTGCAGCCGGAATGGTTCTACAAGGGAGATGGTTCGATCGTGCGCGCCACCGGCCAGGACCTCGACATGCCGGACTTCTCGCTCGACGGCGGCGAAGAACCCGAGATCGCCGGCCTGTACCTGATCGGCGACGACGGCCAGCCATACCGCCTCGGCTACGCGATCGGCAACGAGTTCTCGGACCACGTCACCGAACGCCAGAACTACCTGTACCTGGCCCACTCCAAGCTGCGCAGCTGCGGCCTGGGCCCGGCGCTGCTGGTCGGCGAACTGCCGGCCCACATCGACGGCGTCTCGCGCATCCGCAAGGCCGACGGCCAGGTGCGCTGGGAGAAGAGCTTCGTCAGTGGCGAGCAGAATATGTCGCACACGCTGGAAAACCTCGAATACCACCACTTCAAGTACGGCCTGTTCAAGCGCGCCGGCGACGTGCACATCCACTTCTTCGGCACCGCCACGCTGAGCTTTGCCGACGGCGTCCAGGTCGAGGCCGGGGAGACCTTCGAGGTCGAATCGCCTGCCTTCGGCCCGGCCCTGCGCAACCGCCTGGCCGTGCTCGATACCCCTTACGTGAAAGTGAAGACCTTATGACCATCACCGGCGAAGCCATCATCGACGGCGTCCAGGAACGCGGCGCCGCGGGATCGTTCCAGGCCTGGGACCCGAGTGCACGTGCCTACCTGGAGCCCAGCTTCCACATGGTCACGCCGGAGCAGATCGATCGTGCCTGCGCCTCGGCCGGCGCGGCCTTCGACACCTTCCGCGCCACCAGCGACGAGCAGCGCGCGCAGTTCCTCGACACCGTGGCCGAACAGATCCTGGCCATCGGCGACGCGTTGATCGAACGCGCGATGCTGGAGACCGGCCTGCCGCGCGTGCGCCTCGAGGGCGAGCGCGGACGCACCGTGGGCCAGCTGCGCCTGTTCGCCACCCTGCTGCGCGAAGGTTCGTGGAACGATGCGCGGCTGGATACGGCGCTGCCGGAGCGTACCCCGCCGCGTCCCGACCTGCGCATGCGCCTGATCGGCGTCGGCCCGGTCGCCGTATTCGCGGCCAGTAACTTCCCGCTCGCGTTCTCGGTCGCCGGCGGCGACACCGCATCGGCCTTCGCCGCCGGTTGCCCGGTGGTGCTCAAGGCCCACTCGGCGCATCCCGGCACCTCGGAACTGGTTGGGCGCGCGGTCACCAGGGCAGTGGCGCAGTGCGGCCTGCCGGCCGGCGTGTTCGCGCTGCTGACCGGCACCGGCAACGGCATCGGCCAGCGCCTGGTGGCGCATCCGGCGATCCAGGCCGTGGGCTTCACCGGCTCGCGCTCGGGCGGTACCGCCCTGATGGCGGTCGCGGCGGCGCGCAAGCAGCCGATCCCGGTGTATGCCGAGATGAGCAGCATCAATCCGGTCTTCATCCTGCCGCAGGCGCTGTCCGCGCGCGGCGCAGAGATCGGCAAGGGCTTCGCCGCGTCGCTGACGCTGGGCGTCGGCCAGTTCTGCACCAATCCGGGCCTGGTCCTGGCGATCGACGGACCCGGGCTCGACACTTTCGTCGCCGCGGCCAGCGAGGCTTTGTCGGGCTCCCAGGGCGCCGTCATGCTCAACCAGGGGATTGCCGACAGCTACCGCAAGGGCGTCGACGCGCTGGCCGGCAACGAGGCGGTGACGACGCTGGCCCGCATCGACCATCAGGAAGGCAAGGGCGGTGCCGCGTTCTTCCGCACGACGGCCGACGAATTCGTCAAGCGCCACGAATTGCATGACGAGGTGTTCGGTCCGGCCTCGGTCCTGGTGGTGTGCCGGGACGCCGCCCAGATGCGCGAAGTGGCCGAGGTGCTGGAAGGCCAGCTGACCGCGACCCTGCAGATCGACGGCGGCGACATCGGCGCCGCCAGGGCCCTGCTGCCGGCGCTGGAACGCAAGGTTGGCCGCATCCTCGCCAACGGCTATCCTACCGGCGTCGAGGTGTCGACGGCGATGGTGCACGGCGGGCCGTTCCCGTCGACGGCCGATGGCCGCAGCACCTCGGTCGGCACCGGCGCCATCGGGCGCTTCCTGCGCCCGGTGTGCTACCAGAACCTGCCGGCAGAGCTGCTGCCGGAAGTCCTGCGCGACGGGAATCCGCTGGGCGTCTGGCGCCGGCTGGATGGTGCGCTGACCAAAGACTGACAGCGCACGCACGATAATAAAAGATGGAGACAAGCATGGAACAGATGGCGAACTACCCCAGCCTGCGGGGCAAGCGGGTATTCGTGACGGGCGGCGGCACCGGGATCGGCGAAGCGATCGTGCAGGCCTTCGTGGAGCAGGGCGCGACCGTCGCCTTCGTCGATATCGCGCAGCAGGCCAGCGAGGCGCTGTGCGCGCGGCTGGCGGAGGCGGGCCACCAGGCGCCGCTGTTCCGCCACTGCGACATCACCGACATCCCGGCGCTGCAGCGCACGATGGCGGAGCTGGCCGCCCAGGTCGGCGACTTCGATGTACTGGTCAACAATGCGGCGAACGACCAACGCCACGATATCCAGGACGTCTCGCTCGACTACTGGAACGAGCGCATCGCCATCAACCAGCGGCCGATGTTCTTCACCTGCCAGGCGGTGCTGCCGGGGATGAAGCAAAAGGGAGGCGGCTCGATCATCAACTTCAGCTCGATGTCCTGGCATGCCAAGGGCGCCGGCTATCCGGTGTACGCCACCACCAAGGCGGCCGTGATCGGCCTGACGCGCAGCCTGGCGCGCGATCTTGGCCCGTTCGGCGTGCGTGTCAACACGGTCACACCGGGCTGGGTCATGACGCAGCGCCAGGTCGACCTGTGGGTAGACGACGCGGCCGAAGTCGAGATCAAGAAGGCGCAATGCCTGCCCGACAAGCTGATGCCCGACGATATCGCGCGCATGGTGCTGTTCCTCGGCGCCGATGACAGCAGGATGTGCACGGCGCAGGATTTCGTCGTGGATGCCGGCTGGACCTGATCGCCTGCGCGGAACCCATCCACGCACGAGGTTCCGCTCACCAGAACCAGGTCGTTCCCGCGAAGGCTGCACCGGTCGCGCGTGGATCCAGGTTCGCTTGCTCATCAAGTCAACCTGGGTACCCGGCCGTGCTGGCATGACGGTCTTGGGTCCAGCCGCGCGTCGTTGTCGCAGTGTTCAAGTAAAACTCATCATAAAACAGGAGACAATAGTGAAAGTATTCAAGCCCCTCGTCCTCGCATGCAGCCTTGCCGCCCTGCCAGCGCTGGCATTGGCCCAGGTCAGCGTGTCGATCGATACCACCAAGCCCGGCCCGGTCATCAACAAGAACGTCTACGGCCAGTTCGCCGAACACCTCGGCACCGGCATCTACGAGGGCATGTGGGTCGGCCCGAACTCGAAGATCCCGAATACCCGCGGCTGGCGCAATGACGTGATCGGTGCGTTGAAGGAACTGAAGGTGCCGCTGGTGCGCTGGCCGGGCGGGTGCTTTGCCGACGAATACCACTGGCGCGACGGTATCGGCGCGCGCAACAAGCGTCCGGTCAAGGTCAATACCCACTGGGGCGGCGTGGCCGAGGACAACGCGGTCGGCACCCATGAATTCTTCGACCTGGTCGAACTGCTCGGCACCGAAGCCTATATCAACGGCAACCTCGGCTCGGGCACTCCGCAAGAGATGGCCGAGTGGCTCGAGTACATGACGTCGGACACCAAGTCGACCCTGGCCGAACTGCGCCGCAAGAACGGCCGCAAGGAGCCGTACAAGGTTGCCTATTTCGGCATCGGCAACGAAGCCTGGGGCTGCGGCGGCAATATGAAGCCGGAATACTATGCCCACCTGTACAATCACTACGCGACCTTCCTGAAGACGCCGCCGGACGCGCGGCCGAAGATGATCGCCAGCGGCGGCAACGACAACGATACCAAGTGGACCGAAGTATTGAGCCGCGAAGCGGCGCGCGGTACCGACGGCATCAGCTACCACTACTACACCTTGCCGACCGGCGTGTGGGAGAAGAAGGGCGCCGCCACCGGCTTCCCGGAGTCGGAATGGTTCTCGACCATGCAGCAGACCCTGCGCATGGACCAGCACATCAAGCAGAACATCGCCATCCTCGACAAGAACGATCCCGAGAAGAAAATCGGTTTCTATGTCGACGAATGGGGTACATGGTACGACGTGGAAGAGGGCACCAATCCGGGCTTCCTGTTCCAGCGTAACACCATCCGCGACGCGGTCGTGGCGGCCTTGAACTTCAACATCTTCCACGAGTACGCCGAGCGCGTGCGCATGACGAATATCGCGCAGATGGTCAACGTCCTGCAGGCGATGATCATCACCGACAAGGACAAGATGCTGCTGACGCCGACCTACCACGCCTACAAGATGTATATCCCGTTCCAGGACGCGACCTCGCTGCCGGTGGCGGTCGACAACGACGTGGCCTACTCGAGCAAGGGCAAGTCGGTGCCGGGCATCAGCGCCACCGCGGCGCGCGCCAGGGACGGCAAGGTGTATGTCGCCCTGGTCAATACCCATCCGACCCGCGCCAGCGACGTCGCGATCAATGTGGCCGGCCTGAACGTGGGCAGCGTGTCGGGCCAGGTGCTGACGGCCGAGAAGATGGACGCCCATAACACCTTCGAGCAGCCGCAGGCGGTCAAGCCGGCGCCGTTCAGCGCGAAGGCGGTCGACGGCAAGCTGACGATCAAGGTCCCGGCCAAGGGCGTGATGGTCTTGGCAGTCGAGGCGTAAATGAAGGCCGCACGCGCAATCGCATTCGCGATGGCGGTGTCGGCCGCGCTGTCCGGGGCGGCATCCGCCGCCCAGGTCGGCGTGCACGACCCGGTCATGGCGAAGGAGAAGGACCGCTACTACCTGTACAGCACCGGTCCCGGCATCACCTTCTACAGCTCGAGCGACCTGAAAACATGGAAGCCGGAAGGCCGCGTCTTCAAGGGCGAGCCGACCTGGGCGAAAAAGGCGGCGCCGACCTTCAACGACCACGTCTGGGCGCCGGACATCTACCACCACGACGGCAAGTACTACCTGTATTATTCGGTGTCGGGCTTCGGCAAGAACACCTCGGCCATCGGCGTCACCGTCAACCGGACGCTCGATCCGCGCTCGCCCGACTACAAGTGGGAAGATGCGGGCATGGTCGTGCAGTCGATCCCGGGCCGTGACCTGTGGAATGCGATCGACTCGCACGTCATCGACGACGAGCAGGGCACGCCGTGGATGTCGTTCGGCTCGTTCTGGGGCGGGCTGAAACTGGTCAAGCTCGACGCCAGCCGCACCAAACTGGCCGAGCCGCAGGAGTGGTATACGATCGCGCGCCGCGAGCGTCCGGCCTTCACGCCGGATGAAGAGGCCGCGCCGGCGCAGATCGAGGCGCCTTTCATCTTCCCCAAGAACGGCTGGTATTACCTGTTCGCGTCATGGGACCTGTGCTGCAAGGGCAAGGACAGCACCTATAAAGTGGTCGTCGGCAGGTCGAAGTCGGTCAAGGGGCCTTACCTCGACCGTAACGGCGTGGACATGGCCAAGGGCGGCGGTTCGATCGTGATCCAGGGCGACAAGGACTGGGGCGGATTGGGCCACAACAGCGCCTACACCTTCGATGGCAAGGACTATATGGTGTTGCATGCCTACGAAAGCGCCGACCAGTACAGGCAGAAGCTGAAGGTGCTCGAGATGAAGTGGGACAGGGACGGCTGGCCGGTGACGGACCAGAAGGACCTGAACCGCTACCAGAGCGCCCTGCTGAAATGAAGACAGGCATCGCGCTCCTGTCCCTGATGGTCGCCAGCGCCTGGGCGCAGGCGGCCGATGCGCAGTCGGCCCACACCTTCCCGCTGTCGGACGTGCGTCTGGGCGCCGGTCCCTTCCTCGACGCCCAGACCACCAACCTGAACTACCTGATGGCGATGGAGCCCGATCGCCTCCTGGCGCCGTTCCTGCGCGAGGCTGGCCTGCCGCCGCGCCAGCCCAGCTACGGCAACTGGGAGTCGACCGGGCTCGATGGCCATATGGGCGGCCACTACCTGTCGGCGCTGGCATTGATGTATGCCTCGACCGGCGACGCCGAGTCCCTGCGCCGCCTGAACTACTTCGTTGGGGAGCTCAAGCGCGCGCAGCAGGCCAATGGCGACGGCTATATCGGCGGCATCCCCGGCGGACGCCAGGCATGGCGCGACGTCGCCGCCGGCAAGCTCGAGGCCGACAACTTCTCGGTCAACGGCAAGTGGGTGCCCTGGTATAACCTGCACAAGGTCTACGCCGGGCTGCGCGACGCCTGGCGCCATGCCGGCAACGAGGATGCGAAGGTCATGCTGGTCCAGTTATCCGACTGGGCCCTGGCCTTGACGTCGAAGCTGTCGCCCGAGCAGATGCAGACCATGCTGCGCAGCGAGCATGGCGGCATGAACGAGGTGTTCGTCGACGTGGCCGAGATGACGGGCGAACGCAAATACCTCGACCTGGCGCTGGCGTTCTCGCACCAGGCCATCCTGCAGCCGCTGGCGGACAAGCAGGACCGGTTGACGGGCCTGCATGCGAATACCCAGATCCCGAAGGTGATCGGCTTCAAGCGCATTCACGATGCGACCGGGCGCCAGGACATGGGTGAGGCTGCAAAATTCTTCTGGCAGACGGTGGTCGACAAGCGCTCGGTGGCCATCGGCGGCAACAGCGTCAAGGAGCACTTCCACAGTCACGACGATTTCGACCCCATGGTCCACGAGGTCGAAGGGCCCGAGACCTGCAACACCTACAATATGCTGAAGTTGACCCGGATGCTGTTCCAGTCGGAGCAGAAGGGCAGTTATGGGGACTACTACGAACGCGCGCTGTACAACCACATCCTGTCGTCGCAGCGCCCGCAGGGCGGCTTCGTCTACTTCACGCCGATGCGCCCGAACCACTACCGCGTGTATTCGCAGGTGGACGATGGCATGTGGTGCTGCGTCGGCTCGGGCATCGAGAGCCACGCCAAATACGGTGAGTTCATCTACGCGCACGAGAAGGACACGCTGTTCGTCAACCTGTTCGTCGCCTCCACGCTGAACTGGAAGGACAAGGGCGTCACGATCACCCAGGCGACCACTTTCCCGGATACGGACACAACGCGCCTGACGATCGATGGCGAAGGCCGGTTCGCGATGAAGATCCGCTACCCGGCATGGGTGCCGCCGGGCCGCATGGAGGTCAAGGTCAACGGCAAGGCGATTACCGTCGACGCCCGGCCCGGCGGCTATGCGACCGTCGAGCGCACCTGGAAAAAGGGCGACCGGGTCGACCTGCGGTTGCCGATGACCACGCACCTGGAACAGATGCCGGGCAAGTCGAACTACTACGCCGTGCTGCACGGGCCGGTGGTGCTGGCGGCGAAGACGCGCATGCCCGGTGACGAGAAGCTGAACTACCTGGCCGACGACTCGCGCATGGGGCATATCGCCTCGGGACCGATGTGTCCGCTGGAGTCGGCGCCGATGTTTGTCAGCGACTCGAAGGACTTCATCGCGAAGTTCAAGCCGGTGGCCGGCAAGCCATTGACCTTCACTGCGGCGAACCTGGTGCATGGGGCGGATGGGCCGCGCACCGAGTTCATTCCCTTCTTCCGCCTGCATGAATCGCGCTATACGATGTACTGGCAGCATTCTACGCCGGGCGGCCTGAAGGCGCTGCAGGCCGGGAACGCGGCGCGCGAGGCGGACCGGATCGCGCTCGACGCCCGCACCATCGACAGGGTGGCGCCGGGCGAGCAGCAGCCGGAGTCGGATCACTTCTTCAAGGGGGAGGGGGTCGATGCCGGCATCAACAATGGCCGGCACTGGCGCCATGCGAGCAAGTGGTTCAGCTACGAGTTGACCGATCCGAAGGGCGAGGCCAGGGTGTTGCGGCTGGCGTTTGCCAGGGCGGATGCGGGGCGGCGCTTCGATATCCTGATCAATGGGAAGGTGCTGGCGGAAGTGACGTTGACCGCCGATGCCGGGGACGAGGTCTATACGATCGACTTTCCGATTCCCGAGGCGGTGCGCAAGGCCGCACAGGGCAAGATGAGCGTACGCTTCGTGGCGAAACCCGGATCGGTCGCGGGCGGCCTGTACGGGCTGCGGCTGTTGCGGTAGGTTCGGTGGCTCGTCATGTGGAACGAACCAGATGACGAGCCGCCAGCCCAGTGTCGATACCAAAAAAAATATCAAAGACTGAAAAAAAGTGATTGGAACAGTATCTCACTTTGGCCTAGGATTGCAGAACAACAATACTGGAGACAAGTGATGAGACTCACCCGCAGGAACCTCCTGGGCGCAGCCGTGTTCGCCGCAATCGCGCCGTCCACCGCCTTGGCCGCCAAGCCCCTGACCATCGGCTTCTCGCAAGTCGGCGCCGAAAGCGAATGGCGCACCGCGAACACCGCCTCGATCAAGGACGCCGCCCGGAAGGCCGGCGTCAACCTCAAATTTGCCGACGCCCAGCAGCGCCAGGAAAACCAGGTCAAGGCGATCCGCTCCTTCATCGCCCAGCGCGTCGACATCATCGCCTTCTCGCCGGTCGTCGAGTCGGGCTGGGACACCGTGCTGCGCGAAGCCAAGCGCGCCAATATTCCGGTCATCCTGACCGACCGCGCGGTGAAAGTGAGCGACCAGTCGCTGTATGTCACGCTGCTCGGATCGGACTTCGTGGAAGAGGGCCGCCGCGCCGCGCACTGGCTGGTCGAGCATGCGAAGAAGAACCCGAACCGCGCCTACAATATCGTCGAACTGCAGGGCACCGTGGGCTCGGCCCCGGCGCTCGACCGCAAGGCCGGCTTCGCCGAGGTGATGAAGACCGAACCAAGGCTCAAGATCATTCGCTCCCAGACGGGCGACTTCACCCGCGCCAAGGGTAAAGAGGTGATGGAAGCCTTCCTCAAGTCCGAAGGCAAGAACATTACCGTGCTGTATGCGCACAACGACGACATGGCCATTGGCGCCATCCAGGCGATCGAGGAAGCCGGCTTCAAGCCGGGCAAGGACATCCTGGTCGTGTCGATCGACGGTGTGCGCGGCGCCTTCGAGGCCATGCTGCAGGGTAAGCTCAACGTGACCGTCGAATGCAACCCGCTGCTCGGCCCGCAGCTGATGGAAGCGGCCAAGGCGGTCATGGCCGGCAAGCCGGTCCCGAAACGCATCGTGGTCAACGAAGGTGTCTTCCCGGCCGAAGTCGCAGCCAAGGAATTCCCGAACCGTAAATACTGAGGCGGCCATGCTCGCCTCGACGAACAAGGTGCCGGTGCTTGAAGTGACCGGCATCCATAAGCTATTCCCCGGCGTAAAGGCGCTGTCGGACGCGGGCCTGCGTCTGTATGCGGGCGAAGTCCATACCCTGATGGGCCAGAACGGCGCCGGCAAGTCCACCCTGATCAAGGTGCTGACCGGGGTCTACCAGCCCGAGCGCGGCAGCATCGTGCTGGGGGGCGAGGCGATCGCGCCGCGTTCGACCCAGCACGCCCAGGACCTCGGCATCAGCACGGTGTACCAGGAAGTGAACCTGTGCCCGAACCTGTCGGTCGCCGAGAACATCCATATCGGCCGCTATCCGCGCCGCTTCGGCATGATCGATTGGCGCACGATGCGCCGCCTGTCGCACGCACTCCTGTCGCGCCTGCAGGTGGATATCGACGTCACTCAGCCGCTGGCCAGCTACCCGCTGGCGATCCAGCAGATGGTGGCGATCGCCCGCGCCCTGAATATCTCGGCCAAGGTGCTGATCCTGGACGAGCCGACCTCCAGCCTCGACGAGGCCGAAGTGCAACTGCTGTTCTCGGTGCTGCGCAAGCTGCGCGAACAGGGCATGGCGATCCTGTTCGTCACCCACTTCCTCGAGCAGACCTATGCGATCTCGGACCGCATCACGGTGATGCGCAACGGCGAGCGAGAGGGCGAGTACCTGTGCGGCGAGCTGTCGCGCCTGGCCCTGGTGAACAAGATGATCGGCGCCGCCGCCGACACCCTGGAGCCGCCCCAGACCTGCATGGAACAAGGCCACCAGGCCGGCCCGACCCTGCTGCGGACCAGGCAACTGGCGCGCCGCGGCGTGCTGGCGCCGCTCGACCTGGAGATCAGGCAAGGCGAACTGCTGGGTCTTGCGGGCCTGCTCGGTTCCGGCCGCACCGAGACCGCGCGCCTGCTGTTCGGCGCCGACAAGGCGGACAATGGCGCGATCGAGATCGGCGGCCGTGCGCGGATCTTCGCCACGCCGCGCGACGCGATCCGCGAAGGCATCGGCTTCTGCTCCGAAGACCGCAAGCACGAGGGCGCGATCCTCGACCTGTCGGTGCGCGAGAACCTGATCCTTGCCCTGCAGGCACGCCAGGGCATCCTGCGCGCCATCCCGCTGCGCCGCCAGCAGGAACTGGCCGACTATTACGTGAAACAACTGGGGATCAAGACGGCGAGCATCGACACGCCGATCGGCACGCTCTCGGGCGGCAACCAGCAGAAAGTGCTGTTGGCGCGCTGGCTCGCCACCGAGCCGAAGCTGATGATCCTCGACGAACCCACGCGCGGCATCGATGTGCGCGCAAAGCAGGAAATCATGGATTACGTCACCACGCTATGCCGCAAGGGCATGGCCATCCTGTTCATCTCGTCCGAACTGCCCGAGGTGCTGCGCGTCTCCGACCGCATCGTCGTCATGCGCGACCGCAAGGCCTTCGGCGAATACCGCCGCGGTGAGCTGGACGACAGCTCGGTGCTGCACGTGATCGCAGGGGAGAGCTGCCAATGACGGTCGCCGAACTGACGGCCGGCGCGAACGAGTCGCTGGTCTCGAAAGCCCTGGGCCATCCTCTGTTCCGCCCCCTGGCCGCGCTGGCCGCGCTGCTGCTGATCGACTTCCTGTTGATCCCGGGTTTCTTCCGCCTCGAGATCAAGGACGGCCACCTGTACGGCTCCCTGGTCGACATCGTCAACCGCGCCGCGCCCCTGATGCTGGCGGCGATCGGCATGACGCTGGTGATCGCCACGCGCGGCATCGACATCTCGGTCGGCGCCGTGGTGGCGCTGTCCGGCACCGTGGCCTCGATGCTCATCGGCGGCACGATGGTGATCCAGGACGGCGTGCCGGTCTACCTGGCAGAGACGCCGATGCTGGTCGCCATGGCCGCCGCCCTCGGCGCGGCGCTGCTGTGCGGCCTGTGGAATGGCGCGCTGGTCGCCGGCCTGGGCCTGCAACCGATCGTCGCGACCCTGATCCTGATGGTGGCCGGCCGCGGCCTGGCCCAGTTGCTGACCGACGGCCAGATCGTCACCGTCTATTACCAGCCGTTCTTCTTCCTCGGCAGCGGCTACCTGTTCGGCCTGCCGTTCGCGCTGTTCGTGGTGGCGGCAGTATTCGGCGTCACCGCGCTGCTGCTGCGCCATACCGCGCTGGGACTGTTCATCCAGGCGGTCGGCATCAATCCGGTGGCCGCGCGCCTGGCCGGCATCCGCACCGCGGCCCTGATCGTGTTCGTCTACGTGTTCGCCGCGGCTTGCGCCGGCATGGCGGGCCTGATGATCAGCTCCAACGTCAAGAGCGCCGACGCCAACAACGCCGGCCTGATGCTGGAACTCGACGCGATCCTGGCCGTCACGCTGGGCGGTACCTCGCTCGCCGGCGGCAAGTTCAGCCTGGCCGGTTCCATCATCGGTGCGCTGATCATCCAGACGCTCACCTACACCATCTATTCGCTGGGCGTGCCGCCCGAGGTCAATATGGTCGTCAAGTCGGTCGTCGTGTTCCTGGTCTGCATTTCGCAGTCCGACCAGTTCAAGAACCTGGTGAAGCGGAGGGCGGCATGAGCGCGGTCTTCGGCACGCTGCACAGGCTGTCCAGGGCCCCGTCGTTCACCTCGATGGTCACGGTGATCCTGCTGGCCGCCATGCTGCTGATCGGCGGCGCGCTGTACGAAGGCTTCCTGTCGCTGCAGGTGATGCTCAACCTCCTGATCGACAATGCCTTCCTGCTCGTGATCGCGATCGGCATGGGTTTCGTGATCCTGTCCGGAGGGATCGACCTGTCGGTCGGCGCGGTGCTGGCGCTGTCGACCATGATCGCGGCCTGGCTGCTGCAGGTGGCGGCCTGGCCGCCGCTGGCGGTGATCGCGACCGTGCTGGCGCTGGGCTTCGCCTTCGGCGGCGGCATGGGCGCCGTCATCCATTATTTTCGCCTGCAGCCCTTCATCGTCACGCTGGCCGGCATGTTCCTGGCGCGCGGCCTGTGCTACCTGATCAGCATCGAATCGATCACGATCGAGGATCCGCTGTTCGTGGCGATGTCGCAGACGCAGATTGCCCTGTTCGGCGGCTTCATCTCGCCCGGCGCCCTGATCGCGCTCGGCATGCTGGGCTTCGCGGTCTGGCTCGCGCACTACAGCGGTTTTGGGCGCGCCGTGTATGCGGTCGGCGGCAACGAGCAGTCGGCCGCCATGATGGGACTGTCGGTCGGCCGCACCAAGATCCTGGTGTATGCCTTCAGCGGCTTCTGCGCCTCGCTGGCGGGACTGCTGTTCGCGTTCTACATGTTGTCCGGCTACGGCCTGCATGCCCAGGGCACGGAGCTCGATGCAATCGCCGCCGTCGTCATCGGCGGCACGCTGCTCACCGGCGGCTACGGCTATATCGCCGGCGCGCTGTCCGGCGTGCTGGTGCTGGGCACCATCCAGACCCTGATCGCCTTCGACGGCACCCTCAGCTCGTGGTGGACCCGGATCGTGATCGGCGGCCTGCTGTTCGTGTTCTGCGTGGTGCAGCGCGTGATGGCATTCAAGCCAAAATAATTCAACAGGAGACAAGATGTTCAAACAAACCATCCTCGCCGCGGCGCTTGGAGCTACCCTGTGCGCACCTACCTTCGCACAGGCGAGCAACCCGATCGTCAAGGATATCTTTACCGCCGATCCGGCGGCGCTGGTCGACAACGGTCGCGTCTACGTCTATGTCGGCAAGGACGACGCCCCGGTCGGCGGCAAGGACTATGTGATGAACGAATGGCGCGTCTACTCGAGCTGCGACATGAAGAAATGGACCGATCACGGTTCGCCCTTGCGCTACTCGACCTTCAAGTGGGCCGGCCGCGACGCCTGGGCCTCGGACATCGTCAAGCGCAACGGCAAGTACTACTTCTATTCGACAGTCGACCATGCCACCATTCCCGGCAAGGCGATCGGCGTCGCCGTATCCGATAGCCCGACCGGCCCATTCGTGGACGCATTGGGCAAGGCCCTGGTGTCGAACGACATGACGAAAGAGACCAGGATCCTGTGGGACGACATCGACCCGGCCGTGTTCATCGACGACGACGGCCTGGCCTATATGTACTGGGGGAACACGGTCATGAAATACGTGAAGCTGAAACCGAACATGATCGAGTTCGACGGCCCGATCCACACCGTCGGCCTGGAGCACTTCGTCGAGGCCGCCTATATGCACAAGCACAAGGGCACCTATTACCTGACCTATTCGCGCCACTTCCCCGAAGAGACGGTGTACATGACCGGCCCGACCGTCACAGGTCCGTGGACCGCGGGCGGCGTAATCATGGAGAAGAACACCAACGTCAAGACCATCCACCAGGCGATCGTCGAGTTCAATGACAAATCATACATCTTCTACCACAACGGCAAGCTGCCGACCGGCGGCGAATACCGCCGTTCGGTCGCGGTGGAAGAGCTGCGCTACGGCCCGGATGGCGCCATCCTGCCGATCCCGCAGACCGCCGAAGGCCCGGCTGCCAACCCATCCCCGGGCTGCAAGTGATAACGGCACCCATCAAACCACTGCCGGATCGATATCCAAACTGATATGATTTCCTAATGGATACGACGAACCCGAACTGGTTTTTGAAGGCGCGCCTCAAGACGCGCCAGCTGCTGCTCCTGATCGCGCTGGACGACTACCGCAACATCCACCGCGCGGCCGAGGAGCTGCACATGACGCAGCCGGCGGCCTCCAAGCAGGTCAAGGACCTCGAAGAGATGCTGGACGTGCGCCTGTTCGATCGCCTGCCGCGCGGGATGGAGCCGACCATCTACGGCGAGACCATGATCCGCCACGCGCGCATGGCGCTCACCAGCCTGGCGCTGGCGCACGACGACATCGTGGCGCTCAAGGCCGGGCTGGCCGGGCAGGTCGAGGTGGGCGTGATCATGGCGCCGGCCATGGCGCTGCTGCCGCGCGCGATCGCCCGCATCAAGGAGCAGGCGCCGCTCTTGCGCATTGGCGTACAGCTCGAATCGAGCAACGTCCTGATCGACAAACTCAAGCATGGCGCCCTCGATTTCATGATTGGCCGCATTCTCGAGAAGGAAAATGCGACGGGCCTGATCTACGAAGAGCTGACCGAGGAGCCGGCGTGCGCGGTCGTGCGTCCCGGCCACCCCCTGCTGGAGCGGCGCGACCTGGGCCTGCAGGACATCGCAGAGCGGCCGTGGATATTGCCGTCGCCCGGCAGCATCCTGCGCCACCGTTTCGACATGATGTTCCTGCGCGCCGGCCTGCAACCGCCGGTCAACGTGGTCGACACCACGGCACTGCTGCTGGTGACGGCGCTGCTGCAGCAGACCGACGCCCTGCACGTGATGCCGCTCGAGGTGGCGCAGTACTATGCCTCGCTGAACGTGATGCGTATCCTGCCGATCGAGTTGCCATGCAAGCTCGATGCCTTCGGCATCATCCGCCAGCAGGACCACCTGCTGTCGCCGGGCGCCGACCTGCTGCTCAAGGCCGTGCGCGTCGCGGCCGCCGAGATCTATTAGGCTGTAGCGCTAGCACAACCACCAAAAGTCACTGATGTGTAACGGGCGCAGCCTGGTTCGATTGCTCGCTATAATCGCCCACAATAAGAAAATGTTGGCGGCAGGGCAATAAGAACGCGACGGGAAACGTTCCAGTGTGTTAAGCCCAGCCAGCTTCGAGAGAACCACACTGGGTATTCCTGATGAGCAACCTGAGCAGTTTCCCGCCGACCGCCCTCGGCGGCTTGGCGCTGGAAGAGCTGGCGCCGCTGGAGCCAGCGCAGTTCGAGCCCGACCTGTGGCCCGACGGCCTGCGCGCCATCGGCGACCTGATCCTGGCATCGCGCTTCCCGATGTTCCTGGCCATCGGCCACGACCTGCGCCTGTTCTATAACGACGCCTATTCCGACCTGCTCGGCGACAAGCACCCATCCGCACGCGGCGCGCCGTATGCCAGCGTGCGGCCCGAGTTGTGGGAGCGCATGCGGCCCTATTTCGAGCTCGTATTGGCCGGCGAGGCGACCCAGCTCCAGCACGCGCTGATGGAATTCGAACGCAACGGCAAGCGCGAGCGGCGCTTCTTTTCCATCTCGCTGTCGCCGGTGCGCCACGCGGGGCAGGTGGCCGGCGTCTACTGCGTGCTGACCGAGACCACGTCCGACGTGCTGTCCCAGCACCGCCACGCCTTCCACCATAAACTGGGCGAAACCCTCGACGGCCTGGACGACGCGGTCCACATCATGAAGGCCACCAGCGCCATGACCGGCCAGACCCTGGGCGTGGCGCGGGTCGGCTATGGCGAGATCGACGCCGCCAGCCGCACCGTGAGCATCGACCGCGACTGGACCGATGGCCGCATCGCCAGCCTGGCCGGCATGGCGCATCCGCTGGCCGACTTCGGGCCCGACATCACGGCCATGCTGCGCCAGGGCCGCACCGTGCGCATCGACGACGTCGACGCCGACTTGCGCTCGGCCGCCTGCGCCGCGGCCTATGCCGGCATCGGCGCGCGCGCGGTGGTGATCGTGCCGATCATCGAGGAAGGGCGGCTGGCCGCCGTTTTCTACCTGCACGAACCATGCGCGCGCCACTGGACCGAGCAAGAAACCGCGATGGCCGAGGACGTGGCGCGCCACACGCGCGAGGTGGTGCGCCGCTCGCGGCTCGAGGAAACCGTGCGCGACGCGGCGCTCGAGCGCGATGCGCTGCTGCAGAGCGAGCGCCTGGCGCGGGTGCAGGCCGAGCGCCTGAGCCACGCCAAGGACGAATTCCTGGCCATGCTGGCGCACGAGCTGCGCAATCCCCTGGCGCCGATCAGCAGCTCGGCGAGCCTGCTCAGCATGCAGTTCGCGAACGAGCCGCGCATCTGCCAGACCAGTTCCATCATCAGCCGCCAGGTCAAGCACATGAGCCGCCTGATCGACGACCTGCTCGACGTCTCGCGCGTCACGCGCGGCCTGGTCAAGCTCAAGCTGGCCACGGTCGACTTCCGCGACGTGGTGACCGGCGCGCTCGACCAGACCCGCCCGCTGGTGCTCGAGAAATCGCACCAGGTGCGGGTCGAGCTACCCGAGACGCCGGTCCATGTGCGCGGCGACCAGACGCGCCTGGTGCAGAGCGTGGCCAATATCGTCAACAACGCTGCCAAGTACACGCAGAAGGGCGGCCAGCTGGCGCTCTCGCTGCAGGCGCAGGATGGCCGCATGGTCTTGCGCGTGCGCGACAACGGTTCCGGCATGCCGCCCGACCTGGTGCCGAACGTGTTCGACCTGTTCACGCAAGGCGCGCGCACCTTGGCGCGCTCGCAGGGCGGGCTCGGGCTGGGCCTGACCCTGGTCAAGCGCCTGGTCGACCTGCACGAAGGCGAAGTGGCGGCCCACAGCGACGGCGTCGGCTTCGGCAGCACCTTCACGCTCAGCTTGCCCTGCGTGACGGGCGCCTGCGACGGCGTCGATGCCCAGCCGGGCGACCCGGAGGCCGTGCGCGCCATCCTGCAGCGCAAGCTGAAGGTGCTGATCGTGGACGACAACAGCGACGCCGCCGACAGCCTGGCGACCCTGCTGCAGGTGCAGGGCCATGCGACCTCGGTCGAGTACGACGCCCAGTCGGCCCTGCGCCGCGCGCGCGCCGAGCGGCCCGACGTGATGCTGATCGATATCGGCCTGCCCGACGTCGACGGCTACCAGCTGGCGCAAGAGCTGCGATCCCTGCCCGAGACGACGGCCACGGTGCCGGTCGCGGTGACCGGCTACGGCCAGGCCAAGGACCGCGAGCGCGCGCTGCAGGCGGGGTTTGCCCACCACCTGGTCAAGCCGGTCGACATGACGGCGCTGGTGCGCATCCTCGAGTCGAGCGCGGCGCTCGCGGCGGTGGCGGAAGCGGCTGCGCCGCGGCCTTCCTCGGCCTCGGAATCCGAAGAGGCGTTGGCGCCGGCGTAAATCGGCCGCCGGGCCACGGCCATCCCTGGCGAGAGTATGATCATGCTTCCATCAATGAAAGGATGAGCATGTCCGAATTCGTCTTCACCGCCCCCGCCACGCCTTCGGTGGCCGTCAGCGGCTCGAGCAGCCGGTTCCCGGTGCGCCGCGTGTTCTGCGTCGGCCGCAACTACGCCTCGCACGCGCGCGAGATGGGGAGCGATCCGAACCGCGAACCGCCGTTCTTCTTCACCAAGCCGGCCGACGCCGTGGTGCCCGCCAGCGGCGCGGTGCCGTATCCGCCGTCGACCGACGACCTGCACCACGAGATCGAACTGGTGGTGGCGCTGGGAGCCGGCGGGGCCAATATCGATGCGGCGAATGCACTCGACCTGGTATGGGGCTATGGCGTGGGGCTGGACCTGACCCGGCGCGACCTGCAGACGGCAGCCAAGGACACCGGCCGGCCATGGGACATGGCCAAGGGCTTCGACGCTTCGGCGCCATGCAGCGCCCTGCATCCGGTCAGTGAAGTGGGCCACCCGGCCGAGGGGCGCATCTGGCTCGAGGTGAACGGCACGCTGCGCCAGGAAGGCAACCTCAATGAACTGATCTGGCCGATCGCCGACGTGATCGCCTACCTGTCGCGCTTCGTGACCCTGGCCCCGGGCGACCTGATCTACTCGGGCACGCCGTCGGGCGTGGCGGCATTGAAGCCGGGCGACCGCCTGCGCGGCGGCGTCGATGGCGTCGACCTGTTCGAGCTGGAGATCGGCGCGCGCTGATCCTTCAGCGCAGTAGATCCGCCATCTGCGCCAGCAAGGCCAGTCGCGCCGCATCGATCTGCGCGCCATTGGTCTTGCTCGACAGCGCAGCGCGGTCCTTCTTGCCCAGGAAGTAAGCGACCCGCTCGGCGTTGGCGCCGGATGGATGCGGCAGGCCGTGCAGGATGCGTTCGGGGCGCAGCACGCCCTGGCCGGCAAGCCAGTCCAGGCCCTCGCCCACGCTTGCTCCCATCGGGATATAGAGCGCATCGGGCAGCAGGGCGGCTTCGTGCGCGAAATAGCGCATTACTTCTTCCCTGAGAAAGGCGTGGCGCGGCATCGCCGGCGTGCCGCTGTAGTTCTTGCCGTCGACAAAGACCGGATGGCGCAGGATGGCGCCGATGTGGACCAGGCCAGCGTCCCTGTCGAACAGGGTGGCGCAGCTGGCGATGCCGAGCCAGCGCTGCACGCCGATCGCATCGAGCAAGGCGATGAAATTGGGCCGGATCGCGCCGCTGAAGGCGCCGGCCTGGCGCGCCGCGCGCAGTATTTCTTCCCTCGATGCCCGCAACGCCATCTGGCGCTGGGCCTCGCGCATCGCATTTTTCCACTGCACGAAGCCGGGCGAGATCCCGACCACGACCACGCGCGCCTGCCGGTTCACCGCTTCGAAAGGAATGTAGTGGCTGCTGTAGCGGCCGTCACGTGCTAGCAAGAAACTCTCGGGGATGTCGCCGGCAGTGGCGACGGCGGCCAGGTCCAGGCGGCGGATCGCATCCGCATGACGGTCAAACAGGATTTCCATATGGTAGGTATTTTGCCAGTGTTTTGAGACACGTCAACGCCTCGAAGTTTGCTACGCTAGCGACATCGACGCACCTTGCGCCAGATCCAATGGGAGAAGGGCCATGACACAAGTCGCATTGATCGCCGTCCACGGCATGGGAGAAACATTGCCCGACTACGCTGACGGCTTGATGGCGCACATGCGCAACCGCCTCAAGAGCCTCGCCGGGCAGGTCGTGATGCGCTCGGTCTATTACCAGGGCATCTTGCACGATAACCAGCGCCAGGTCTGGGACCGCACCGCCACCACCGGCAAGGTGCGCTACGAGGCGCTGCGCAAATTCGTGCTGTACGGCCTGGGCGATGCGGCGGGGCTGGAAAACCGCAAGGAGATTCCGGGGTCGGTCTACGAGCTGGCCCAGGCAGAGATTGCCGGCGCCTTGCTGTCCGCCCACGCGGCGCGTCCCGACATGCCGGTGGTGTTCGTTGCCCAGTCGCTGGGCGGCCAGGTGCTGTCGAGCTATCTGTACGACGCCCAGAAGGCGGCCGCCGGGCGAGCCGTCGGGGCCGGCATCTGGCGCAATATCGATGCCTGGGCCAATGCTGCACTGGGCCGCCCGCTGACCGCGAGCGAGCGCGTGTTCCTGGGCGGCGGCACCTGCGCCGGCCTGGTCACGACCGGCTGCAATATCCCGATTTTCATTGCCGCGCACAAGGAAATGCACATCATCCCGATCGCGCCGCCCACCTCGCTCTTCAAGTGGATCAATTTCTACGATCCGGACGACGTATTGGGCTGGCCGCTGCAGCCGCTGTCGCCCGGCTACCGGGCGCTGGTCGAGGACCGCGCCATCAATGCCAGCGGCGGGGTGGGAAGCCTGCTGGCGCGCAGCTGGAATCCGCTGTCGCACGCCAGCTACTGGGAAGACGGCGCCGTGCTGGACGCGATCGCCGCCATGCTGCGCCGGCTGGCGGCGTAGGCGCACGCCAGCAACCGCCCCTACATCGCCAGCGCCGGCGTCTTGCGCGCTGCCAGCCGCGGCTGCTGCGCGCCATTGGAACTGCCCAGCCTGAACCCGGCCGCCACCTGCGCCAGGCGGGCCGCCTGTTCCTGCATGCTGGCCGCCGCCGCTGCGGCCTGCTCCACCAGCGCGGCGTTCTGCTGCGTCACCTGGTCCATCTGCGTGATCGCCTCGTTCACCTGGTGGATGCCGGTGCGCTGCTCCTGGGTGGCCGAGCTGATCTCGGACATCATGTCGGTCACGCGCGCCACGCTGCTCACGACGTCGTTCATCGTGGTGCCGGCCTGCTGCACCAGGGTCGTGCCGGCATTCACCTGGGTCATCGAATCGCCGATCAGGCCCTTGATTTCCCTGGCGGCGCTGGCCGAGCGCTGGGCCAGGTTGCGCACCTCGGAGGCGACCACGGCGAAGCCGCGGCCTTGCTCGCCGGCGCGCGCCGCCTCGACCGCCGCGTTCAGGGCCAGGATATTGGTCTGGAAGGCGATGCCGTCGATCACGCCGATGATGTCGACGATCTTGCGCGCCGAGGCGTCGATCGAGCCCATCGTGTCGACCACCTGGCCGACGATGGCGCCGCCGCGCGCCGCGACTTCGGACGCGGCCTGGGCCAGGCCGTTGGCCTGCACTGCGTTGTCGGCGTTCTGGCGCACGGTGGCCGTCAGTTCTTCCATCGAAGCCGCCGTTTCTTCCAGCGAACTGGCCTGCTGCTCGGTGCGCGACGACAGGTCGAGATTGCCGGCTGCGATCTCGCTCGAGGCGGTCGAGATCGCGCTGGTGCCTTGCTGGACCTGCGAGACGACGTTCGCAAGGGCGCCATTCATCGTTTCCAGGGCCCGCATCAGGTCGCCCACCTCGTCTTTCGGATAGGTGGCGAAGTTGTTGCCCAGGTCGCCAGCTGCGACCGTCTGCGCCACGCTGACGGCGGCATCCAGCGGCCTGGTGATGCTGCGCGTGATCAGCACGGCGGCCAGCGCACCGAGCGCGGTCGCCAGCACCGTCAACAGGAGAACCAGGCGCGTGCTGCGTTCATTGGACGCTTCGATCTCCAGCGAGATGCGGTTGATCGACTGGCGCTGGATTTCCAGCAGGCTCAGCACCCGGGAGCCGTAGGCGGCAGCGGCCGGCGCGAACACTTGTTCATAGCTGCGCTCGGCGGCTTCCGGGTCGCCCGTGGTGCGCGCGTTCATGACGGCTTCCTTCGCGTCCTGGTACTTCTTGCGCAGTGCCATGATCTCTTGCAGCACTTGTTTCTCTTCGGGGGTATCGAGCAGCGCCTCGACCTTCTTCACCGCGGCCGAGGCCTCGGTCACGCTGTCCTTGATCGGCTTGGCAAACACCGTCGACAGGGTGCTGTCGGTGCTGCGCGCGATCAGCGACGTACGGGCGATGGCCGAATAAGCGAGCACATACCAGTCCGCAACCAGGCGTTCCTTGGTCAGCGGCTTTTGCATCATTTGCTGGGTGGCTGCGGCGCTGCTGCGCGTCGTATACAGGGCGGACGCGGTACCGGCCAGGGACAAGATGAGGATCGTGGCGAATCCGAGCGTCAGGCGGGAGCCGATACGTAAATTTTTTAACACGATGTCAATACCCTTGAGAAACGGAGAATTCCGCTCAGCAAGTATTAACCCTTCAAGCCTAAAATGAAATGACAAACTTGATAGGTGTTGTAAAGACGCGCCACTGGTGTAGCGCGTCCTGCTTCAAGCCTCTCTCTTCAGGGTGAACAGCGGCCGGATATCGCCTGCCACCGTGCCCCGCGCATTCTTGATGGCCGGCTGGCGATAGCGTTCGAGCGCCGCCCTGCGCGCGCCGTCCAGCAGGCCGAGCTGGTCGAGCACCGCCACCACGGCCGGATGCAGTGCGCGGCTATTGCCGTCCGCAATCTTGATCGCGATGCCGATCCCGGCCGAGCGCACGCCGATCGCCTGCACCGCATCGGCGCCGACCTTGGCCACCCAGTCGCCGCCGCCGGCATTCATGTAATGCAGATCGGTGCGCTCCAGGCCCGAGACCATGTCGGGCCGCGCCGTCATGGCTTCGCTCAGGATGCCCATCGCCCCGCCCAGCTGCGGGTCGGCGCTGCCATGCGCCAGGCGCGCATACAGATGCGCCAGCGACGATAGCGGCAGCGCATAGTTCGGCGCCGAGCAGCCGTCGATCCCGGCCGGCATGCGCCCAGGCGGCAGGCCGACGGTGTCGGCCAGCGTGGCGCGGATCGCCTGCTGCAGCGGATGGCCGCGATCGACGTAGTTGGCGTGCGGGATGCCGTGCAGGCGGCACCAGGCCAGGAAGCCCGCGTGCTTGCCGGAGCAGTTGTGGTGCAGCAGCGTCCATGTCGCGTCTGGCGGTGGTTTTTCGCCGGTGAACTCGTAATGCAGCGGCGCCGCGCAGCCGCATTCGAGGTGGCCGGGTTCACACCCGATCTTGTCCAGGATCGAACGCACGCCATCGAGGTGGATCGCCTCGCCCGAGTGGCTCGCGCACAGCAGCGCGACTTCGGCTTGCGTGAAGCCGAAGCGCGCCGGGCCGTCGGCCAGGATGAAGGGCAGGGCCTGGAACGGCTTCAGGGCCGAGCGGGTGAAGGTCGGATAGCCGGGGTCGCCCGCCGACCACAATAGCCGTCCACGCGTGTCGACCACGGCCACCGAGCCCCAGTGGACGTTCTCGATCGGAGTGCCTGAGTCGGGGTAGCCGCGGGTGGTCGCGACGAGGGGAATCGCTTGCATGGGATGGGTCTGCATCGTTATCGATGCCGCTACTGTACGGCATCTGCACGCCATGCAGACACACAGTTGAAATCAGGCTCGCCTTGAAATCACGAACATTGAAAAACATGCGCAACGAGGCATGCAGACGGCGTGCAGACATACTGTTTTGGCACGCATATGCACCTCCCGTCCACCTCACGTTTTCCGCATTTCGTCGCGCGTTTCGGCGCTTCATCCCAAAGCCGCTTGAGTACTTGCGGCGCGTGGCTAGACTGGGTTCATCGCCAGACAAAAAAGCAAGCCTGGCGAATACGCAACACGTGGACTGCGCGGCTTCTTCACAGGCGATCGACCGCTTGCCGCAGCAGGTCCTTCTTCGAATTCGACCTGAAAGGAACCATCATCATGCGCATCAAGCACATCGCCCTGTTCGCCGCCACCGCCGCCATCTCGATCTCGGCCATGGCCGCCCCGCAAGGCGCAGGCAAACCCGTCGTCGAAGTCCGCAGCGCCCATCAACAGGTGCAAATGCCACCGTTCGCCTTCGACCGCGTGCAGGGCGAGTACGCGCTCGAGGATGGCCGCACCCTGCAGGTCGCCGGCAAGCTCGATGGCGGCAAGCGCACGCTGTATGCCGACCTGGGCGACGGTCCGGTCGAACTGATCCACATCGGCAGCAAACGGTTTGTCGCGGTCGGCAAGGACCTGAGCCTGCGCTTCCAGGGCGACAAGATTCCCGAGACGGTCTTCGTCCGCGATGGCGACAACCGCGCGGTGGCAGCGGCCCAGCGCTGATCCGGCATCGGCCCCCTACCCGAAGGAGGACATCATGCGCAGCAAGCACATTGCCCTGTCGGCCGCGTTGTTCATGTCGCTGTCAGGCCTCGCCGCCGGGCCTGCGGCTGCCTCCGGCGCCGGCGATCCCGGCGCCCTCCAGGCAAGAAAGGCCCACGTCGATCCGACGATGGCCAAGCGCATGCAGGGAAGCTACCGGCTCGACGATGGCCGCACCCTGCGTGTCAGTGAAAAGGGACACAAGCTGTATGCCGATTTCGGCGACGGCCCGATCGAGATCGTCCACGTCGGCCACGACCGCTTCGAAGCGGTCGAGCGGGACGTGAGCCTGAGCTTCGACGGCGCGCCGTTCCCGCATGCGGTGTTTGCCCGGATCGGCCCGCAGCGCCAGGTAGCGTCAAGCCAGCGTTGAACCGAAGCGCCCGGCCTGGTAGTCGCGGTTCGCCTGCGCGATTGCTTCGCGGGTGCTCATGACGAAAGGCCCGTGCGCGACCACCGGTTCGTGGATCGGGCCGGCATGCCCGAACCGCGGTCGCGTGCATGGATGGCTGTGCTAGACTTCTTGCGCTTTTGCAACCCTGCGCACCCATCCCGGAGACCGGCCCCCCATGTACAAGAAAGCCTTGATCGCCAGCGTGTTGCTGGCGTGGACCACCGCCACATTTGCCGCAGCTTCCGCGCCCCAGGCCGGCTCCGCCACTACCCCGAGCCAGGCCGCTGTCGACGCCGCCAAGTATGCGGTCGCGACCTACCGCAACGACGTGGTCGATACCCTGGCCAGGCTGGTCAGCTTCAATACGGTGGTCGATGCGCGCTACCCGTCCGACAGGAACCCGGTGCATATCGCTTTCAAGGCCGCACTGAAGGAAGAAGCCGAGCGCCTTGGTCTCGATGTCGCCGACCATGGCTGGACCGTGATCGTCGGTCTCGGCAAGGGCAGCGAACGGGTCGGCATCGTGACCCATGGCGACGTGCAGCCGGTCGACCCGACCAAATGGAAGAAGTCGCCGTTCGTGCTGGACCGTACCAGCGAACCCGGCAAATTGATCGCGCGCGGCGCCGAGGACGACAAGGGACCGATCGCCACCGCGCTGTACGCGATGAAGACCATCCGCGACCGCCAGATCCCGCTCAACAAACGCATCGAGCTGTACGTGTACATGGGCGAGGAATCGGACTGGGGACCCTTGACCGAATTCCTCAAGACCCACGTACCGCCGCAACTGAGCATCACGCTCGACGCCGAATACCCGGTGGTGACGGCGGAGAAGGGGGGCGGCACCGTGGCGGTGACGGTTCCGAAGGCCGGCGCCAAAGTGCCGGCGGCGGGCGAAGCGTATATCGCCGAATTCAAGGGCGGCTCGTTCAATACCCAGATCCCCGAGGATGCCGAGGCGCTGGTCGCCAATGCCACGCCCGACATCGAGCGGCAGATGCGCGCACGCGGCGCCGCGCACGAGGGCATGCACTACACCTTCGAGCGCCAGGGCGCGAACCTCAAGGTGGTGGCGAAAGGCCTGTCGGCCCACTCGTCCAAGCCGCAGGAGGGCGTGAACGCGGTCAGCATGCTGGCCGATGCGCTGGCGGTGCGCAACTGGCCGAATACGGTGGCTGGCGGCGTGGTCAACTACCTGAACGACCTGGTCGGCACCGGCTATTACGGCGAGAAGTTCGGCAAGATCGCCTACCGCGACAGCTTCATGGGACCGCTGACCTTCAAGCCGACCGTGATCCGCCAGCTCGACGACGGCATCGAGATCGCCATCAACCTGCGCCGCCCGCGCGGCAAGACCAGCGAGCAGCTCAGCGGCGAGATCGATGCCGCGCTGGCCGATTGGCAGGCGCGCCAGCTGCCGCTCGCGAACATCAAGGTCGGCATGCGCGACCCGTGGATCCTCGACAATCCGCCGCAGCTGAACACCCTGCTGTCGACCTTCTCCTATTTCACGGGGATGAAGGACGCGAAGGCAGTGGCGATCGGCGGCGGCACCAATTCGCGGCTGTTCCCGAACGCGGTCAGCTTCGGTCCGTCGATGCCGGGCGCGAAGTACACCGGCCACTCGGAACACGAGTTCATCACCACCAGGCAGCTGCTGCTGAACCTGCAGATGTACACGGCCGTCCTGGTCGACCTGGCCAAGTAAGCCCTGCCTTTTTCGCGCATGGTGGGCGCTTTGCCGCCGACCATGCGATCCCTCCCGTCCAGTTGAGCGGCCGCTCTTGCCTATGCCAGGAACGTAGGCGTTTTGCTTGCCAAAACGTGTAAAAACTTCTAATCATGGCGTAGGCACGGGACTACAATGGTCCCTCCGGTCGGCGTCTGCCCAGGCGCTTTCCCTTGTGAATCCACGTCTTAGGCCGAGGGCTGTCTCGCCCCTGTGACAGAGCGGTATTGATACCCGGAAAATGAGTAAGTTCTGGGGTGAAAGTGTGGCGAAAACAGCATGTTAGGATCGGCTTTCAGCGCCGCGAGCGCGCCGGTGTGTCGACGCATGTGTCGGCCTGCGGCGTGCGCGTGCGCGTCCGACGTGACCGAATGCTTGACCGAACCTGAACTGTTGCCATGCATAGTAAAGAACTCAAAAAGCCGGACGGGCGCAACCTCACCCTGTACAGCAACCAGCCGATTCCCGAGGGAATCGTTGCACCGAGTCCGTTCCCGGATCCGCAACATGCGAACCCGCACCTGCGCTGGCATTCGCTGCGCGGCGAGTGGGTGACCTATGCGGCTTTCCGCCAGAACCGCACCTACCAGCCGCCGCCGCAATACAATCCGCTGGCGCCGACCGTCGACCAGGAACATCCGACCGAGATGCCGGCCGGCGACTACGAGATCGCCGTGTTCGACAACCGCTTCCCGTCGCTCGCGCTGGAGTCGCACGACCCGCCCACGGTGACGGTGCCGACCGCGCCGGCCAACGGCCAGTGCGAGGTGGTCGTGTTCACGCAAGACCCGAACGCGGCGCTGGCCCATCTGCCGCTGTCGCGCATCGAGCTGCTGCTGCAGGTCTGGGGCGACCGCACCACGCGCATCGGCAGCCACCCGCACATCCACTATGTGCTGCCGTTCGAGAACCGCGGCGCCGAGGTCGGCGTGACCCTGCACCATCCTCACGGCCAGATCTATTCCTATCCCTTTGTGCCGGCGGTGCCGGCGCGCATGCTGGGCCAGGAGCGCGAATACTATCTGCAGCACGGCTCCAGCCTGCTGTGCGATATGGCGCGCGACGAGGCCGCCGACGGCCGGCGCGTGCTGTACCAGGACGACTACGCGATCGCCTTCGTGCCGGCCTGCGCGCGCTATCCCTACGAGGTGTGGGTGATGCCGACCGCGCCATGCAAGGACTTCGCCGCGCTCACGCCGCCGCAGCGCGAGGGCCTGGCGCGCGCGCTCAAGACCGTGCTGCTCAAGTACGAGACCCTGTGGAACCGGCCTTTTCCTTACCTGATGGCCTGGTACCAGGCCCCGACCGACGGCGCCGAGCACCCGGAAACCCAGCTGCACGCCCAGTTCTATCCGCCTTACCGCACGCGCGACCGCCTGAAATACCTGGCCGGCACCGAGCTGGCGGCCGGCATGTTCGCAATGGACGTGCTGCCCGAAACCACGGCCTATGAATTGCAGCAGGTCGAGGTGAGCCTGGAGGAATCCGCATGACGGGACTGGATATGCGCGCCACCGAGGTCGCCGACAAGCTGGCGCTGCTGCGCGCCACCCTGGCCCAGGAGGGCGCCGGCGCGCTGCGCCTGCGCGGCACCGACTGGTTTGCCTGGGTCACGGCCGGCGGCTCGAGCGCGGTGCTGCAGACGACCGACGTCGGCATCGCCGAGGTGCTGGTGACCCAGCATGAAGCCTGCGTGCTGACCGACGAGATCGAGGGCGAGCGCCTGCGCGCCGAGGAAATCCCGGACGGCTTCACCTTCCATATCGAACCGTGGGCCGAGCCGGAGCTGCGCGAGCGTTATGTGGCCAATGCGGCCCAGGGCGGCGCGGTGCTGTCGGACCGTCCCGTGGGCAGCGAGCAGCCCTTGCCGCTGGCGCTGCGCCAACGAAAACTGGTGCTGGGCGACGCCGAGCAGGCGCGCTATCGGCTGCTGGGCCGCGAGGCGGCCGAGGCGATGACCGAGGTGCTGCACCACGCGCGGCCGGACTGGACCGAGCAGCAACTGGCCGGCGCCGGCGCCGAGGCGTTGTGGCGGCGCGGCATCCACCCGGCCCTGGTGCTGGCGGCCGGCGCGAGGCGCCTGCCCCTGTACCGCCATGCGACGCCGTCGCATGAGCCGATCGGCGAGCGCGCCATGCTGGTGTTCTGCGCGCGCCGCCACGGGCTGTATGCGAACCTGACGCGCTTCGTGAGCTTCGGCGGTGCGGGTTCGGCGCCGGAAGCGCAGCGCGCGCTGATGGACGTCGAGGCCACGGGCCTGGCCGCCGTGGCGCCCGGCAAATCGCTGTCGAGCGTGTACCACGCGCTGGTCCAGGCCTACCACCACGCCGACGTCGAAGGCGCGATCCGCGAGCATCACCAGGGCGGCATCACCGGCTACCTGGCGCGCGAGATCCTGGCCACCGCCAGCACCGCAACCCTGCTCGAGGAAGGCATGGCCTTCGCCTTCAACCCGAGCTATGGCGGCATGAAGATCGAAGACACCTTTTTGCTCGGCCCACAGGGGCTCGAGAACCTGACGGTTGACGCCGGCTGGCCGGCGCTCGACGTCCATGGCCGCAAGCGGCCGCTCTGGCTGGAGGCGCAGGCATGACCGTGACTACCGACACCTTCTTTGGCGGGGCGCCCGAGGTGAATGCCTCGGCCCCGGGCCGGGTCAACCTGCTGGGCGAGCACACCGACTACAACGACGGCTTCATGCTGCCGGTGGCCACGCCCCAGCGCACCATGGTCGCGATGAGCCGCAGCGGCGACGATCATTTCCACTTCTATTCGCCGAACCTCGACGCCACCGTGACCTTCGTCCGGGACGGCAGCGCGCCGCAGGGCTTCGGCAGCTATATCGAGGGCTGCATCCGGCTGGTGCAGGCGGAAGGCATCGAGGTGCCGCCGCTGCGCGTGTATGTCGAGACCGACCTGCCGGTCGGCTCGGGCCTGTCTTCATCGGCCGCGCTCGAGGTGGCGACCCTGCGCGCCATGCGCGCGCTGCTGGGGTTCGAGCTGGACGACGTCAAGCTGGCCCGCATCGCCCAGCGCGCCGAGATCGAATACGCGCGGGTGAACTGCGGGATCATGGACCAGATGGCGTCCAGCCTGGCCGACGAAAGCAATATGCTGTTCATCGATGCGCGCTCGCTGGAACACCGCCTGGTGCCGCTGCCGCCCGACACCGAGCTGATCGTGGTCGACTCGGGCGTGGCCCGCAAGCTCGCCGCCAGCAAGTACAACGAGCGCCGCGCCGAATGCGAGGAGGGCGCGAAGAAGCTCGGCGTGCAGGCGCTGCGCGATGTCGCCGATCCGGCCTCGGTCGAGAGCCTGCCGTCGCCGCTGCGCGAACGGGCGCGCCATGTGGTGCAAGAGAACCTGCGCGTGCTCGAAGCCGCCGACGGCGTGGGCGCCGAACGTTTCGGCGAACTGATGAACGCCTCGCACTTGAGCCTGCGCGACGATTACGAGGTATCGATTCCCGAGCTGGACGCCCTGTGCGAGGCGCTACGCGCCGCACCCGGCGTGCTCGGTGCGCGCCTGACCGGCGCCGGCTTCGGCGGCGCCTGCGTGGCGCTGTGCCGCAAGGGCCAGGCGCAGCAAGCCGCCGCCACCGCGCTGGCGGCCTATCACAAAGCGGATGGACGCCAAGGCCGGATCCTGGTGCCGGTGCCGACTGACAGAAAGGACAACGATGAACCAGTTTGAATATCCCCGTCCACAGCTGGTGCGCGACCAGTGGCAGAACC
Source organism: Massilia sp. HP4 (assembly GCF_005222695.1). Classification (GTDB taxonomy): domain Bacteria; phylum Pseudomonadota; class Gammaproteobacteria; order Burkholderiales; family Burkholderiaceae_D; genus Telluria. The sequence continues at coordinate 98,750 of NZ_STGG01000051.1, read as the reverse complement.
TGAACGGCAAGTGGCGGTTCTGCTTCGACGACGAGGGCCGTTATTTCATGCCGTCCGACGTCAAGGAATGGACGCACGAGATCACAGTGCCGTTCGCTCCCGAGACCGAGATGAGCGGCATCCAGGACACGGGTTTCCACCGCGTGGTCTGGTACGAGCGCGACTTCGAGTTGGCGCCCAATGACGGTCGCACGATACTGCACTTCGGCGCGGTCGACTACAGCGCGAAGGTGTGGGTCAATGGCCAGCTGGTGGCCGAGCACGAAGGAGGCCATACGCCGTTCGCGGCCGACATCACTTGCGCCATGCGGGCCGACGGCAAGCAGACGGTGACGGTGTGGGTCGAGGACGATCCGGCCGACCTGGCCAAGCCGCGCGGCAAGCAGGACTGGCTGCTCGACGCGCACTCGATTTGGTATCCGCGCACCACCGGGATCTGGCAGACCGTCTGGGTCGAGCAGGTGGCGCCGACCTATATCCAGAAACTGCGCTGGACCCCGGTGTTCGAGACCTACGAGATCGGCTGCGAGGTGTTCGCCGCCGGCGACATCCAGCAAGAGCTGTTTGTCGAGGTCAAGATCTGGCACGGCGACCAGTTGCTGGCGGACGACTACTACAAGCTGCTGGCGGGCGAGGCCAACCGCAAGATCGCGCTGTCCGACCCCGGCATCGACGATTCGCGCAACGAGATCCTGTGGAGCCCCGAACGGCCGACCCTGCTCGATGCCGAAGTGACCCTGCGCTGCGGCGACGTGGTGCTGGACCGCATCCGCTCGTACACGGCGCTGCGCTCGGTGTCGATCAACCGCGACCGCTTCATGCTCAATGGTCGTCCCTACCAGCTGCGGCTGGTGCTCGACCAGGGCTACTGGCCCGAGTCGTTCATGACGGCGCCGTCCGACCAGCACCTGAAGCGCGACGTCGAACTGGCCAAACTCATGGGCTTCAACGGCGTGCGCAAGCACCAGAAGATCGAGGATCCGCGCTTTTTATACTGGGCCGACAAGCTGGGCCTGCTGGTGTGGGAAGAAATGCCGTCGGCCTACCGCTTCAGCCCGCGCGCGATCACGCGCATGGTCAAGGAATGGACCGAGGCGATCGAACGTGACTACAGCCACCCCTGCATCATCGTGTGGGTGGCCTTCAATGAGTCGTGGGGCGTGCCCAACCTGACCTTGACCCAGGCCCATCGCAATGCGGTGGAGGCGCTGTACCACCTGACGCGCACGCTCGACTCGACCCGCCCGGTGATCGGCAACGATGGCTGGGAAGCGTCGGCCACTGATATCCTGGGCATCCACGACTACGACAGCGACCCGGAAAAGATCCTGGCGCGCTACGCCGTGACCGATCCGGTGCGCACGCTGTTCGACCAGCGGCGTCCCGGTGGGCGCATCCTGACCCTGGATGGGTTCCCGCACCGCGGCCAGCCGATCGTGCTGACGGAATTCGGCGGTATCGCCTACGATCCGAAGCAGACGCCGAACCCGGACGAGAGCACCTGGGGCTATAGCCGCGCACACACGGCCGAGAGCTATCTCAAGCAATACCGGCGCCTGCTGCAGGTGGTCAATGAAACCTTCATGTTCAGCGGCTTTTGCTACACGCAGTTCGCCGACACCTTCCAGGAAGCCAATGGCTTGCTGAACGCCGACCGGACGCCCAAGCTGCCGCTGGAAGTCATCAGCAACGCGACGCGAAACATCCCGATGTTTCACCGCGAGGTGGAAGAGGGCAAGGATCCGGGCACGCCCTGAACCCGGTCGCGGCCTTGTTTTCTTGTGAGGGTGGACCGGCCGTCCACCCCGCAGCGCGGCCCGGCTAACGCTGGATGCCGCCGCTCGTCACATTGATGCGGTCGCCGCTGCGGAAGTCGGGTGTGGTGTTGTGGGTGACGACTTGCGTGCTGCCGTCGTCCATGCGCACCGTGACGCGGTAGGACTGGCCGCCGCCGCCGGAACTGCCGGTGGCGCCGGCCAAGCCGCTGCTGCCCATCGAGGAATCGCCTTCGGTAATGCCGACCGCGCCGGGAAGGATCTCGATGGCCAGCACGGTGCTGTTGGGCGCCGCACTGGCCGCGGCGCCGCCTGCGGCCGAGGCGCTGCCGCCACGGTCGTCCTGCATGCTGGACGTGCCCGAGCCGCTGCTGCCCGAGGCGCCGGAGCTGCCCGAGCTGCCCGAAGTATCGGAGCTGCCCGAGACGCCCGCGCCGTCCTGGATGCTTTCGGTGGTGGTGCCCGAGCTGCCCGAGCTGCCGCTGGCGCCCGCGCCATGGTCGCTCGATCCGGTACTGCCGCTCGCGCCGCTCGCACCCTTGGACGACTCTCCTCCACGCATGGAGGCGCACCCGGAAATGGCCAGCGCGACCGCCAGCAGGCCCGCCATGGCCACGCTCTGGTGTGATTGCTTCATGATCAACTCCTCGTATCCGATGATTGGTGGGGATGTGACGATGCCGCGCGCCACGAGGATAAGAGGCGGGAAGTGCGCCAGCGTTCCAACTGACTTCCTTTGAGGGCGGGTCGGATCAAGCGACGGGGTTCTTTGCGGAACCCGAACAGGGGATGATGGTCAGCGCGGACGCGCCGGCGTTGCCGGCTGCGGCGCCGGCGCGAGCGTGGCCAGTACCGCCAGCACGGTGGAGGCGAAGGTGGCGGCCATGACGTCGACCAGCCAGTCGCGCACGTCGCCCGAGCGGTAGGGAAAGAAGCTCTGCACCCATTCGTCCACGGCGCCCATCAGCGCGATGGCGAGCATCGCCTTCAGGGCGCGCTGCAACGGCGTGCCGGTCGCGCCCAGGAACCATAGCGCGGCCAGGAAGGCGTAGGTCATGCCGTGCAGCACTACTCCGGACGCATAGGCGCCGACCCCGGCGCGCGCACCGGGGATCGAACCGGCTACCAGGATGGCCACCAGCCCGAGCAGGGCAAGGGCATGCAGGGCGCGGCGGACGTTGATGGTGGGCTGGAGCAGGAACGACAGGGCGGGCATCGAGGCAAACGTGGAAGGAGACGCGGGAAGCGTCAACCATACCACGCCGCGCGGCACATTGCCCGCACGCCGATAGTGGCAGAACCTGCCGGGGGCAGCATTTCAGATCGTCAGGGCCGGCGCGCCGTCTGCGTAGTGGGCGTCGAAGCAGCTCGCGCAATCGGCGCAGAACAGGTGGGCCATGCGCACGCTTCCCTGTCGCAGGACCAGCTTGAGGTGGGTTTGCTGGCACTTGGGGCAGACTTCGCGGACGCTGCCGAAGGTAAGCAGGTTGAGCGGCGTGCTGTCGTTGTCGGGACTGTCGACGACGGTGCGCGGGTTCAGTTCGCTGAGGACGAGGTTGCCATCTTCATGATGCCGGCGGCAAGTGTCGGGCGCTGCAGTGGCTGGTACACGTAGGTTCATAGGACGGGCTCCCTTGGACGTTTCGTTGTACGTTGGTCTTCCGAAAGGCGGACCGAATCGGAAGCGCGAACTTCATGATAACCAAATCGACGACAGCTTCAAGCGCTGTGACAATTTTTTTGGTCATAAGTTGTGGCAGGGCAGAAAAAAATGCCCGCCAGTGGCGGGCACAACCCAAGATCGGGCCAAGAGATGCGACAAATCGGTTGGTGTGTAGCGCCCTGGGCGCCGCACACCTGCTGCCATCAGGCATATCGGTTGCGATGTATGGCAGGTGATTTTTAGTATAGGCAGTGTTTGTTACGACGCCGTGACCAAGCGCAAAGGTTTGATGACAAGACGGGCAATGGCAATATCGCCCAGGATTCCGATTATCCGTACGTAGTAATACGTATCTTGTATGTCCACATCCGTTCCGGACAAAAAAAAAGCCCGCTCTTTCGCGGGCTTAAAACTATTTTCTTGGAGGAGAATAGTGGAGACAGGTGTAATTATCGGGGTTGCGTTCAATAGCGTCCAATTGCGAGTTCAGATACCAGACATACGCTAAAGCAATATCTCTCTGAAACGCGACAGCCCCCCTCATTCGCGTACCGGCACCGTGTAGTTCAGCGCCATGCGGCCGCCGTCGGCGTACAGCGTCTGGCCGGTCATGTACGAGGCGTCGTCGCTTGCCAGGAAGGCGGCGATCGATGCGACTTCTTCGGGTTTGCCGCAGCGGCCCAGCGGCGTACGCGACAGGATCGTGTGGCGCGCTTCCGGGCTGCCGAGCACGGCCTGCCTGGCCAGTTCGGTCAGGATCGTGCCCGGACCGATCGCATTGACGCGGATGCCGTACTGGGCCAGGGCGATCGAGGCCACCCGGGTCAGCTGGTTGACGCCGCCTTTAGACACCACGTATGGCACCTGGTTCGGGATGGTCAGCTCGGCGTTGACGCTCGACATATTGATGATGCAGCCTCCGTCGCCGCGTTTCACCATCTCGCGCGCCGCCGCCTGGCTGCACAGGAACATCGATTTCAGGTTGATGCGCAACACGCGGTCGAAGTCGTCTTCTTCCAGGTCGAGGAAATCGGCCGCGTGGGTGACGCCAGCATTGTTGACGAGGATGTCGATGCGGCCGAAGGCGTCGAGGGTGGTCGCGATCATGGCATCGACCTCTTGCTTGATGCCGACGTCGGCGCGGAAGAAACTGGCGGCCTCGCCCAGGCTGGCGGCGGCCTGCTCGCCTTCGGGCTTGACGTCGACGAGCATCACGCGCGCGCCTTCGCGCACCAGGCGCTGGGCGCAGGCCAGGCCGATGCCCTGGTTGGCCCCGGTGACGATGGCTATCTTCTGCTTGAGTTTCATGGCGGGTTTTCGTGGGTGGGCAAAGACCGCCATTCTAACCACTGTGAATAATCTCGCATCCGGTGTAAGTTTTTCCTGCAGGCAGGTACTAAACCGTCATCGCCATTCAAACGAGAATAAAGATGACCCGCAAGAACCTCGCCTTCGCCTGGACCTTGTTCCTGGCAACCTTGCTGTATTCCAGCCTGGCCGCCGCGCTGGAACCCTGCCACCTGCCCAATTTTTCCGAGCGCGTCGAGTGCGGCACGCTCTCGGTGCCGGAAGACCGCGCCAGGCCGGATGGCCGCCGCATCACGATTCACTACGCCCGCATCAAGGCCACCGCCAGGCCGGCCGCGCCGGACCCGCTGCTGGTGCTGGCCGGCGGCCCCGGCCAGGCCGCGATGGACTTCGGCCCGCTCTTGGGCAGCGCCTTCCGCGAGGCGAGGAAGCGCCGCGACATCCTGCTGGTCGACCAGCGCGGCACCGGCCGCTCGGCGCCGCTGCGCTGCGCGCTGCCGGAACAAGCCATCGCGCAGGGCGACAACGCAGCCGCGCTGGCCAGCCTGCGCGCCTGCCTGGCGGAGCTCGACGGCGACCCGCGCCACTACCATACCGGGGCCGCGCTGGCCGATTTCGAGGACGTGCGGCGCGCGCTCGGCTATCGCCGGTTCAGCCTGTGGGGCGGCTCCTATGGCACCCGCACCGCCCTGATGTATGCGCGCCAATATCCGGACAGCGTGCGCAGCATGGTGCTCGATTCGGTGGCGCCGACCAACGCCCGCATCCTGCTCTCGTCGCGCCACAGCCAGGCCGCGCTCGAGCGCCTGCTGGCCGACTGCGCCGCCGACCGCGGCTGCGCCGGGGCATTCCCGAACCTGGCGCGCGAACTCGATGCCGTGCTGGCGCTGCCGGCCGTCGGCCCGCACCGGGGCGAGTCGGTGGCGCAGCTGCTGCGCGGCGCCATGTATACCGGCCAGCATGCCAGCGTGCTGCCGTTCGCGATCCACGCCGCCGCCAACGGCCGGTCGCAGCCCCTGCTCGGCCTGTACGACGCCCTGGCCGGCTGGAGCATGGAAGGGATGACCTTCGGCCAGACGCTATCCGTGCTGTGCGCCGAGGAAGCGCCGTTCATCGAGGCCGCGGCCATGAAGCGGGACGGCGCCGGCAGCCGTTTCGGCGACGCCTATGCCAGGAACTGGCGCGACTGGTGTGCCGTATGGCCGGCCGCGGCCCCGGATGTCGGCCTGGTGCGCGCCGTGGTGTCCGACGCGCCGACCCTGCTGCTGGCGGGCGGCCTCGATCCGGTCACGCCGCCCGAGAACGCGCAGCTGGCCGCTCAGTCCCTGCGCCGCAGCCGGGTACTGGTGGCCGCGGGCGCCGGCCATATCGTCAGCCACGCCGGCTGCGCGCCGCGCCTGATCGCCGCCTTCCTCGAGCATGCCGACCCGGCTGCCGTCGATGGCGCCTGCCTGGCGGCCATCCGCCGTCCCCCATTCGTGCTGGCCAACGGCCAACCCACCCTGTAAGGAGCGCACCATGATCGTCGTGAACAATATCAGCAAGCGCTTCAAGGCCTTGCAAGCCCTGGACCAGGTCAGCTTCACCGCCAGGCCCGGCACGATTACCGCGCTGCTGGGCCCCAACGGCGCCGGCAAGTCGACCTGCCTGCGGATACTGTATGGCCTGCTGGCGCCGGACAGCGGCGCGGTCGCCATCGACGGCATCGACGTGGCGCGCGCACCGCTCGCCGCACGGCGCCGGCTCGGCATCGTCACCGACGAATTCGGGCTCTACGAGCGGCTCACGCCGCGCGACCACCTGCGCTACTTCGGCCGCCTGCACGGCATGCGCGGCGCGATGCTGGAGCGCGCCATCGAGCGCGTGATCGGCGAGGTGGGGCTGGAGGCCGAGGCCGGACGCCCGGCCAAGGGTTTTTCGGCCGGCCAGCGCATCAAGGTGGCGCTGGCGCGCGCATTGCTGCATGATCCTGCCGTGCTGGTGCTCGACGAGCCCACCCGCGGGCTGGATGTGATGAGCACCCGCGCCGTGCGCGAGGCCCTGGCCAGGGCACGCGCACGCGGCGCGGCGGTACTGCTGTCTACCCATGTGATGCAGGAGGCGGCCCAGTTGTGCGACCAGGTGGTGGTGCTGGCGGCGGGCCGGGTGCGCTTTGCCGGCACCACGCCGGCCTTGCTGGCGCAAACGGGTGGGAGCAGCCTGGAACAGGCATTCGTCGACGTGATCGGCAGCGATGAGGGGATAGCAGCATGAGACTTGAAAAATTCGCCGGGAATCTGTGGATCGTGATATCGAAAGAAGTGACGGATGCGCTGCGCGACCGCCGCTCGATGATGGCCGGCCTGCTGTTCGCGCTGCTCGGCCCCTTCGTGCTGGCGGCCGTGCTCAAGGCGATGATCGCATCCGAGCTTGACGCCGGCGTGCGGCCACTGCAGCTGGTAGGCGCGGCGCATGCGCCGGGGCTGGTGCGGCACCTGGAAGCGGCTGGCGTCACGCTGCAAGCGAGCAGCGGCAAGCCCGGGGAGCTGCTCGCGGCGACGCCCGGCGCCGTGGTGCTGGAAGTGCCGGCCCAGGCGCCGCGCCAGCTGGCGCAGGGACGCGAGGCCACGCTGGCCCTGTGGGCCGACATGTCCGACGACGATGCACGGCGCCAGGCCCAGCGCGTGCAGGCGCTGGTGGCCGGCTACGGCGCGCAGCTGTCCGGCCAGCGCCTGCTGGGCGCGGGCGTGACGCCCGGCCATGCCAATGCCTTGCACCTGCAGCTGCGCGACATGGGCGGCCAGGGCGGACGGGCGGCACTGGTGCTGGGCGCCTTGCCGCTGTTCTGGTTGCTCGGCCTGGTCGTCGGCGGTTCGCACGTGGCGCTGGACGCGACCGGCGGCGAACGCGAACGGCGCTCGCTCGAGGCCTTGCTGGCGCAGCCGGTGGCGCCCGGCACGCTGTTCATCGGCAAATGGCTGACCGCCTCGCTGTTCGGCTACGTCAGTTGCGCCGCGGCGCTGCTGCTGTCGGTGAAGGCGCTCGAACGGCTGCCGCTGCACGAAGTGGGTGTGGCTTTCGCGCCCGACGCCGCGCTGCTGGCGCAGATGCTGCTCATCCTGCTGCCGCTGGCGCTGCTGGTGGGCGCCCTGCAATGCGTGGTGGCGCTGCATGCCCGCACCCACAAGGAGGGCCAGATCTACCTGAACCTGCTGCAAATGGCGCCGATGGCGCTGATGATGCACGAGCTCGGGACCGGCTCGCCGACCGCCTCCCACCTGCTGCCGATGTTCAGCCAGCACGCCCACCTGGGCGCGCTGCTCGCCGGCCAGGCCGTGGCGCCCCAGTTGCTGGCCTTGTCGGTCGCCGGTTGCCTGGGCGGCGCCGCGCTGTTGATCGCCTTCGGCAGCCGGCGCCTGGGCAGCGAACGCTTCGTGTTCGGATTGTGATGGCCGGATCGCACGATATCGAGATCAAGCGCGCATTCAAGCGTCTGATGGCCGAGCATGGCGGCATGCTGGTGCGCTTTGCCGCCAGCTTCGAGCGCAATCGCCATGCGCGCGAAGACCTGGTGCAGGACATCATGCTCGCCGTGTGGCAGGCCTTGCCGGCGTTTCGCGGCGAAGCCAGCCTCAAGACCTATGTGATCGGTGTCGCCCACCGGCGCTGCGCCAGCCACGTGATGCGCGCGGTGGCGCAGCCGCAGCACGAGGAACTCGATGACGAGTGGGCCGACGACCAACCGGGGCCGGAAACCCTGGCGCGCCTGAACCAGCAGCAGCAACGGCTGCTGGCGGCGCTGCGCCAGCTCCCGGTCGGGCAACGCCAGCTGGTGCTGCTGGCGCTGGAAGGGATGCGCTATGAAGAGATCGCGGAACTGCTCGGCATCTCGGTCAATAATGTCGGCGTGCGCCTGAATCGCGCCAAGGCCGCGCTCAAGGAAAGGCTGGAGGAATGATGGACGATGCGGATGAATGGGCGAAGCTGCAGGACGCCTGGGGCGGCGACGCATCGGCGTCTCCTTCGGCCGCCGCGCCGCTGCCGGACGTGACGGCGATGATCGCGCGCGCGCGGCGCGAGCGATGGCTGATCGTATGGACGATCGCCGGCGAGTGGGCGCTGGCGCTGGTGGGCCTGGCGCTGCTGGCCCGCGACTGGTCGCGGGCCACGGCCAGCGGCGCCATGTTGCTGTGGTGGGTGTACTTCCTGCTGTTCATGGTGGTGGTGATGATCGGCTTCACCTGGACCCGCGTTGCAGCCTTGCGCGAGCCGCAAGGAGCAAGCCTGCGCGACTGGTTGCAGCTGCGGCGCCAGCGCGCCCGGCTCAGCCTGCGCTTGGTGAAATGGACGCGCTGGTCGACCATCCCCATGCTGCCGGCGCCATTTTTCGTGGCGGTCAATGCCCGCAGCGAGTGGGCGGCCACCTGGGGCGTCGTCTTCGTGGTCCTGATGCTGGCCGGCGGCCTGGTGTGGGCCAGCCGCAAGGCGGCGCGCATGAAGGCCGAAATCGCCGAAGTCGATGCCCTGGCGCGCGAATGGCTCGATGGCCAGGACGGGACGACTACAGCATGAGCGGCTGGTCTGGCAGCTCGTTGGGCCGCTCGCCGCTGGACGGGAAGTGCTGGCGCAGCAGCTCGTTGACCTGCCCGACGGCGGCCAGCGTGGCGTCGTGGAAGCGCCCCTGCCTGAAGCCCTCGGACATGGTGCGGCACACCGCCTGCCAGGTGGCGGCGTCGATCTTGCGGTCGATGCCGCGGTCGGCCACGATGTCGATCTTGTGCTCGGCCAGGTTGACGTAGATCAGCACCCCGCAATTGTCTTCGGTGTCCCACACGCCGTAGTCGGCGAACAGGGCGATCGCGCGCTGGCGGTTGGTGACGCCTTCCCAGGCTGCCTCGAGGGGCAGGGCCTTTTCGACGATCAGGCGTACCTCGCCGCGGTGGGTGCGCTCGCCCAGGTCGATCGCCTCGGCGATCGCGTCCAGGGTGGTGTCGGGGAAGGCCTGCTTCGCCTCGCTGGCGCTGCTCTTCCAGTGGCGCCAGGCGCGGCGCAGCTTGTGTGTCATCGATCCCATTACCAGTCTCCCGAGGCGCCGCCGCCGTCGAAGCTGCCGCCGCCGCCCGAAAAGCCGCCGCCGCCGAATCCGCCGCCGCCACTACCGAAACCGCCGCCGCCGCCACGGCTCATATTGCCGATGATGTTGCCGAGGACGAAGCCGGTGGTGGCGCTGCCCCAGTGCGACTGCCCGCGACGGGTGCCGATCGTGCGCCCGCGCGGCCGGAACATCGAGCGCAGCATCGAGGCGCCGATGATGACGAGGAAGATCGCCCACAGCGGGAAACCGCCGCCGTCGGCTGCCGCCTGGCGCTGCTGCTGCGCCGGCGGCGGGGCAGGGAAGGCTTCCTGGTTGAGCAGGGTGGCGATGGCGCCGACGCCGGCGACCAGGCCTTCGTAATAGTGCTCTTGCCTGAAGTGCGGCGCGATCACGTCCTGCAGGATGCGCTTGGATTGGGCGTCGGTCAGTACTCCCTGCACGCCGCGGCCGGCCTCGATGCGCAGGCGCCGCAACGCACTGGGGTTATCGCGCGCGACCACGAGCAGCACGCCGTCGTCGACGCCCTTGCGGCCGAGCTGCCAGGCATCGGTGACGCGGATGCTGTACTGCTCGATGGCCTCGGGCTCGGTCGACTTTACCAGCAGCACGGCGATCTGGCTGCCGGTCTTGGCTTCGTAGTCGGCCAGCACCGCCTCGAGGCGCTGGCGCTGGGCCGCGTCCAGCATGCCCGCCTGGTCGGTGACGCGGGTGGCCAACTTCGGCACCGGCTGCAACTGCGCGAAGGCCGGCGCACCGGCAACCAGCGCGAGCAGCAGGATGCAGAGGAAACGCGAGAGCGCTGCCATCCGGCTTACTTGCCGAAGTCGACCGTTGGCGCGGTCGAAATGGCTTTCTCGTTCTCGACGGTGAACGAGGGCTTGGTGTCATACCCGAACACCATCGCGGTCAGGTTCTTGGGGAACTGACGTACGGTCACGTTGTAATCCTGGACCGAGGCGATATAGCGCTGGCGCGCCACCGTGATGCGGTTTTCCGTGCCTTCGAGCTGCGACTGCAGGTCGCGAAAACTCGTGTCGGCCTTCAGGTCGGGGTATTTTTCGGAGACCATCATCAGGCGCGACAGGGCGCCCGACAGCTCGCCCTGCACCTGTTGGAATTTCTGGAAGGCCTCGGGGTTGTTCAGCACCTCGGGCGTGATCTGGAAACTGGTGGCCTGGGCGCGGGCGCGGGTCACCGCTTCGAGCGTTGCGCTCTCATGCGAGGCATAGCCCTTGACGGTATTGACCAGGTTGGGGATCAGGTCGGCGCGGCGCTGGTACTGGTTCACCACTTCGCTCCATGCGGCCTTGGTGGCCTCGTCCTTGGTCTGGAAGTCGTTGTAGCCGCAGCCGGACAGCAGTGCGCCGGCCAGCACGGCGCCGCCAACGAAACGGGTCAAGCGAAGGAGTCGGGAGTTGGTCATGATGATGTTTGTCTGTACAAGTTGTCGAATGATCAAAATATACCTGAAACACGGGGCGTTTGGCGTCCCGGATCGGCTCCAGATCGGGGCCAACTACCGGCTTCAACCCGCCGGCGGGTACAATAATGGGTTTGCAATTACAAAGATACAAGGGGCTAGAGGTGAATTTCATCAACAAACTTTCCGCCGCATGGACCCGTAACGATTCGCTGCTATGCGTAGGCCTCGACCCGGACATGGCGCGCTTGCCGGCCCATTTGCAGGGCCAGCCGGACGCCATCGTCCAGTTCTGCAAGGCCATCATCGACGCGACCGCCGACCTGGCCTGCGCCTTCAAGCCGCAGATCGCCTATTTCGCGGCGCTCGGCGCGGAAAACCAGCTCGAGGAAATCTGCCGCTACCTGCGCGAGACCTACCCGCACATTCCGCTGGTGCTGGATGCCAAGCGCGGCGACATCGGCGCCACCGCCCACCAGTATGCGCGCGAAGCCTACGAGCGCTATGGCGCCGACGCGGTGACCGTCAGCCCGTATATGGGGTTCGATTCGGTCGAGCCGTATATGGAGTGGCCGGACCGTGGCGTGATCGTGCTGTGCCGCACCTCGAATGCGGGCGGCTCCGACCTGCAGTTCCTGGACGTGGCGGGGCGCCCGCTGTACCAGCACGTGGCCCAGCTGGTCGCCGAAAAATGGAACCGCAACGGCCAGTGCGCGCTGGTGGTGGGCGCGACTTTCCCGGACGAGATCGCGCAGGTGCGCAAGCTGGTGGGCGATATGCCCTTGCTGATTCCAGGCGTCGGCGCCCAGGGCGGCGATGTCGAGGCGACCGTCAAGGCCGGCCGCACGGCCAATGGCGGCGGCATGATGATCAATTCGTCGCGCGCGATCCTGTATGCGACGCCGCAGGATGGTGAGGATTTCGCGGCGGCAGCGCGGCGCGTGGCGCGTGAGACGCGTGACGCAATTAACATCCACCGCCAGGTGTAAGCAGGTTCAATGCCGGTCGGGCGCGATCGATTCGGCGTAATCGTACAAGGCCCCAAGAATCTCTTCGGCGCGTTCGTCCGCTGTCTCTGACAGCGCATCGATCTCGGTAAACAACTGGTCCACCGTGCGCGCCCCATGCGCGCCTTCGAACAACCGCGCCGCCCGGTGCGCCTCCCACAGCTGCATCTCATCTTCGGACAAGGTATGCGGGAAGTTGCGCGCGCGGTAGCGCAACAGCAGCTCATTGAGCCGCTCGTCCTCGAAGCTCACGCGCCGCGCCAATGCCTCGGGTTTCTGCATGCGCAGCGATTCCAGCTGGCGGCGGTCGTCGCGGCTGACGAAGCCGCCGTACAGGTCTTCGTCCACGTCCACCGCTTCGCCGGTACCGGGTTTGTCCAGCACCCGGGCCCAGATCGCTTTCATGTCGGGCCCGGCGGCCGCCAGCGCCGCGTGCGCGCGGCCCCGTTCCAGGTCGATGTCCCAGCGCGTGGCCAGCTCGGGCCGCAGGGTCTTGAGGTTCCCGACCAGCATCGGCGATTTGTTCAGGTGCACGCTCTTGATCGGCAGCCGCGTCACGCCCTCGGGCAAGTCGCCGATGCGGGTAAACATGCGGGTGCGGATGGTGTCGGCGTCGAGCGCGAACAGTTCGGACGGGTCATGGCGGCAATCCCAGACCAGGATCTCGTTCTTGTTGGTCGGGTGCTGGGCCAGCGGATACACCAGGCCCAGGCAGCCGTATTCGACCGGGAACATGCCCGACACATGCAGGAAGGGCTGGCGCTGGCTTGGCTCCAGGTGCAGGCCGATCTCGGTCGCGACCCGGTCCTTGCGGCGCAGTTCGAGGCAGAAGTCGAACAGGCGCGGCTGCTTGGCGCGGATCAGGCGCGCCAGCGCGATCGTGGCGCGCACGTCGGACAGCGCATCGTGGGCCGCCTCGTGCGCCAGGCCGTTGGCCGCGCTCAGGTGTTCCAGCTTGAAGCTCGGCTTGCCGTCTTCGCGGGTCGGCCATTCGATGCCTTCCGGGCGCAGCGCGTATACCATGCGCACCACGTCGAGCAGGTCCCAGCGGCCGCAGTTGTGCTGCCATTCGCGCGCATACGGGTCGATCAGGTTGCGCCAGAACAGGAAGCGGGTGACTTCATCGTCGAAGCGGATCGTGTTGTAGCCGACCCCGATCGTGCCCGGCTCGCTGAAGGCGGCCTCGATCTGGCGCGCGAACTCGTGCTCGGGCACGCCGTGCTCGAGGCAGTGCTGCGGCGTGATGCCGGTGATCAGGCAGGATTGCGGGTCGGGCAAGAAGTCGTTGGCCGGCTGGCAGTACAGCATGATCGGCTCGCCGATCTCGTTGAGGTCGGCGTCGGTGCGGATCGCGGCGAACTGGGCCGGGCGGTCGCGGCGCGGGACGGCGCCGAAGGTTTCATAGTCGTGCCAGAGGAAGGTATGCGTGCTCATGTGTTGTTCTTGTGTGGGCTGCAATCACAGCGTCAACCAGCATGGTGGCACATCCGCGCGGATCAGTCACGGTCAGCAGTACGCATGAGCGGCAAGACTTCAGGCGCAGACGCGATCCCGCCCGGCTTCCTTGGCCCGGTACAGCGCGGCATCGGCTGCCGCCATCAGGCTGCGCTCGTCGTCGCCCGCCATCAGGCTGGCCACGCCGAACGAGCCGGTCAGGTGCGGCAGCGGCAGGCGCATGTCGGGGAACACGACGGCCAGGCGCAGGCGCCGGCACAGGCGCTCGGCCACCATCGCCGCCAGCTCGGGCGGGGTGTCGGGCAGCACGGCCAGCATTTCCTCGCCGCCATAGCGCACCGCGAAATCGGACGGGCGCAGCGCGCCGCGGATCACGCCGGCGGCGGCGGCCAGCGCGGCGTCGCCGGCCATGTGGCCGTGGGTGTCATTGAAGCGCTTGAAGTGATCCAGGTCGATCATCACCAGCGACAGCGGGCTGCCGTCGGTCGCCGCGCGCGCGGCCAGCTTGGGCAGCATCTCGTTGAGCCAGGCGCGGTTGTACAGTCCCGTGAGCGGATCGTTGAGCGACAGCTGGCGGTAGAATTCGCCCAGCTTGCGGCGCCGGCGCAGCAGCGCATTGGCGGCGCGGATGCGGAACGACAGCAGGCGCAGCAGGTTACGGGCCAGCACATTGGAGCGCTCGATCAGGGTCCATACCAGCTCGGGTTCGATCACCAGCAATTCGGTGTCCTCGAGCGCCGTCATCGCCGCCAGGTTGGCGGCGTCGTCCAGCACCGCCTGTTCGCCCGCGCTCTCGCCCGGCAGGATGCGGCTGGTGCCTTCGCTGGCGTCTTCGCCGGCATGGGCGTCGGACGCGATCTCGAGCTGGCCCGCGAGCACGATGTACAGGCGGGCCTGGCCGCCGTCGTCGATGCGCTCGCCGCTGGCCAGGCGCACCACGGCGCATCCGGCCACCAGCGCGGCGATGGCGGGGTCGGTCTCGTCGCGAAACAGCTGCAGGTCGCGGATGGTCGTGCGGGAAGCACCGAAGGTGCCGATCTGTTCCAATGTGTCCTCGAGGGGGCGTAACGATGAGTCTTAATCGGCGAAATGATAGCCTATCGCAGGCGCGCTGCGTGTTCGGCGAAACTTAAACAACAATGGTGAAATCGCGGTATGAGCTCTTCTGACAATTCCTTCGTCGACGCCCTGGGCCAGGCGCACGGGTACGCGCCCGGCGCCCGCATCGTCTCGCTGGTGCCATCGATCACCGAGCTGCTGTGTGCGCTGGGCCTGGCGCCGCAGCTGGTCGGCCGCACCGGTTTCTGCATCCATCCGAAACAGATCGTGGCGGGCATTCCCAAGGTGGGCGGCACCAAGGACGTCAACCTGGACAAGATCCGCAAGCTGGCGCCGACCCACGTCGTGGTCAATATCGACGAGAACGAGAAGCCGACCTACGAGGCACTGGCGCAGTGCGTGCCGCACGTGGTGGTCACCCATCCGCTGGTCCCGCACGACAACCTGGCGCTGGCGCGGCTGATGGGCGGGATCTTCGGCGTGCAGGCGGCGGCCGAGGCCTGGTGCGCCGACTTCGAGGCAGAACTGGCGCGGCTGCGCGCCATGCCGGCGGGCCCGCCGCGCACGGTCTTGTACTGCATCTGGCAAGACCCGTGGATGGGTGTGTCGAAGGACACGTATATTGCCGCCATGCTGGCCGAACTGGGCTGGCGCGTGCCCGACCTGGGATTGGCGCGCTATCCGCGTTTCGACTGGTCGGAAAGGTTGGTGGACGGGCTCGATGCGGTGCTGCTGTCGACGGAACCCTATCGCTTCACCGAGGCACACGCGGACGCGCTGGAAAAGCAGCTCGGCATTCCCGTGCTGCTGGTCGATGGCGAGATGATGTCGTGGTATGGCAGCCGCGCGCTGGCGGGCTTGCGCTATCTGCGCGAATTGAGGGCGATGCTGGAAGGAAGCCCGCACGGGGCGGGCTGATGGCAGGCCCGGACCGGGCCTGCCGGAGACGCCTTACATATCCGTCAGGTGCTTGTCGGCGGTAGGGTCCTCGGTGTGCGTGATCGAGGCGGCGCGCTGCTTGTCATGCAGGCGGCCCAGTGCACTGTCGAGGGCGCGCGCGAGCTTGCCGCCGGCATTGTTGATGGCCTGGTGCAGGTCGTTCGCATGCTCGTGGATGACGATCGGCGCGATGCCCGTCAGGCGTGCTTCGAGCATGCACGAATTGCCGCCGTCCGCTTTTTTCTCTTTGTTCTCGTTACTCAAGTGCACGTCAACGCGGTTGACGTGATCGCCGAAGCGACCGATGGAGGAGCGCACGACGGTTTCCACGTGCTCGTCCAGGCCTTGATGCTTGTTGATGGTGTTATCGGTATTTACATTGATCTGCATGGATGGCTCCTGTAGTCGTTACGGCTTCATCTTACACCTATCGCGATTTTCGACGCGCCCGCTCGAATGATCGTTTTGATAATGTCGGGAATGTATCGATGTTGCCGATTTTCCACATGGCAAGAATTCATTCGCTTTGTAGGAGAGCTCCTACTAAAATTGGAAAATGTGTTCAATTCTATCGAATTGTTGCACGTGTCAGTCCCGGATTAACTTTTGTCCAGATTCAAAGCGGTAGAAAAATACGAAAAAAGCGCAATTACGTCAGGTGACTCGACTGGGCGCTTGTCAAAAACAAATGGGAAACAAGATGAACTTCATGCAACTTAAAATCGGTCAGCGCCTCGCGCTCGCCTTCGGTCTCGTGCTGGTACTGCTGGCCGTGGTCCTGGGTACCGGCGTCCAGAAACTGAGCGCGATGAACGACCTGCTGGTCAAGGTAGTCGAAGTGAATAACGCGCGTATCGAAGCCGCCGGCACCATGCGCGATAACCTGCGCCGCATTTCGATCGCGGTGCGCGATATCACGATCATTTCCGATGACGCCCTGATGCAGGAGCAATCGGCTGCGATCGTCAAGGCGCGCGAAGCCTACGATGCCGCTGCGGGCGTGTTGGGTGCGTCGATCATTACCGAAGAAGGCAAGGCCCAGCTTGCCGCTACCGCTGCCGCATCGGCCAAGGTGCTGCCGCTGGTCGCCCGTGCCGAGTCGCTGGCGCGCCAGAACGATATCGAGGCCGGGCGCGAATTCCTGCGCACTGAGTTCGTGCCCGCCATGCGTGGCTGGACCATGTCGATCGACGAAATCATCGTCCTGCAAACCACGCGCAACGCCGAAGACCAGGCGCGCGGCCAGGAGGCGTATCGCGATGCGCGGACGCTGATGTTCAGCGTGGGCGCCGTCGCCCTGCTGGCGGCTGTCGTCGTCGCATGGCGCATCACCCGTTCGATCACCATCCCGCTGAACCAGGCGGTCGAGGTCGCGCGCACCGTCGCCGCCGGTGACCTTAGCAGCGATATCGAGGTCACGTCGACCGACGAGACCGGCCAGCTGCTGGGCGCCCTGAAAGAAATGAACAGCAACCTGCGCGACATCGTGAGCCAGGTGCGCACCGGCACCGAGACCATCGCCACCGCGTCGGACGAGATCGCGTCGGGCAACCTCGACCTGTCGGCGCGTACCGAGCAGCAGGCCAGCTCGCTGGAGGAGACCGCCTCGTCGATGGAAGAACTGACCTCGACCGTCAAGCAGAATGCCGAACACGCTCGCCAGGCCAACGGCCTGGCGCGCTCGGCGTCCGACGTCGCGACCCGTGGCGGCGCCGTGGTGTCGGACGTGGTCGAGACGATGGGCGCCATCCATGCGTCGGCCAGCAAGATCGTCGACATCATCTCGGTGATCGACGGCATCGCCTTCCAGACCAACATCCTGGCGTTGAACGCGGCGGTCGAAGCGGCGCGCGCCGGCGAACAGGGCCGAGGATTCGCGGTCGTGGCGTCCGAGGTACGCAACCTGGCCCAGCGCTCGGCCAGCGCGGCCAAGGAAATCAAGACCCTGATCGACGACTCGGTGTCCAAGGTCGACGAAGGCAGCCGCCTGGTGAGCCAGGCCGGCAGCACCATGAGCGAGATCGTGGTGAGCGTCAAGCGCGTCACCGACATCATGGGCGAGATCTCGACCGCCAGCCACGAGCAGGAAAACGGCATCGAGCAGATCAACCAGGCGGTCAGCGAGATGGATGCGGTGACCCAGCAGAATGCGGCCCTGGTCGAAGAAGCGGCGGCCGCCGCCCAGTCGCTGAAGGAACAGTCGGCGCGCCTGGCCGAAACGGTCAGCGTGTTCAACCTGGGGAGCAGCCAGCGCCAGGCCGGCGCGGCCCGCCACGGTGCGGCAGGTTCGGCCGCGGTATCGAGCCAGCGCGCGCTGGCCGTCGCGTAAAGTCCGGCCTTAGCTCCCGCGCTCCTTGTCGTGGTGCGGGAAGCGGTCCATCTTCGACAGCACCGGGAACAGCACCGCCCACAGCCCGGTGACCACCAGCGTGGCCACGCCGCCCAGCAGGATGGCGCGGGTCAGGCCCAGCCAGCCGGCGGTGACGCCGGATTCGAACTCCCCCAGCTCGTTCGAGGCGCCGATGAACACCGAGTTCACGGCGCTGACCCGCCCGCGGATCTCGTCCGGCGTTTCGTATTGCACCAGCAGGTGGCGGATGTAGACGCTGACCATGTCGCCCACGCCCAGCAGGAACAGGGCGACGATGGCGACCGGGAAGCTGTCGGTCAGGCCGAGCAGGATCACGCACACGCCGTACAGCGCGACGCCGCCGAACATCCAGGCGCCGACCCGGCGCGTGATCGGGAACATCGCCAGCGTGATCGAGCACAGGGCGGCGCCGACGCCGGGCGCTGTGCGCAGGAAACCGAGGCCGGTCGGCCCGGCTCCCAGCACATCGTGCGCATAGGCCGGCAGCAGGGCGGTGGCGCCGCCGAACAGCACTGCGAACAAATCCAGCGAGATCGCGCCCAGCACGATCGGGCGCGAGCGCACGAAGCGCAGGCCCTCGAGCAAGGTATGCCAGCTGACCGGCGCCTTGTTGATGACCTGCCCGATGCTGCGCGTGTTCGACATCAGGAGCACCGCCAGCGCCAGCAGGCTGGCCGAGGTCATGTGCACGACCTGCGCGCCGAACACATACAGCAGGCCGCCGACGATCGGCCCCGCGATCATCGCCACGTGCATGGTCGACGAGCCGAGCGCCACCGCCTGGCTGAATTCGCGGTCGGACACGAGGTTCTTGAGCACGGCCTGCGAGGCCGGCATCATGAAGGCACGCGCGCTCCCGAACACCACCAGGATCGCGAACACCGGCCAGATCACCGTGCTGCCGCTGGCGGTGAAGGCGATCAGGAGCGCGCTGCACAGCAGCTGGACCGCCATGCAGGCCATGACGATCAGGCGCCGGTTGTAGCGGTCGGCCACGTGGCCGGCCCAGAGAATGAACAGCAGGAACGGCGCGAACTGCGCCAGGCCGATCAGGCCGAGGTCGAACAGGCTGCCGGTGATCTGGTACACCTGCCAGCCGATCGCCACGCTTTGCATCTGGACCGCGAAGGTCGCGAGTAAGCGGGCGGCCAGGTAGAGGGCGAGATTGCGGTTGCGCAGGACGCCGAGGCGGCCGGAAGGAGAGATAAGAGACATTGCGTAGGGTCGGCGGCTACGCCGCCGACGCGGTGATTGTTATCGGTTTCTTTATCGTGCGGGATGATCTCGCAGCCAACCATCGACGCGTCGGCGGGGGACCCGGCTGCGCGCCCCGGCCGACCCTACGGTCAATTCGATGCCAGGTCGGCCTCGGTGGTGAACGAATCGGCAAAGAACTCGTCTTCCGGCAGGCCACACAGCACGGTGTAGTCGCGGCGCGCCGAATCGACCATGACGGGGGCGCCGCAGGCGTACACCTGGTGGCCCGAGAGGTCGATGATGTCCTGCATCACGGCGGCGTGCACGAAGCCGGTGCGGCCCGTCCAGTCATCTTCTGGCAGCGCGTCCGAGATCACCGGCACATAGGTGAAATCGGGCAGCGTGGTTTCCCAGGCGCGGCACAAGTCGTCCATATACAGGTCTTGCGGGCGGCGGCCGCCCCAGTACAGGCGCACGGGGCGTTCGGACTTCAGGTGCATCAGGTGTTCGACCAGGGCCTTGACCGGGGCGAAGCCGGTGCCCGAGGCCAGCAGCACGATCGGCTTGCTCGACTCTTCGCGCAGGAAGAACGTGCCGAGCGGGCCTTCGAAGCGCAGGATGTCGCGCTCCTTCATGGCGCCGAACACGTGGTCGGTGAACAGGCCGCCCGCCAGGTGGCGGATATGCAGCTCGAGCGGTCCCTCGATCGATGGCGCATTGGCGATCGAGTAGGCGCGGCGCTTGCCGTCCTTGAGCAAAAATTCGATGTACTGGCCGGCGCGATAGGCCAGCAGCTCGTTGGCCGGCAGCTGCAGGTTGATGATCGCGACGTCGGGCGCGGCGCGCCGGATGGCGGCGATCCGGGTCGGCATCTTGCGCAGCGGGTAGTCCGAGCTGCCGCCGACTTCGCGCGCCTCGATCACCAGGTCGGCGCTGGGCACGGCGCAGCAGAACAACGACATGCCGGCGGTCTTCTCGATGTCGGACAGGGCGCGCTGCTGGTGCGGCTTGTGCTCGACCGCGCCGTCCACGACCTTGCCCTTGCAGGAGCCGCAGGCGCCGTTCTTGCAGCCATAGGGCAGGCCGATGCCGGCGCGGATCGCCGCGGAGAGGACGGTTTCATCGGCCTCGCAGGTGAACTGGCTGCCGCTGGGCTGGACGGTAATCTGGAAGGTCATGCGAAGTCGGTGGTTGGGCGCGCGAGCGCAAGTGGTTGATCCGATGGTGATTTTCTATAGCCGGGCGCTATTCTACACCGGCCCCGGTTTTGCCGGGCGGGGCAGGGCGCAGCAGCGTGCCTGGCCCTATGCTACAGTGCCGCGGTCGCCCTCCACCGCCCTCGATCCCATGCCTGAACGCCCCGCCTTCGCCCGTCCCCGCCTGCTGATCGTCGGCTGCGGCGATGTCGGCATGCGCCTGTTGCCGCTGCTCGCCGCCAGGTTCCGGGTGTTCGCCCTGACCAGCCAGCCGGAGCGGCGCGCCGAACTGCGCGCGCTGGGCGCGATGCCGGTGGTGGCCGACCTCGACCGGCCGGCAAGCCTGGAGCGCTTGCGGCACCTGGCGCCGTGGGTGCTGCACCTGGCGCCGCCGCAGGCGGATGGCGACCACGATCGGCGCACGCGCCACCTGGTGGCGGCGCTGGGCGCGGTCGCGCGCATGGTCTATGTGAGCACGAGCGGCGTGTACGGCGATTGCGGCGGCGCGTTGGTGTCCGAACAGCGGCCGGTGGCGCCGCGCAATGCGCGGGCGCGGCGGCGCGTGGATGCCGAACGCGTGCTGCGCGCCTGGGCCGTGGCCAACGGCACGGCCTTGTCGATCCTGCGGGTGCCGGGCATCTATGCCGACGACCGCCTGCCGCTGCGCCGGCTGGAGCAGGGCACGCCGGCCTTGCGCGCGCAAGACGACGTCTACACCAGCCACGTGCATGCCGACGACCTGGCGCGCATCGTGCTGGCGGCGCTGTGGCGCGGGCGGCCGGGGCGGGTGGTGCATGCGGTGGACGGCACGCGCATGAAGATGGCCGATTATTTCGATGCGGTGGCCGACGCCTTCGGCCTGGCCCGCCCGCCGCGCCTGGCGCGCGCCGACCTGGAAGGTGCGGTGTCGCCGATGCTGCTGTCCTTCATGTCGGAGTCGAGGCAACTGGACGACACGCGCCTCAAGCGCGAGTTGCGGGTGCGCCTGCGCCATCCCGACGTCGCGACGACGCTGGCGCGCCTTCGGCCGGCACCGGCGACGCGCCCATGAGGCGCGGGAATGGAATAGTAAGCATTATTTATCGACTATCTGTATAATTTCGCGTCCCGCGAAAGTTGCCATATAAATACTGATGGTTTGCCTCTTTTAGCTAATTTTTCGCGGTATAGCGTGTCAAATAGCAAATAAATAATAAATACTGAAAGAGCCATGCCGATCCGCCGCCTTCCACCCGGCGCCGAGTACGATCCGAACCGGGTCCTCGACGCCATCATTTCCCGCCTGCGCCTGAAGAACGATGCCGCCCTGTCGCGGCTGCTCGAAGTGGCGCCGCCCGTGATCAGCAAGATCCGTCACGCTACGCTGCCGATCGGCGCCACCTTGCTGATCCGTATGCACGAAGAGAGCGATTTCAGCATCGGCGAATTGCGTGCGCTGATGGTCAGGGAGGGCAGCGTCGCCGCGACCGCGGACGCCGGATAAGACTGCAGCCTGCATGGCGGCGAGGGCCGCCATGCAGGCTGCAGGGACCGGCTCAATTTCAGGCGGCTTGCGCGGCCTTGCCCGGGGCTGCGCACCAGGCGGTGTCGCCAGCCTGGGCGAGTTGCTTGCCCGGTGCTGCGCACCACGCAGTGTCACTGGCCTGGGCAGCCTGCTTGCTCGGGGCTGCGCACCATGCGGTGTCATTGGCCTGGGCGGCCTGCTTGCTTGGCGCCGCGCACCACGCGGTGTCGCCGGCCTGGGCGGCTTGCTTGCTTGGCGCCGCGCACCACGCGGTGTCGCTGGCCTGGGTGGCCTGCTTGCTCGGGGCTGCGCACCACGCGGTGTCGCCGGCCTGGGCGGCCTGCTTGCCTGGCGCCGCGCACCACGCGGTGTCGCTGGCCTGGGCGGCCTGCTTGCTTGGCGCCGCGCACCACGCGGTATCGCTGGCCTGGGCGGCCTGCTTGCCTGGCGCCGCGCACCAGGCGCTGTCGCTGGCCTGGGCGGCCTGCTTGCCTGGCGCCGCGCACCAGGCGGCATCGTCCTTGATGACGACGCCGAATTCGGATTCGTAGATTTCACGCATGCGCTCGCCGGCGCGGTCACGTTCGCCTTCATCGGCGCCCGCGCCCATGCCGACATAGGGGTAGTGATGCAGGAAGAAGCCGAAAGTGGTTTCGCAGTCGCGCGCGTACTTCATCGTGTCGAGGATGTGGTAGTGCCAGAAGGTGTCGACATCCACCGTCGGCGACGCGCCGTCGTCGGGGTATTTCTTCATCAGGAACAGGAAGCGACGGTATTCGGCTTCCACCGCGTTGGCGCGCCGCTCGGACCAGCCTTCGCCCGATTCGACGTGCATCAGTTTCATTTTGATCGGTGTCAGGTCAAGGGCTTCGAACACTGAGAATTCGGTATTGGTCGACATGGTATTCACCTCGTTAAATAGTAGTGGCGCTGCGGAATCCCTGTTGGCGTGGCAGAGGACGCTTGTGGTAAGGCTTGCGTCATTGCCTCCTGGTAGATACTGCTTCTGTCAGGTTCGTGTTGACCCATGACAGTGATAAAAATTGTCGTGCGAATCGTCAGTCCAACTGTTGAGCTTGCTCAAACTTCGGCCGCAATGGCGGATTTTTTTGCAACGCGGCGTCATGACAGGACACGGGCTCATGCCGCAACCGGCACCGTTGCCAGCGGGCCCGGAAACGCCATGTCGCTGCTGCCGTACATGGGCGTGACCGGGATCGACACCACCACCGTGGTGCCGACGTCCAGGCCACTGCTGATCGAGAACGAGCCGCCCAGGATGCCGACCCGTTCCTCCACCCCGACCAGGCCGAACGAGCCATGGCGGTTGCGGCTGCCCGGCTGCATGCCGACGCCGTTGTCGCGGATCGTCATGGTCAGCATGTCGGCCTGCTGCTGCAAGGCGATCCGCACCCTGGTCGCGCGTGCATGGCGCGCCACGTTGTTGAGCGACTCCTGCAGGATCCGGAAGAAGGCGGTGGCGCAACCGTCGTCGATGCGGTGCTCGCCGTCGTCGTCGACCAGCTCGCACTCGATGCCGGTGCGGCGCGCGAAATCGGCCACCTGCCAGTCGACCGCCGCCGACAGGCCCAGGTCCAGCACGTTCGGTCGCAGGTCGTTGATGATCTGGCGCACGCTGCGGATGGTGACGTCGATCTGGCGCACGGTGGCGTCGGCGCGCGCGTGCAGGCGCCGGTGGCCGCCGCGGGTGCGGTTGGCCAGGAACTCGGCCTCGATCTTCAGCGCCAGCAGGTTCTGCGCCAGGTCATCGTGGATCTCGCGCGCGATGCGCTTGCGCTCGCCCTCCTTGATCTGCTCGGCGTGGGCGGCCAGCAGGCGCAGCTTCTCGTGGCTGGCCTGCAGCTTGGCCTGGCTGGCGCGCAGCTCGCGCGTCATTTCCTCGGCCATGCGCAGGGCATTGCGGCGCGACGAGGCCAGGGTCTGGAACAGGGCGTAGAGCAGGGCGGTGCTGATGCCGGCGGCGAACGCGGCCAGCCACGGGTAATACATGTCGAAGCGCGTGTACAGCGCCGATTTCGGGATGCTGAAGTCGGCGCGCCACATGCGCTGGTTGAATTCGATCGGCAGGCTGGCGGCGAACCCGCTGCCGTCGTCGGGCGCCGCCGCCGGGGCGGGGCGTTCGGGACTGGCCAGGCTGTCGTAAAGGATGGCGCTGGGCGGCGCCTCGCCCGGCTCGGGCGGCACCGCGGTCAGCTCGGTCAATACCAGGCGCGCACCCCTGATCGGGAACTCGTCGAGCACCCCGCCCACCAGGCGCGCGATGCCGAAACCGATGCCGACCGAGCCGATATAGGCCAGGCGCCGCCCCTCCACCGAATCGGTTGGCAAGTCGGCGCGGTACACCGGCAGGCGCAGCGCCAGGCCGCTGCGGTTGGGACCCGAAAACAGCTCGATGCGGGTGCCCGAGGCGCTGGGCAGGCCTGTATCGCGCGCGTTGGCCAGCACGCGCCGGGTGGTGCCGCGCGCCTCCAGGTCCATGCCCAGCTTGGTGAGCGAATGCGGCAGCAGGGGCTCGATATAGACCAGCACCGTATAGGTATGGCGGTCGGGATGGGCCAGCAGCGGTTCGTAGTCGTGCACGCCGCGCCGCGCCAGGCGTGCGCGCAGTTCTTCGTTCAGGGCCGGCAGGCCGGGGGCGTGGACGTTGCGCGCGTAATTGATGACCTCGATGCCGGGGAAGTTGCGCTTGATGTCCAGTTGCTGCACATACTGGCGGAACTGGTCGGCCGAGGTATCGGGCGCGGCGCGGAACAGGCCGGCCGCGCCGCGCAGCACATCGCTATAGCTCTTGATGCGGGCGTCGATCGTGTACTGGGAGGCGCGCGCCATGCTGCGAAAGCGCGCGTGGGCATCGCTCTCGATCGCCTCGGCCGTGGTGAAATAGCCGGCCGCGCCGAATGTCAGCGACAGCATTATGCCCGTCAGCAGGGTAGCCGGCGCGAACATCCCGGGGTGGCGGTCTGGGGGCATGCGTTGGTCTCTAGAACACGACGTCGCACCAGGCGCGTCCAATGTCAATACGCTAAAGCAATAGTAACAGTGGCCGGAGCTAGCAGGTCTGCTAGGTTTTGTAAAAAGACGTCACATGACAACGGCGCCCGGCTCCGGATGGAGCGGGGCGCCGCGGCGCGCTTGCCGACGTCGAAGGACGACCGGCAGGCTGGTTTAGTTGAAGCTCAGGCCATTATTGCTGGCGTTGCTGACCTTCTTGCCCTTCAGGTCGACCGTGAAATGGTCGCTCGGCTTGGCCGAGCCCAGGCCCTTGAGGATCGCGAACACCTGCTTGAACTGGTTCTGGAACGGCACGTGAACCGGGTTCTGGTCGGATGGCTTGTCGCCCACGCGGGCGATGGCCGCCGGGGTGGCCGGGAAGGCCGCCATCAGCAGCTTGTACTGGTTCACGCGCTGCTGGCCCATGTCGCGCAGGGCCAGTTCGCCGGCGTACACGGTGCGGTGGAAGTCGCCGTAGAAATCGTAGGCCGTGATGGCGGCGAAGTCGTTCAGGCGCAGGCCGGCGGCGGTGGCCAGCTTGTCGGCGCGCGCGGTGGCCTCGGCCCAGTCGCTGGCCAGGGTCGAGGCTGGCGCGGGCGTGCCGGTGGCCGTGCCCGGTGCGGCGCAGGCGGCGGTCAGGGGCACGATGCCAGGCGCGTCCTTCAACTGGGCCAGCGTCACCCTCGTCTGCAGCTGCGACAGGATCAGCATCTGCTGGCCGTCCAGCGCCATTGCCGCTTCCTTCATCTCGCATGGCCAGTATTCGTCCATGAAGCGCAGGCGCGACAGTTCGCCGAAGTACTGGTGGGTGTACTCGCCATAGGAGCGGGTCTCGAGGATGTCGCGGTCCCAGCGCTTGGCGGCGTCGCCCGGCACCGAGCTACCCTTCAGGTAGTCGTTCTCGACCACGTAGTGCGGGAACAGTTCGGCAAAGCGCGGCACCGTGTTCAATGGCATGGTCTGGACATCGATCGTGTCCTGGTCTTTATAGGTGACGATCTTGTAGGCCGCGCCATACACGGCCAGCGACGGCGACTGCACATTGACCAGGTAGTTGCCGCCGGCGTCCTGGTGGTCGTTGGTGCCGTTGAAGTGCATGTGGCCGCCGACGTGCAGGCGCAGGCCGGTCGCGGCCACTGCGTTGGCGACGGTCTGGTCAGGCACGCGCGCGGTCTGGAAGGCGCCCGACTTGAACACGGCCTTCATGGCCCCGGTCTGGTTGGCGTAGAAGTCCATGGTCGGGTAGTGCGAGAAGGCCATCAGCTGCTTGCCCTCGGCTTTGGCGCGGGCGGCGACCGACTTGATGTAATCCATCAGGAACATCTTGTGCGTGATCACCTTGTTCCAGCCAGCGTTGCCGGCGCCGTCGTAGCCCTTGAAGTCGTGCGGCTTGGCCGGGTCGAATTTCGCGTTCGGGACGAACACATTGGCGTCGATCGAGAGCAGCCACAGGCCCTTGACCGGTTCGACCAGGTAGGTGCTGTCGATCATTTGCGTGCACTTGGTAAAGGCCTTGCCGAGCTTGGCTTCGCCGGCCGCCTTGTAGGCGCCGCCCGAGCCCTCGAGGCAGATCTCGAACTGGCGGTTCTTCACCGCGGCCTGGGTCGACGCTTCTTCGAACGTGTATTTGCCGCCGCTGTACTTGCTGAACGGGGTTTCCCACAGCAGGTCGGCCTTGTTCGGCATGAAGCCGAACTCTGCCATCTTGGTCATCAGGCGTTCGGTGCCTTGTTCCATGATCTGGTCGGTGCAGATCACGGTCGGGTCCTTGGCGATGCAGGCCGGGTTGCCAGTGGCGAAGATCTTCTGTTCCTTGCCTTCCTTGGTCAAGAAGTCGTTCTTGCCCGCTTCATTGTCGTCGTAGGGTTCGACCGGATCGTGGTTGCCCGGTGCCAGGAAGAAGCGCATGCCCTTGGCCTGGTAGACCTTCATGATCTCGGCGATGCCGTCGACGTTCATCGGCTGGGCGTCGTCGGTGTAGTCGCCCGGCAGGGCCACCACGCGGATGCCCTTGGCGTAGGCGTCGTCCAGCGCTGCGAAGAAGGCGAAGTAGTTCTCGTTGAACAGGCGGGTCGAAGTCAGTTGCGCATACATCGTGCGGATGGTCGCGTTCTTGCCGTCCTTGGTCGGGATGCCGGCGAACTGGCTGTTCTTGAAGTCGCCGTACACGTTCTGGAAGTGCACATCGCTCATGAAGGCGACTGGCGTGGGGACCGGGGCTGGCTCCGGATCCGGCGTCTGCACCGGTGGCGGGGTGGTCGCGACGGGATCGGATGGGTCGCTGGGGCTGCAGCCGGCCAGCAGGGCCAGGGAAAGTGCGGCAGCGCAGGAAGCGACGCCAGTGAAACGTAAGCGGGTCATGCAAGTCTCCGGTCAGAACGATGGCCGGCATGATTGCATTCTTGCATGACCGCTTTGTTACAAGGGTGGCGCGGGTGGCGTCACCTTTGTCCATGCGTTGGTCGGATGGCTGACTAATCCAGGGCGATGCTGCCTTCGGCCAGGGCGCTGCCGCTGTCGCCTGCGATGGCGCCGGCGCCGCTCGCCGCGGGCAGGGGGGCGCGCACACGGCCATCGCCGCCACTGGCGTCTCCATTGTCGTAGACGACGACGTTCTTGCCCGTCGCCCGGTCGACTTGCCATATCCTGAGCTTCATGCGGCCCGGCTCGCTGCTGGCGCTGCTCGACGCCTTGGCGGTGAGGGCGAAGCGGTAGCCGGCCTTGCCGTTGACCGTGCCGCTGCCGTCGAAGTGGCCACGCCCGCCCCGGGCCCGGACATCCTTGCTGACGAAGCTCAGGCCGCCCGCCTCGAAGTGCAGCGCGGACTGCGCCGGGGGCGAGGCGACCGACGACTGCAGCGACTGCCCGGTGGCAGGCACGATGAAGTTGAAGCGCGCCAGCCCCGCCTGTCTGAATCTTCCGTGGCCGGCAGCCAGCGGCGAAACAAAGCTGCCGCTACCGGCCGCGCCACCGTTGCCGGGCGTGTAGGCGATGACCTTGCGGCTGACCTCCACGCTCTTGCCGGCGCGGTCGGTCACCGTGGCCGTCACCGTATGGATGCCCGGCCTGGTGTAGCTGTGGCTGGCGCTGGCGCGCTCCTTGCCGGCGCTGCGGGCAGTAGCGCCATCGCCCCAGGTCCAACTGACACGGTAGTCGGCGGGGCCGTCGCCGGCGACGCTCACCGCTGCATCGACCGGCGCGCCGACCGCCACCATCGGGCTGGTCTCGATCGGGCCGACAGTGTGCGGGCAGCCGCAGGGCTTCTTGCTGGCCGGCTTGAGCAGCACCAGGCCGGTGTTCGATTCTGCCACGATATGGCCGATATCGTTGATGGCGATGGCGTTGACCAGGTGCAGGCCTGGCGGCGCATGGCGCAGCCGGGTGTTCAGGTCGACCATGCCTTCTGCCGAGGTCCAGACGAAGGCGCGGGCCTGGACGCCATCATGGGAGGCGCCGATCACCTGGCCCTTGTTGTTGGCGCCTGACGCCGACGAATAGACGCCGCCGAAGGTGCCCAGGTCGACCAGCCCGCCGGCCTGGGTCCAGGTCATGGCGTGGGTGGGAATGAAGGGATCGCCGACCTGGCCGGTGGCGCGGCCGTTCGCGGTCAGGCCGGTCATCCAGGTAGGCACGCCGGGCGGTGCGATATCGACCATGCCGGTGATCGGGGTCCAGAAGTAGCTGCGCCACACGCCGCCGCCGAGGTGATAATTGCCCGCCACATTGCCGCTGGCGGTCACCCCGACCGGCGTCGAATCTTCGCTGCCGTTGGTGTGGATGTCGACCATGCCGCTGCCGAAGGTCCAGCGGAAGGTATGCCAGTCGTTCGCGAGTGCCCACGAGTCGCCGACGATGGTGCCGGCGTCATTGATCGCCCGCGGGTAGGAACTTTCGGCGGGGCCCGGCGCCAGCACGCCGAGGTCGGTCATGCCGAGGAGGGCGCTCCAGCGAAAGCCCCGATTGATGCCGGTATCGGAATTGGCGATGCCGGTGATCACGCCCAAGCTGTTGACGACGGGTTCGATGGCGTCGTCGGTGCCGGGCAGGGTGCCGATGTCGGCGATGCCGGTCCAGCGGTTCCAGATGAAGGTGCGCAGATTGCCCATTGGGTTGCGCGAGACGCCCACCACCCGGCCGCCGGCCGTGATGCCGGTAGCGCGCGCGAAGTCGCCCGGGGCGGCCAGGCTGCCGACATTGCGGGACGTGCTGCCGTCGTAGAAGAAGGCGTTGATGGGCAGCGACAGGATGTCGGGCGTGAGCGAGTAGGCGACCTGGCCGCTGGCATTGATCGATGCCGAGGTCGCGTCGCCGGCGGCAAGATTGATGACGCGGTAGGTGGTCTTGCCGGCGTGCGGCTTCCTGGCTGTCTCGTGGGCTGGCGGCTGTTGGGCATGCGCGGTGCCGGCCAGCAGCAGCGCGCACAGCAGGCCGGGGCGTATCCCGTGGACGGCGCGCCTGGCGGCGCCGGTGTGGAATCGTGCTTGCATAGTGCCTCCGCTTGAGGATGTGAACGCTTTGTCGCTACATCGCATGCAGCGCATGTCCGACATCCATGATCGGGGTGTGCTTCCTGGCGCGGCATGAGGACGATCATGCGCGCACCTGGCGCACGTATGACGCAGGTCGAAACCACCACCCTGGAGCAGACTGGGCAGCGAAAAAATCCCGCTGCGGCAATGCCGGAGCGGAATGCGTTATGGCGGCAATCGACGCCGTCTTTCCATAGATCAGTGCAGCGCGATGTTGCCCTGCGCCAGTGCGCTGCCGGCCTCGCCGCCACGCGCAGCCACGTCCTGGACGCCAGGCCTGCCCGCGGGCTCGCCATTGTCGTACACGGTCACGGCCTGCCGGGTGGCCGGATCGACGCGCCAGATCTTCAGCGCCACGCGGCCCGGGTCGCCCCTGGCATCCGATGCGCTCGCGGCCAGCCGGAAGCGGTAGCCATCCTTGCCGTTGACCGCGCCGCTGCCCTCCAGGCGGCCAACCCCGCCTTCGAGCACGACGCCGCCGATATCGGCGCCCACGAAATTCAGGCCGGGCACATCGAAGTGGAGGGCGGGCTTGATCCCCGCGGCGGCGCCTTGCGCAAGCGGCGCCACGAAGCTGAAGCGCGCCGTGCCGGGGTGCACCGTCACCTGTGTGCCGCCCGCGTAGCGCGAGGCGAAGGCGCCGGCGCCGGCCGCGATGCCGCGGCCCGGGGCCCAGGCGACCACCTTGCGGCTGACGGCGACGCGATTGCCCGCGCGGTCGACGACCGTCGCCCTGACGGTGTGGATGCCGGGCGTGGCGTAGCTGTGGACGGCGGCGCTGCGCCGTTCGCCGCCGCCCGCCGCCAGGCTGGCGCTGCGCCGTTCGCCGCCGCCCGCCGCCAGGCTGGCGCTGCTGGCCGTGCTGCCGTCGCCCCAATCCCAGTCGATGCGATAGGGCGCGGCCGGGGAGTCGCCTGCGACGCCGACCGCGACCGCGAGCGGCGCCCCCAGCGCGACCATGTCGCTGGCCGCGATCGGCCCGACCGTGTGCGGGCAACCGCAAGCGCCGCCGCGCTCCGGCTTGAGCAGCACCAGGCCGGCGTTCGAGGTGGCCACGATCGACCCGTTGTCCGAGATCGCCACTGCGTTCTCGAGCCGCAGGCCCGGTGGCGCGCGTCGCAGGCGCGTGTTCAGGTCGACCATGCCGTCCCTGGCGGTCCAGGCGAAGGCGCGGAATCCGTTGGCCGCGGTCGCGGCGTAGCCGACCACCTGGCCGTGGTTGTTGGCGCGGTTCGCGCCCGAGGTGTCGCCGCCCAGCGTGCCGAGGTCGACCAGGCCGCCGGAGCGGGTCCAGGTCATGGCGCGACGGCCGGTTTCGAAGCTGCCGATCGAGCCCGTGACCTGACCGCTGGCGCTCATTGCCCACGCGGATGTCTCGACGCCGCCCGGATTCAGGTCGCGCATGCCGTCGCGCGGCGTCCAGACATAGCCGCGCCAGTCGGGGCCGTCGTAGTGATAATTGCCGGCCACATGGCCCCTGGCACTGATGCCGACCGGCGAGGAATCGTCGCTGTCGTTGGTGTGGATGTCGACCATGCCGGTGGCACGTGTCCACAGGAAGCCGTGGTAGTCGGATTCCAGGGCCCAGGATTCGCCCGTGATGGCGCCGGCGTCGTTGATGCCCCTGGCGTAGGCAATCCGGTACGCGCCATTGCCCAGGGCCCCAAGGTCTTCCATGCCGTTTGTACGGCTCCAGCGAAAGGCGAGATTGACGTTGTCGCCCCCGGCGGCGCTGCCGGCGACCACGCCATGGTTGTTGATGTGGGCCTCGAGGATGCGGTCGGTCGTGGGCAGCAATCCCAGCTCGGTGTAGCCGTGGCGTTTGGTCCAGATGGAAACGCCGGACCGGCCCGGGCTGAGCTCGCCGAAGCCCAGCACCTGGCCAGCATTGTTGAGGTCGGCGATGGTGAGAAAGCCCGAGACGCCCTGGCGGCCGATATTGATGGAACGGACGCCATCATAGAACCAGCTGCTGGTGGGGCCGATGCCGGGGCCCGGGCCGGGCCAGGGATCGGCCAGGCTATAGGCCACCTCGCCGCGGGCGTTGATCACGGCGTTCAGGAATTCCCCTGGGGCGAGGTTGACCACGCGATAAGTGGTCTTGCCCGGTGCGGGGTAGTGCGCCGTGGCCGCTTCGGCGGATTGGGTGGATGGGCCTGCGAGCGCCGTGCCGGCCAGCGCGACTGCGCACAGCACCTGGCCCATGACGAGACGCCCCACGGCGTGACGTGCATTCGATTGCATTTTCGCCTCCGTATGAAGAGTGAGGAAGCGCGCGCCCGTGTTCATGGGCGGCGCAGATCCGGGCTTCCATGATCGCGGGGCGATGCGGACGCAGGCATGAGGCAGCGCAGGCACGCAGTCCGTGTGTCGATGACGCAGGTCGAACGGCCAGCCGCTTGCCATGCGGACAGCGCCAACAAAAAATCCCGCCGCGGCAATGCCGGGGCGGGATTCATCCAGGGCAGCAAGGCGTTACTTGCCCCAGCTATCCTTCAAGGTGGTCACGCGATTGAACACCGGCTTGCCTGCTTGCGAATCCACGCGGTCGGCCACGAAATAACCATGGCGCTCGAACTGGAAGCGCTGGTCGGCCACGGCGTCCTTCAGGCCCGGTTCCAGGTAGGCGGTAATGGTCTCGAGCGCGTTCGGATTGAGCACCGACTTGAAGTCCTTGCCGCCCGCATCCGGCTGCGGATCGAGGAACAGGCGGTCGTACAGCCGCACCTCGGCTTCGAGCGCGCTCGCCGCGCTGACCCAGGTGATATTGCCCTTGACCTTGTAGTTATCCGCGCCCGGCGTGCCCGACTTCGAATCCTCGAAGTACTTCACGTGCACGGCGGTCACCTTGCCGCCGGCATCCTTGTCGTAGCCGGTGCACTCGACCACATAGCCATATTTCAGGCGCACGCGGCTGCCGGGCTGGTCGCCGACGGGCGGGGTGAAGCGGAAATAGCCCTTGGTCGGGGTTTCCATGAAGTCCTCTTGCTCGATCCACAATTCGCGCGTGAACGGGAAGGTGCGCTTGCCCATCTCGGGATGGTGCGGGTGGACCGGCGACGTGCATTCCACCGACTCGCCTTCAGGGAAATTATCGACGATCAGTTTCAAAGGACGCAGCACGGCGATCGCGCGCGGCGCCTTCGGGTCCAGGTCGTCGCGCAGCGCGCCTTCGAGCGTGCCCATGTCGATCCAGCCGTCGGCCTTCGAGACGCCGATGCGCTCGCAGAACAGCTGGATCGATTCCGGCGTATAGCCGCGCCGGCGCAGGCCGACGATGGTCGGCATGCGCGGGTCGTCCCAGCCGGTCACGGTGCCGTCGTCGACCAGCGCACGCAATTTACGCTTGGAGGTGACGACATAGGTCAGGTTCAGGCGTGCGAATTCGTACTGGCGGGGCACCGGCTTGCTAAAGAAACCGCCTTCGGCCAGGGTCGCGACCAGCCAGTCGTAGAACGGGCGGTGGTCCTGGAATTCCAGCGTGCACAGCGAGTGGGTGATGTTCTCGATCGCATCCGAGATCGGGTGCGTGTAGTCGTACATCGGGTAGATGCACCAGGCATCGCCCGTGCGGTGGTGGTGCGCATGGCGGATGCGGTACAGGGCCGGGTCGCGGTTGGTCATGACCGGCGACGCCATCGCGTCCTCGCTCATCTTCGCGCGCAGGATGTGCTCGCCGTCCTTGTACTTGCCAGCGCGCATGTCGCGCAACAGCTGCAGCGATTCTTCGACTGGACGGTTGCGGAACGGCGAATTGGTGCCCGGCGTGCCGAAGTTGCCGCGGTTTTTCGCCATGTCTTCGGCGCTCTGGCTGTCGACGTAGGCATGGCCTTTTTCGATCAGGTATTCGGCCATCGTGTACAGCTGCTCGAAATAGTCGCTGGCGTAGTACAGGTGTTGCTGGCCTTCGCGTTCCCACGAGAAGCCGAGCCACTTGACGCTGTCGATGATGGTGTCGACGTATTCCTGGTCTTCCTTCTCGGGATTGGTGTCGTCGAAGCGCAGGTGGCACAGGCCGGCGTAGTCGCGCGCCAGGCCGAAGTTCAGGCAGATCGACTTCGCGTGGCCGATGTGCAGGTAGCCGTTCGGCTCCGGCGGGAAGCGGGTAATGACCGGCGGCAGGCCGTCGCGGGCATGGGTGCCGGCGGCCAGGTCGGATTCGACGATCGCACGGACGAAATTCGACGACGGTGCATTGCCCGGCGCCGGGGTATTCTTGTCGTTGCTCATGAAATAGTTCTGAGAGGGTAAGTTGGCAAGCATTTTACCGTACCCGGAGGCGGCTGAGGTTGCCCGCATCGCACCGTGTTCGCCGCCGCTCGCGCCACGTCCGGCGTTTTCTATAGGATAATCTCGCCTTTACCGTTGTAGACCGCAGCCGGGAGAGTTTCAGTTGGAAAATTTATATGCGATCCTCGGCGTCGCGCCGAACGCCAGCGATGACGAGATCAAGAAAGTCTACCGCTCGCTGGCCATGCGTTACCACCCCGATCGTAACCAGGCGCCGGGCGCCGAAGCGCGCTTCAAGGCCGTCACCAAGGCCTACGAGATCCTTTCGGACCGCAGCAAGCGCGAGCAATACAACCAGAGCGTGAACCACCGCATCGTGCTCGATGCCGATGCCGAGGCCTACG
This sequence comes from Massilia sp. HP4, assembly GCF_005222695.1. Lineage (GTDB taxonomy): Bacteria > Pseudomonadota > Gammaproteobacteria > Burkholderiales > Burkholderiaceae_D > Telluria. Next base: position 64,607 of record NZ_STGG01000051.1, on the reverse strand, counting down.
AGCTGTGGCGTTCGCTGTTCGCCCTCAATGGCGTGAACCTCCCCGCCCACTGACCGGCAAAGACGGCCAAAGACACATTACAGGATAACCATGAAGAACGTACATCCCGAATTCTCCTTCCAGTCGCGTGAACTGGAAGGCCAGATCGAGGGCACCCTGGGCGACCCGCCCAACCGCAAGAACTACGACATGATGGTGAGCGCGCTGGTGGCCGAATACGCCGACGGCGGCGGCATCGACGACGTCAACATGATGGCCTTCGCCCTGGTCGACAAGATCCGCTTCCTGGACCCGAAGGGCCTGATGCGCGAAGCGGCCGACTATGCCGACGGCATTCCCTCGCGCGTGTTCGCGATGGCCGAGTGCGCGGGCGACGACGGCAAGGCGATGTACGAGGGCATGACCGCCAACTACCCGGAACTGGCGCGCCAGGCCATCATCACCGCCTTCCTGTTCAGGAACCAGAACCGCTGGGACGACGAAGACCAGTCGCTCGAGCAGCTTGGCCGCAACGACGATGGCGACGACGATGACGACGATAGCGCCGCCACCGACGACTTCACCGGCCTGTTCGACGAAGGAGACCGCGATGAGCGATGATAGCAAGGCAAACCTGCCGGCCCTGGTCAGCCAGGTCGGCGAACTGGTGCTGGCCGGCTCGCTCGAGCACGCCGAAGAGTTGTTCTCGAAAGCCGCCGACGAGCATGGCGACTACGCCGTGGCCCAGGTGCTGACCGAACTGCCGCCGCAAGTGACCGCGCTGCACCTGTCGGGTTTCGACGGCGCCAAGACCTCGCTGGCGACCATGCTGGTGCCGCCCAAGGCCTGGGCCGACAGCCTGGCCTTCATCGCTGCCACCTGGCCCGACAACCTGATCGAGGACGATCCCGAGCGCATCGCCGAGAACCTGTTCAACCACGTGCACGGCGTGGTCTACGCCCAGGACGACGAAGAGCGCCGCAATGAGCTGCTCGAGGCGGCGTCGAGCACCGACCATGGCGCGACCGTGTTCGCCATCCTGTGGTCGCTGGCGCCGAAGGAAATCCTCGAAGTGGCGGGCGAAATCCTGTCTAAAGGGCGCTACGTGAGCGGCCAGACCAGCGCCGACAGCGACATCGTGCCGCTGGCGGTCGACCTGGCCAAGGCCACCGAGGATGGCTGGGAGCGTTCGCTGCTCGAGCTGTTCCCGGAATTTCGCCACAGCGCCGAGATGGCCGAGATCGAACTGCCCGACGATCCGGACGAAGAGTCCGAATTCATGCAGCGCTCGACCCGCGACCTGCTGCTGCGCCTGCGCAAGCAGGTGCCGTCGGTGCGTACGCGCGTGGCCCGCGGCCCGCGCCGCAGCATGGGCACGGATATCTTCTCGTGAGCGGAGCCGCCAGTTCCATGCTGCCAGCCATTGTCATCGAACAACCGCCGCGCCTGGTGCGCGCGATCCGGCTGCTGCCGGGCGAAGCCACGCCTGAAGAAGCGGCGATCCTGGCCGACGAGCTGTCCGCGATCACCGCCATGGTGGCCGGGAAGTTCACCAACGACCGCACCGCCGAAGGGATCGGGCGCGCGCTGCTCCTGACCGTGGGCGGCGTGTCGCTGGGCCTGGAGCACCTGATCCAGAGCGTCGACGAAGGCGACCTGGACGCCGTCGACATCCTGGTCGGGGAGGGCGCCGAACACGCCTTCCAGACGGGTTTCCGCATGATCCGCGAGCTGGCCGCGCTGCCCGAGGACAGCCTGGTGAATGAGTACGACAACGACCCCGTGTACGCCCAGCGCCGCCTGAAAGAGCTGTTCGTCGATATCTGCACCGCCGACCCGGGCGAATCGTGGTCGGGCTACGAGCGCTTCCTGGGCCAGGTCCAGCAGCGCCAGCAGGTGCAAAGCATCGTCAAGGCCGCCGAATGGCTGCGCCAGAACCACTATGAAGGCGCGGTCAAGGATCCCGACCTGAACGCCGAAGGCGTGATCGCGATGGCGATCATCTTCGCGGCCGAAGGCGGCGCGCGCATCACGGCGCGCACCGGCCAGCGCGAATTCGAACGTTTCGTGAAGGCGCTGCGCAAGCACCGGCCCGACTTCGAGCAGGGCTGGGCCGAGCTCATGGCGCGTATCCCGCCCGCCCACCAGGCCGTGATCGCCGAGCGCATCGACATCTATCGCAAGCACTGCACGGTGCTCGAGCAGATCGGCACCCCTGCAACGATCGGCCAGCTGATGGCCGAGCTGGAGAACTACGCCGGTTCCGAACTGGATCCGGAATACCCTTGAGCGCCTTCGCATGAACACTGCGGCATGAGCACACCTGGCGCGCGCATCGTTTCCGGCAGCCCGGAATTCCGGCGCATCAACCGCGCGATGGCGTTCGGGGGCTTTTCCATCTTCGCCTTGCTGTACTGCGTCCAGCCGCTGATGCCGCTCCTGGGCCACGATTTCCACCTGTCGCCGGCCCAGAGCAGCCTGGTGCTGTCGGTGTCCACCGCCACCCTGGCGCTGGCGCTGCTGGGCTCTTCCAGCGTGGCCGAGCGGTTCGGCCGCAAGACGGTGATGGTGGCGTCGATGATCAGCGGCGCGGTGCTGACCCTGGCCTGCGCCCTGGCCGCCGACTACACCCAGCTGGTCGCCGTGCGCGGCCTGATGGGCCTGATGCTGGGCGGCCTGCCGGCGGTCGCCATGGCCTACCTGAGCGACGAGATCGAGCCGACCTCGCTCGGCCTGTCGATGGGCATGTATATCAGCGGCAGCGCCTTCGGCGGCATGAGCGGGCGGGTGATCTCGGCCTTCATCAGCGATGTCGCCTCGTGGCGGGTGGCGCTGGGGCTGCTCGGCGCGGCAGGGCTGTATGCGGCCTGGGAATTCTCGCGCAGCCTGCCGCCGTCGCGCCACGGCGGCGCGCTGCCGGCGCGCGGGCCGGGCTTCATCGACGGCCTGCGCATCCACCTGGCGGACCCCGGCCTGCCATGGCTGTTCGCGCTGCCCTTCCTGCTGATGGGGGCCTTCGTCAGCCTGTACAACTACATCGGCTACCGCCTGCTGGCGCCACCGTTCGGCCTGCGCCAGGGCGCGGTCGGGCTGCTGTCGCTGCTCTATCTGCTGGGCATCTTCAGCTCGATGTGGGCCGGCAAGCTGGCCGATCGCCTGGGCCGCCGCAACGTGCTGTGGCTGGTGATGGGAGTGATGATCGCCGGGCTGCTGGTGACCCTGCTCGATTCGGTGGTCGCCGTGGTGCTGGGCGTGGGCCTGGCCACGTTCGGCTTCTTCGCCGCCCATTCGGTGGCCAGCAGCTGGGTCGGGCGGCGCGCGCAGCCGCCACAGGCGCTGGCCTCGGGCATCTATCTGTTCTTTTATTACCTGGGCTCGAGCGTGGTGGGGTGGTTCACCGGCTATGTGTACGAGCACTGGGGCTGGGCCGGCGTGGTGGCGCTGCTGGGCGCGATCCTGGGCATCGGCCTCTTGATCGCGCTGCGCCTGCGCACGCTGGCGCCGGTGCTGCTCAAGTAAAGCGGCGCCCAAGTAAAAACGCCACGCTGTCGGGCGTGGCGTCCTGGTCGATCAGCGGCGTGCCGCGCGGTTCACCGGCGGGCGGCCGGTGCCGGCCGACTTGCCCAGGTGACGGAAGGTGATCCGGCCCTTGCTGAGGTCGTAGGGCGACAGCTCCAGGCTGACCTGGTCGCCGGCGATGATGCGGATGTGGTTCTTGCGCATCTTGCCGGAGGTGTAGGCGATCAGCTTGTGGCCGTTTTCGCAATCGACGCGATAACGCGAATCCGGCAGCACTTCAGCGACGACGCCATTCATTTCGATGAGTTCTTCTTTTGCCATGATGGGCTCCTGTTAGTTTGAATACGAATCGGGCCGGCCTGGCGCGAAGATGCACGGGGCGGGCGGGTGGTGCGGCCCGCGTGAGCAGGCGGTGTCAGAATGAACATGGCGGCGCAGCGCGGGCGCGTTGCCGGGAATGACAAGGCCCGCGCAAGGCAGGCTTGAAGTTCGATGACTGGCGGTGCTTCGTTCGGTGCGGCCCTTGTCATCCGCAAGGGTGTCGCCATGGAGGCTGCGCCGCAGGCGCAAGGTCGTCCACATGAACACGATATGGGGACAGGTCGTATATTACCAAGGGCAATCTTAGTGTATGTCAATAATGATACTACCAGGAAAATTGACTAATGCCGCAAAAGCGATAGTGTAGCACGGATCGTTCCCGGCCGTTCGTGCTAACGCATAATGCAGATATAATTGTTCCATCTTCGTACACGCATTCCAAGGCTTTTTCCCTATGACCGACGGTATTTCCAACCGCACTTCGACTGGCATCCGCGGTCTTGACGACATCCTCGGCGGCGGCCTGACGCCGCAGCGCCTGTACCTGGTCGAGGGTTCGCCAGGCGCCGGCAAGACCACGCTCGGCCTGCAGTTCCTGCTCGACGGCGTCGCGCGGGGCGAGAGCGGGATGTACATCACGCTGTCCGAAACGACCGACGAGCTGCTCGCGGTGGGCCGCAGCCACGGCTGGGACCTGGGTGCGCTGGCGATCGTCGAGCTGGCCGGCGACGACGACCTCGATCCCGATTCGCAGCAGTCGGTGTTCCACCCATCCGAAATAGAGCTGGGCGAGACCACGCACAAGGTGATGAACCAGATCGATGCCGTACGCCCGAAGCGGGTCGTGTTCGACAGCCTGTCCGAGGTGCGCCTGCTGGCCCAGAACCCGCTGCGCTACCGGCGCCAGATCCTGGCGCTCAAGCAGTTCTTCTCGGCGCGCGACTGTACCGTGCTGCTGCTCGACGACAAGACCGCCGAGGCCGACCAGCACCTGCACAGCCTCGCGCACGGCGTCATCAGCCTGGAGCAGCTGACCCGCGAGTACGGCAAGGAGCGGCGGCGGGTGAACATCATCAAGATGCGCGGCATCCGCTTCCGCGGCGGCTACCATGACTACAGCCTGGAGACTGGCGGCATCGTCATGTACCCGCGCCTGATCGCGGCCGAGCACGTGCGCGATTTCCTTCCCCAGGTCGGCTCATCGGGTTCCGACGAATTCGATGCCCTGCTCGGCGGCGGGCTGGTGCGTGGTACCAATACGCTGGTGGTTGGACCGTCCGGCGTTGGCAAGACCACGCTGACGACGCGTTGCCTGCTGGCGGCGCTCGAACGCGGCGAGCGTGCCGCCTACTACCTGTTCGACGAAGGAATGGGCACCTTTTTCGCGCGCAGCATCCAGCTCGGGCTCGACCTGCGGCCGTATCTCGCGAACGGCCAGCTCACCATCAACCACATCGACCCGGCCGAACTGTCGCCGGGGGAATTCACGCAGATGCTGCTCGACGCGGTCGGGCCGCGCGCCGCGCGCTTCATCGTGATCGACAGCCTGAACGCCTACCTGCAGGCGATGCCCGGCGAGCAGTTCCTGATCCTGCAGATGCACGAGCTGCTGTCGTACCTGAACCAGCAGGGCATCACCACCATGATGATCCTGGGCCAGCATGGCCTTCTGGCCGAGGCTCGCACCGACGTGGACCTGAGCTACCTGAGCGACGCCACCGTGCTGATGCGATTCTTCGAGGCGGGCGGCCAGGTCCGGCGCGCAATCAGCATCATCAAGAGCCGCACCACCCAGCACGCCACGACCATCCACGAGCTGCAGCTGGGCGAGGGTGGGATAAGAATCGGTGCGCCGCTGGCCGGATTCGAGGGCGTCCTGACCGGGATCCCGAATTACCACGGCCACACGCCGATGATGGCGCCGGCCGCGAATGAACCCACATAGTCCGCGCGACGAGCGGATCCTGGTCTTCGCGCCCCACGGGCGCGACGCCGAGGTCATGGCCGGCGTCCTGCGGCGCGACGGCCTGGCCTGCGAAACCGTCGACGGCTTCGGCCGGCTGGTCGCTGCCATCGGCGAGGGCGCCGGCGCCGCCATCGTGGCCGAGGAAGCGCTGCATGACGTCGACAGCGCCGGGCTGCGCACCTGGCTCGAACGCCAGGAGGCATGGTCCGACTTTCCGTTCATCGTGTTGCTGGGGAAGGCACTCGGCCAGCAGAGCGGCACCCGCGAGCGCCTGGGCGACCTGGGCAACGTCATCCTGCTCGAGCGCCCGCTCAATGCCCAGACCCTGCGCAGCGCCACCGTCTCGGCGCTGCGCACGCGGCGCCGCCAGTACCAGGCGCGCGACGTGCTGGCCGACCGCGAGCGCACCGCCGCGAACCTGCATCAGAGCCGGCAGGAGCTGGTGGCGCTGAACGAGACGCTGGAGTCGCGCATCGACGAGCGCACCCGCGCCCTGGCCCAGGCCAACGACCGCCTGATGAACGAGATCATCGAGCGCGAGCGGGTGCAGCAGGCCATGGCGCAATACCAGAAGATGGAAGCGGTGGGGCGCCTGACCGGCGGCATTGCCCACGACTTCAACAACCTGCTCAACGTGGTCCAGGGCAGCATGGACCTGATCCTGCTCATGTCGAAAGACGAAGTAGCCAAGGGCCGCGCCGAGATCGCGCGCAAGGCCTGCCAGCGCGGCGGCAAGCTCACCCGCCAGCTGCTGGCCTTCGCCCGCAACCAGAGCCTGGACTTGCGCCAGACCGATATCGGCGTGCTGTTCGACGGCGTGCGCGAACTGGTGTCTACCTCGCTCGGCTCGCGGATCCGGCCGCGCTTCGAGGTCGCCGGCGATTGCCCGCCGGTGCTGGCCGACGCCAACCAGATGGAGATGGCGCTGCTGAACCTGGCCATCAATGCGCGCGACGCGATGCCCGAAGGTGGCGAGCTGGTGTTCGTGGCCGCCTGCGACCAGCCGTCGCCCGGCTTGCTGCCGCCGGGCGACTACGTGCGCATTGCCGTCACCGACAGCGGCGAAGGCATGGCGCCCGAACTGGTGGCCAAGGTGTTCGAGCCGTTCTTCACGACCAAGGGCGTGAAAGGCACCGGGCTTGGATTGAGCCAGGTGTACGGCATGGCGCAGCAATCGGGCGGCGCCGCGCGCATCCTCAGCGAGCCGGGCGTCGGCACCACGGTCGAGATCTGGCTGCGCACGGCAAGCGGCATCGAAGACGCCGAACCGGCGCCGCCCGCGCACCTGCCTGCCGTGCGCCAGGCGGCGCGCATCCTGATTGTCGAGGACGACGATTTCGTGCGCGAATCGATGGTGTCGTCGCTCGAAGCGCTCGGCCACACGGTGCGCCAGGCGCCTGACGGCGAGGCTGGCCTGCGCGCGCTGCACGCCGAGCGGCCCGACCTGCTCATCACCGACTACCTGATGCCGGGCATGACCGGCGCCGAGCTGATGCAGCGTACGCGCGCCATGTTTCCCGGCCTGCCGATGATCATCGCCACCGGCTACGCCGACATGAAGGCGATCGAGCAGGTCATCGGCGACGGAGTCGTGCTGCGCAAGCCGTTCCAGCTGGCCGAGCTGGCGGTGAGCGTGGGCCAGGCGCTCGACCGCACGCGCCAGGATTGCGCTCACTGATGTCCTGGCGTGCATGCCTCTTGCGCCAGGCTTACTATAATTGCCGCTCAGCGGGAGCACGCAGGTCCCGGACCCTCCACCCATGAACCGCCCGCCGTGACCACTGCATCCGACCACTTCGACTATGAAGCCCACCTCGCCGCCTGCGCGCGCGGCGACCGGCAAGCCCTGCGCCGCCTGTATGACCAGGAAAGCCCGCGCCTGCTCGGCGTGGCCCTGCGCATCGTACGCGAGCGCCAGGCGGCCGAGGACGTGCTGCACGACGGTTTCGTGAGCATCTGGACCCGCGCCGCGAGCTTCGACGCCACGCGCGGTTCGGGCCGCGGCTGGATGTACACCGTGGTGCGCCATGCGGCGCTGGATGCGGTGCGCGACGGCGCGCGCGATATCCATGTCGACGAGGAGGCGTTCGACACCCTTGGCGCCGAAGCATACGATCCCGGCATGCAGGACGCCTTCGAACTGCGCCAGGACATGGGCCGCCTGCACGACTGCCTGAACCGGCTCGACGTCGCCAAGCGCAACAGCATCCTGCATGCCTATGTCGACGGCTTCTCGCACAGCGAGATCGCCGAACGCCTGAAGTCCCCGCTGGGGACCGTCAAGGCCTGGATCAAGCGCGGCCTGAGCGCGCTGCGGGAGTGCATGGTATGAATCCAATCCACGATCGCCACGATCCCCACGAGCTGGCCGGCGAGTACGTGCTCGGCACCCTGTCGCGCGAGCGTCGGCGCGAGGTCGACGCCATGCTGCCGGACGACGCCACCTTGCGCGCCGCCGTCGCCTACTGGGAAGAACGGCTGCTGCCCCTGAACGCGCTGGTCGAACCGGCAGCTCCGTCAAATGCCCTGTGGCCGCGCATCGAGCGCAGCCTGGGGCCGGCGCCGGTCCCATTCCCGGCGCCCGTGCACGCCGCCGCCCCCGGCTGGTGGGAACGCCTCGGCCTGTGGCGCGCCCTGGCGGCCGGCGGCTTCGCGGCCGCCGCGATCATGGCGGTGGTGGTCGGCGGGCGGCTGTACGAGGTCGAGCAGCCGCGCTATATGGTGGTGCTGGCCGCGCCGCAGAACGCGGGGCCGGGCTGGGTGCTGGAACTGGTGGACGACGACACGCTGCGCCTGGAGCCGCTGGCCAGGACCGAAGTGCCTGCCGATCGCGCGCTGCAATTGTGGACCAAGGCCGACGACTGGGATGGTCCCGTCTCGCTGGGCCTGGTCAAGCCGGGAGAATCGGTCGAGGTCAAGCTCGCCAACCTTCCCAAGGTGGTGCCGAACCAGCTGTTCGAGATCACATTGGAACCGGCCTCCGGTTCACCGATCGGCCGTCCGACCGGGCCCATACTCTACATCGGGCGCGCGGTCAGGATATAGGAGTTGCTGGCGGCGGCCAAGACAAGACCATGAGGCCCCCGCCAGTCTCCTATCAGCGCAGCCAGATCGCGATGTCGCGCACGCCTGGCGTGCCGCTGCCAATCACCGAGGTCGCCGGCGTCGCCGCGCCATTGACCAGGGTTGCCGCACCGGTCGCCAGGTCGACCCGGTACAGCGAGCTCGGGCCGCCGGCGGCGGTGCGCAGCGCCGCCAGCACCAGGCCGTTCGCGCCGCCGCCGATATCCATGCCGCCGTCGCCGGCAACCGTCACGCCCAGCGGGCCGACGTTCACCAGCGTGCCGTCGTTCGGTGGATTCTGCAGCGCCAGCACCGCGCTCGCCCCGTCCACGTCGAACAGCTGGGTCGACGCCGCATTCGGAATGCTGTTGGTATAGGCGGCTGCAACGACGACTGGCGCTACGCCGGCGCGGTTGATATTGCCATCGGTGGTGGTGGCGCCGGTGTCGACGTTGATGCGCAGGCTCTGGCCGCTGTCGCTGATCACGCGCAGGCGGTCGGCGGCCGGGTTGAAGTCGACCGCGAACGCCGTTCCCTGCATGGCGGTGTAGGGCGCCGTGGTGTCGGCGCCGTCGGCGCTGAGCGTCGCCTTGATGGTGGCGGCGCCGGTGGCCGGGTCGATGGTCACCAGGCGCGCGGTCGAGGTCAAGCCATACAGCATGCCATCCTTGGGCCGGACGTCGATACCGACCAGCGTCTCGCCGCCGGCGAGACCCGTGATGGCGACATTGGTGTCGATGGTATTGGGCGCGCCGACCTTGAAGCCCATCAGCCGGTTGTTGTCGGCCAGGCCCAGCACGACCGGGGCCGCGGCGCCGCGCAGTGCGATGCCGCGGATGTCTTCGGTGACGCCAAGCGCGCCGATGAGGTTCGTCGGGGCGCTGGTGGCGGCCAGGTTCACGCCGTACAGGTTGCGGGCGCCGCCGACGGTGGCGACCATATAGCCCATATTGGTGCGCGCATCGATGTCGAAGCCATTCGCGGCGCCGATGGTGACGCCCAGCGGCACCGGCGTGGCCAGCGTGCCGTTGTTCGGCGGATTCTGCGTGTACAAGGTCGAATTCGCGCTGTCGATGCCGTACAAGGTGGTCGAGGCGGTGCCGGCGAACGAGTTGGTATAGGCCGAGGCCGAGATCGCGGTATTGGCGGCGCCGCCATTGATGCTGCCGTCGGTGGTGGTAGCGCCGGTGTCGACATTGATGCGCAGGCTCTGGCCGGTATTGCTGACGATGCGCAGGCGGTCGGCCATCGGGTTGAAGTCGACGCCGAAGCTGGCGCCGGCCAGCGCGGTGAACGGCTCGGTGGTGTCGGCGGCGTCAGCGGCGAGACGCGATTTATTGGTGGCGGCGCCGGTCGCGGCGTCCAGCGTATACAGGCGGCCGGTAGAACCGACGCCGTACAGCATGCCGTCGGCCGGCCGCACATCGATGCCGACCAGGTTCTCTCCACTCTGCAGGCCGGTCACGAGGACGTTGCTACGGATGGTGCCTGGCGTGGCGCGGTCGAACGAGACCAGGCGATTGCTGGCGGTCAGGGCGACCACGTCGCCGACGGCGACGGCCGGCGGCGGTGTCGTGGTCGGCGGCGCGGCATGATCGTCGTCGCTGCTGCTGCCGCAGGCGGCCAGGGCCAGGGCGATCGAGGAAACGAGGGCGAGCTTGGTGAAGTGCGGTTTGGTCATGATGTGTCCTCAGTAAGAATTGCTTGTTTGAATTCGTTGGGGCGCATCGCGGCCGGGTCGGCTGCAATGTTGGCGCTGGTACTACTCGCCAGATGCAGGAATGGATGCACCTTGTGAAAAAATATTTTCACGAGGCTGGGATATGCATGCAGACATGAATGTCTGCTGGAGCGCACGCCGCGCCACGGCAAGACGTATCTGTACGGCGTCTCGTACGGCACCCAGCTGGTGCTGCGCACGGTCGCGATGGGCGCCACGGTCGATGGCCTGGTGCTCGATTCGCTGGTGCCGCTGCAGGACGGCGCCACGGCTGACCTGAGCCGCCACTCGCTGGTGGCCGATGCGGTGGGCCGCAAGATCCTGGCGGGCTGCGACCGCGGGCGCTGCGGCCAGCACATCGGCGAACCGCTCGAGCCGCTCTACCGGCGCGTGCTGGCGCGCGCCGGGACCGAGCCGGCGCTACTGGCGAATGTGCCCGGCAAGGACCTGAAACGGTTCTTCGGCACCTTGCTCGACTTTCCCAGCGCCGCCAATCGCATCCCGGACATGATCAAGGAACTCGATGCCGGCCAGGACACACTGTTGAGGGAAGTGGTGGCCGACGTGCGGCGCAAGGCCGCGAGCATGGGCAGCTACCCGCTGGTGATCCACGGCGACCGCGATGCGAAGACATCGTATGACGGCGCCCTGCGCCATATCGAGGCGCTGCGCAGGGCCGGGCCGGTCAAGCTGTTGACCGACTGGGGCGGCGGCCACTCCGTGCTGTGGGGCGGCGGCCAGTGCAATGCGGACGAGGTGATGCAGTTCGTGTTGGGCGAGGAAGCGGTGGCGCGCTGCGTGTCGATCACCTTCAGCCACTGAACCTCACGGCTACGCAGCCCGGCGCAGGCGCGCCACCAGCGGCGCCAGCACCGCCGCCAGCAGTGCGAAGCCGGCGGCGACATAGCCGACCATGTCCAGCCCGAGCCACGGGATAACGACGCCGCCCAGCATGGCGCCGAGGCCGATGCCCGCGTTCGCGGCCGACACATTGGCGGTGCCGGCCAGCGCCTGCGAATGGGTGGCCGACTTCATCACCCGTACCTGGCAGATCGGGAACAGGCCGGTGTAGGCGATGCCCCACAGCGCCAGCACCGCGCAGAACAGCAGCGGATTGCCGGCCGCCGGCACGCACAGCGCCATGCCGAGCGCCAGCAGGCCGGCAAAGCTTGCGGTGGCCCTGAGCGGTGCGCGGTCGACCGCCTTGCCGCCCAACCAGTTGCCGATCAAGCCGATCGCGCCGAAGCCCATCAGCCACCAGCCGACGTTGGCCGGCGCCACGCCGGCCAGGCGTTCGAGGATGTCGGCCAGGTAGGTATAGGCGGTGAACATGGCGGTAAACACCAGGATCGACAGCGCGACGTTGGCCAGGAAGTAGGGCTCGCGGAACAGGCGCGCCTGCGAGCGAAAATCCACGCGTTTGGCGCGCGCCACGGCCGGCATCAGGCGCCACAGGGCGAGCGCGATCGCCAGCGACAGCACGGCCAGGATCCAGAAGGCGCTGCGCCAGCCGATGCTGTTGGCGGCAATCGTTCCCAGCGGGATGCCGAACAGCAGGGCCGCGGAAATGCCGAGATAGACCTTGGCCACTGCCTGGCCGGCCTTGGCGGGCCCGGCCAGCTCGGCCGCGGTCTCGCTCGCCGTGCCCCAGAACACCGGCAGGGCCAGCGCCGGGATGAAGCGCGCCAGCGCCAGCATCCAGATATTCGTGGCCACCGCCGCCAGCGCATTGGACAGCGCGAACACGACCAGCACCGCGACGAACAGCGCCTTGCGATCGAGGTGGGAGAGCCAGGCCGTCAGCGGCGGACCGAACAGCATGACGGTGAAGGCGAACAGGGTGACCAGTTGGCCGGCCATCGAGATGGACATGCCGAGGTCGCGCGACAGCGCCGGCAGCAGGCCGACGATCAGGAATTCGGTGGTGACGACCAGGAAGCCGGCCAGCGCCAGGATGAAGATCGACAGGCCGGCGGACGACGACGCGGCCGGCTGCGCGATGGCGGCGGGAGAAGATGGGTTGGACATGGTGGATTGATGGTTTGATCAGGGGCGCCATGGTATTGGAAATGGAATTTCCTATCTCGGGCATTTATTCCTATACTTAGCGGAATTTAATTCCGGAATCGATCATGCAAAGCAGTGAACGCCTGAAGGGTGTCGACGTATTCGTGGCCGTGGCCCAGTCGGGCAGCTTCGTGCGCGCGGCCGCGCGCCTGAACCTGACCGGCTCGGCCGTCGGCAAGGCGATCGCGCGTCTCGAGGCGCGCCTGGATGTGCGCCTGTTCGAGCGCACCACGCGCCGGCTGTGCCTGACCGATGCCGGCACCCGCTTCCTGGCCGCCTGCACCCGGGTGCTGGGCGAACTCGAGGACGCCGAACTGGCGCTGCATGCCGAGGGCGCCTTGCTGGCCGGCCGCCTGCGCATCGATCTCCCGGCAACCTATGGACGGGTGATGGTGCTGCCGGTATTGAGCGCCTTCCTGGGCCGCTATCCGCGTATCCGGCCGGTGCTGTCGTTCACCGACCGCTACGTGAACATGATCGACGAAGGTATCGACGTGACCGTGCGCATCGGCAGTCCCGAAGCCTGGTCGCCGCTGCTGGGCCACCGGTTCGTGGGCCAGGACCAGAAAGTGTTTTGCGCGGCGCCGTCCTATCTCGAAGCGCAGGGCGTGCCGGCCTCGATCGAAGACCTCGACCGGCATGCGGCGATCATGTACGGCAAGGCCGACGGCACGATCAGCCCCTGGCTGGTACGGCACGGCAGCGCCCTGGTCGAGCGGCGCGGCGCCGATGAACGGATCGTGGCGGGCGACGCCGAAGCCCAGGCCGGGCTGGCGCTCGCGGGCCTGGGCATCGCCCAGATGTCGACCTGGCTGATCGGACGCCACTTGCGCGACGGCGGCCTGGTGCAGATCCTGCCGCAGCACGCGACCGCGGGCCTGCCGATCCACGTGGTGTGGCCCAAGGCGAAGGAAGGCGTGCCGCGCGTGCGCGAGCTGGTCGAGACCTTGTGCGCGGCGCTGTCGGACGGGATGGGCGATACGGTATGAGTGCCGGCTGGAACGCACCGCCTTTGCCCCGCCGTCCGGCCGCAAACGATGCTTGATAAACCACGATCCTGTCCTAAGCTGGAAGGCTCCAGTGGATTTTTCCACATCATTCCCAGGAGGACATCATGCTGCAAACCGCCGACATCCAGCAACGTTTTAAAAACGTCCAGCAAGTCGTGAACCAGGCCGAGCAAGTCTGTCAAAGCGACCAGAGCGTCCCGAGCGAGATCCGCGACTGCATCCACAAGATCGCCGAGGAAGCCGGGCGCGCGCAAAGCGTCATGCAGTCGAACGACCAGTCGCGCATGGTGCAGGCCATCGACGACCTGGAAGCCATGGGCGACGAGGCCAAGCGCGTCTGCACGTCGACCCGTCCGTCACCGCAAGTCCAGTCGGTCATCGTGCGCGTGCACGACGAGCTGTCGAACCTGAAGCACCAGCTGCACTGATTTTTAGACGATACCCCGATCGCGCAAGGCCGCGATCTCATCCTCGCTCCTGCCCAGCACCTCGCGCAACACCTCGCTCGTGTGCTGGCCCAGCAGGGGCGGGGCCATCCCGCTCGTTGCCGGCGTAGCCGACATGCGGATCGGATTGCGCACCAGTTTCACCTGACCGGCGCTCGGGTGCGGCAGGTCGATTGCCATCGCGCGCGCCACGACCTGCTCGTTGGCGAACACCTCGCCGACGTCGTTGATCGGACCGCAGGGCACGCCTTTTTCTTCCAGCAGGGCGATCCATTCGTCGCGTTTTTTTAGCTTGACCATGTCCGCCAGCAGCGGCACCAGCTGGTCGCGATTCTGCACGCGCAGTGGATTGGTGGCGAAGCGCGGATCCCTGCCCAGCTCCGGCCGGCCGCCGGCCTCGACGAACTTCTGGTACTGGCCGTCGTTGCCGGTGGCGACGATGAGGTGGCCGTCCGCGCAAGCAAAGGTCTGGTAGGGCACGATATTGGCGTGCGCATTGCCCCAGCGCCTGGGCGGCTTGCCGCTGTTGAGGTAATTGCTGCCGACATTGGCCAGCATCGCCACCTGGGTGTCGAGCAGGGCCATGTCGATGTGCTGGCCGTCGCCGCTGCGGTCGCGGTGGGTGAGGGCGGCCAGCACGGCGACCGTCGCATACATGCCGGTCATGAGGTCGGTGAGTGCGACGCCGGCCTTTTGCGGCCCGCCGCCGGGCAGGTCGTCGCGTTCGCCGGTGACCGACATCAGGCCGCCCATGCCCTGGATCAGGAAGTCGTAGCCGGCGCGGTGGGCATAGGGTCCGTCCTGGCCGAAGCCGGTGATCGAGCAGTAGACCAGATCGGGCTTGATCTTGCTGAGCGAGTCGTAGTCGAGGCCATAGCGCTTGAGGTGGCCGACCTTGAAGTTCTCGAGCACCACGTCGCAGTGAACCACCAGCTCGCGCAGCAGGGCCTGGCCTTCGGGGGTGGCGATGTCGACCGTGAGCGAGCGCTTGCCGCGGTTGGCCGACAGGTAATAGGCGGCTTCCAGCGTGTCCTTGCCTTGTTCATCCTTGGCATACGGCGGGCCCCAGGCGCGGGTATCGTCGCCGGCGCCCGGGCGCTCGATCTTGATCACGTCGGCGCCGAGGTCGGCCAGGTTCTGCGAGCACCAGGGGCCGGCCAGCACGCGCGAGAGGTCGAGCACGCGGATGTGGCCGAGCGCTTTGGGCAAGGCGGGGGAAGGGGAACTGGGGGGCGTCATGTCTCGTTTTTCTTGTATGCGATCGGGAAGCGCCGATTATAGCTGGCCCCGCTCGAGCGCTTGCGCCGGCGCCAGGGTATACCGATCAGGTCGGCCAGCCGCCGATGCGCTTCCAGCGCGATCTGGTTTGCTCTTGTTTAGCGAGGAAAGGAAGTCGGTGAATGGATCCTCCTTGCTTCAAAGAAGAAGCCATCCCAGAAGATCACGGCGTGGCCGGATTTTTTGAGGAAGATCCGTGTACAGCCAACATCGACGACGGTGACCGGATTGGGCAGATTCAGATTAACGGCGCTCATTCGCGCTTCCTGGCGCAGGTAAAGATCCGGGACGACACGCTTACTGTCGAACGTCGATACGCGACAGGTATCGGTTCCGAACCGCACTCCCGTTTCACTTATTGTCATGATCCGACCAAGAAGCTGTTTGGCCTGCTCGTGATCAATAGAGGTGATGTCGACGCCGTCCAGGACTGAGGTGAGCTTCCAATCGCCTGTTATCCCGTGCCCTGGCTGCATTGCTTGCGCAGGAAGGCACATCGTCAGGACAATGGCAATCATTGTCGGGTACGTGTCAAAGCTTGCCATTGCAGATTCCCGCGACTGAGAGCGGCCAATGTATCAATCCGGCGGTGAACCTGCTTACGCTCTGTCAAGCGGGCGTTGCATGGCCGGATCGAATGCGGCGTCCGGGCCGCCGCATCCAGGGGCGCATCAGGTCCCGGACTGCACCGCCGCAACCGTATCGGCTTCCGCCTGGCTATCGCCACCTGCCACCGCCTGCCGCCCTTCCGCTTCGGCCAGCAGCGCGCAGCGCTCCGCCTTCTCCGCAGTGCGCAATTCGACATACCGCCGCAGCGCGTCGTCCAGCGTCGGCAACAATGCACCGCGCTCGCTATGCAGCGACGAGTACGCCGGCCGCGCCGCGGTGAAGCCGAATTCCGCGGCCGGCTTGGCCTCCAGCGTCGCCGCATCGACACCGGCCAGCTCGGCCGCGCGCCGCGCCAGCTCGGCCCAGGTAAGTTCGCCCTTGTTGGCCAGGTGCCAGATGCCGGCTTCGCGATCGACCGCGAGGTCCAGGCAGGCATGCACCAGGTCGGGCACATAGGTCGGCGAGATCGTCAAGTCGCTGGCGGCCACGAACGGGTCGCCGCGCTCAAGCGCGTCCAGTGCCAGCGTCACGAAATTATGCCCGTCCCAGGGGCCGAAGAAGGCGCTGGTGCGCACCACCAGCGCGCCCGGGTGGTTGGCCAGCACCGCGCGCTCGGCCTCGAGCTTGCTGCGGCCGTAGACGTTGAGCGGATTGGGCATGTCCGATTCCACATACGGCCGCTCGTTGCTGCCGTCGAATACGAGGTCGCTCGAGAAGGTGGTCAGGTGGATGCCGTGGCGCGCGCAGGCCGCGGCCAGGATGGCGGCGCCGTGCGTGTTCTCGCGCTGGCAGCGTTCCATCTCGTGCTCGGCATCGTCCACCCGCACATAGCCGCAGGTATTGACCACCGCCCACGGCTTGTGCCGGGCCAGCGCGCGCTCGACCGAGTCGGCGTCGGCGATGTCCATGTCCTGGCGCGACAGCAGCTTGTAGGCCAGGTTGCGCTTGTCGCAGATGCGGGCAAACGCCCGGCCCAGGGTGCCGGTCGCGCCCAGGATCAGGATCGGGGCGGCGTCGGTGCCCACCAGGCGGTGGCCGTCGGCCGCGATCGAGGTGAGGGCGGCGGGCGTGGCCACCGGCTGCTGGCACAGGAAGCGGCCCGGCCGGCGCCACCAGCCCTGGGCGCGCAGCACCGGGTGCGACAGCGGCGCGCCGCCCGACAGTTCGCGCATCATCTTTGCCAGGGCGGTCGGGCGCGGCAGCGGCGAGCGCACGTCGAGCGGGCCGGGCTCGTAGTAGCCGCGCTCGACCGTCACCAGGCTGTTCCAGTCGAAGGAACCGAGCAGGGCCCAGACCGTGACCGCGCGCACGTCGACGCCGTTGTCGCGCGACTGCTGGGCCGCTTCCCAGATCTCGAGCAGCCAGCGCATCTGGTCTTCGCGGTTGGCGTCGATATGGGCTTCGGTGATCGCCAGTGGAATGCCATAGCGCTCCCAGATCTCGGACAGCAGCGGGGCGATGCCCGGCGTCGGCGTGGCCAGCACGCGCGAGGCTTCGATGTCGGCGCAGGGGATGCCATCGGCCACGCCGCGATGGTTTGGCGGATAGCGTTCTGGGCGGTGGTCCAGCCAGCGCTCGCTGGTGACGTAGTAATTCACGCCGATCAGGTCCGGCGGGCAGGGATTGTCGCGGAACCACGCTATCTCTTCGGCGGCGACGCCAGTCTTGCGCAGGTAGTTCCACAGCTTGTGTTCGGGCCCGACCATGCCGCACAGCAGGTCCCAGCCCAGCCAGCGGCGTTCATTGTAGAACTCGGCCACATGGCCCAGTTCGGGCGTGCTGTAGGTCTTGCCGAGGTCGTCGGTCTGCACCAGTTTTGCATGCGGGTTGACGGCGCGGATGGCGCGCATCGACAGCACGGTGGCGCGGCACTGGTTGAGCAGGGCGTCGATGAAGGTGCGGTCGTCGCGGCCGTGCGGATACCAGACGCCGTACAGGCCGGCGAAGCGCGCGGTGGTGCAGATTTCGTTGACCGGGGTGTAGTACTCGAGCCACGGGTAGCGCGCGGCGACCGCGCCGGCATAGTCGGCCAGCCCTTGCGCAAAGCCGGGATCGACCAGGCTCGTGTGGCGCGGGCCGCTGCCATGGTGGATCAGACCGGCGATCGGGGTCACGCCGGCAGCGCGCAGCGCGGCCAGGCGCTCGTCCGGCCAGCGCCAGTCGGCTTGCTCGATGCCGTCGGGGGCGGTGCGTTCCCACAGGATCGGGTAGCGGATGGCGCGGATGCCCAGGCCGGCGAAGCGCTCGATGTCGCAGGCGCGCGCGCTGTGGCCGTTGCGGTCGAGCTGGCTGAAATAGGTGTCCTGGACACGGTTGACCGTGCATTCGAGGCCGCCCCAGAGTTCGAGGGGAGTCGCTGGGCTGTTCGTGCTCTTGTTCATGGCTGTTCTTATTCCTTAATTTTATGGCAACAAAATATCGGCAATGCGGCGCTACCGAGGATCAAACTGCGTTGGGAGGGCCCTGCCTGCCGGATCACGGCGCCGATTGCATTGGGCAGCGGGTTGACAGCGCGACGCCAACCTGCAACCATGCGGTCCATGATCTTTCCGAAAGCACATCCAATTCTTGCCTGGTGGCGCCGCTCCTAGCGCGCGGCCCCGGAAATGATGTGCATTCCAGCTAACGCCGCCTCGATTTGGGTGGCGTTCATTCTTTGACGCAGGACGATCGAGGCATCTACCAAGGACCTCCGATGACCCTGCAACAAAATACTGCTTCTACTTCTACTTCTGCTCCTGCGAACCAGATCATCCTGACCGGCGACCGTCCGACCGGTCCGCTGCACCTCGGCCACTTCGTGGGCAGCCTGCGCGACCGCGTGCGCTACCAGCACGAATACCGCCAATTCGTCATGCTCGCCGACTCGCAGGCGCTCACCGACAATATGGATGACCTGGGTAAGGTACACCGGAACGTGGTCGAGGTGGCGCTCGATTACCTCGCGGTCGGGATCGACCCGGCCAAGACCACGATCTTCATCCAGTCGCAGATCCCGGAGCTGACCGAGCTGACCTTTTATTACCTGAACCTGGTGACCGTCGCGCGCCTCGAGCGCAACCCGACCGTCAAGGCCGAAATCGTCCTGCGCGGCTTCGAGCGCGACATCCCGGCCGGCTTCCTGACCTATCCGGCCAGCCAGGCTGCCGACATCACCGCCTTCAAGGCCAGCGTGGTGCCGGTGGGCGAAGACCAGATCCCGATGATCGAGCAGTGCAACGAGATCGTGCGCCGCTTCAACCGCATCGTCGGCCGCGACGTGCTGGTCGAGGCCAAGGCCTTCGTGCCGGAAGTCGGCCGCCTGCCGGGCATCGACGGCAAGGCCAAGATGAGCAAGTCGCTCGGCAATACCATCAACCTGGGCGCCAGCGCCGACGAGATCCGCGCCGCGGTCAAGAACGTCTATACCGACCCGCTGCACCTGAAGGTGTCGGATCCGGGCCATATCGAGGGCAATGTCGCCTTCACCTATCTCGACGCCTTCGACACCGACAAGGAAGGCCTGGCCGAGATGAAGGCGCACTACCAGCGAGGCGGCCTGGGCGACAGCATCGTCAAGAAACGCCTGGAAGGCATCCTGCAAGACTTGCTGGCGCCGATCCGCGCCCGCCGCGAAGAGTTTGCCAAGGATCCGGCCCAGGTCATGAAGATGCTGCAGGAAGGCACGCTGAAAGCGCGCGAAGTGGCGGCGGCGACCACCGACGAGGTCAAGAAGGCGCTCGGCCTGTCCTACTTCTGAACGGTGTTTGGTATCGCTTTGCGATACTTGCGGTAGCGCAAGCCAGGTCCCTGATATTTACCAGTAGCAGGGTACGCCGGACGATGGCAAGCTGCGGGCTTGTCCATCGCCCAGGAGTGCTTCATGAGCAAAGGCTTGCGCCTGACCGAACAATGGATGCAGCGCGCCTTGTGGCTCGTCGCACTGGTCTTTGCCGCATTCCTGGTCGGCCTTGGCGGCCTGGTCGTGCAGAACCTGCGCAACGTCGAAGAGCCCTTGACTGTCGAGCAGTTCATGAACCCGGCCCAGGTCGGCAAGCTGCGCGCCGAGATGTCGGCGCAAGAAAAGCGCATCGAGGCGGCGCGCACGCGCCTGGAGCAGGCCAGCCAGAAGCACACGGTGGCGCAATCGAATACGCGCTCGGCGCGTTCGACCTTCGACGACTGGCTGGCGACGCGGCAAGCGACCGCGCGGCCCGAGCAAGACCCCGAATTGATCAAGCGTACCCAGGGCCTGGAGGCCCTGGAGCGCGCTGAACGCGCCGCCCTGGCGGCGGTGGAAGGCGAGCAGCAGACGATGCTGGACGCAACCCAGGCCTATGAGCGCGCCAGCCTGCGTTGGCGCGCGCTGGAAGAGCCGGCCCAGCACGCCTTTGCCGACGAAGTCGAGGCGCGCGAGCTGCGCGTCTTTCTCTACCGCCTGGCGCTGACCCTGCCGTTGCTGCTGGGCGCCGCCTGGCTGTTCAGGCACAAGCGCAAGACGCCGGACTGGCCGTTCGCCTGGGGCTTTATCCTCTTTGCCCTGTTCACCTTTTTCTTCGAGCTGGTGCCCTATCTGCCGAGCTATGGCGGCTATGTCAGGTATATCGTCGGCATCATTCTCACGATCGTCGCGGGTCGCTATGCCATCGCCTGGCTGCAGGGCTATCTGACGCGCCAGAAACAGGCCGAGGCGCTGCCCGACGCCGAGCGGCGCCAGGGCATGCGTTATGACGTGGTCCAGGCGCGCCTGGCCAAGGGCGTGTGCCGTTCTTTCAAACTTACGCAAAGCTAACCACAGTTAACTTTACTGTTGAATTCCTGATTCACCGGAGACGGTTTCACCTGACAATTCGCATGCCAGGCCAGCGCCTTCTCCTCCACAGGCAGGGACGGTGGAACTCACCGCCAACAACTTTACCTGCAACCAAATGCAGCCGCAGATAATTGTAAGAGTGTCAGACCAGAAGATAGTTCCCGAACTTGTCTCGGCAAAGAAGCTTTTTTCGTGCTTTGCGCGACATTGATGGTCGCAGAACTTCTTCGATAGCGATGTAGCCGGATGCATGGATTATGCGGGATAGCAAAATCAACGGGCAATCTGATCAACCTGAATAGGTTTGAGCAATTCTAAACATGTATCGGCTAACTGATGAAAACCCCGGCTGCGAGCGCGCGGTCGACCTCAAGGACGGCAAGAGCGATTTCTGCCCGCATTGCGGCATCGGCCTGTTCAACCGCTGCGGCAGTTGTGAGACGCGCAAGAACGCGTTCGCACGATTCTGCCTGGCCCGCGGGACTGCGGCGAACACGACGCTGGCGGATTAGCCCGCGCCGCGCCCGCCCGCCGGATCAGTCGCGCAGGTCGGCCGGCACCTTGCCGCCGTTGGCGGCCAGCTTGTTCATCACCTGGCGGTGCAGCCAGATATTCATCTTGGCCGAGTCGCCGGTGTCGCCGGTGTAGTTCAGCTCGGCTGCCAGTTCCTTGCGCGATTGCAGGCTGCTGTCCAGGCCGAGCAATTTGAGCAGGTCGACGATCGAGGTGCGCCAGTTGAGTTGCTGGCCGGACGACTTCTGCATATCGTTCAAGACCTGCTCGACGTCGACCTGCTGCATCGGCGCAGCAGCCGGTGCGGCAGGGGTGGCGGCCGGTGCCGCAGCCGGTGCGGCTTGCGGGGCTGGCGCGGCGCTTGTTGCTGCCGGTGCAGCAGCCGTCGTCGCGGCAGGCGCCGCATCTTTTTTACCTGGGAAAATTTTGTGGAAGATATTGCTCAGGATACCCACGGGACCCTCCTTTTCTGGTGATTGCTTGCGGATGTTGTTGGCCATATAGCCGAGTGCGACGGCCAGCGCGGCGCCGCCGGCCGCCTTGATCAAGGTCGGATGCTCGGCATAGAAGTCGCTCATACGATCGACAATGCCGGGATTCTGTTGTTGCGCCTTTTCGGCCAGTTCTTGCACTTGCTCAGGCGAGACTTGTGCCGCCTGTTCCGGCGTCACCTTCGCTGGTGCATTGCCGCCGAAAATCTTGCCCAGCGCACCGCCGGCTACCGAGCCCAGCAGGCCGCCGCCGGCGCCGCCCAGCAGCTTGTCGAGCATGCCGGCGCGCTGGTTGGGATTACTCTGGCCGAACAGCTGGCTGACCATCTGCGGGAAGGGCGGAGTCTGGTCCGAGCGCAAGGCGCTGGCGATGCCCTCGGCGATGCTGGCGCGGGGCGCGTTCTGCGCCACCTGGTCGAAGTCGTCGGCCGCCTTGCCATTATTGGCAATGGCGCCACCGACGTATTGCTGCAATAAATTTCCTAAATCAAAAGCCATGTCATCTCCTGCTGATGTGATACCTGTGAGAGACTCAGGGTAGGCCTTCGGTATCACGCGCTCTGTTCGATGACGAACCCAGGACGGCATTGCAGGGCAGATGGTTGTGCATGTTTGCCATATGGACATTCGTGGTCCGGGAGCGGTAAGCTTCGGCCATGCCTTATTTGCCGCTTGCCCTGTTGGCCGTCATCTACCTGTTCGCCAGCCTGGCCTGGGATATGTCCCAGCTGGTCGGCGCAGCCTATCTGACGACGAGCCTCACCTGTTTCGTCGCCTATGCCATCGACAAGTCGGCGGCGCGCGCGGGCGCCTGGCGCACGCCCGAGTCCACCTTGCTGATCCTGGGCCTGGTGGGCGGCTGGCCGGGCGCGCTGCTGGCGCAACAGTGGCTGCGCCACAAGACCAGCAAGCAACCGTTCCAGCGCAAGTTCCAGCTGACGGTGGCGCTCAACCTGGGCGCCTTCGCCTGGCTGGCCTGGCGCTTCGGCGTGCCGGCCGCTTAACCATCGAAAGGACTCGACTATGTGGCCTTATCCACGTGTGATCGCACACCGTGGGGGCGGCACGCTCGCCCCTGAAAATACCCTCGCAGCCGTGCGCTGCGGCATCGATCATGGCTATCGCGCGATCGAGTTCGATGTGATGCTGGCGCGCGATAAGGTGCCGGTCGTCATCCACGACCAGGACCTGGGTAAACGCCTGGGAGGGAAGGGGATGGTCGACGACTACGACGCTGCCGACCTTGCCCTGATGGATGTCGGTTCATGGGCTGGCCCCGGCTTTGCCGGCGAACCGATTCCCTACTTTGCCGACTTCGCCGCCTTCTGCAAAACGCAGGGCGTCTGGATGAATATCGAGATCAAGCCCGCGCGTTGGCAGGCCCGTGCCACCGGCCGGGCCGTGGCAAGCTTGGCGGCCCGGATGTTTGCGGATGAACTGCGCGGCGCCGACCGGTCCCGCCTGCCGCTGCTGTCGTCGTTCAAGAAATCTGCCCTGCAGGCCGCCCGCGAGGTGGCGCCCGAACTGCCGCGCGGCCTCCTGTTCCGCAAAACCGCGAAGCTGCCGTCCAACTGGGAAGCGCGCGCCCACCAGGTTGGAGCGAGCGCGGTCCACCTGCACCATCAGACGCTGGACGAGCAGGGCGCCCGGGCGATCAAGGCAGCCGGCTTCGGCCTGTTCTGCTACACCGTCAACGATCCGGGCCGCGCGCGCACCTTGCTCGAATGGGGCGTGGACGCCTTCTGCACCGACCGCATCGACCTGATCGGGCCGGATTTCGCCTGAACCGGGCTGCCTGGGATGTCGGCTCAGCAATATATTTTGCAGGCAGCCTCAAGAATAGTGCCGGGGGAGACGATAAGTATTCACGATCTCTCTGATGCAGCAGCAATGGCACCCTCGACCACCATCATCCCGTTTTCCCCGCACGCCGACGGCGCCCAGGCCGCCGTGAACCACTGGCTCGGCCTCGTCGCCGTGGCATTGCAGGCACGTCCGCGCACGCTCGATGCCGGCCCGGACGGCCAGGCCCGTGCGCGCATCCTGCAGCAGGCCGCCCTGACGATGCTGGCGCCGGTCGAACCGAGGGCGCGCGCGGTGCGCGAGCTGCTGCGCTGATTCCACTGTTGCATGCTGGCTTGTCAATATCGCCAGGACCGATATTGACGGCGGCGGCTAGGCTATAATCGTTTCTTTATATGGCAAGCTGCCCCATTCCGCCTCTCCAACAGACATGAAATCCTCAGACATTCGCGAAAAGTTCCTGAAGTTCTTTGAATCCAAAGGCCATTCCATCGTGCGTTCCAGCCCGCTGGTGCCGGGCAATGACCCGACCATGCTGTTGACCAATAGCGGGATGGTGCAGTTCAAGGACGTGTTCCTGGGCCTGGACAGCCGCCCGTATTCGCGCGCGACCTCGGTCCAGCGCTGCGTGCGTGCCGGCGGCAAGCACAACGACCTGGAAAACGTCGGCTACACCGCGCGTCACCACACCTTCTTTGAAATGCTGGGCAACTTCAGCTTCGGCGACTATTTCAAGCGCGATGCGATCCAGTACGCCTGGGAACTGCTGACGAAGGTCTACGGCCTGCCGGCCGACAAGCTGACCGTCACCGTCTATTTCGAGGACGACGAAGCCTACGATATCTGGGCCAACGAGATCGGGGTGCCGCAAGAGCGCATCATCCGCATCGGCGACAACAAGGGTGCGCGCTACGCCTCGGACAACTTCTGGCAGATGGCCGACACCGGCCCTTGCGGTCCGTGCACCGAGATCTTCTATGACCACGGCGCCGACATCTGGGGCGGCCCTCCAGGCTCGGCCGAGGAAGACGGCGACCGCTTCATCGAGATCTGGAATTTGGTGTTCATGCAGTTCAACCGCGACGAAGCGGGCAATATGACCCCGCTGCCGAAGCCGTCGATCGATACCGGCATGGGCATGGAGCGCCTGGCCGCCGTGCTGCAGCACGTGCACAGCAACTACGAGATCGACCTGTTCCAGAACCTGATCAAGGCGGCCGCGCGCGAGACCGGCATCGAAGACCTGGGCAACAACTCGCTCAAGGTCATCGCCGACCACATCCGTTCGGCCTCGTTCATGATCGTCGACGGCATCATCCCGAGCAGCGAAGGCCACGGATATGTCTTGCGCCGCATCATCCGCCGCGCGCTGCGCCACGGCCACAAGCTGGGCCAGACGAAACCGTTCTTCTACAAGCTGGTGGCCGACCTCGACCTCGAGATGGGCGAAGCCTATCCTGAACTGCGCAACGTGAAAGACCGCGTGGCCTCGGTGCTCAAGGCCGAGGAAGAGCGTTTCGGCGAGACCCTCGAAAACGGCATGAAGATCCTGGAAGCCCAGCTGGCCAAGGATCCGAACAACCTCGACGGCGGCACCGCCTTCACGCTGTACGACACCTATGGCTTCCCGCTCGACCTGACCGCCGACATCTGCCGCGAGCGCAACGTCACGCTCGACGAGGCAGGCTTTGCCGCCGCCATGGAACAGCAGAAGAAGACCGCCCGCGCCGCCGGCAAGTTCAAGATGGCCGCCAACGTCGAGTACGCGGGCGAGAAGACCAAGTTCGTCGGCTACGACGCGCTGGCCCACAACACCCACGTGCTGGCGCTGTACGCCGACGGCGTGAAGGTCGACGAGCTCACGGCCGGCCAGGCCGGCATCGTGGTGCTCGACACCACCCCGTTCTATGCCGAATCGGGCGGCCAGGTCGGCGACCAGGGCGTGATTGGCGCTGGCGGCGTGCGGTTCGAGGTCGAAGACACGCTCAAGATCCAGGCCGACGTGTTCGGCCACCATGGCGTGCTGCGCGCAGGTTCGCTCAAGGTGGGCGACACCGTCGACGCGCAAGTCGATACCGTCAAGCGCGGCCGCACCATCCGCAACCACTCGGCGACCCACCTGATGCACAAGGCCTTGCGCGAAGTGCTGGGCAGCCACGTGCAGCAAAAGGGCTCGCTGGTCGATCCGGACAAGACCCGCTTCGACTTCAGCCACCCGCAGGCGCTCACCGCCGACGAGATCGCGCAAGTGGAAACCATCGTCAACCGCGAGATCCTCGAGAATCACCCGACCCAGTCGCACCACATGAGCTTCGACGACGCCGTCAAGCATGGCGCGATGGCGCTGTTCGGCGAAAAATACGGCGACACCGTGCGCGTACTGGACATCGGCACCTCGAAAGAGCTGTGCGGCGGCGTCCACGTGACCCGCACCGGCGACATCGGCCTGTTCAAGATCGTGTCGGAAGGCGGCGTTGCCGCCGGCATCCGCCGCGTCGAAGCGGTGACGGGCGAGGGCGCACTGGCCCTGGTGCAGTCGATCAACCGCAAGCTGGTCGAAGCGGCCGGCGCCCTCAAGACCAGCCCGGACGAGCTGACCACCCGCATCGCCCAGGTGCAAGACCAGGTGAAAGTGCTGGAGAAGGAGGTTTCCGCACTCAAGTCGAAGCTGGCGGCAGGCCAGGGCGACGAGCTGGCGGGCAAGGCGGTCGACGTCAACGGCATCAAGGTGCTGGCGGCCACCATGGAGGGCGCCGACGTCGCCACCCTGCGCGAAGCGATGGACAAGCTCAAGGACAAGCTGCAGACGGCTGCCATCGTGCTGGCCAGCGTGGCCGACGGCAAGGTCAGCCTGATCGCGGGCGTGACCAAGGACGCCACCGGCAAAGTAAAAGCCGGTGAGCTGGTGAACTTCGTCGCCCAGCAGGTGGGCGGCAAGGGCGGCGGCCGTCCTGATATGGCGCAAGCGGGCGGCACCGATCCATCGGGCCTGCCGGCAGCGCTGGCCGGCGTGGCTGGCTGGGTCGGCGAGCGCGCCTGATTGTCCTGAGTTATTAGTCGGACTATTGACGCCACCTTCGGGTGGCGTTTTGCTTGCGCGGCCCTGGTCTCGGCCGAAAGTCGTAACACTTTGTTTTAATGGACGTTTCGTCTATTGCGCGCCCCATTTCGGACCGCATCTAGGGGATGTGATGCACCGCTGCAGTGCCGTTTCGTGAGCATCCAGTACACACTCAATGTTCTTAGGTCAAGCATTTCACATTGAGGTTGCAGTCTCGCAACAATGTGTGACTATTTTGGTGCGGTGCGTCATACTGCCCGAATTGGAGTAGTATGCGACTGAAGTTGGACCACTTAATCAAAGCAGGCAATGCGATGAGCGATATCACTTTCGAAACCGAGACCATGGAATTCCAGAGAGACCTGGATGCGCGCGGATTGAACTGCCCGCTGCCTATCCTCAAAGCCAAGAAGGCGCTCGCCGAGATGGAAACCGGCCAGGTGCTGCGCATCGTTGCCACCGACACCGGCTCCGTGCGTGACTTCCAGGCATTTGCCAAGCAGACTGGCAATGCCTTGCTGGCCCATACCCATGAGAATGGCGAGTTCATCTTCCTGATGCGCCGCAAATAATGCGACAGGCTGCAGGTCATGCTGCAGCCGCGTGCGTATCGACGTGACGGGGCGTCCAGCCCCGTCTGCTTCCCTTGAAACAGCGGCCTGAGCAGTTTAGGCGATTTGCTCTAATTAAAAATCGTACGATCGTGCTTTAATTTGGCCCGCAGCGTCGATTTCTCATATAATCTAGGCCACTTATTTCGATCCATCCCATTTTTAAAGGCACCCTATGAAAGTCCTGGTACCCGTCAAACGCGTGGTCGACTACAACGTCAAGGTTCGCGTCAAGTCCGACAATAGCGGCGTCGATGTCGCCAACGTCAAGATGTCGATGAACCCGTTCGACGAGATCGCACTGGAAGAGGCGACCCGCCTGAAAGAAGGCGGCAAGGTCACCGAGGTGGTGGCGGTCTCGGTGGGTGTGGCCCAGTGCCAGGAAACCCTGCGTACCGGCATGGCGATCGGCGCCGACCGCGGCATCCTGGTGGAAACCGCGGGCGATACCGAGCCGCTGGCCGTGGCCAAGATCGTCAAGGCGCTGGCCGACAAGGAACAGCCGCAGCTGATCATCCTGGGCAAGCAGGCGATCGACGACGACTCGAACCAGACCGGCCAGATGCTGGCTGCGCTGCTGGGCTGGCCGCAAGCCACCTTCGCCTCGAAAGTCGTGCTGGAAGACGGCAAGGTGACCGTGACCCGTGAAGTCGACGGCGGCCTTGAAACCGTGGCCCTGACCCTGCCGGCCATCATCACCACCGACCTGCGCCTGAACGAACCGCGCTATGTCACGCTGCCGAACATCATGAAGGCGAAGAAGAAGCCGCTCGAAACCGTCAAGCCAGAAGACCTGGGCGTGGACGTGACGCCGCGCCTGAAGACCCTGAAGGTCGTCGAGCCGGCCAAGCGCTCGGCTGGCGTCAAGGTGCCGGACGTGGCTACCCTGGTGCAGAAACTGCGCACCGAAGCCAAAGTCATCTGAACGCCGTTCGCTCGTCAAACATACATAGGAATCAATATGGTCGCATTAGTCATTGCTGAACACGACAACGGCTCCCTGAAGGGCGCTACCCACCACACCGTGACGGCTGCCGCCCAGTGCGGCGCTGCCGGTGCAAATGAGGTCCACATCCTGGTCGCCGGCTCGAACTGCGGCGCCGCCGCCGAAGCCGCCGCGCAGATCGCCGGCGTGGCGAAAGTGCTGGTCGCCGATGCGCCGCACTTCGCCGACGGCCTGGCCGAGAACGTGGCCGAGCAGATCCTGGCGGTCGCTGGCGACTACTCGCACATCCTGGCCCCGGCCACCGCCTACGGCAAGAACATCCTGCCGCGCGTGGCCGCCAAGCTCGACGTGGCGCAGATCTCCGAGATCACCAAGGTCGATTCGCCCGACACCTTCGAGCGTCCGATCTACGCCGGTAACGCGATCGCCACCGTGCAATCGGGCGACAAGGTCAAGGTCATCACCGTGCGCGGCACCGCCTTCGATTCGGCAGCCGGCGGCGGTTCGGCCGCCATCGAGAACGTCACCGCGGTGGCCGACTCGGGCACCTCGACCTTCGTGGGCCGCGAACTGGCCAAGTCGGATCGTCCGGAACTGACCGCCGCCAAGGTGATCGTCTCGGGTGGCCGCGGCATCGGTTCGGCCGACAACTTCAAGATCCTGGAGCCGCTGGCCGACAAGCTGGGCGCAGCCATGGGCGCGTCGCGCGCCGCGGTCGACGCCGGCTTCGTGCCGAACGACTGGCAGGTTGGCCAGACCGGCAAGATCGTCGCCCCGACCCTGTACATTGCGGTCGGCATCTCGGGCGCGATCCAGCACCTGGCCGGCATGAAGGATTCGAAGACCATCGTCGCCATCAACAAGGACCCGGAAGCGCCGATCTTCTCGGTCGCCGACTACGGCCTGGTGGGCGACCTGTTCGAGGTCGTGCCGGAACTGGTCAAGGAACTGGGCTGATCGCGCGGCGCGCTCGCCACGACGCGCCGCCCACGCCAGCATACGCCGTTCCCGCCCGCGCAGGAACGGCGTTTTTTTTTGCATGAGAGACAATCAGGAGACATAGGTGAGCTATAACGCCCCGCTGAAAGACATGCAGTTCGTCCTCAATGAACTAGCCAACCTCGCCGAGATCAACGCGCTGCCCGGCCTTGATGCCGCGACCCCCGACACCGTCGAAGCGGTGCTGGAAGAGAACGCGAAATTCTGCGGCGAGGTCATCGCCCCGCTGAACCATGCCGGCGACAAGGAACCCAGCTCTTGGGCCGACGGCGAAGTCACGACGACCAAGGGTTTCAAGGAAGCCTTCCGCGCCTATGCCGACGCCGGCTGGCAGGGCGTGCAGCATCCGCAGGAATTCGGCGGCCAGGGCTTGCCCAAGCTGGTGGCCACGCCGTGCATGGAAATGCTGCACGGGGCCAACCTGTCGTTCGCGCTGGTGGCGCTGCTGTCCGATGGCGCCATCGAGGCGCTGCTGACGGCCGGTTCGGATGCGCAGAAGGCGCGCTTCCTCGAGCCGCTGGTCTCGGGCAAGTGGACCGGCACCATGAACCTGACCGAGCCGCAGGCCGGTTCCGACCTGGCGGCGGTACGCACCCGCGCCGAGCCGCAGGGCGACGGCACCTTTAAAATCTTCGGCACCAAGATCTTCATTACCTATGGCGAGCACGATATGGCCGAGAACATCGTCCACCTGGTGCTGGCCAGGACGCCCGATGCGCCGCCGGGCGTGAAAGGCATCTCGCTGTTCATCGTGCCCAAGTTCATGATCGGCGACGACGGCTCGCTGGGCGAGCGCAACGACGTGTACTGCGTCTCGATCGAGCACAAGCTGGGCATCAAGGCCAGCCCGACCGCCGTGCTGCAGTTCGGCGACCACGGTGGCGCGATCGGCACCCTGGTGGGCGAAGAGAACCGCGGCCTGGAATACATGTTCATCATGATGAACGCGGCCCGCTTCGGCGTCGGCATGCAGGGCGTCGGCCTGGCCGAACACGCCTACCAGCAGGCGGTGGCGTTCGCGAAGGACCGCATCCAGTCGCGCGATGTGGCGGGTTCCCCTGGCCCGGTGGCGATCATCAATCACCCGGACGTGCGCCGCATGCTGATGTCGATGCGCGCCCAGACCGAGGCGGCGCGGGCGCTGGCCTATGTCGCCGCCGGCATCTCGGACCTGGCCCATCACCATCCCGACGAGGCGACGCGCAAGGCCAATCTCGCCGTCTACGAATACCTGGTGCCGGTCATCAAGGGCTGGTCGACCGAGATGAGCGAGAATGTGGCGCGCGACGGCGTGCAGGTGCATGGCGGCATGGGCTTCATCGAAGAAACCGGCGCCGCCCAGCACTACCGCGACGCCAAGATCCTCACGATCTACGAGGGCACGACCGCGATCCAGGCCAACGACCTGGTTGGCCGCAAGACGGTGCGCGATGGCGGCGCGGTGGCGAAATCGCTGCTGGCGCAGGTGGATGGGGTCGTCCAGGAGCTGGCCGAAGCGCAAAGCGTCGATTTCACCGCGATCGCGCGCAGCCTGCGCGATGGCGCTGAAGCCTTGGGGTATGTGGTCGACTATATGGTGGAACACGCCAAGGGCGATCCGCGTGGCGTGTACGCCGGTAGTGTCACTTACCTGAAGCTGGCCGGCATCGTGCTCGGCGGCTGGCAGATGGCGCGCGCGGCCATCGTGGCGCAGAACAAGCTCGACGCGGGCGAGGGCGATGCCGCCTTCTATCGCGCCAAGATCGCCACCGCACGCTTCTACGCCGACCACATCCTGTCGCAGGCACGCGGCCTGCGCCACGCCATCACGGAAGGCGCTGCCGGCGTGCTGGCCCTGGACGTCGAGCAGTTCTAACCGTAGGCCCCGCCTGTAAACAACAGGTCGAACAGCCGTGCCATCGTCCCGATCAGGACGATGGTGCCGGCCAGCATCGTGATGATCAGCAGCACCGGCAAGGTCCAGTTCGAGCGCGACTGCCGGCCGCTGCCCTTGTTGTGTTTCTCATCCCACTTCTCGTCCGGCGTCAGCCCGATCACCAGCGCTTCGATGAAGCCCGCGATGAACGATACCAGCAGCGGCAGCATCATATAGAAGGGATGCGGCTTGACCGCGCCATACAGGATGCCGGCGATGGGCAGGGCGCACAGGTGCAGCAGCCCGAGCCGGTCGGCCCCGCCCTTGAGGTAAAAGCGATGCGCCCCGAGGCCACCCAGCAGCAGTGCGAGCAGGGTGGCGACGGTCTTGTTCTTGTGTGAAGCGGCCATAGATGCTGTTCAAAGTTTAAGGACAGCAAGAGTATCGTCCAAATTTGCAGGAATGGCACGTTTGGGGCGACAGGCTGCTGAAATGGCGGGATGGCCGGTGGCGGTGTGGCGAAAAATCAGCGATAATGGTTGATTGTGCTGGGACGACAGTTGGTGAAGTCGGCCCTGTTGTCATTAACGCTTGCTGCTGTTCGGTGTCGCGCGCTATAATCGTCGACTTTCTCCGTCCAGAACAACTTTTTCGGAAATATTATGGTCGTTATTCGTTTGGCTCGTGGTGGCGCTAAAAAGCGCCCGTTCTTCAACATCGTTGCAACCGATTCGCGCAACCGTCGCGATGGTCGTTTCATCGAGCGCATCGGTTTCTACAACCCGATGGCTTCGGGCGCCGAAGTCGGCCTGCGTATCGCTGCTGACCGTCTGGCTCACTGGCAAGGCGTTGGCGCACAACTGTCGCCGACCGTCGCTCGCCTGGTCGCCCAGCAAAAGCCAGCTGCTTAAATTTAAGCAAGCAGGTTCGTAGTGAACGATTCAGCAGTAGCTGGCGGGGTGCAAGTCCCCGATGACCTGACTCCGGTCGGTTATGTTTCCGGTGCGTATGGCATTGTGGGCGGCATCCGTGTCTCCCCGCATTCGCCCGAGGCCGATGCGCTGCTGAGCGTGAAAACCTGGTGGCTCGACAAGCCGACCCTGCACGCCGTCACGGTACGGAGTGCAAAGCTGCACGGTGGCGACGTAGTCGCAACCCTGGTCGACATGCGTGACCGCGATGCGGCCGAGGCGCTCAAGGGCGCAACGGTGCAGGTCGCGCGCAGCGAGTTTCCAGCGCTCGAAGAGGGCGAGTTTTACTGGTCAGACCTGATCGGCCTGGATGTGGTCAACCTGCAGGGCGAAGCCCTGGGCAAGGTGACCGACATGATGCACAACGGCGCGCAATCGATTTTGCGCATCACTCCGGTTGCCGATCCGTCGGCGCCCGAAGCAAAGGCGCCCGAGCGCCTCGTGCCGTTCGTGGACCAGTTCGTCAAGACCGTCAGCCTCGAGCAACAACTGATTACCTTGGATTGGGGCCTCGATTTTTGAGCCCATCCGCTAGAGGAGCAAAGCGCGATGCAGTTTGACGTCGTGAGCTTGTTCCCCGAAATGTTTGCCGCATTGACGCAGTCGGGTGTGACCCGGCGCGCCTTCGAGCAGCAGCGTTGGGGCCTGGCGATCTGGAATCCGCGCGATTTCACCCAGGACCGCCACCGCACCGTGGACGATCGCCCTTACGGCGGCGGCCCCGGCATGGTGATGCTGGCCAAGCCGCTCGAAGCGACGATCAATGCTGCGAAGCAAAGACAAATCGACCTCGGCCTGCCGAGTCCGCGTGTCGTGTTCATGTCGCCGCAAGGCGAGCCATTGAGCCACGAACGCGCGATGGCGCTGAAGGACGAACCCGGTCTCGTGATCCTGTGCGGCCGCTACGAAGCGGTGGACCAGCGCCTGCTGGACCGCTGTGTCGATGAGGAGATTTCTCTCGGCGACTTCGTGCTGTCGGGCGGTGAATTACCGGCCATGGCCTTGATGGATGCAGTGGTGCGCCTGATTCCCGGCGTGCTTGGCGACGACGCCTCGGCGGTCGAAGACAGCTTCGTCAACGGCCTGCTCGATTCGCCGCATTACACACGGCCTGAAGTCTATGAAGATGTCCCGGTGCCGCCTGTCCTGATGGGCGGCAACCATGCCGAAATCGTCAAGTGGCGCCGCCAGCGCATGCTGGAAGCGACCCTGACGAAGCGGCCCGATCTGCTGGACAAGGCGCGCGCCGCCGGCCAGTTGGACAAGAAAGACGAACAGTTCCTGGCAGGTTTGAAAAATCCTGCCGCGTAAGAATATGCGCAGCTAGTTCAGCGCATGCAATCATGGGCATGTTGCCCGTGGTTCAACCCCATCCTCTACTGGGCGAAGGTAGTGCCAGCAAGATGGTTTTTGGAGTCATAAAAAAATGAATCTGATTCAACAACTCGAGCAAGAAGAAATCGCGCGCCTCGGCCGTGCGATCCCTGATTTCGCACCTGGCGACACCGTCGTCGTCAGCGTCAACGTCGTCGAAGGCAACCGCAAGCGCGCCCAGGCATACGAAGGCGTCGTGATCTCGCGTCGTAACCGTGGCCTGAACTCGAACTTCATCGTTCGCAAGATCTCGTCCGGCGAAGGCGTCGAGCGTACCTTCCAGCTGTACTCGCCGCTGATCGCTTCGATCGAAGTCAAGCGTCGTGGTGATGTCCGTCGCGCCAAGCTGTACTACCTGCGTGAGCGTTCGGGCAAATCGGCACGTATCAAGGAAAAACTGCCACAGCGTCGCGTCAAGACCGTCGCTGCTGCTGAGTAATAGCACTCGTGCTCAGAAAAAGGCATCCGCAAGGATGCCTTTTTCTTTTCTGCGTTCAGGGATTCTATTTTGGCAAAATTCGTCTTCGACCCCACCCAGCTTCCGGTCCTTGGCCTGGCCGGCGAGGCGCCCATCGCGCCCGCGCGCCTGACGCCGGCGGCCTTGCGCGCGCGCTTTGCGCAGACGCTGGCCTGGGATGCCGAGGTGACGAGCGAGAACCGGGAAATGGCGGGCGAAAAGCTGCGCCGCGCCGCCGTGCTCGTGCCCTTGGTCGAGCGTCCCGAAGGCGTGACGGTGCTGCTTACGCGCCGCACCGACCACCTGACGAGCCATGCCGGCCAAATCAGCTTTCCAGGCGGCGGCGCCGAAGAACTCGACTCGTCGCCGATCGAGACCGCGCTGCGCGAGACCGAGGAAGAAATCGGCCTGTTGCGCCGCCATATCGAGATCATCGGCGTATTGCCCGACTATGCCACCATCAGCGCCTACCGTGTGACGCCGGTGGTGGCCCTGGTCCAGCCGCCATTCGACTTGCGGCCCGATCCGGGCGAGGTGGCCGAGGCCTTCGAAGTGCCCCTGGCCTTCCTGATGGATGGCCTGAACCACCAGCGCCGGGTCATTGATTTGCCGCAAGGGGCGGGCAAGCGCGCCTTTTATACGATGCCTTACGAGAAATATTTCATCTGGGGCGCTACCGCCGCCATGCTGCGCAATCTTTTCCATTTGCTGCGGGCGTAACCGACTTTTACTGCCTTTATTACAGGTCCGGATTTGATTCTGGCAGGCTTCTCCGCTATCGTAGCGGGGGCTGTCGTATTGCCAAAACAAAAAAGGGTTCCTGATGACATTCTTTTCTATCCTGTGCGCACTGCTCATCGAGCAATTGAAACCGCTGCGCGCGGACAACCAGGTCTATGGCGGCATCAAGTCGCTCGCCGTGCGCATCGAGACTTGGTTCAATGCCGGCGAGCGCAACAACGGCCGCATGGGCTGGTTCCTGATGATGGCCGCCCTGATGCTGCCGACCTGGCTCGTCTATTGGTTCTTCATGCACTACAACCTGGTGTTCCTGGCCTTTGCCTGGAATGTCCTGATCGTCTACCTGACCCTGGGTTTCCGCCATTACAGCCACTTTTTCACGTCGATCCAGTTCGCCCTCAATTCAGGTGACGAGGCAAGGGCGCGTAGCTTGCTGGCCGAATGGACGAGGCTGGACACCGTCGGGATGGATAGCACGGAGATTACCCGCATCGCCGTCGAGAAAGCCCTGATCACGACCCACCGCAATGTGTTCGGCGTGTTCTTCTGGTTCCTGATGCCGCTGGGCCCGGCGGGCGCCGTGATGTACCGTGTCTCGGAATACCTGGCGCGCGCCTGGAACGAGCCCGACCACATGCGCAACGAAGCTTTCGGCCAGTTCGCCGCCAAGGCCTTTTACTGGATCGACTGGGTGCCGGTGCGATTGACGGCGGTGGCCTTTGCCGTGGTCGGCAATTTCGAGGATGCGGTCTACGCCTGGCGCAATTTCGCCAACCGCTGGGCCGACGAGGCACGCGGCATCATCCTGTCGGCCGGCGGCGGCGCGATGGGTGTGCGGCTCGGCACGCCGAACGAAAATGCGCCACAATTACTGCCGGCCGATGCCGCCACGGTGGACTTGAGCGAAAGCGATGTGGACGTCATGCCGGGCGAAGAGCCGAGCGTTCGCGCCTTGCAGAGCACGGTCGGACTGGTGTGGCGCGCCCTGATCTTGTGGATGATCCTGCTGCTCTTGACGTCGAGCGTGGCCTGGCTGCGCTGAGCCTGTGGCGTAGCTGGTCTCGTCCTCAAGTCTTCTATAAGATATAATACTGCCTGAACCGAGCAAAGCTGTATTGCACCGAGCCGAATTTGCTCTCATCCACGCAGTATTTTCTGTCTGAGCCCGTAGGACTATGACCGACCAATTGCAACCGAAGGACGAGGAACTCGCTGGCGAGTTCTTTATCCTGGGCCTCACGAACAAAGGCAAGCAGTTCCGCCCGAGCGACTGGGCCGAGCGGCTGTGCGGCGTCATGGCCTGCTATTGCCCCGGCTCCGGCGGCCCCAATGCCCACCTGAAGTTTTCGCCCTACGTCTACCCGACCGTGGTCAACGGCACCAAGGCCGTGGTGGTCAACCGCGCCCTGCAAAAGATCGAGCCGATGGCCTACCACTTCGTGGTCAGCTTTGCCAAGGACAACGATATGCAAGTCGTCGATGCCTGTTTCGTGCCCTTGCCGGGCGAAAAGAAACCAGGCGCTGCCTGAACCTTCTCGAGCTTGACGCCGCTGGCGCTTTGACTAAAATCAAAGCGCCAGTTTTGTTTCGGCTTAGCCTTGGACGGATACTGGCAGGTGAGGGGACCATCATGCGCATCGGCGACATCTGCACCAGCGATACCATTTGCTGCACCCGCGACGAGACCGTGCAGGCCGCCGCCATGCTGATGCGGCGCCACCACGTGGGCGACCTGGTCGTGGTCGAGTCCGACGGCAGCGGCAACGTCCCGCTCGGCATCCTGACCGACCGCGACATCGTGCTGGCCGTGGTCGCCCCCGGGCTCGATCCCGCCAGCCTGCTGGCCGGCGACATCATGAGCGACGACCTGCTCACCGCCAGCGCATCCGACGACGTCTACGAGACCATCGAGCACATGCGCCTGCGCGGCATCCGCCGTGTGCCGGTGGTCGATGCCGACGGCAGGCTCTCCGGCATCGTCAGCGCCGACGACCTGCTCGAATTTTTGGCCGAAGAGATGAGCGAGCTGTCGCGCATCGGCTCCTGGCAGCAATCGCACGAACGCCGGGTGCGCCAATAGCTGTCTGACATCAAGCCTTGTCAACTGGGTGGGTGACTAGGCCACAGGAAACACGCCCGTCTGCTAACATCGTTGGATCGGGCGGGACCGCTGGCGTCCCGACGAACGACGGGACACCATGAATTCGACATTTCAGCTGCGCGGGATTGCCGCGCACGTGACGGCGGGCTGCATTGCCCTGGTATTGACCATGCCTGCGGCCTCGGCCGCGGCTCAAAAAACCGCTGGCAAACCTGCCGCCAGCGCGGCGCTGCCCAAGGGCGTGACCCTGGGCCCCTCGGTCGAAGGCATCACCGAATACCGCCTGGCCAATGGCCTGAAAGTGCTGCTGTTCCCGGACGCCTCGCGCCCCACGGTGACCGTCAACATGACTTACCTGGTCGGCTCGCGCCACGAGAACTATGGCGAGACCGGCATGGCCCACCTGCTCGAGCACCTGCTGTTCAAGGGCGCGAAGAACAACCGCGACATCACCAGGCAGTTCTCCGAGCGCGGCATGCAGTTCAACGGCACCACCTCGCTCGACCGCACCAATTACTACGAGGTATTCCAGGCCTCGAAGGAAAACCTGGACTGGGCGCTGCAGATGGAAGCCGACCGCATGGTCAATTCCTTTGTCTCGGCCAAGGATCTGGCGTCCGAAATGACGGTGGTGCGCAACGAGTACGAAGCCGGCGAGAACGAGCCCGGCAACGTGCTGTTCAAGCGCATGCAGAGCGTTGCCTACGACTGGCACAGCTATGGCCGCTCGACCATCGGCAACCGCAGCGATATCGAAAATGTGCGCATCGAGAACCTGCAGGATTTCTACCGCACCTATTACCAGCCCGATAACGCGGTGCTGCTGGTGGCAGGCCAGTTCGAGCCGCAAGCGACCCTGGCCAGGATCAGCCGGCTGTTCGGCGCGATCCCCAAGCCCAGGCGCAGCCTGCCCGCCTTCTGGACGGTCGAACCGACCCAGGACGGCGAGCGCAGCTTCGTCGTGCGGCGCCAGGGCGATATGCAGTTCGTCGCCGTCGGCTACAAGATCCCGTCCGACCTGCACCTCGATGCCGAAGCGCTCGGCTTCGCTTCCGAGATCCTGGGCGACGCGCCGAATGGCCGCCTGCACAAGCTCTTGGTCGAGACCGGCAAGGCGGCCCAGGTCTTCAGCTTCGGCCAGACCGGCTACGCGCCGGGCCTGCAATTCTTCGGCGCCGTGGTCAAGCTGGGCGAGCCGATCGAGCCGGTGCGCGACGCGCTGATCGGGGCGGTCGAGGAATTTGCCAGCAAGCCGCCCACGGACGAAGAACTGGAACGGGTGCGCCGCTCCTGGCTCAACACGATCGAGCGCAGCCTGAACAATCCGCAAGCGGTCGGCGTGGCCCTGTCCGAACCGATCGCCCTGGGGGACTGGCGCATGTATTTCGTGGGCCGCGAGCGGGTGCAAGAGATGACTGCCGGGCAGATCGCCGCCAGCGCCGGACGCTACTACCTGCGCAGCAACCGCACGGTCGGCACCTTCATCCCGGAAGAAGCATCGAAGCGCGCCGAGTTGCCGGCCGCGCCCACGGTGGTCGAGGCGATGAAGGACTTCAAGCCTGCCGTCTCGACCCTGGTCTCGGAAAACTTCGACCCGAGCCAGCACAACATCATGAAGCGCACCAGCTTGACCACGGCCGGCGGCGTCAAGCTGGCGCTGCTGCCGAAGAAGAATCGCGGCGAAACCGTGACGGTCGACCTGCGCCAGCATTTTGGCGACGAGAAAAGCCTGTTCGGCAAGGGCACGACCCAGGCCCTGACCAACCTGATGCTGATGCGCGGCACCACCCGCTACACGCGCGCCGAACTGGCCGATGCCTTCGACAAGCTCAAGATCGCGGGCAGCCCGACCCATTTCCAGACCACCCGCGAGCATCTGCCCGAGGCGCTCAAGCTGGTCGCCCACGTGCTCAAGGAGCCGGCTTTCCCGGAATCCGAATTCGAGCAACTGCGCCAGCAACTCCTGGTCGGCATCGAGGCGGGTCGCAATGAACCGCAAAGCGCGGCCGTGCGCGCGCTGGGCCAGCACTTCAACCGCTATCCGCGCGGCGACATCCGCTACTCGCCGAGCCTTGACGAGCAGCTCGACGAGGCGAAGGCGGCCAGGCTCGACCAGGTCAAGGCCTTCCACCGCGACTTCTACGGCGCCAACCCGGCCGAGATGGCGATCGTGGGCGACTTCGACCCGCAGCAGGTCACGCCGCTGGTGAACGAACTCTTCGGCGCCTGGCGCGCGCCGCAGGCCCACGCGCCGGTGCTGGACACGTTTGCCGAGGTCGCCCCGGTAACGCGCGCCTTGGACACCCCGGACAAGGAAAACGGCTTCTATATCGCGCGCCTGAACCTCGACCTGAACGTCGACGATGCGGACTTCCCGGCCTTGTCGCTGGCCAACTACATCTTCGGCGACGGCGGCCTCAAATCGCGCCTGATGGACCGCATCCGCCAGA
The DNA here is from genome assembly GCF_005222695.1 of Massilia sp. HP4. GTDB lineage: Bacteria > Pseudomonadota > Gammaproteobacteria > Burkholderiales > Burkholderiaceae_D > Telluria. Next base: position 25,464 of record NZ_STGG01000051.1, on the reverse strand, counting down.
AGGATGGATTGTCGTATGGCGGCGGCTCTGACGTCACGCCCGGCACCCTGGACCGCGCCGGCAGCTTCACGATCAATGCGATCGCGGCGCCGCAGAACCTGGCGAAACTCGACGCGGCGGTGCGCGCCGAACTGGCGCGGGCGCTGAAGGATGGCTTCGCGGCCGACGAGCTGGCGGGCGCCAAGTCGGGCCTGACGCAGCAGCGCCTGCAGGCGCGCTCGAATGACGGCGCGCTGGCCTCGGGCTGGACCTCGTTCATCTACCGCGGCAAGACCTTCGAGGCCTCGGCCGAGTTCGAGCGCAAGATGAATGCGGTCACCTTGCCTCAGCTAAATGCAGCATTCCGCAAGGCGATCGACCCGGCTAAGCTGTCGATATTCATGGCGGGTGACCAAGCCAAGGCGAAGGCCACAGGCGGCGCTGCGCAACCCGAAGTTACTATGCCGTAACTACAACAGTTTTCTCACAAAAAACCTCAAAATTGTGACAACGGGACAAGCCATGCGCTAAAATGTTTCTTTTCAGAAGCAAAAGTTTCATCAAGGGATCAAAATGAAGGCCATCAGCAAGCAGCCGGCAAGCGGTTTGTCGTTCACCGGCAAGGTCGTTCTCGTTACCGGCGCCGCTAGCGGAATCGGTCGTGCGATTGCCCTGGCGTTCGGCAGTGCCGGCGCCAGTGTCGTCGTGGCCGACGTCTCGATCGATGGCGGGCACGCCACGGCGGCAATGATCGTCGAAAACGGCGGCAAGGCCTTGTTCGTACAGAGCAACGTCACCCGCGCCGCGGATGTCGAAGCCCTCGTCGACAAGACCATCAATTACTACGGCCACCTCGATTTCGCGGTCAACAATGCCGCGGTCGAGGAGGAGCGCGGGGCGCTGGCCGACGCCGATGACGAGCAGTTCGACCGCATCATGAACGTCAACGTCAAGGGCGTCTGGCTGTGCATGAAGTACCAGCTGCGCCAGATGCAGAAGCAGGGCCATGGCGCGATCGTCAATATGGCGGGCGTCGCCGGCCTGGTCGGCAGCCCGAACCGGGCGATCTACGGCGCCAGCAAGCATGCCGTCATTGGCCTGACCAAGAGCGCCGCCGCCGAATACGCGCGCGAAGGCATCCGCGTCAATGCGCTGTGCCCGGCCGCGGTCAAGACGCCGATGCTGGCGCGCGCCTTCGAGCGCGATCCCGGCATCGAGAAAAAGCTCAAGGCGGCCCATCCGATGGGGCGCTTCGCCGATGCCGGCGAAGTCGCGCAGGCGGCCCTGTGGCTGTGCTCGGACATGGCGTCGTATGTCAACGGCCACGAGATGGTGGTCGATGGTGGATTTACGGCAGTTTAAGCTGGCGCATCGCACGGCGAGGGCGGTGAACAAGGGCCATTGAGCGCAGGGCACCCGCGGCTCTTGTTTCCTGTCGAAAAACTTTACAACGGGAATGCTGACCAAAAGTCGCAAAATAGTAAGTCTATGTTTTAAATAAGTTATTTCTCACTGGCATGGTTCATGCTTGTAGTGGTCGTAACGGGACAATACAGGTTCAGCCTGAGAAGCCCTGATCCAACGCCGCACATGCCCTTTAACCTGCAGTCCACTAGTGAGATAACCGTGAAAAAGACTTTTGCCGCCCTGGCACTCGCCACCGCCCTGATTCCCTTCGCCAGCGCCCAAGCTGAAACCATCAGCTTCAGCGACAGCCAGGCGATGAAGAGCACGAACTGGAGCGAAACGCTCAGTTTTGGCATGTTCGATACCACCCTGGGCACCCTGAACTCGATCCGTTTCGATCTGACCGGACTGATCCAAGGCTCCGGCCGGGCTGAGAGCGAGGATAGTGCGCCGACCACGGTGACCCTGCAGCTCGGTTCTGACCTGACCCTGACCCGTCCCGACGGCAGCGTCCTGGTCATCACCAATCCTGTGTTCAGCCGCGAGTTCCAGTTCACGGCACATGACGGTTCCGTCGATTTCGGTGGCACCTCGGGTGGCACCACCGGTACGGTCAATGCGAACGGTTCGGACTTCTTCCTCAGCAGCAGCAGCGCCGACTTTGCCTTGTTCTCGGCGCTGGGCGGCGGCGACATCAGTCTTGGCCTGGCAGCGCTCGGTACCTCGACCGCCATCGGGGCCGGCAACATAATCTATGGCTTCAACACCGCCGCAGCGGGTAATGTGACCGTTACCTACGATTACACTCCGTTCGCCGAAGTGCCGGAGCCGGCCAGCATGGCGCTGATCGTTGGCGGCCTGGGCCTGCTGGGTCTTTCGCGCCGTCGTATCGGCAACAAGGCGTAATAGCGGGTCGCCGGCGCTTCGCCGGCGACTCACGCAAGAACCGTCATGCGGGCGCAGGCCGGCATGACGGTTTTTTAGTTATGGATGTATTTGGCGAACACGTCGCTGAAATCGCGCCGGGTATGGGTGTCGAGCATGGCCGTGTTCAGCGCTTCCAGCAACTCGCCGTACTGGCTGACCAGGCTGCCCGCCCCAGGGGCGATATTGAGCTTGTGGACCGAGGCCGTGGCGTCCAGCGTGCGCAGCGCATTGTCGCGGCACACGGCATCGCGCCGCTGCTGCTTGCCGATCGTGTGCAGGGCTTTATAAATATCCTTCAGTTGTTCGATGAAGGATTTCTTGACGTCGATCGAGAACTTGATGTCGTTGACATTGAATTTGAGTTCGATGTCCATGTCCAGTGTCCCAGCGGTTTCGATGCTGACGCTGGTGATGAGGTTCGAGGAATAGTCGTAGCGCTTGATCGAGCGCTTCGACGAGACGGCGGAATCGCCGTCGACATGGATCAGCGCGAGATTGGTGAAGCAGTACTCGTCCTTCTTGCTCTTGATGAGAAAGAAGATTTGCTCGCCGTCTTCAGTGAACAGGTAGTCGTCCGCATCGACCTTGCTGTAGTCAGCCGGTCCGACGATGACACCGATATCGCTCAGCCCCAATGCTTCCGCCGCCATTCTCTTGAACATGATCGTCCTCGTGTGGTGAAAACGGTCAGGTTAGCATCAGTTCATCAGGCTGCGTTCAACTCGGCCACGAAATCATAGGTATCGCCGCGAAAATACGAGCGGCAGAATTCCACCGCGCGGCCATCGCGCAGGAAACCCAGGCGTTCCACGCACAGGCCGGCATCGCCCTCGCGCGCATCGAGCAGGCGCGCCTGTTCAAAGCCCAGCAGCAGGGCCGACAGGCGCTGCAGCGCCCGCACCGGGCGATTGCCGGAAGCACCCAGCGCCTCGTACATCGAGTCGCCCACCGCATCGAGCGAGGGCAGGGCGAAGGCGGCGATGGTCGCGTATTCCAGGCACATCGGCGTCTCGTCGGCGTAGCGCAGGCGGTTGAAGCGGTACACCGGCGTGCCAGGCGACAGGCGCAGGCGCAGCGCTTCCTCGGGCGTGACCAGGCCTTCCGAGCGCTTGAGCCAGGCGCTCCGGGGCACCCGTCCCCGCGCCCGCATGTCTTCCGAGAACGAGGTCAGCTTGGCGAAGTTCTTTTCGATGCGCGTGTTCAGGAAATTGCCGGAACCGGCGCGCCGCACCAGCAGGCCATCCTCGACCAGGCTGTCGATCGCCTTGCGCACCGTGATGCGCGAGATGCCCAGCTCCAGGGCCAGCTGGCGCTCGGCGGGCAGGGCCGCCGACGGCCCGTAGGTGCCGTTGTCGATCGCCTGGCGCAGCGCGCGCTGCAGCTGCGCATAGAGGGGCAGCTTGCCGGCTCCGGCGGCGAGGCTGGCCTTGGCGGCGTCGTGCATCAGTTGGACGAGGGGATTCATGCAATCGGCAAGGTGGATGGACCGGAAATGATACCGCAGGCCGGGCCAGCGGTCATTTCGGGCGCGGATCCTTCAGCGGCTGGCTGACCACGGCGACCCGCCCGGCGCGCACCTCGCCCACGGCGGTGGCCACGGCGCGCGCCACATTGCGTGTCTCTTCCTGCACCGCGGTATCGTTGTCGAAAGTCTCGTGGCTGTCGGCATACGATTCGTAGTAGCCGATATAGCGGTCGAGCTGGCCGAAGCTGCCCGAGTTGATCAGCCCCATCCATTCCAGCCAGTCGGCCAGCGAGCGCCGCGTGCCCTCGATGCCGGCCACGTCGCCGTGCACCAGCAGGCCGTAGGCGCGGCCGGCCAGGTGTTTCGGGTAATCCCAGCCGTCGCGCTCGATCTGCTTGGCCTTCTCGGCGTCCTTGCCCTGCGTGGACGTCGGATCGGGATTGCCGCCGTCGGCGCACACCAGGCGGTCGATCATCAGTTTCAGCACGGCCGGGGTCTGGTACCAGTAGACCGGGGTGATGATGATGACGCCATGGGCCAGCACCCAGCGTTCGTAGATCTCGTTCATCCAGTCGTTGACCTGGCGCTCGGCGTGGTTCGGGTAGCAGCTGCACGGCCAGTGGCACAGCGGCATCGCAGTCGAGACGCAGCCCTTGCAGGGATGGATGTGGCGGTCGTAGTCCGAATTGAGCAGGGAGAGGTCGAGCACGTCGGCCTCGAAGCCTTGTTCCATCAACACGTCCTTGGCCATCTGCGTCATGCGCCAGCTTTTCGAGATCTCGCCGGGGCAGGTGCCGTCGTTGCGGGCCGAGGCGTTGATCAGCAGCACGCGGCTGCGCGAGGCGGGATTCTTCTGGTGCTGCTCGGCGCCGAGCAGGCGGTCGCGCGCTTCCTTCCACTCGACCGACAGGTCGTAGCCAGGGTCGGCGAAGCCGGGGCCGGCCTTGACGGTGTGCGGCGCCTTGCGGCCGTCCTGGTAGGCGTCCCAGGCCACGTCCTCGATGGCCGACAGTTCGCGGTCGAGCGCCTCGTAGCCGGGGTCCTGGAAGGCCTTGCGAAAACGCAGGTGGAATTCGTTGCGTCCCAGCTTGGCGGGCGCCTGGCCCTTGCGTACCGTCGTGGTCATGCTGCCTCCGATGCAAATGATGCAATTATCGGGCGGGCTGGAGTGGCGCTAATGTACGGGGGCGCACCTTGGGCAGGCAAAACACCGTCGATGGCGGGACAAACCGAACCGGCAAACAAAAAGCGGGCCGGGCGCGCAGCCCGGCCCGCTTTCGCGGGTCCGTCGAGAACCGAAAAGCTTACTTCTGGTTCAGGTGGACGATCCAGTACTTGGCCAGGTCGCCGGCGCCGCCGCCGCCCTTGACGGTCTGGAAGGTCTGGATCGCTTCGGCTTTCTTGCCGGCCAGCGCCTGCGCCATGCCCAGGCGCAGCTTGGCTTCTTCAGCGTTCTTCAGGCCGCCCTTGGCGATACCTTGCTGGATGAAGCCGACACCCTTGTCGCCCTGGTCCATGGTGGCGTAGGCCCAGCCCAGGTTGACCAGGCCGGCGCCGGTCTTGGCCTTGGAAGCCGAGGCTTCGCCAGCGGCGATGTTCTTGGCATCGTCAAGCGCGCCCTTGGTCGCCTTGTCGCGCAGGGCGGCGTGGGACTTGGCATTGGCGCCCTGGCCCAGCACGCCGGCGGCGTAGCCGGCGTCCATGGCCTTCTTGGCTTCGGTCGGGAAGCCGTCGCGCAGCGCCAGTTCGGCCAGGTCGACATACTCCTCTGGCGCCATCTTCTTGACGGTGGCCGCCTCCAGGCGGTACACATTGATCATATTGGTCTGCGGATCGAAGCCCGACTTGCGCGCCACGCCGCGGTTCAGGACGTCGGTCCAGAAGTCGTCGCTCGGGTAGTGGGCGACCAGTTTCTCGAGCGCGACCAGGTAGCCGGCATCGTCCTTGACCTTGTTGGCCGACGAGGCCAGCAGGCGCAGGTCTTCCTCGCTCGGCTTCTGGCCGGCTTTCTCGGTCGCTTCGATGGCCGGCAGCAGGGCCGCCTTGGCGCTGGCGAAGTCGCCGCCCAGGTAGTAGGCGCGGGTGAGGGCGGGCGCGACTTTTTCAGGCGTCGTGCTTTCTTTCTGGTAGCGCTTGAACCATTCGATCGCCTTCGGATAGTCCTTGGCGTTGTAGTGCATATTGGCCAGGGCCTGGATGAAGTCGGCCTGTTCGTTCGGCTGCATGCGGCCGGAATTGATCACGGCTTCGAGTGCCGGCATGGCGATGTCGTTGTTGCCGGTCGCCGAGCCCAGCGACAGCTTCATGCGGTTGACGACGTAGTCTTCGTATGGGGTGCGGTTCGGGAAAGCTTCGGCCTGCTGCACGCGGCTCTGCACTTCGGCGTAATTCTTTGCATCCATCAGCGGCTTGATCGCGGCCGGGTCGAGCAGCTTGAACAGCTCTGGGCGAACGGTGTCCTTTGGCGCCTCGGCGGCAGCGGCTGGCTTGTCCTGGGCGTGGACGGAGGAGATCAGGGCCGGGGTGCTCATGCCAACGGCGGCCAGCATCAGGCACAGGCGGGCAAGACGGAATTGGGACATTGGGTATCCTTCTATCTAGACAAAAAATTTTACGAAATGCGCTTTCGCCAAATATAGCAAAAATGCCAATCTCGGACAAAGATGTGCATTGTCCCATAAAACGGCCAATTTCTGGCCCGCCAATTGTGCCGTAGAGCTGGCGCGGATGCCCGCGTCGTTACATCGCGTTACCTGAGCGGTGTCGTGGCTGGTCGAAACCAGGCACCGGGCAAACGCCGGGGGCGTCGATCTCGCCGGCCAGCCAGGCCACGGCGGCGTCGAGTGCAGGCGCGGCAAATCCGTAACTCATCAGGGCGGGAGAAGGGAAGTCCAGCGCCTGGTAGGGATTCCACAGCGCCAGGTGCAGGTCGGGCCGCCAGCCGGCGCGCGCCTGCGGGCCGTAGCGCCGGCGCGAGGTCGAGGCCAGGATCGTGAAGCGGCCGTCCGGCGGCAGCGCCGCCCAGTCGAAGTGTTCGCTGTCGGCGAAAGTAAGCAGTTCGACGTCGTACAGCGCGCGCAAGGCGTCGGCGATACGCCCGGCCGGCACGCCGGCTTCCGAGATGCCGTCGCTGACCACGTCGGCGCGTGCCACCAGGCGCACCCGGCTGCCGCGCGCGGGACGCTGCGGCCGGCCCAGTTCGGTCAGGCCGGCGCGCCAGGCGCGCGCCATCAGCGCGCGGTCGTCCTGCTCGCGCAGGTAGGCGGCCGCGCCGGCGGGATGCGCGTCGGCCAGCCGGGCCAGGCGCGCCAGCTTGGCCTCTACCTCGGGCAGCGGCAGCACGCCGGCGCGAATCGCCTGCGCGATCGCCTGCACGGTCTCCACCTGCGTGTCACGCGCGCCGATCGCCATCACCATGTCGGCGCCCGCCACCAGCGCGTTCACGGCCGCCTCGCCGGCGCTGTAGCGGTGCGCGATCGCGTGCATGTCCATGCCGTCGGTGATGATCACGCCCTGGTAGCCGAATTGCTCGCGCAGCACGCCGGTGAGGATGGCGCGCGACATCGTGGCCGGATTGACCGGGTCGAGAGCCGGATAGACGATGTGGGCCGTCATCATCGCTGGAGCATGCTGGGCGGCCAGGCGGAACGGCGCGAACTCGAAGCGTTCCAGTTCTTCGCGCGGCTTGTCGACCCGGGGCAGGTCGCGGTGCGAGTCGACGTGGGTGTCGCCGTGGCCCGGGAAGTGCTTGACGCAGCAGGCCACGCCTTCGCTTTCGCTGCCTTCCATCCAGGCCATGCCAAGACGGGCTGCAAGCAATGGATCCGCGCCGAAGGAGCGTTCGGCGATCACCGGGTTGTCCGGATTGTTGTTCAGGTCCAGCACCGGCGCGAAATTCCAGTTGAAGCCCAGGGCGCGCACCGCGCGCGCCACCGCCGCGCCGACCTCGCGCGCCAGTTGCGGATCGCCCGCCGCGCCCAGCGCCATCGCGCTCGGCGGCGCCGGCACCCAGGTCGAGCGCACCACGGCGCCGCCTTCCTGGTCGAGGGCGACCAGGGCCTGCGGCCCCATGGCCTCGACCAGGGCGCCCGTAAAGCGCGTCAGCTGGCCGGCATCGACCATGTTCTGGCGGAACAGGCACACGCCGCGCACCCGATGGGTGCGCAGGAAGGCGTCGGTGTCGGCATCGAGTTCGATGCCGAACAGGCGCACCATCATCAATTGGCCGGCAAGGTCGAGGTAGTCGGTCATGGCGCTTCTCATCAATATCGTCGTCAGTTGGTCTTGGTGACCTTGCTCAGGTGGCGTGGCTGGTCGGGGTTCATGCCGCGCGCGGCCGACAGCTTGGCGGCCATCGTGTAGAAGGCCTGCACCGCGGCGATCGGGTCGAGGTCGGGGATGGTGGCCGTCGGCAGGGTCAGGTCGCGGCTCGCGATATCGCCTGGCGCGGCCAGCAGCACGCGGGCGCCGCGGCCGCGCATCTCGTCGGCCAGCGCCACCAGGCTGGCCTGGGTCGGGCCGCGGGTGGCGTAGATCAGGAGCGGGTAGCCTTCTTCGATCAGGGCCATCGGGCCGTGCTTGATCTCGGCGCCAGAGAAGGCCTCGGCCTGCAGCGCCGAGGTTTCCTTGAACTTGAGCGAGGATTCGAGCGCCAGCGGGAAGCTGATGCCGCGGCCCACCACCATGATGTTGCGGGCCGGGGCCAGCACCTCGATTGCAGGCGACCAGTCCACCTCGGTGGCGGCGCGCAGCGCATCGGGCAGGGCTTCGATACCGCTCTTGAGTTCTTTATCGTCTTGCCAGTCGGCGACCAGGCGCGCGCCGGCCACCAGGCTGGCGATGAAGCTCTTGGTCGCGGCCACGCTCTTCTCGGCGCCGGCATGCAGCGGCATGGTCCATTCGGCGGCCTCGGCCAGCGGCGAGGCGGCGTCGTTGACCAGGGCCACGGTGGTGGCGCCGCCGGCGCGGAAGTAGCGGATCGGCTCGACCACGTCCGGGCTCTGGCCCGATTGCGAGATCGCCACCGCCAGCGTGTCGCGCGCGATGATCGGCGATTTGTACAGGGTAATGAGCGACATCGGCAGCGACGTCACCAGGCGGCCCATGCGCGCCATGATCAGGTAGGCCAGGTAGTTGGAGGCGTGGTCCGAGCTGCCGCGCGCCACCGTTACCGCGCTGTGCAGCTGCGTGGCGCGCAGCTTCGCGCCCAGTTCCGCGTAGCGCTCCACGTCCTGGGTCAGCTGGTGGGCGATGCAGTCGGCGGCGGACAGCGCTTCCTGCAGCATGAGCGATGGGGTGGCTTGGGACGCGGGCGAATTCACAGGAGTTCTCCTTCGATATGGACGGCTTTGATGTTCAGGTCGCGGTCGAGGACCACGAAGTCGGCATGGCAGCCCGGCGCCAGGCGGCCGCGCAGGGTTTCGCCGAGGTAGTCGGCGGCATTGGTGGACACGCGGCGGCTGGCTTCGGCCAGCGGCAGGCCGATCTTGACCAGGTTGCGCAGCGCCTGGTCCATGGTGAGCGTGCTGCCGGCCAGGGTGCCGTCGGCCAGGCGCACGCCGCCCATGCATTTGTGGACCACCTGGCGGCCCAGCATGTACTCGCCATCGGGCATGCCGGCGGCGGCAGTCGAATCGGTCACGCAGAACAGCTTGGGGATGCAGCGCAGCGCGGTCTTGATCGCGCCCGGATGCACGTGCAGCAGGTCGGGGATGATCTCGGCGTATTCGGCATGCGCCAGCGCGGCGCCGACCATGCCGGGATCGCGGTGGTGCAGGCCGGGCATGGCGTTGAACAGGTGGGTGAAGCCCGCGGCGCCGTGTTCGAGGGCGGCCACGCCGACGTCGTAGCTGCCGGTGGTATGGCCGACCTGGACCCGGATGCCGGCGTCTGCCAACTGCCGCACCAGCGCCATATGGCCGTCGATCTCGGGCGCCACCGTGATCAGCTTCATCGGCGCCAGGGCGTCGAAGCGCATGACTTCGTCGAGGCTGGCTTCGCGCGCGAATGGCGGCTGGGCGCCCAGCTTGCCCGAATTGATGTACGGGCCTTCCAGGTGCACGCCCAGGATGCGGGCTTCGCCCTTGCCGCGCGCGCTAGTGGCGCGGCCGATGGCGGCCAGCGCCCGGTCGATGTCCTCGACCGGCGCCGTCATGGTGGTGGCCAGCAGGCTGGTGGTGCCGTGCTTCGCATGCAGGGCGGAGATCACGTGCGGCGCGTCGCCGCCTTCCATCATGTCGCGTCCGGCGCCGCCGTGCACGTGCAGGTCGATGAAGCCGGGCAGGATGTAGTCGTCGTCGTTGGCGTCCGGGTCGGCCTGGCTGCCGTCGATGGCGTCGACGTACGCGCCATGGCGCAGGGTGCCGTGGACCCAGCCGTCGGGAGTGAGGATATTGCCTTTGATGGTAGCGCTCATGCCTGGGAGTCCTTCAGGTGCAGTTCGATCATGCGCAGCGCGCCCAGGGCCGAGTCGCCGTGGGGAGGGCTGCAGCGCGCCAGCGTCGCGGCCGGCAGGTAGAGGCGCAGGGTCTCGCCGAGGCCGCCGCACAGGGCCAGCGGCAGGGCGCCGGTCGGGTCGAGTGCGCGCGCGATGCTCGCCACATCGCGGCCGGCCTGCTCGAGGATGGCCGTCGCGACCGGATCGATGGCGCCATGCGCCACCACGAAGCGCGCCAGGCCGGCGTAATCGGTCTGGGTGGCCTTGCCGAGCCAGACCTGGATGGCGTCGCGGTTGCCGCCGCAGGCTTGGACAACGTCGCGCGCCAGTTCTGCGCCCTCGGCGCGGCCGTCGATTACCTGCTCGACATGGCCGATCGCGCGCAGGCCCATCCAGGCGCCGCTGGCTTCGTCGCCGGCCGGGAAGCCCCAGCCGCCGACCTCGACCCGCGTGCCGTCTGGCCGCAGGGCTTCGCCCACGCTGCCGGTGCCGATGGCGACGATGGCGCCGGGCCGGCCGCCGTGGGCGCCCATCAGGGTCGAGAAGCCGTCGGTGTCGAGCACCAGCGCTGCGTAGCCGGGATTGGCGGCGCGGAAGGCGGCCGCCCATTCCTTGTTGTGCACGCCCGCCAGGCCCAGGCCGATGGCGCAGGACTGCAGGGGAATGGTGTCGATGCCGATGGCGGCGAAGGCCTTCGCGGTGGCGGCATTGACCGCGTTCCAGGCATTGTCGATGCCGTGGCGCAGGCCCGAAGGGCCGCTATTGCCGGTCGCCAGTTCGGTGCCGTCGCGCCCGGCGAGGCGCACGCGGGTATTGGTGCCGCCGCCGTCGACGCCGATGAGATAGTCGATCATGGTAAATGGGCCAGGAAGAGGTCAGGGCACTATAGGCAGGCCCTACTTCGCTGTCAACAGGTATTTAACTGGTATGCGTCGATGCAGACCAAAAGCAGGGGATAACCTGCGGCTATATTGCCGATCCTCACAGTCATGGTCGGCGGGATTGGTATCGTAACTGGTATTATTTTCAGGCTTGTATGGGGGCGATTACCTGGGAGGTAATCGCCGCGGCCGGCGTGCATGGCGAAAATGGATCCCGTCACCACGACCTTCCATTCACTGACCGGAGAGCGCCATGCACAACCCGCAAGCCATCGCCCTTGACTACCTCGCCGCCTGGAACGAACGCGAACCGGCCGCACGCCGCGCCCAGGTGGCCGGCATCTTCGCCGAGGAGTCGAGCTACGTCGACCCATTGACGCGCGGCGCCGGCATCGACGGCATCGACGCCATGATCGGCGCCGCCCAGCAGCATTTTCCCGCGCACCGCTTTGCCTTGCGCGGCACGCCGGACGGCCACAACGACGTGGTGCGCTTTGCCTGGACGCTGCACGCGCCGGACGGGACGCCGGTGGCGCACGGCCTCGATATCGCTACCGTCACGCTCGACGGCCGCCTGGCCGACGTCACAGGTTTCCTGGACCCGGCCTGAGGAGGCGACCTGCTTGAGTCAGTCGAACGGCTCAGCCACAATCACGGCCAACCCGACCAGGAGGCATGATGCAGCCAGCCAGCACACCCTACTTCAGCGATTTCGCGGCCGCGCTGCGCTACTGGCGCGGACGGCGCGGCCTGAGCCAGCTGCGGCTGTCGGTCGAGGCCGACATCTCGCAGCGCCACCTGAGCTTTCTCGAGACCGGCAAGGCGCAGCCGGGGCGTGACCTGGTGCTCAAGCTGGGCATGGTGCTCGACGTTCCGCTACGCCAGCGCAATGCCATGCTGCTGGCGGCCGGCTTCGCCCCGGCCTACCGCGAGCGCAGCCTGTCGGATCCGGACATGGATGCAGTCAAGCGCGCGCTCGACTTCATGCTGGCGCAGGCGGCGCCGTATCCGGCGCTGGTGGTCGACCGCCTGTGGAACCTGGTGATGTTCAACGAGCCGGCGGCGCGCATGATGCGCCACTTCCTGGGCATGCCGCCCGGCGCCGTGATCCCGCGCGATGGGTCGATCAATGTGCTCAAGCTGACGCTCGACCCGAACGGCCTGCGGCCCTGCCTGGTCAACTGGGAGGCGGTCGGCGCCGACCTGCTGCAGTGGGTACAGCGCGAGGCGATGGGCGACGGGCCGGGCAGCGAGTCGACCCGGCTGCTGGACGAGCTGATGGCCTTGCCCGGTATCGCGGCGGCGGCGCGCCAGCCCAATCTCGACCAGCTGGCCCTGCCTTTCCTGCCGATGACCCTGCGCAAGGACGACCTCGAGCTGAACCTGTTCACCACGATCACCACCCTGGGCACGCCGCACGACGTCACGGTGCACGAGTTGCGGCTGGAGTCCTTCTTTCCGGTCGATGCGGTGAGCCGGGCCTGGTTTGAGACGCCTGTTTCTTAATATGACGCAACTGCGCCTGATTCAATGTTCGATATTAAAGTTAAAACAAAATACTTACTCAAAGAAATTAGCTAATCCGGAGAAACAAATCTAAACGGCGGCGAGCGGTCTCACGATGAACCAGCCGATCTCGATCGCCATCAACAGGATGCCAAGCAGTTTGAAGAACAGGTGATACACCATCAGCGCGATGCCGATGAACAGCACCAGCCGGTAGGTCCAGGTGGCCAGCGCGAAGCCGATCAGCCAGCGCCGCATGCGCGAGCCCATGGTCGGCTTGGTGTCCGGTTCGTACAGGCCGAAGAAGGTGCGGCGCAGCGCCGCCCGCGCCAGCGCTGAGCTGCGCTCGTGCAGGTTCGGTAGGTTAAGCGCATCCGACAGCAAAAAGTAGCCGTCGAAGCGCATGAAGGGGCTCAGGTTGATCGCCAGCGGGGACCGCTTGCTTCCACCACGGCGGCCTGGCGCTGGCCACGCGCTGGCGCAGCGCCTCGCGCCCGCCGGCGTCCTGTGCCACCAGCTGGTGCTGGCGCAAGAAGTCGAGCAGCGCCTCGGCATCGGCGGGCAGCGTGTCGAGCGGGGTCTCGGTCGCGGTCTGGCTGCTCAGTTCCTCGAAAGTGGCGCCCGGCTGCCAGCGGCTCAGGAGCTCGAACTCCATCCAGCCCAATTCGAAGAAGCGGTTGCGCACCGGATCGTGGATGCGCCACGACGGCGCCCCGTCCCGGGTGGGGCGGGGCGGGCAGCAGCTGGAGATCCTGGCGCAGCGCGGGCAGCAGGCTGGGTGCGGGCGCGCTCGCAGGTGGCGATAGAACGGCGGAAGAAAGCATCGCCGAGACTGTACCGCAGGTCCCGGCGCAAGGTCAAAACGGCGTGCCGCAAGAGGCGGCAAACCGTTGTTTGGCATCTACTGCGGCGCCTCGCTGCTGCTGCGTCGTTGCACGACCAGCAACTGGCCATCGGCGCCGCCGGCGCGTTCGGCCACGTGCACCGCTGCGCGTCCGGGACCGGTGACGACGATGTCGGTGCGGCCGGCCGTGAGGCGCTTGCCGTCCAGGGCGCCCGAGCCGCTCAGCCGCGCATGCACCTGGTCGACCCGGCCGCCGATCTCGGCGCCGCCCGGGCCGTCGGCGACGAGCGCGAAGCGCTTGCCGTCGATGTCCGCCTTCAGGCTGCCCGAGCCGCGCAGTTCGGCTTCCAGCGTGTCGGACACATGGGCCAGCTCGACGCCGCCCGGGCCGCGGCTCTTGAGCGTCGCCTTGCCCACCTTCAGCCCACCGCCGTCGATGTCGCCCGAGCCGCTCAGGTCGGCCCTGAAATCGGCCACCGTGCCACCCAGCGTGGCGTCGCCCGGGCCGTCCATGCGCAGGGTGGCGGCCTGCGCCTGCAGGCCGCGCGCCGTGAAGTCGCCCGAGCCCTTGATCTCGGCCTCGAGATGGGTGATGGCGCCGCCGACGCAGGCGCTGCCCGGTCCGCGCTGGCGGGTGCTGACGCGCCCCGCGGCCAGTTCGCAGGCATCGAAGTCGCCCGAGCCGGCGATCTCGGCGCGCACTTCGGCGCTGCTGCCGCGCAGCCGCATGCCGCCCGGCCCGGTCAGGCGTGCGGTGAGCTGCTCCAGGCGCAGGCCGTCGGCCTCGAGGTCGCCGGAGCCGGTCATCGTGACCTGGAGCGAGCCGTCGACATGGGCCAGCCGGACGTCGCCGGGACCGTCCATAACCAGGTCGACCTGGCCGGCGCGCACGCGGTGCAGGTCGGCGTCGCCGCTGCCGCCTACCCGCAGGTCGAGCTTGCGCACCGCGCCCGAGGCTTGCAGGTCGCCGGGACCGTCGACGTCCAGCGCGATGCGCTCGCCGTTGACCTGCTCGAGCGTGACGTCGCCGCTGCACGCCATCTTGATGCTGGCCAGCTGCGGGGCGCCGATATCGATGGTGACGGCCTGGCGCCGCTTGCCGAAGCCGAACTGGAAGCTGCGGCTGTTCGCGGGCCGCACCACCAGGGTGTCGCCGCGCACGAAGGTCTCGACGTCGTCGAGCTGCGCCCGCTCGCCCGAAAGCCGCAGGCCAGACCTGGCCTGGGCGTCGATCGTGACGTCATAAGGCCCGTGCAGCTCGATGGCGCTGAAGGCGCCGATGCTGCGCTGTTCGGTGATGCGCCTGGCCGGCGTGTCGGCCTGGCTGGTGTCGATGGTGAGCAGCAGGGTGCCGGCTGCGGCGGCAAGCAGGGTGGCTTTCAGGACGGTGTGCATATCGTTCTTGGCCCGGAGTCGATGGGAGACTGGACGATACGGCAAGCGCCGGCGCGGCGCATGATGAAACCGACAAGATGGCCGATTCGGGGGGCCAACTGCGGCTGCACGCGATGAACCGTGCGGGAGTGTCATAATGTCGGCATCGTCGAAGGGGAATATTGTCGTGATACGCCATCCAGGACTGCGCCGGCCGCGGGCCGCCAGACTGCCATTGACCGCCTGGTCCATGCCTCGGTCCCTGCTGCGCGCGCTGGCGTTGCTGGCGGGGCTGGCATGCGCCGGCGCAAATGCAGTGGCGGCGCCGTCGACCTTCGGCCCCGTGATCGGCAGTGCGCTGCTGTGCCGTAGCCAACTGGACAATGCCTATTTCCATGCTTACCTGACCCAGGCCTTCGGCCCGGCCTACAAGCGCGAGGGCGGGGCTTACTGGTTCAAGGCCGAAGCCACGCTGTGGGGCGCCCAGGTGAACGAGGTGATGGTCAGCGACGATACCAGCAACCTGGTGTTCGTGGCCGCCGTCGTCGACAGCACGCCCGAGGAACTCGAGAAATCGGTGCGGGCCGGCGCCGGCATCGCCTACCGGCCGGTCGACGCTTCGCGCCATCCTTTGCGCAAGTCGAACCCCGGCAGCACGATCGCCTACGCCAACGACAAAAGCAAAATATACTGCGCGAAGTTCAAACCGCAGCCTCCCGGCCGCTAGCGCGTACAACCTTATGTACAACCATTATTTCCAGCTGAAGCACGCCCCGTTCTCGATCGCGCCCGACCCGCGCTACCTGTTCATGAGCGAACGCCACCGCGAGGCCCTGGCCCACCTGCTGTATGGCATCGGCAGCGGCGGCGGCTTCGTCCTGCTCACCGGCGAGATCGGCGCCGGCAAGACCACCGTGTGCCGTTGCTTCATCGAGCAGGTGCCCGAGAATTGCCGGCTGGCCTATATCTTCAATCCGCGCCTGAACGCCGAAGAACTGTTGCAGACGATTTGCGACGAGCTGCACATCGCGCTGCCGGCCGGCGTGAGCGGCGTCAAATCGTATGTCGATGCGATCAACCGCTACCTGCTCGAATCGCATGCCCAGGGCCTGAACAATGTGCTGGTGATCGACGAGGCCCAGAACCTGTCGAGCGAGGTGCTCGAGCAGTTGCGCCTGTTGACCAATCTCGAAACGAGCGAGCGCAAGCTGCTGCAGATCATCCTGATCGGCCAGCCCGAGCTGCGCACGATGCTGGCGCGGCCCGAGCTCGAGCAACTGGCCCAGCGCGTGATCGCGCGCTACCACCTGGGGCCCCTGTCCGAGAGCGAGACCGGCGCCTATATCGCGCACCGGCTGGCGGTGGCCGGCGCGGCCGGGATGCCGTTCCCGCCGACCCTGAGCCCGCTGGTGCATCGCCTGGCGCACGGCGTGCCGCGCCGGATCAACCTGCTGTGCGACCGCGCACTGCTGGGTGCCTATGTCGAGAACAGCCCGCAGGTCACGCGCGCCATCCTGCAGAAGTCGGCCGAGGAAGTCTTCGCTGGCGAGCCGGCGGCCAGGCCGCTGCGCTGGCCGCTGCTGGCGGGCGGGGTGCTGGCCGGGGTGGCGATCAGCGCCGCGGCCTGGCAGATGCTGCCGCAGCACACGCCGCCAGCCGTCACGGCGCAGGCGGCGCCGGCCGGCGTCAAGCAGGTGGCGGCCAAGCCGGCGCCGGCCAGGGCCGCCGAGGTGGCGGCCACGCCGGCTGGCGGGGCGGATTTCGCGAGCGGCAAGAGCGAGAACGATGCGCTGCGCGCGCTGGCGGCCCTGTGGGGGCCGTCGTTCGCCGGCATCGGCGGCGCGAACCCGAAGGCGACCTGCGAGGCGGCGCAGCGCGCCAACCTGCGCTGCCACCAGGGGCGCGGCGGCCTGTACGAACTGCGCCTGCTCGATCGGCCGGCGGTGGTCACCCTGCACGACGGCCCGCGCACCGGCTATGCGGTGCTGGTCGGGATGGACGAGGGCAGCGTGCTGCTGGCGGTGGACGGGCGCCGCGAACGGGTCGCCATTCCCGCCTTCGTCGCGCGCTTCGGCGGCGAATTCACGACCTTCTGGCGCATGCCGGGCGCGTTTCGCGATGTCGTGGGGCAGGGCGACCGCGGCCCGGACGTCGACTGGATCGCCCAGCGCCTGGCCGGCCTGAACAAGGCCGGCGCGCCGGCGCTCGACCAGCCGCTCGATGCACGCACAAAAGAGTGGTTGCGTGCCTTCCA
Organism: Massilia sp. HP4; assembly: GCF_005222695.1. Classification (GTDB taxonomy): domain Bacteria; phylum Pseudomonadota; class Gammaproteobacteria; order Burkholderiales; family Burkholderiaceae_D; genus Telluria. Next base: position 8,391 of record NZ_STGG01000051.1, on the reverse strand, counting down.
GGCGGCCCAGGACCTGAAGGCGGACGGCGTGGCCGGACCGCGCACCTATATGCGTCTCAACCAGTTGTCGGGCGTGGTCGAGCCGCGCCTGCTGGCCGCCAATGGGACGGGAAACTGATATGTCGTACATCCTCGAAGCACTCAAGAAGGCCCAGGCCGAACGCCAGCTCGGCAACGCCCCGACGATCCATGCGCCGCCCCCCGTGTATGCGGCGCCGGAGCGCGCGCAGGGCGCGAACCGGCGCACGCTCATGATCGGGCTTGGCCTGGGCGCGCTGCTGGTGGCGGCGGCTGCGCTGTTGTGGCTGCGCCAGGGAGGCGAGCAGCCGGTGCAACTGGCGGCGGCGACAGCGCCTGCGCCAGTGGCGACACCTGCGCCGAACCCTGCACCCGTGGTGGCGGCCCCGCCAACTGCCGCGCCGGCGCCGGTCCAGCGCGAAGTCGCGCCGGTGATGGCGAAGCCGGCGCCAGCCCCGGTCAAGGCGAGCCAGCCGCGTCCCGCAGCGCCGGCCGCGCCAGCGGCCGAGCCTGTCCGGGCAAATCCGGAACCGGCGCCCGCGCCTGCCCCCGCCGCGCCCGCCGGCGACGAAAGCCTGCGCAGCCTGCAGCAACTGCCCGAAGCGCTGCGGCGCGAGATTCCGCCGGTGACCTTCGGCGGCTACATCTATTCGCCGACGCCGGGCGAGAGCCTGCTGCTGGTCGACAAGATGCTGCGCCGCGAAGGCGAAGAAGTGGCGCCGGGCCTGGTGCTCGAACGCCTGACGCCCAAGGCGGCCGTGATGAACTACCGGGGAACCCGCTACCGTGTCGCGTACTGATCAGGGCCCGGGCCCGGTGCTGGGCGTGGTGGGCTGGTCGGGCAGCGGCAAGACCACCTTGCTGGAGCAACTGGTCGCGCGCCTGGCGCGGGACGGCTTGCGGGTCAATATCGTCAAGCATAGCCACCACGACATCGAGCTCGAGCCGCCGCGCAAGGACAGCGCGCGCCTGCGCCAGGCCGGGGCGGCCGAGGTCATGATCGCTTCGCCATACCGCTTCGCCATCATGCGCGAGCTGCGCGCCGCACCCGAGCCGGCGCTGCACGAATTGCTGGCGCGGTTGTCGCCGGCCGACCTGACCCTGGTCGAAGGCTATAAATGGGAAGCCTTGCCCAAGCTCGAGGTGCACCGCCCGGCGCTGGGCAAGCCGCCGCTGTTTCGCGATGACGCGAGCATCGTGGCGGTGGTGTCGGACGTGGCGCGGCCGCTTGACGCCCGCGGGGAGCTTGCCTGGCTGGACTTGAATGCGCTGGGCGGGGTGGTGGACTGGTTATGCGGCTGGTTAAAGACGCGCCCTCAAGTTTTGGTCGATGGGGTCGTTAAAGAGTGACAAGTCTTTTTCTGGAGAGGTAAATGGACGTTACGAATATTGCCAAGCTTTCAACCAGCATGGCCGAAACCGGTATCCGTCAGGAAGTGGGCATGACGATGCTCAAGAAAGCGATGAACATCGAAGCTGCTTCGGCCGCCCAGCTGATCCAGTCCCTGCCGCAGCCGCAAAACCTGCCTGCGCACCTGGGCAATACGATCAATACGAAAGCCTGACGGATTCGACGCCTCCAACTGGAGGCCGGCGCGAACGTTAGTGGTTAACGCCGGACCGAAGATCGTATGGAACTGCGTTTTACCTCATGAAACCCGGCCTCGAAGCCAGGTTTTTGCATTGGTCGACGCTCAGTGAAAGGCGCGCAGGACGCGTGCTTCGCCGGACATGTCGCGGTAGCGGTCGTTGGCGGCGCGGGTGGCGGCCATCATGCGCTCAAGTTGTGCGTCTTCGAAGCGGGACAGTTCTTCGTTCGCCGCTTCGAGGGCGAGCGACAGCTTGGCACGCGCGTTCTGGTACAGGGCGCTGGAGTAATGATCGGTGTTCTTGAGCAGCTCTTCCGCGTTTTCGATCACGAGCCGCAGGTCGCCGATCAATTGCTCCTGCGTTTGAGCATGGTGTTCCGGGGTTTCCATCGCCTTCACCTCTAAGCCGTATGTGTGACGTCTTAAAATATAAACAAGGAAGCCCCGCTCTGTTTGTTAGTGCGCAAACATACGGCCACCGCTTCGGGGCCCTGTTTCGTCGCACTACAACGCCCATGTGATGGGCGCCAGACAGATTACTGCACGGTGATGCGCAGATCGCCGACCGCGACGGTCTGGCCGCTGCGGATCTTGGCCGTCTTGCGCAGCTCCTGTTTACCATCGACCGACACCGCGCCGCTGGCGACCATGTTCTTGCCGGCGCCGCCGCTGTCGACCAGGCCGACCAGCTTCAGCAGCTGGTTGACCTCGACGAATTCTGATGTCAAATCGAAAACTATTTTTTGCATTCTATCCTCGGGATGGTGAAGGCGGCGTACGATTGATGAGGCCGTCTAATGTTGACGCAGAAGCGTGTAGGGTTGGCAGCTCCGCCGCCGACCCCACGTCAAGTCACACCGGATCCGGACGGGTCATGTCGATCGGCACGATCCACTGGTCGAACTGTTGTTCGTCGACGAAGCCGCTCTGCAGGGCGGCCTGGCGCAAGGTCAGGCCGTCCGTCGATGCCTTCTTGGCGATCTGCGCGGCGCGATCATACCCGATGTGCGGCGCCAGCGCAGTCACCAGCATCAGCGATTTTTCCATCAGCTCGCCGATGCGGACGCGGTTCGGCTCGATACCCTGGGCGCAATGCTCGTCGAACGAGCGCATGCCGTCGGCTAAGAGGCGCGCGCTTTGCAGGAAGTTGTGCGCGATCATGGGCTTGAACACATTGAGCTCGAAATTGCCCTGCGAGCCGCCGACCGTGATGGCGACGTCGTTGCCGAACACCTGGCAGCACAGCATGGTCAGCGCCTCGCACTGGGTCGGATTGACCTTGCCCGGCATGATCGAGCTGCCTGGCTCGTTCTCGGGGATGGTGATCTCGCCCAGGCCGGAGCGCGGGCCGGACGCCATCCAGCGCACGTCGTTGGCGATCTTCATGAGGGCCGTGGCCAGGGTCTTGAAGGCGCCGTGGGCGGCGACCATGGCGTCGTGGCCGGCCAGCGCCATGAATTTATTGGGCGCGGTCTTGAACGACAGGCCGGTGCGCGAACCCAGTTCGGCGGCGATGCGCGGGGCGAATTCGGGGTGGGCGTTCAGGCCGGTGCCCACGGCGGTGCCGCCGGCCGCCAGCAGCAACAGGCCGGGCAGGGCGGACTTGAGCTGCTGTTCGGAATATTCGAGCTGGGCCACGTAGCCGGAGAATTCCTGGCCCAGGGTCAGCGGGGTCGCATCCTGCAGGTGGGTGCGGCCGATCTTGACGATCGGCTCGAAGTCGCGCGACTTGCGCAGCAGGGTGCCGCGCAGCTGGGCCAGCGCCGGTAATACGTCCTTGGCCAATGCCCAGGCGGCGGCCACGTGCATGGCGGTCGGGAAGATATCGTTCGACGACTGGCCCATATTGACGTGGTCGTTCGGGTGCAGCATGCGGCCTTCGCCGCGCTCGCCGCCAAGCAGCTCGGAGCCGCGGTTGGCCAGCACTTCGTTCATGTTCATATTGCTCTGGGTGCCCGAGCCGGTCTGCCACACGGCGAGCGGGAATTCGCCCGGGTGGCGGCCTTCGAGCACTTCGTCCGCAGCCCGGATGATGGCGTCGGCCTTGTCGCTCCCCAGCTTGCCGAGCGAGCGGTTGACCGCCGCCGCGGCGCGCTTGACCTGGGCCAATGCCGCCACCAGCTCGGGCGCCATGCGCTCGCTCGAGATGTGGAAGTGGTGGAGCGAGCGCTGCGTCTGCGCACCCCATAGACGATCGGCTGGCACCTCGATCGGGCCAAAGCTGTCCTTCTCAATCCTGTTTTCCATAGACATTCCTGTTATGCAAGGGGCTGGGATTAAAGAGTTTATCGCAATGTCCGTTAATTACGCTTGGCTCCTCTCTTGTTATTCCTTATGGCTAGCCGCCTCCCCCTGATCATTGCTTGTGCGCTGCTGTCTGGCGCGGCCGGCGCAGCCGAACTGGGCGAACCGCAGATCCGTTCGTATATCGGCCAGCGACTCGCGGCCGACATCGAACTGACCGCGCTCGACACCCCGGCCACCCCGGTGCACGTGCGCCTGGCGCACCCGAACGTCTATCGCGGCGCCAATATCGGCATGCCGCACGTGCTGTCGACCCTGAACATGACTGTGACGCAGCAGGGCGGCCGCCAGTTCCTGCACGTCACGTCGCTGGCCCCGGTTGAATCAAGCCGGCTGCACTTGTACCTGGAACTGGCCGATGGCGGCCAGCGCAATGTTCGCCTGGTGACCTTGCTGATGGCGCCGGACCCGAATCCGCCGCCTCCGCCGGCGCCGGCCAGGATCCCGGCGCCGGTCGTGGCCGGGACGCCCGTGCCGGCGCCTGTCGCCCCAGTCGTGGCCAAGCCGCCGCGACCGCGTCCGGCTCCGCCTGCCAAGCCGGTCGTGGCGAAGGTCGCGCCGGCGCCGAAGCCGGAACCAAAGCCCGAACCGAAGCCGGAGCCGAAGCCTGATCCGAAGCCGGAGCCGATACCGCAAGCGCGGCCGACACCCGCTGTGGAGCCGAAACCAGCGCTGCCTGCGTTGCCCTTGCCACTGGCAGCCCCGGCCGCCCCGGCAGCGCCGGCCGCCTGCACGCCAGGCATGGGCGTCGACCGTTCGACGGTGTGCGCCGCGCTCGACTACAAGAATGCGCAGCTGCGCGAACAGATCGGCCAGCTGGAAGACAAGGTAAAAGTACTGCAGGTGGCGCTGGGCGCCAGTCCGGCCGCGGTCGGCAAGCTGCGTCCGGCGGACCCGAACAAGCCGCATCCGGCCCGGCGCCGTCCGGCCCTGGAGCCGGAGCCGGCAACGCCGTGGGGCTGGATCGCCGGCGGCCTGGTCGCGGTGCTGGCGCTGGCCGGCGGCGCGGTCGTGCTGCTACGCCGCCGCAAGCGCGCAGGGCAGATCCAGCCGATGCACGGCGTGCCCCTGATGGCCCGCCTGCGCCAGCGTTTCGCGCGCAAAAAAGCGGACAAGAACGCGGCCAAGAACGCGGCCCAGGAACCGGTCGAGCCGACGCTGGAGGAAGCTGAACAGGAAATGTCTACACAAGTTTGATTTTGCGTTATACTTGACTTGTGATCGACGAGATCACAGACGGCGCAGGGTCTGGCGCAGCCACCATCGATAGCGTGGCGCGGCAAGCAGACGATCGTTGATGAAACGCCTGTGACCGGAAGCAGTCCATCTGCCAACAGCGGCAGTGGGCGCCGGGAGCAACCGGCAAGAGGCGACGCCAGCAGATAGCTGGGGATCGTCCTCCACCCAATTCGCAGCCGAGCCCCTGGCTCGGCAGCCTCCAAAGCGCCCGATGGGCGCTTTTTTTTCATCCACACCTTTCCGACCCGCTCGGGCAACAAAAAAGGCACCCGCAGGTGCCTTGGTCCAGGATTCGCCGGAAATCAATGCGCGTGCAGGGCGCGGTCCAGCTGGCAAGGTTCGGTCACGTCGCGGATAGCGCGGTCGTTGGCCATCAATTGCTTGAGCAGGTCGATCTTACGCAGGCGCTGGGCGCCTTCCAGGGCTGGCACGCCGGCGGCGGCGCTGCGCGCTTCGACCTTGGCTTCCATGTTCAGGTTGGCAAACTCGTTCCAGTCACCGGCCTTGGCGGCTTGCGACATCTGACGGGTCAGGCCAGCCAGGTTTTCGTACATCGAGAGGGCTTCGTTTGCGTTCATCTTGCCACCAAAACAATGAATTTCAGGCCGGATTACCGGTTGTCTGATTCATTTACGGCGGCTCTTCTGGGAACTTTAGGGTGGTTCCTGAATTTTTTTAATTTTTTTTCTCAGGCGGCCGGGCGGCCCCGACCACGCCTTTGCCCTGCATGCCGTGCGCCGCCGTTGGATGGCATACTGTCGTCATGAATCATCATGATAATCACGAAGAAATGCACGAAGAAATGCACGACGAAATGCACGACGAAGTGCACGACGATATCGCGCGCCGCACGCTCGCGCACTACGAGCATCACGCCGAATCCTTCTTTGCCGGCACGGTCGACCACGATGTGAGCCAGAACATCGCGGCCCTGCTGGAGGCGATCGAGGCGCCCGCGCCATACACCATCCTCGACCTGGGCTGCGGCCCCGGGCGCGACCTGAAGACGTTCAGCGCGCTCGGCCACCGCGCCATCGGCGTCGACGGCAGCGAACGCTTCGTCGCCATGGCGCACGACTACAGCGGCTGCGAAGTCTGGAGACAGGATTTTTTGCATCTCGACTTGCCGCCGGCGATGTTCGACGGCATCTTCGCCAACGCCGTGCTGTTCCATGTGCCGAGTGCGGCCTTGCCGCAAGTGCTGGCGCAATTGTTCGCCACACTCAAGCCGGGAGGCGTGCTGTTCAGTTCCAACCCGCGCGGCGAGAACCAGGAAGGCTGGAATGGCGCGCGCTACGGCAGCTACTACGACTACGCTACCTGGGAGCGCTTCCTGCTCGCGGCCGGGTTCAGCGCCCTGCATCATTACTATCGTCCGCCCGGCTTGCCACGGGAACAGCAACCATGGCTTGCCAGTGTCTGGCGTAAGCCTGTTTGTTAAGCGTCGAACAGAACCGTCTGGCAGGTACTCGTACGATCAAGGCTCATCCACGTAACAGGCAAGGAGATTGCAATGAACAAGGATCAAGTCAAAGGCAAGGCAAAGGAAATCGGCGGTAAGGTCCAGCAAAAAGTCGGCGAAGCCGTCGGCAGCCGCCAGCAGCAGAGTGAAGGCCTGTCGAACCAGGCCGAGGGCAAGGTCCAGAAGAAGGTTGGCGACGTGAAAGAAATCGCCAAAGGCAACCGCTGATCTGCTTCCTGCCCAATGACAAAACCGCGCAATCGCGCGGTTTTGTTTTTTGCGCTGTCTTTCACAAGAACCTTGCACCATGCGCAAGGTTCCCGGCCCAGCACGTATCAGTTTGACCCGACCCCTTTCGCCGGTCTGTCTCCCAGTACATCTTCTATATAGAGCATCTTGACCAGCACCGACAGCACGGCCGCCAGTGGCGTCGCCAGCGCCACGCCGGCAAAGCCGAACAAGGTGCCGAAGACCAGTTGCATCACGATCACCAGCGCGGGCGGCAGGTCGATCGCCTTGGCTTCGATCATCGGCTGCAGCACATACCCCTCGAGCATATTGATCGCCGCAAACAGCAGCAGGGCGTATAGCGCCATGTCGGGACTGATCGACAGCGCCAGCAGCACCGCCGGAATGCCGGCCATGATCGGGCCAAGATAGGGGATGAAGTCGAGCAGGCCGGCGATAATGCCCAGGATCAGCGCGAGCGGCACCCCCAGGAGGCTCAAACCGATCGCGGTCGTCGTGCCGACGATCAGCATCGACAATGCCTTGCCAAGCAGCCAGCTCGACAGCGTATCGCTCATCTCGTCGATCACCTCGCGCGCCCGCCCACGCTTGGATTGGGGGATCAGTCGGATGAAGCCGCCGGTATAGACGCCCGGTGTGGCGGCAAAATAAATGCCGACGAAGATGATGATGACAACATTGCCGAGCGCGCCGAGCAGGCCTGTAAAGAACAGGCCGGCATTCGGTACCATCGCGCCCATCTGCCTGGTGATTTCTTCGGTCGACGGCAAGTCGGCCACCAGGCGCTTGATCAGGGGATGTTGTTCGACCTCGCCCTGCAAGCGCTCGATCGCGGCCGGGATCTCCTTGGCCAGCTGGGTCGACTGCTCGGAAATCTGCGGCGCCATGGCCCAGCCGCCCAGCCCGATGATGGCGCCGAGCACCAGCACGACGATGCCGAGCGCCAGCTTGCGTTTGATCCCGAAGCGGCGATGCATGATCTCACTCAATTTATAAAGCAGGATCGCGAACAGGATGCAGGCGAACACGAGCAGTAGCGCATCGGCGGCGAGCACGACGGCAGCCAGCCCCAGCACGAAGAGAACGGCGATGCCGTTGACGAGGGTAACGCGACGCGCCAGGCGGCGCTGGGCTTGCGGCGCTTCCGGCGCTACTTCAGGAGGATGCGTATTGTTGTTATTCATGGTGATTTCTCTTCTTGAACGGCAAGCCGCGTTGCAAAAAGATTAGCATTCAAGCCACGAAAATGTCGCGCGGATGAGCACGGATGCCTGTGTGCGTGCGCTAACAGATGAGCAGCCGCGATCGGCGTATTCTGGACTCATCGCATGGCCACCCCGGCATGTCTAACTCAAAGGAGAGCACCATGAACAAGGACCAAGTCGAAGGTAAACTGAAAGACGTTGGCGGCAAGATTCAGGAAGGCGCCGGCAAGCTGGTCGGCAGCACCGAACAGCAGGCCAAGGGCCTGGCGAACCAGGCCGAGGGCAAGACCCAGGAAGCCTACGGCGACGCCAAGGAAGTGGTCAA
>NZ_STGG01000050.1 GCF_005222695.1 Massilia sp. HP4 | reverse complement strand
GGCGTGAATGAAAAAACGGCCGCGTCGATCGACGCGGCCGTTTTTGTTTTGAGAAACGAAACCTAGTTCGGCTGCGCGCCGCCCAGCTGCTTCTTGAAATAAGCCTCGATCAAGCCATACACATGGCGCTGGTTGGTGCGGCCCGACATGCCGTGCTTGGCGCCCGGATAGGTCATCAGGTCGAACTGCACATTGCGTTTCACGAGTTCGTCGATCAGCAGCGTGGTGTTCGAGAACAGCACATTGTCGTCGGCCATGCCGTGGATCAGCAGCAGGTTCGACGTCATGCCGTCCAGGTGGGCGAACACGCCGCTGCGTTTATACGCTTCCGGATCGCCCTTCGGCGTGCCGCCGACATAGCGCTCGGTATAGTGGGTGTCGTACAGCGCCCAGTCGGTCACCGGCGCCACCGACACGCCCATCGCGATCTTGTCCGACGCTGCCGAGAGCAGGCGCAGGGTCATGAAGCCGCCATAGCTCCAGCCGAACACGCCCACGCGCTTCGGATCGACGAAGCTCTGCTTGGCCAGCCAGTCGATGCCGGCCACCTGGTCTTCGACTTCATGCTTGCCCAGGTTGTTGTACAGCACGTCGGTGAACTGGCGCTCGCGACGGCCCGAGCCGCGGTTGTCGAGCCTGAACACCACGAAGCCCTGCTGCGCCATGTACTGGTCAAAATAATTGCCCCAGGCGCGGGTCACGCGCTGCGAGTGCGGGCCGCCATAGGTGAACAGGAATACCGGATAGCGTTTACTGGCATCGAATCCGGCCGGCTTGATGATGGAGTAGTGCAGGGTCTGGCCATCGGCCGCCTTCAGGGTGCCGAATTCGGTCGGCAGGTGCGCATCCAGGTGGCGCGTGTACGGGTGCTTGGCGTCGAGCGGGTTCTTTTCGATCCACTCGACCATGCTGCCATCGGCGCGGCGGATCGACACTTGCGGCGGGGTGTTTGGATTCGACCAGGTGTCGACGAACAGCTTGCCGTTGCCGGCGAACGAAGCCTCATGCCAGCCGTCGCCCTGGGTGATGCGGGCCGGCTTGTCGGCGCCGCGGCCGTCCAGCGACAGCGCATAGGTCTGCTTGTCGATCACGGCGTCGCGGTTCGACGACACGTACACCTTGCCGGCGCCTTCGTCGACCGCCAGGATGCCGTCCACGCCCCACTCGCCGCGCGAGATCGGGTGCAGCAGCTTGCCGTTCAGGTCGTACAGGTACAGGTGTTTGTAGCCGCTCCGTTCGGATGCCCAGATGAAGGCCTGGCGATTCTTGAGGAAGCGCAGGTCGTTATGGACTTCGACCCAGGTTTTGGAATGTTCGGAGAACAGCGGACGCTGGGCCAGCGTGGCGACGTCGACCGCCACCAGGTCGAGGCGTTTCTGGTCGCGCGTCTGGCGCTGGTAGACCAGGGTCTTGGCGTCGGCGCTGAAGTCGGCGCGCACCAGGTAGATGTCCTTGTCCTGGCCCAGGTCGACCTTGCGCTGCGCGCCGGTGGCCGGGTTGACGATCATCAGCTCGATCGCCACGTTCGGATCGCCCGCGGCCGGGTAGTGCTGGTCGATCACCTCGGTGCGGTCGGCGAAGATCTCGAAGCGGCGCACGACCGGCACCGGCGCATCGTCGTAGCGGCGGTAGGCGATGTGCGAATCGTCCGGCGCCCAGTAGTAGCCGGTGTGCTGGCTCATCTCTTCCTGCGCGATGAACTCGGCTTCACCGTTGTGCACGGCGCCCTGGCCGTCGACCGTCAACTGGCGCTCGGCGCCGGTCGCCAGGTCGATCACCACCAGGTTCTGCTTGCGCACGAACGACACGTAGCGGCCGCGCGGCGAGATCTTCGGATCGATGACGTTGCCCGAGGCGACCTTGCGCGCAGCTTCAGGCTTGGCCGCGTCGACCAGGTAGAGGTCGCCGCCGATCGGCACCAGCAGCTGCTTGCCGTCGGGCGACCAGTAATAGTTCAGGATGCCCGACAGGCCGGCAGTACGCGCGCGTTCGCGGCGTGCTTTTTCTTCGAGCGACAACTCTTCGTTCGGCACCAGTTGCTTGGAGTCGACCAGGCGCTGGGTGGCCTTGCTTTTGGTGTTGTATTCCCACAGGTCGAGACGATACTGGTCGTCGGCGCGCGGGCGCAGGAAGGTGACGCGTTCGCCGTCCGGCGACACGCGCAGGTTGCGCACGCTGGCGCCGGCCAGCGAGGCCTCGCCGTAGATGCGGTCCAATGTCAGGCGTTCGGCCATGGCGGGCGAGGCCGCGAGGGCGGCCAGGAGAAGGAGAAGGAGAAGAGGGCGCATTGATGTCTCTTGAGGATTATTAATTTACAGCAATCGCGAGACGATACCAGAGTCAGCGGGGCTGCGCCATCGCGCCGTCGCGGATACGCTGGCGCGCCAGCTTCTCGAACTGCCAGGTCAGCAGCGCCGCCGCCACCGTCAACGCCACCACCAGGCCGATCCAGAAACCGGTGGCTTCCATCGGCGCGCTCGGGGTCCATGGGAACCAGGCCGGGGCCAGGCCCAGGATGCAGCCGAGCGGCAGCGACAGGCCCCAGAACGACAGCAGCTGGATCACCATCGGCGGGCGCGTCACCTGGTAGCCGCGGATCGCCGAGGCGGTGGCCACCTGGGTCGAGTCCGACAGCTGGAACAAGGCGGCGAACAGCAGCAAATGGGCGGTGACTTGCTGCACCGCCGGATCCGAGGTGTACATGGCCGCGATCTCCCAGCGGAACAGGGCGATGCCGAGCGCCGACACCACGCCGAAGGACACCGATACGCCGACGCCCACCCAGCCCACGAAGCGCGCCCGCACCGGGTCGCCTTCGCCCATGGCCTGGCCGACGCGGGTCAGCATGCCGATCGCGAAGCTGAGCGGCACCATGAACACCAGCGAGGAAAAATTGAGCGCGATCTGGTGCGACGACACCTGCACCACGCCATAGCGCGCCACGAGGAGGCTGATCAGGCCAAAAGCGCTGACCTCGGCGAAGTAGGTGACGCCGATCGGCAGGCCCAGGCGCAGTTGGGCGCCGATGGCCTGCGTATCCGGCCCTTCGTAGCGGTCGAACGGATAGGTGAGCCGGTAGGCGGGCGCGCGTTTGATCCACCACAGCATGGCGCCCAGCATCAGCCACATGGCGCCCGCCGTGGAGATCGCGCAGCCGACCGCGCCCAGTTGCGGGAAGCCGAATTTGCCGTACACCAGCACCCAGGCCACGATGGTATTGAAGACCAGGCCGCCGATGGCGATCCACATGATCGGCTTGGTCTGGTTGATGCTGGTCGTGTAGCCATACAGCGCGCGATAGACGCCGAAGGCCGGCATGCCGACGCTGATCACGTGCAGGAACAGCGAGGCGCGATCGGCCACGTGGGCGGCCATGCCGATATGGTCGAACAGCAAGGTACACAGGTTGGCGAACAGGCAGCCGACCAGGCCGACCAGCAAGCCCTTCCACATGGCCTGGCGCACCGAGTGTGGCACCCGGTCATGGCGCGCGGCGCCGATCTCGTGCGCGACCACGGTATTGATGGCCATCATGGTGCCCATGACGGTGACCAGCACAATCGACCACACCGCCGTGCCGAGCGACACCGCCGCCAGCTCATCGGCGCTGACGTGGCCGGTGAGGGCGACGTCGACCACGCCCATGCCGACCGTCGCCAGCTGGCCGACCAGGACCGGCCATGACAGGCGCCACAGGGTGGCGATCTCGGTACGGACGGGTGTGGCGGTGGCGATGGTGGCGGTCATGATGCGGCACGGGAATGGTGAACCCATGATTTTACTGACTTATTGTCAAGTCAGGTAATTGCGCCGCCGCAAGACAACTTGCCACGATCTGCACCACCGTAGAGCGACAGCCCGAGGAGGTCGCGATGGAAGAACTGTTGCCGTACTACGAGCGCGAACTGGTCTACCTGAACACCGTCGGCCGCGAGCTGGCCCACCAGTATCCGCGCCTGGCGGCCGAGCTGGGCCTGGGCCCCGAAGGTAGTGAAGACCCCCATATCCGGCGCCTGATCCAGGCCTGCGCGTTGCTCAATGCGCGCACCGCGAAAAAGCTCGACGACGACTATCCCGAACTGACCGATGCCTTGCTGGGCAGCCTGTATCCGCATTTCCTGCACGGCATGCCGAGTTGCTCGATCGCGCAGGTGGATGGCGGCGATCCGCAGGCCCGGGCCGGCAAGATCGAGCACGTGCAGGTGGTGCCGCGCGGTACCGAAATGAGTTCGCTGGCCGCGCGCGGTGCGCCATGCGTCTTTCGTACCACGGCGGCGCTGGAGCTGGCGCCCGTGCGGGTGGCGCGCGCCTGGTTCGAGCCGGTGGCCCACGTGCCGCCGCGCATCCGGTTGCCGCCGCGCGCCTCGGCCCGCATCGGCATCGCCTTCGACAGCGCCATGCCGGCGCGCATGCTGGTCGGCCGCGGCCTGCCGCGCTTGCGCCTGCACGTCGACGGCGACGGCCTGCTGTCGGCGGCGCTGATCGACGCGCTGGGCATGAACGTGGTCGAGACCTGGGTCGAGGCGGAAGGGATCGATGGCTGGCGCCGCCTCGACGCCCCGCTGCTGTGCCTGGGCGGGCTGGAGTCCGATGAAGCCCTGGTGCCAGAACAATCGCACGCCCATCCCGCCTACCGGCTGCTGACCGAGTACTTTGCCTTTCCGGATAAATTCCACTTTCTGGACGTGGATCTGGGCCGCCTGGCGCCGCTGCTGCCGGCCGGCGCGCGCCGCTTCACCCTGCATTTCCTGCTCACTGGCGTGCACCCCGAGTCGAGCGGCGCGCGCATCCTGCGCGCGCTGTCGGCCGCCAACCTGCTCAGCGGTTGCGTGCCGGTGGTGAACCTGTTCGGCCAGGCGGCGGCGCCGGTGCGCATCACGCACCGCGCGGCGATGTACGATGTGGCGCCGAGCCGGCACGAAGAGGGCGTCGAGGTCTACAGCATCGACGCGGTCCATGTGCTCAAGACCCGGGACGGCAAGACGACCAGCGTCGAGTACCGGCCATATTACGGCCTGCGCCACGGCGAGGCGGGGGCAGGTGGCGAAACCGGCCAGCGCTACTGGTTCGCGCGCCGCGATGACCGCGGCGACAGCCGCCATCGCATGAAGATCGCCTTCACCGACGACGATTATTCCCTGCTCGGAGAGGAGGCCAGCGTGGCCTCGATCGACCTCACCTGCAGCAACGGCGCGGCCGCCTGCGGCGTCGGCATCGGGGCGCCGGGCGGCGACCTGGCCAGCGAGACGGCGACTTCCGGCCTGCCGATTCGCCTGCTGCGCAAGCCCTCGCTGCCGCTGCGCTTCGGCAACCGCAACGGCACCCACTGGCGCCTGGTGACGCAACTGGCCCTCAATCACCGCTCGCTGGCCGACATCGACGCCTTCCGCGAAACCCTTGCCTTGTACGACCTGCCGCGATCCGGCGCCTCGCAGCGCCAGGTCGCCGGCGTTACGGCGATGGCTTCCAACCCGGCCACTGCCTGGCTGCGCAACCGCTACGGCGCGACCCTGGTGCACGGCATCGAGGTACGCATGACGATCGACGAGGACGCCTTCGCCGGCAGCAGCCTGTTCGTGTTCGCCCAGGTCGTGAGCCGCTTCCTGGGCCTGTATGTGCACCTGAACAGCTTTACCCGGCTGGTGCTCGTGTCCGCACAAGGCGGGAAGGAGTTGCTGCGATGCGAGCCCCGCAACGGCAGCCTGGCGCTGGTGTGATCGACGATCTGCTGCGCCATCCGCAGCGCTATGAATTCTTCCAGGCGGTGCGGCTGCTAGTGCGCTGGCTGGGCCGCCAGGGCATCGCGCCCGAGCATGCGCTGGGCGGCCTGATCCGCTTTCGCAACAGCCTGGGACTGGCCTTTCCAGCCAGCGACATCGAGGCCATCGAACCGACCACCGAGGGCGTCCCGGCGGTGAAGATCACGCCGTCCTTGATGGGTTTGCTGGGCGTGATGGGGACCTTGCCGCTGCATTACACCGAGCGTTTCGCGGCCTGGGAACTCACGGCCAGGGACGAGGGGCCGCGCGCCTTCCTCGACCTGTTCTCGAGCCGGCAAGTGGCGCTGTTCTACCGTGCCTGGTGCAAGTACCGGGTGCGCCATCCCTTCGAGCCCGGCGCTGATCATTTCATGCCGCTGCTGCTGGCGCTGGCCGGCGTGCCGCTGCGCGAGGAGGGCGTGCCGGATGCGGATGCGGCCAGCCTGGCCTGGTTCGCCGCGCCGCTGCGCAGCCGGGTGGTCAGCGCCGGCCTGGTGGCGGGCGTGCTGGAGGCGTACTTCCGTGTCCCGGTGAAGGTCGAGCAATTCACGGGACGCTGGGACATCCTGGCGCCGGGCCAGCGCACGCTTCTCGCGCGCAGCAATTGCGTGCTCGGCGCCGGCGCCACCGCCGGCGCGCGCCTGCTGCGGCCCGAGCTGGGCATCCGCATCCGGCTGGGGCCGGTGGAGGCCAGCGCCTTTGAGCGCTTCTTGCCGGGGGCGCCGGGAGCGCTGGCGCTGGCGGGCTTGCTGGACCGCTTCGCGATCGATGTGCCCTACCGCGAGCTGCAGGTGGTGCTGCGGCGCGAGGACGTGGCCGGTGCCCGCCTGGATGGCTCGGTGCGCCTCGGTCTCGATGGTTTCGTCGGCGAGGGGGCGGGCCGGCGCGACCGCGACGACGTGTGTTATCTGCTCGACTGAGCTGGCCTGGCCTGGCTGGCGGAACAATTGAATGCCGTCAGGCATGCGCGCGCCGCGCCCGCGATGGCCGACCTACAATCGATGCAGATGAACCATATTGAACAAGGAGGCCATATGCAACAAGCGCAGAACATGCAGCCGGCGGACCACGTCGAGCCGGCCGCCACCCAATCCCTGCAGGGCCGGCGCGTCGCGGTCCTGATGACCGATGGCGTCGAGCAGGTCGAATACACCGAGCCGCGCCGCTTCCTCGAGGAGCAGGGCGTGAAGGTGGTCCTGGTGTCGCCCAAGAAGGCGGGCGAGGACATCCAGGGTTTCAATCACCTGACGCCCGACCAGAAGTTCAAGGTCGAACTGAATGTGCAGGACGCGAAGCCGAACGACTACGACCTGCTGCTGTTGCCGGGCGGCGTCGCCAATCCCGACAGCCTGCGCCTGAGCCAGGAATCGATCGACTTCATCAAGGCCTTCGGTGACGAGGACAAGCCGATTGCCGCCATCTGCCACGGCCCGTGGCCGCTGATCGACGCCGGCGTGGCCGAGTCGAAGCACCTGACCAGCTGGCCATCGCTGCAGAACGATCTGCGCAACGCCGGCGCCGAATGGACCGATGAAGAAGTGGTCGTCGACGGCAAGCTGATCACCAGCCGCAAGCCGGACGATATTCCTGCGTTTAATGAGGCGATCATGAAGCAATTGATGGTGCTGCAGCAGGCAGGCAGCGATCCGGGGCCGACGTCGTGATGTTTTATGTGAGCGGCGTCACTGCAGGTGTTCGTACAGCGTGACGCTGCCTACCGCGATCAATACCAGTCCACCGAAAATCTCGGCGCGCTTGCCCACCACGGCCCCGATGCGGCGGCCGATCAACAATCCCAGCGTCACCATCGTCAGGGTCGCCAGGCCGATCGCCAGCGCCGGCCACAGGATGCCGGTGTCGGCAAAGGCCAGGCTGACGCCGACCACCATCGCATCGATGCTGGTGGCGAAGCCGGTCAGGGCCAGTAGCCAGAAGGGGCGGGCGGGATCGTCGGCCTCGGCATCCGGCTCGCCGCATCCCTCGATGATCATGCGGATGCCGAGGCCGCCGAGCAGCACGAAGGCGATCCAGTGGTCCCAGCTTTCGACATAAGAGGCAGCAATGCTGCCGAGCGCAAAGCCGACCAGCGGCGTCACGCCCTCGATGATCCCGAACAGCAGGCCGACCTTCAGCGCATCCTTGAGCAGGACGTTGGCGCGTTGGGAACCCATGGCGATCGCGACGGCGAACGCGTCGGTGGACATGGCGAAGGCGAGGATGACGATTGCGGCGAGGCTCATGACAGCTTTCCGATCGGGCACGACACAAGGCATGTCGCGCGGCCCGATCGTCGCGTGAACATGCCAATGGTCTTGCCAACCAGAAGGCTTCCGCACCATGACGTGGAGACGTCAAGTATGTTGATGTGGAACTTTCGATTGTGAAAGAGGCTACTCCCCAAGGGCGGGGGCATGGTACAGCAGAGTAGCCTGTGAAGCAAGAAGAGAGCATGCCGCCGCGCTCTCCCATGCAGCGACGGATTCAGCCGTAAGGCGTGTACTCGAAGCCGTTACCGATGATCCCGGCCAGGGTCGCGAAATTTTCCGCGCTCTCGCTGAAGCTGGCCAGCACTTGCGCGACCGACAGCGTGCCCTGGTCGAGCACGGCATTCCAGTGCGCGATTCCGCCCGCATCGCCTGCGCGGCCCAGCACGTGTTCGTAGAACTTGTCGACGATGGTTGCGTTGGACGGCGCGCTGCCGTACACCTTGCGAAACTCGTCGGAGATGACGAAGTAGTGGGCCGCGTCGTTCAGCGACAGGCCCTGGTCCATGTTCTTGATCCAGTAACCGAGCCCGGTCTTGTCGGGTTCGCGATCGAACGCCGCCTGGTACAGCCGGTAGGCCTGGCCGCCGACCATGTCGCGTCCCGTATCCAGCGCAACATTGGTGTCGGTGAACTGGATGCGGTCGGCATCGTCCAGCAGGGATGCATATCCCACGTCGCCGGCGCTGAAGAAAGTGAGGTCGAGTGCGCGATCGATATGGTAGTCGCCGGAACGGGTGTCGATGGCCAGGGTGCTGACCGGCTGGCCGTCGCCGCGCATGACGGCTTGCTGGTCGCGCACCGTCAGGCCGAGATCGCGCAGGACGCCGATGACGACCGGGTCAAGCGAGATACGCTCGCCATTGCGCGGCCCGTCGTAGCTCATCAGGGTCTCGGCGCCCGTCAGCCGGCCTTCGGCGAAGGTGATCGCATCGCCGAGGTGGACGTTGGTAAGGGGGACCTGCGCGCCATAGGCCTTGTTGGCGTGCTCACCGACGAAGTAGCTGCGGTCACCGTCGAACCTGACCAGGCGATCGAAGAGACTGGCGCCGGAGGAGGTTGGATCCGAGTGGCCACCGTTCGCAAGCCAGCCATTGAATCCCATCGTGTGCAGCAGTTCGTGCAACATGACGCGGAACCCATCGGTCTTGTCTCGAGGAATGTCATCGGCGCTGCCGAGGGTTTCGTCGAACCAATAATAGCGGTCGAGATTGGTGGTCCCGACATTGATGATTGCATCGGCCCTGGCGCCATTGACATCGACGCCAGACTTGATCTCTGCCGCGACGCCATCCTCATACAGCTGATAGGTTTTGCCGTCTTGCGCTTTGCCCGTGCCCATCATTTTGTTGTCCACGGAGTGCGCGCTCATCGTCGCAATGTTGGCATCGAATCGCAGTTCGATATCGATCGTGCCGGTGCCGCTGACATAGGTCGATAGCTGTCGAGTCCCGTTTGATCATAAACGCGTTTAACGAATAACTCAGGTCGCTTCTGTTGCCATTCCTTGAGCGCGAGGACGGGCGTTTTGCTGCCGATGGCGCGTTGCGGAATA
>NZ_STGG01000049.1 GCF_005222695.1 Massilia sp. HP4 | reverse complement strand
TATTCCGCAACGCGCCATCGGCAGCAAAACGCCCGTCCTCGCGCTCAAGGAATGGCAACAGAAGCGACCTGAGTTATTCGTTAAACGCGTTTATGATCAAACGGGACTCGACACTTAGGGATACGGATGCGCTTTTCTTCAACGCTGAACTGATCGTTCGTCAACGTAAACCGATCGTCACGACCTTTGCGTCGAAATCTCGGGTAACGCGCCCGACCCTTGAAGAAATTTTCAAAAGCACAGCCCAATTGCTGGATCGCCATCTGCGGGGCATTCTTGGTTACCTCCAGCATCCAGGGGAACATCTCGCGCTTGATGGCATTGAGCTGGCGCCGCAGTGCCGCTTCGTTCGGCTTGGGTAGAGCGGGATCGAGCTTGCACGCTTCGTACTGCCGTTTCCACTCAGCCAATGCCCAGTTGTACGCGAAGCGTGCCGTGCCAGCGCAGCGCGCCAGATACGTCGCCTGGACATTGTTTGGATCGAGCCGAATGCGATGTGCTAGGTACATTGCGACTCCTTGACAGCTGTGCGCATGCCGTCGATCAGCTTCTGGTTTCGGTGACTGCGGCTACCGTAAAGCCGGGCGGAGAACACGGTAATGATTTCGAGCACATCGTTGGCAAGCTCCTCTTCAAAAGTGGTGTCTTCGCCCTGATTGATGATGACCACCTCGACCTGTTTCGCCTGGCATAGCGCGAAGACGAGTTCTGCGCCGAAGCGCAGCAGGCGGTCCTTGTGCGTCAGGACCAGGCGCCCTACCTCTCCTTCGACAATCCCGTCGAGCAGGCGTTTCAATCCTCGTTTGCGATAATTCATGCCAGAGCCAAGATCGGCAATGATGTCGAATGTCCAGCCTTGGCTTGCGCAGTACAATTCGAGCACCTGCTTTTGCCGCTCGAGATCTGTCCGCTGGACATGACTCGACACCCGCGCATAGCTGACAGTCTTTCGAATTGCCGGCACGCTGTGCTGGGCACCGGAGCGCAGCGCCGTCAGGTCATAGCGGCGCTGACCACCTTCTGTTCTCGCCGGAGTGAGCCGACCGCTTGCCTCCCAGCGACGTAAGGTGCTGGTCGAGACACCTAGCGCTTCGGTAGCCATGCTGATCGATACTAACTTGCCCATAGTGCATATGGCTGCATAAGGAGGAACAAGTTCCGTCTAGCTGCTAAAAACCCCAACAGCAAACGCTAGAGTCGAGGCATTCAGGTTGTCGCCGGCATCGACTGCCCGGCCGCGCCGCCCACCCGCAGGGACACACCATGGTACTTGGACCCACGAAAGACGATTCACTCAAGAAAGAACTTGACGTGCAAGGCGGCGGCCAGAGCCGTGGCGTGCCGGCGGACGGCGAGGTCGAGCGCAACGCCGTCCACCCGATGGGCCCGCCCGAGGACAATCCCGGCGTCAACCATTGGCAGGCCAGCTATATCGAGCACGGGGGCCTCGAGGAGCACGGCAACATCTTCTTTGCCGCGGTCGAGATGACCCGCATGCCGATGGTGGTCACCACCGACTATATGGACGAGTTGCCGGGCCGAGGCAAGCCCAGCGGCACGCTCGATGTGCTGTCCAAGCCTTATCAGCACCAGGATCTGCTGGAGCGGGTCGGCGCGGCGCTCAAGCGGGCTGCGTGAGGTCTAGTTGACGATTCGTCTGGCCTCGAAGAACCATCCGTCCCAGAACATGACGATACGATTGCGGCTTTTGATGAACACCTGTGTGCAGCTGATATCGACGACCGTTACCGGATCGGGCAGCCGGAGTTTTCGCGCATCGATGCCCGCAAACTCTTGCACATATAAGTTCGGCGCGACCCTTCTCGTCTCGAATTTTGGCGGCGCACATTGGTAATCATCCAGTTGTGCACCCTCATTGCGGATGACCAGGACATGACCTAGCAGGCTCCGTGCCTCCTTCTCGTTGCGCGAGGTGATGTCGATCAAATCCAGCACCGAGGTGAGTTTCCACTTTCCGATAATCTCGCTACGAGCGTCTGCGGTTTGTGCGAATGCGGGAGCTCCGGCTGCTAACAGGAGTGCGACAGCGATGCAGCGCAAGCGTGCCCCAACAACGTGGATGGTGTAATGTAAGGAAGACATAGTCGCTTCCTTACCTTTTGGCTTCGACACGGCTGTTTCCGGATCCGCGGAATGGCGCACTCTCTTCGGCACGGCGCTTTACCAGCCCCGAGGCCAGTATCGCCTTGCCATTCACCTTTACATAGACCGAGCCGGATATGATGGCGGTCGCCCGGTCGACGTTTCCTGAGTTTAGTGCGTCATAGACGCGCTGATTCGTGGCGCTTCTGGTGTTATAGGTAAAACTTACAAGGGCATCGAACTGGTCCTGATCGAGTGGCATGTTCACTTTCAAACGGACCCTTCTCTCGGCCTCGGCCACGCGTTTGGCATATTCAGTTTCAACTGAGGCCACGTTGACTTTCCGTTCGAGCTCCTCTTTGCTGCATACACCTTTATGCGCGTAGAAGCCTATCCCCCACGTGCAATTTCCTTTGTTCTTACCCATATCGTTGTAATAGCGAAGCATTACCTTTTCAGTATCACGCATCCTCACCAATGATTTTGAACTCATTCTCATCCCTGCATTTGGGCTGGATAACGAAGAAGATTTCGAGACCGATTTTTCCACGCATCGCCTCCACGGAGAAGTAATCCCTTGAATCTAGCACTGGGATTCTTCTACCGATTGACTCGACGCAAGCAACTTCCAACCCTAGCTATTGCGAAGCGAACGTCAGGTGCCATGGCGAGCGGCTATACCACGTTTGATCCACTGCACGCCATCGTCCACATAGCTGTACACCACCGGAATCACCAGCAGGCTCAGGAAAGTGGAGGTCAGCAAGCCGCCGATCACGACGATCGCCATCGGCGACCTGAAGCTCGGGTCGCCCAGCCAGCCCAGCGCCACCGGCAGCATGCCGGCGCCCATCGCGATCGTGGTCATCACGATCGGCCGGGCGCGCTTGCGGCAGGCGTCGAGGATGGCGTCGATCCGCCCGAGACCGTATTCCTGGCGCGCGATCACGATGTAGTCGACCAGCAGGATCGAGTTCTTGGTCGCGATCCCCATCAGCATGATCAGGCCGATCATCGACGGCATCGACAGCGCCGAGCCGGTCACGAACAGCGCCAGGAAGGCCCCCGGCACCGACAGCACCAGCGCCGCCAGGATGGTCAAGGGCTGCATGAAGCCGCGCAGCAGCAGCACCAGCACCATGTAGATGCACAGCACGCCGGTCAGCATGGCCACGCCGAAGCCGGTCGCCAGCTCGCCCATCTCCTCGGCATCGCCCACCACCGTGCGCTCGATCCCGGGCGGCAGGTCGCGCACGCTGGGCAGCGTCAGCACCGCCGCCTCGACGTCGCCCATCGCTAGGCCGTCGAGCTGGATGTCGAAGCTGATGTTGCGCCGGCGGTCCAGGCGCGCGATCTCGACCGGGCCGCTGCCGTGTTCGAGCGTGGCCACGTTCTCCAGCGGCACCGGCCCGCGCGCACCCGGCACCGGCAGGCGCTTGAGCGTATCGAGGTCGCCGCGCGCGGCCTCGCCCAGGCGCACCAGCACCGGCACCTGGCGCTGTTCCAGGTTCAGCTTCGCCAGGTTTTCCTGGTAGTCGCCGACGGTGGCGATGCGCAGGGTCTCGGCGATGCTGCCCGAGGTCACGCCCAGGTCGGCCGCGCGCGTGAAATCGGGTGTCACCACCAGTTCGGGCCGCAGCAGGCTGGCGCTGGAGATGACGGCCCCGATGCCGTCGATGGTGCGCAACTCGCGCTCGACCAGCGGCGCCAGGCGCGCCAGCGCCGCGCCATCCTCGCCCGAGAGCACCAGCGTATATACCTCGTTCCCGCCGGCGCCGACCTGGATCCGCACTCCCGGCAAGTCCGCCAGCAGCGCGCGCAGCTCGCGCTCGATTTCCTGCTTGCGCATGCCGTCACGCTCCGGGCGCGGGGTCAGCGTCAGGGTCAGCTGGGCGGTGCGCACATCGGCCGCGGCGGCGGCGCGCATATCGCCCGGATCGCCGCCACCGCTGCCGCCGCCGATCGCGGCGTATACCTGATGCACGTGGCGGTGTCCGGCCAGCGCCACCCGCGCGCGTTCGGCCATGGCGATCGTCGCGGGCAGTCGCGTCCCTGGCGGCATGGTCAGGGTCACCCGGGTCTGCGCATCGTCGTCGGCCGGGATGAAGGTGGCGGGCAGGATCGCCGCCAAGCCCATGCCGGCGGCAAACAGGATGGCGGCGGCGCCGACGGTGACGGCGCGATGACGCAGGCACCAGCCGGCCCAGGCCAGGTAGCGCGGCATCCAGGCCGGTTCGCGCCGCGCATGCTGCTGCGGCGCGCGCAGCAGCCACGCCGCCATCATCGGCGTGAGCATGCGCGCCACCACCAGCGAAAAGAACACGGCGCCGGCGGCGGTCCAGCCGAACTGCACGAAGAACTTGCCCGCGGTGCCGCTCATGAAGGCGGTGGGCAGGAACACCGCGATCAGGGTGAAGGTGGTGGCCACCACCGCCAGGCCGATCTCGAGCGAGGCGTCGATCGCCGCCTGCATCGGCTCCTTGCCCATCAAAAGGTGGCGCTCGATGTTCTCGACCTCGACGATGGCGTCGTCGACCAGCACGCCGACCACCAGCGACAGCGACAGCAGGGTGACGATATTGAGCGTGAAGCCCATCGCCTGCATCAGGGCGAAGGTCGGGATCACCGACAGCGGCAACGCCACCGCCGCGACCAGCGTGGCGCGCCAGTCGCGCAGGAAGGCGAACACCACCAGCACCGCCAGCAATCCCCCTTCGATCAGCATGCGCATCGAACTCGAGTAGCTTTCGTCCACCCGGTCGACGTCGTTGAACGCCTCGGTGATCCGCATGTCGGGATGGCGTGCGCGCACGCCGTCGAGCGCCGCGCGCACGCCTTCGGCCACCTCGAGTTCGCCAGCGCCGCGGGCGCGCACGACCTCGAAGCCGACGCTGGGCGCGCCGTCGAGGAAGGCCGTCGCGCGCGACTCGGCCACCGTGTCGCTGACGGTCGCCACCTCGTCCAGCCGGATGCGGCGGCCATCGCCCAGCGCCAGCTCGATCGCGCCGACCTGAGCCGCCGTCTGCACGGTGGCGATGGTGCGCACCGCTTGCTCGGCGCCGCCGAAGCTTGCCCGCCCGCCGGAGGCTTCCTGCTGCACCTGGCGCAACTGGCGCGAGATGTCGGCCGCCGTGGCGCCCAGGGCCAGCAGGCGGTCGGGATCGAGTTCGACCCGCACTTCGCGGCTGGCGCCGCCCACGCGCGGTACGCTGCCCACGCCGGCCACCCCCAGCAAGGTGCGGGTGACGGTGTCGTCGACGAACCACGACAGGCTCTCGGCATCCATGCGCGTCGAGGCGATGGCATAGGTGAGGATCGGCGCGCCCGCCAGCTCGACCTTCCTGACGATGGGGTCGCGCAGGTCGGGCGGCAGGTCGGCGCGCACGCGCGAGATGGCGTCGCGCACGTCGTCCACCGCCAGCTGCACGGGTTTATCGAGCTGGAACTCGATCGTGATATTGGCTTCGCCATCGGTCACGCTGGCCTGGATGTGCTTGACGCCCTGCATGGTGGCCAGCGCGTTCTCGATGCGACGCGCCACCTCGATCTCGACCTGCGAGGGCGAGGCGCCGGGCCAGGAGGCGGACACCGTCACCGTCGGCAGGTCGAGGTCGGGAAAGTTCTGCACCTTCATGCCGGCGAAGGCCATCAGGCCGGCCAGGGTCATGAGGATGAACAGCAGGATGACGGGAATCGGGTTGTGGATCGACCAGGTGGAGACGTTCAGCTTCATTGGCCGCCACCCGCCGTCACATGCACCAGGTCGCCGTCGCCAAGGAAAGCGACGCCCGCGGCCACCACCCGGTCCTGCGCCTCGAGCCCATGCAGGATTTCGATCCGTTCGCCGCTGCGCCGGCCGGGCGTCACCCGGGTCTGCATCACGCGCGAGTCGTCGCCCACCCGCATCACGTAGCTGAAGCCTTCGCGCAGCAGGATGGCGCCCTGCGGCAGGGTCTCGGCCGGGCTCTCGCCCAGGTCGAATTCGCCGCGCGCGAACATGCCGGCGCGCGCGCCTGGATGCGGCGCCAGGTCGACATAGGCCATGCCGTTGCGGGTCTGCGGATCGATCGCCGGGGCCAGCATGCGCAGCTCACCGCGCACGCTCTTGTTTTCACCGAGCGCGATCGTCACCTGCTGGCCGGGCCGCAAGTGGTCGAGGTCGCGGCCCGCCACCTCGGCGCGCCATTCGAGCCGGCCGCCGCGGATCAGGCGAAACAGTTCCTGGCCGGCCGGCGCCACCGCGCCGACCGTGGCCGCGCGCAGCGAGACGATGCCGTCGTCCGGCGCCACGATGCGGGTCTGGGCCAGGCGCAGCGACTGCGTCGCCAGCACCGCGCGCGCCGCCTCCACGCGCGCCGCGGCCGCGCGCTCGGCGCTGATCTGCTGCTCGATCTGCTGCGCCGCCATGGCGCCGCTCTCGGCCAGCAACCTGGCGCGGCGTGCGTTGCCGGCCGCCTCGGCCAGCATGACTTCGGCCTCGGCCAGCGCGGCGCGTGCCTGCGCCAGCTCGGCCTCGATCGTCTCGGCCGCGAAGCGCGCCAGCAGCTGGCCACGGCGCACCCGGTCGCCGACATTGACCCTGACCTCGACCAGGCGCAGGCCGTTGGCTTCGGCGCCGATGCTGGCCTCTTGCCAGGGCTGGATATTGCCGCTGGCGGCGATGCGGGTCGGGATGGTGAGCTGGCTGAGCGTGGTCACGGCCACGGCCAGGGCCGGCTGGCCGGGGCCGCGGGTGGCGTCGGTCACGGCCGACGAGGCGCCGTCGGCCGGGCTCAGGACGGCCACGAAGGCGGCGCCGGCCAGTGCGGTAGCGGCGACCAGCGCCAGCTTGCGGGATGTCTTTATCATGGGTTCCTCGGGTCGGTCGGTGCGTCGGATGGGGAAGCTAGGGATGCGATGGCGTCGGTCGGCGACCAGCCGCCGCCCAGTGCGCGGTAGAGCGCGATCCAGGCCAGCAGGCGCTCGCTGCGCTGGTTGACCAGGGCGCTATTGGCCGCGCGCAGGCTGCGGCGCGCGTCTTCCAGGTCGAACAGGCTCGATGCCCCGGCCTGGTAGCTGGCGAGGGTGGCCGCGTAAGCGCGTCCATAACCATCGACCGCGGCGACGGCGCCGGCGCTGCGCCGCGCGCTGCTGTCCAGGGTCACCATGGCGCCCTCGACTTCCTGGACCGCCGTGCGCAGGCGGCCCGCATACACGGCCGTCGCCGCGCGGTAGCGCTCGCGCGCGGCGGCGGCGTCGGCGCGCCGCACGCCGCCGTCGAACAGGGGAAAGGTCACCGCGACCGGCCCCACGCTCCAGGTGCCGCCCTCGCTGCTGACACCCAGGCTGGACGAGCGCAAGGCGCCGATGCTGCCGGCCAGGGTGACGCGCGGCCAGCGCCGCGCCTGCGCCTGCGCGGCGTCAAAGGCGGCGGCCTCGACGTCGCGCTCGGCGGCGTGCAGGTCGGGGCGCTGCGCCAGCGCCAGCGCCGGCACCGTGCGCACCGCGATGGCGGCCGGTTCGGGCAGGCGCGCGGTCGCGGCCTTGAGCCGGCGGCGCAGCGCCGGTTCGTCCTGCGCCGCCAGCGCCACCAGCGCCTTGACCAGCAGTTCGCACTGCGCCTGCTGGCGCAGCAGCGCCACCTGGCCCTCGGCCGCGCTGGCGCGCGCCAGTTGCGCGGCCGACGGCGCCTGGACGCCGGCAGCGGCGGCGGCATCGGTCAGGCGCGCGGTCTCGCCGCGCGAGCGGGCGTCGATGCCGGCTTCGACCAGGTGCGCCTCGCAGGCGCGCAGATCCACATACAGGCGCGCCGTCTCGGCTGCCACCGAGACACGCGCCTCGTGCCACAGCGCGCGGGCGCCTTCCAGGCGCGCCGCGGCAGCATCGCCGCCGGCGCGGTTGGCGCCGAACAGGTCGAGTTCCCAGGCCGCCTGCAGGCCCAGCGACGAGACTTGCGCCACCGGCGCGGCCGACTCGGGGCGTTCGCGGCTGGCGCTGGCGGCGAGGTCGAGCGACGGCAGCAGCGCGGCGTCGCCGGCCACCCTGGCGGCGCGGGCATCGGCCAGCCTGGCGCCGGCCTGCGCCAGCGTCGGACTCGCGTCCTGGGCCGCGTCGATCAGGGCCAGCAGGAGCGGATCGTCGAAGCGCTCCCACCACTGGCGCAGGTCGGCGACGCTGCCGCCGTGGGGCAGCGGGGCGTGCCAGCTGGCGGCCGGTTGCGTATCCGGTGCTGGCAGCGCCGACGGCGGAGCGGCGCAACCGGCGGCAAGCAGCGCTGCGGCAAGGGCGATGGATTGTTTTATCGGGGACACAGGAACCTTCATCGTGGTCTGGAATGCCTGGACTATCGGGCCAGTCGGCTTTCCGAATACTTACTGAGGCGATGTCGTCGAGACGTCGCGGCGGTAAGTGTTGCGTAAGACGAGAGGCCCGAGCATGGCGTCTCCAACAACCCTGAAAGAGTTCCCCATGCCTGCTCCACGCTTTACTTCCCACTTCCTGTCACGCGCCGCCAGCCTGGCCCACATCCCCGTCATCGCCGCCGCCATGCTGTATTCCTTGCCCGCCCTGGCCCAGCCCGGCAACGGCGCTCAGTCTTCGTCCTGGGCGCTGGGCGTCGGCGCCATCTCGCGCGACCGGGCCTATACCGACATCGACCGCGACAATATGGCCCTGCCCTTCTTCCAGTACGAGAACCGCTGGGTCTCGATCGCCGGCCCGCAGGTGGGCTTCAAGCTGCTCAGCCTCGACGTGGCGCCGAAGCAAAGCCTGAACTTCGACCTGATCGCCCGTTATGACGGCAGCGGCTACGACGACGACGACATCGAGGACACGCCGATCCTGGCCGGCATGCGCGAGCGGAAAGGCGGCTTCTGGGCCGGTGCTAGAATCGAATGGAAAACCGACTGGGTCGACCTCAGCGCCGAAGCGCTGGGCGATGCCTCGGGCAACAGCAAGGGCAAGCGCTTCAATCTCGGCGTGGAGAAGACATGGCATATCGGCGAGCGCATGATGATCACGCCGCGCGTGACTGCGAGCTGGAACGACAAGAAATACGTCGACTATTACTATGGCGTGCGCGCCGACGAGGCGCGCGCCGGCCGCGCCGCCTACCAGGGCGAATCGGGGGTGAACGCCGAGGTGGGCATCCGCGGCATCTATATGTTCGACCAGCGCCATTCGATGTTCGTCGACTTCGAGGTGTCGCGCCTGGCGAAAGAGATCAAGGACAGCCCGCTGGTCGACCGCTCGACCGAGAACCGGGTGTTCGTCGGCTATCTGTACCGCTTCAAGTGAACCCGGGATGAACACACGATGAGCCGCGTCCTCCTGATCGAAGACCACGAACGCCTGGCCCAGCTGGTCTGCAAGGGCCTGGCGGCGGCCGGCATCGCCGCCGACGTCGCCACCCGCATCGACGGCGCCTGGGCCTCGCTGCAGCAACTGCCCTACCAGGCCGTGATCCTCGATCGTGGCCTGCCCGATGGCGACGGGCTGGCGCTCCTGGCCAGGATGCGCGCGGCCGGCCTGGGCATCCCCTGCCTGGTGCTGACGGCGCGCGAAGCCCTGCACGACCGCGTCCAGGGCCTCGAGGCGGGCGCCGACGACTATCTCGCCAAGCCCTTCGCCATGGACGAGATGGTGGCGCGGGTGCGCGCCCTGCTGCGCCGGCCGGTTCAGTTCCGGCCAATCGAGCACGCCCACGGCGACCTGGCGCTGCTGCCCGAGGGCGACCTGCTGTGCTGCGGCGAAGAGCGCATCACGCTGGCCCCGGCCGAGATGCAGATCATGCTGCTCCTGCTGCGCAAGCACGAGACCACGGTGCGCCGCGGCGCGCTGGAAGCGGCGGCCTGGGGCCTGAACGAGGCGGTCACCCCGAACGCGCTCGACGTCGCCCTGCACCGCCTGCGCCGCAAGCTGGCGGCGATCGGCTCGCGCCAGCGCATCGTCAACCTGAGGGGCGTGGGGTATGCCCTGCGCGAAGACGATGCAGCTCAATAGCATCCGCCTCAAGGTCATCATGGCCTTCATCGCCGGCACCCTGCTCAGCGTGGTGCTGATCGTGCTCGTCGTCGGGCTGGCGATGCGAAGCAACGTGCTGGCCCGGATGGACCTGTCCGACATGGCGCGAGACCTCGCGACCAAGGTGTATTTCGACCGCGGCGGCAAGCCGCACATCGAGACCGACGACCATCCGGCGATCAGGTGGGCCTTCGACAGCCTGGGACGCGAGATCGCCTACCGGGTCGTCGACCGGGCCGGCAATGTGGCGCTGCTGTCCGACGCCGGAGCGCGCTTCTGGCCTGACGGTCTTCTGCCACGCGGGGCAGGCCCCGAACGCTTCGATTTCGAACGCGATGGCGTGATGTTCTTCGCCGCCACCGAACCCGTCGCCGCCAATGGCAAGACCTGGTACCTGCAGGTGGGCGTGAGCAATCGCATGATGTCCCTGCTGCACCGGGTGGCGATGCCGCTGGTGGGTTCCGGCATCGCCCTGTTTACGCTGGTGCTGCTGGTCGCCTTCGGCCTGTGCACCTGGATCACCCTGCGCTACACGCTGCGGCCGCTGCAGGACGTATCGACCTCGGCGGCCGGGATCTCGCTGTATTCGATGCATGCGCGCCTGCGCACCGATGCGGTGCCGACCGAGATCGCGCCGCTGGTCGGCAGCTTCAACCGCGTCCTCGAGCGACTGGAGCAGGCCTATCGGGTGCAGCAGGAATTCCTGGGCAATGCGGCGCACGAACTCAAGACGCCGCTGGCGATGATCCGGGCCCAGGTGGAGCTGGGCGTCGATGGCGAGGACGACCGCGCCGCCCTGTTGAAAGACGTCGCCTATATGTCACGCCAGGTGCAGCAACTGCTGCTGCTGGCCGAGGCCAGCGAAGCGACCAACTACGACTTCGGCACCGTGCGGGTGCGCGAGGCCGCCGACGAGGCGGTCGGCTACCTGCAGCGCATGGCCGAAGCGGCGCGGGTGGAACTGGCGGTGTCGGCGCAGGACGATGCGCTCGCATGGCGGGCCGACCGCGGCGCCCTGTTCACGCTACTGAAAAACCTGCTGGAGAACGCGATCGAGCACGCGCCGGCCGGCTCGATTGTCAGCGTGGAGATCGCGGCCGACACCCTGTGCGTGCGCGACCAGGGGCCGGGTGTCGATGCGGCGCAGCTGGCGCTGCTGTTCGAGCGCTTCTGGCGCGGTCCGCACCGGCGCGACCACGGCGCGGGTCTGGGCCTGTCGATCTGCCACGAAGTCGCGCGCGCCCATGGCTGGCGGCTCACGGCGGAAAGGGCCGAGCCGGGACTGCGCTTTTGCTTGACCACGGCGCCATGAAAAAAGCCGGCATGGTGATCATGCCGGCCTGGTGCGCCACTCTTGCTTATGCCTGGGGTTTCGGTCCGCCGCCCAGCAGGAAAGCCAGTTTCTGCTTGGCGGGCTTGGCCGGTGCGTTCGATACCGCGTCCATGTCCTTGCGCGGGCTGCTGGCCGGCTCGTAGGGCTTGAGGAACCACGGATCGATTTTTTCGCGGCGCGCGCCCGGACCGAGTCCGGAGCGCGGCGCGCGCGCCGGGCCACGCTCGTCGCCGCGGCGGGCGCCGTCGCGCGCACCCGCATCGCGGCTGCTGTCGCGGCCACCATCACGGCCGCCTTCGCGCGCGCCGAAGTCGCGACCACCTTCACGGCCACCTTCGCGCCCAGCTTCACGCCCGCGGCTGCCCGGCGCCACGAAGCCTTCCAGCGTGCCGCGCGTGATGGTCTGCTTGATCAGCTTCTCGATATCGGCCAGCAGGCGCTCGTCCTTGTCCGAGTACACCGACAGCGCGTCGCCCGAAGCGCCGGCGCGGCCGGTGCGGCCGATGCGGTGCACGTAGTCTTCGGCGTTGTACGGCAGGTCGTAGTTGATCACCGCCGGCAGGTCCGAGATGTCGAGGCCGCGTGCGGCGACGTCGGTCGCCACCAGCACTTCGACCGTGCCGTTCTTGAAGGCGTCGAGTGCCGCCATACGCTCTTGCTGGGTCTTGTCGCCGTGGATCGCCGAGGCCTTGACGCCGCGCTTTTCCAGGTGGGTCGACAGGCGCGAGGCGCCGATCTTGGTGTTCGAGAAGATGATCACCTGCTTCATGTCGCGCGAGCGGATCAGGTGCTCGACCACGTCGCGCTTGGCGTCTTCGTCGACCTTGTAGACGATTTGCGTGACTTTTTCGGCGGTCGCGTTGCTGCGCGCGACTTCGATCGTCAGCGGGTTGTTCAGGAAGGTGTTGGCCAGCTTCTTGATCTCGGGCGAGAAGGTGGCCGAGAACATCAGGTTCTGGCGCTGCTTTGGCAGCAGGTTGATGATGCGCTGCAGGTCGGGCAGGAAGCCCATGTCGAGCATGCGGTCGGCTTCGTCCATGACCAGCATCTGCACCTGGCCGAGACTCACGTTCTTCTGCTCGATATGGTCGAGCAGGCGGCCCGGGGTGGCGATCACGATCTCGACGCCGCGGCGCAGGATCTCGGTCTGCGGCTTCATGTCCATGCCGCCGAACACCACGGTCGCGCGCAGCGGCGTGTGGCGGGCGTAGGCCTTGACGTTGTCGGCCACCTGCACCGCCAGCTCGCGGGTCGGCACCAGCACCAGGGCGCGCACCGGATGGCGCGCCGGCGACATGCTGGCATTCGCGTGCGGCATCAGGAGCTGCAGGATCGGCAGCGAGAAGCCGGCGGTCTTGCCGGTGCCGGTCTGGGCCGCGCCCATCACATCGCGGCCTTCCAGCACCACGGGAATCGCCTGGGCCTGGATCGGGGTCGGATGGACGTAGCCCTGGTCCGTGAGCGCACGCAGGATTTCCGGCGCCAGGCCGAAATCGGCGAAGCGTACCGTGGGCGCCTCGGCGGCCGGGACGGCTGGCGCGGCAGGCACGGCGTTCGGGACGGCGGCGACGTCGTTGGGGTTCGCGTTATTGCTCGGAGAATCAGACATATTTTTTAGTTGCATTCATTCGTTCAGCTCTACGATCGGGCATGTTCTCCCCGTCGCGGGTCGATGGACGCGCAGCAAAGGGCGGAACGGGAATAAGCCGGCGGACGGGACAGCCCGGCGGCAAGCCGGCCGGCAGGCCGGATAAAGCGGACGTAGAGACACTTTTAGCGGGTGACACGATACCCGAAATCGCCACCCATGTATATGCCGGCCTATTTTTTAGACAGTTTACCAAAAGAAAGCGGATCCCTGCCGCATTGCAGCATTTGTCGGTTTGCAGGGTGGCTTTTTCACCGCGTCCATCCGCGCTGCTGGGCCGCGCGTTCGGCCACCGGATCGAGCACGGTGCCGGCGATGCGGGCGTCGATTGCTTCGCGCACGACGGGCGGCGGCTGGCTGTTGTCGACCCAGGCCGCGCCGGCGCCGTCTTGCGCCAGTACCGGGATGGTCCAGCGCCCGCCCTTCAGACAGGCCAGGCCGGCGGTGGTGTCGACCACGAAGCTGCGGCAATAGCCGCCGTCTTTCGCGACGAAGGTGACGCCGATGCGCACGCCGCTGCCGGAAGGCCCAGGACTTGCCAGCTGGTCGTCGAGCGCCGCCACCAGCGGCCCGCGCGCCACCAGGGCGCCATTGTCGTGGTCGAGGGTAGCCAGGCCCGGCGTCGGCGCCAGGCTGTGCCACCCGAAGGCGCCCAGGCCGGCCCCCGCCAGCAGCGCGGCGCCGACCGCCACCCAGTGGCGCTTGCACCAGTTGCTGTAGGCGATCTGCGGCGGTGGCACCGTGCGGCCGGGCCGCAGGCTGTTGAGCTGCACCACCTTGGCGCCGCAGGGCGGCACGCTGGGGCGGGCATGGTCGTTGCCGTCGTGGCCGTTGGCCGAGACGCCGATACGGCCGATGCGGCCGCGGGTATTGCCCTTGAGCTGGAGCTCGGCCCGGTGGTGGGCGATGCGCGCGGCCAGTACAGGATCGGCGCGCATGGCCTTTTCGACTGCCGCGCGCGCCGGCTCGGCGAGTTCGCCGTTGATATACCCGATGAGGAGATCGTCCGAGAATGTCATGGCGGGCCCATGGGAAGTGGCTAGGAAGTGATCAAGCCATGTTCATCCAGCACGTCATGCAGCAATTCGAGCCGGATCACGGGGTTGTCGAGCATCAGCATATGGTGCTTTTGCTGGTTGGGCAGCGGCAGCAGCTCGCACCAGCGGTTGGCCACCCAGCCGCAGTCGTCGAGCTGGAACGGCGGCTGCACCGGCCAGCGGTGCTGGGGCACATCGTGCAGCGAATTCAGGACCCGGTCGAGCGCGTCGGAAGCGCCCTGCAGCTCGGACGGGATGCGCACCGCCTGGTCGGCCTCGACCAGTTGCGCCTCGGCCATCCAGAGGCCGTTGACGCGCTGTTCGGCGGTGACGACCGAAAAACGGGCGCCGCCGCGGCACAGCACCTGCAGCAGGCCGGGGGTGTCGGTGGTGGTCTCGGTGACCGAGGCGATGGTGCCGGCAGCCACGAACCGCTCCTGCTCGGCATCGGGCTTGCGCACCTCGTGGCCATGCGTCAGCAGCACCACGCCGAACGGCGTGCCTTCGAGGATGCAGCGGCTGATCATGTCGAGATAGCGCACCTCGAACACCTGCAGCGGCAACACCCCGTCGGGAAACAGCACCGTACTGAGCGGGAACAGTGGCATGGAAATCGTCGACATGGGGCCCATGATGACAGAATCGCGGCCATCGCGGGTGTACGATTGCGGTCGACCCTGGGGGTTTTTCAGTCGCCTGGCGCCCTCGGTGGCAGGTAGCGCACCCACTGGCGCACGTTGTCCAGGCGCCAGGCAAGCCGGCCCCAGCCGGGGCCGGGCGCGTCGATCACCCTCACCCGCACCGCCTTGCCCACCACCGCCGGGCAGGCATAGGTATGGTCGCCGGCCTCGCCGAACGGCAGCCGCACTTCGCGGCCGGGCGCGATCTTGAGCGGGCCGAACACCAGCGGCACGCGGCCCTCGTTACGCAGCAGCAAAACATCCTGCACGCCGCGCGTCAGGCGGATCTCGGACGGTAGCGCCAGTTGCCCCTGGGCCGTGGACGGGAAGGCCAGCAGCAGTTCCTGGCTGGCGCCCTTCAATGGCGCCAGCATGGCCAGCACCAGCGCCAGGCCGCACAGGCCGGCCAGCATGCTCAGGGGCCAGTGGCGTTTCAAGAGCGAATCACTCATCCTGCTTTCGACCGCTTGTTGGTGCAATATTTCAGATTAGAATATTTCATTCGACGAAGAGCATCCACTGTGCCCGATTGACAAGGTTTATTAACAAAGGCGCAAAGTCGCGTGCGCCCTGTCAATCCAAGGATGCGTATGCTACGTAGTCCGGTCTTTCCGATCAACCCCGCCGCCACGGCTGCCACGCACAAGGACATGCAGCAGACCGCCAACCGCCCCCCAGCCCTGCCGCCGGCGCCCGTAGCCGGCCACGCGCCACTGTTGATGGCGCTGCTGGTGTTCGCGCTGACCCTGCTGGTCACCTTCGGCGCCTGGTCGAGCGCCCAGCGCAGCGCCGAGACGCAGCTGCACGAAGCCTTCGACTACCGCACCCGCGACATGGGCTACGCCATCGGGCGCCGCCTGCTGGTCTACGAGCAGGTGCTGCGCGGCGCGCGCGGCTTCCTGCGCGGCTCGGTCGACCTGAGCCGGGCCGAGTTCGCCGAGTACTACCAGGTGCTGCGCCTCGACCAATCCTTCCCCGGCCTGGAGGCACTGGCGATCGCCACTGTCCTCAAGCCCGGCACGGTCGCGGCGCACGAAGAACGGGTGCGTGCCGACGGCTTCCCCGACTACCGCGTCCACCAGGCCGACGCAGCCGATGCGGGCGAGCCGCGCACGGCCATCTCGCACATCGAGCCATTCAATGCACGCAACCTGCGCGCCTTCGGCTACGACATGTACAGCGAGCCGGTGCGGCGCGCGGCCATGGCGGCGGCGCGCGACAGCGGCCAGGCGGCGCTCAGCGGCAAGGTGGTGCTGGTGCAGGAAGGCGGCGCCAGCCACGACGCCGGTTTCCTGATGTACCTGCCGGTGTACCGGGGCGGCCGGGAGGTCGAGACCATCGAGGAACGGCGCGCGGCGCTGGCGGGCTGGATCTACGCGCCGTTTCGCATGAAGGACCTGATGCGCGGTGTGGGCGGCATCGCCGCGCCCCAGCTCGACGTCGAGATCTACGACGGCGACCACATGACGCACGATGCCCTGCTGTACCGCTCGCCGGGCGCCGACCGCGTCGAAACGCCACGCTTTTCCACCGCCACCCGCATGGCGGTCGCGGGCCGGGTCTGGACCGTCAGGATGGCCTCCAGCGCCAGCCTCGAAGCGACGCTCGACCACGACCGCCCGCAGATGGTGGCCGCCACCGGGGTGGTGCTGGGCGCCCTGGTCAGCCTGGTGGTGTGGCTGCTGGCCGGCTCGCGCCGCCGCGCGCTGCAGCTGGCGCAGGCGATGACGCTCGAATTGCGCGAATCGCACGACCGCATCGCGGCCGACGGGCGCCGCACCAGGGTGATCCTCGAGACCGCCTACGACGGCTTCGTCGCCATCGACCGCGATGGCCGCATCACCGACTGGAACGCGCAGGCGGCGCATATCTTCGGGCTGGACGCGCTTGAGGCGATCGGGCGCCCGGCCGAGCAGCTGCTGCCCGAGGAACGGCGGGCCGCCTTCCGCACCGCGTTTGACGCCTTCGCGCGCGGCGGCGCCGGTCCTGTGGCCGGCCAGCCGACCGAGACCGAGGTGCTGCATGCTAGCGGGCGGCGGGTGCCGGTGGAGCTGGCGGTGGCGCTGCTGCCCCAGGGCGACGGCGCCGGCGCCACCGTGTTCGTGCGCGACATCACGCCGCGCCGCGAAGCCGAGGCGCGCGAGCTGGGGCGCCAGCAGCGGCTGATCGAGGCGCGCCAGGCCCTGGCCCGGGCCCAGAAGCTGGAGGCGGTCGGCAAGCTCACCGGCGGCGTGGCGCACGACTTCAACAACATCCTGCACATCATCAGCGCCAATGTGCAGCTGATGCTGCGCGCCGAAGGCCCGCCCAGCCGCAAGCGCCTGCACAATGTGCTCGACGCGGTGGAGCGCGGCTCGAAGCTGGCCGGCCAGCTGCTCGCCTTCGCGCGCCGCCAGCCGCTGCATCCGAGCGTGGTCGACGTGGCCCAGCTGCTCGATCGTAGCGACAGCCTGCTGCAGCGCGCCGCCGGCGACGACATCGTGCTCGAGCGCACCGCTCCGGCGCAGTTGTGGCCGACCCTGGTCGACCCGAACCAGCTCGAACACGTGCTGCTGAACCTGGTGATCAATGCGCGCGACGCGATGGAAGGCAGCGGGCGCATCGCGCTGCGGCTGGCCAATGTGACCGTCGATGCCGGCGCTGGGGAACTCGAAGGCGAACCGGCGCCCGGCGACTACGTCATGATCACGGTCGCCGACAATGGCCACGGCATGCCGCCCGAGGTAATGGAACATGCCTTCGAACCCTTCTTCACGACCAAGCCGGAGGGCAAGGGCACGGGACTCGGGCTGTCGATGGCGCATGGCTTCGTACGCCAGAGCGGCGGCCAGATCCGGCTCGAGAGCACGCTGGGCACCGGCACCACAGTCACCATCTACCTGCCGCGGCACACGGCGCCGGTGCTACCGGCGCTGGTAGAACCAGATATCGGCGCCCACCCCTGACACGCCGCCTCCCCACCGATAGGGTCCACCGATAGGGCACTGATAGGGTCAGAGTAGATTTATTGAGCAATTCCTCAGAATTGCTCTTAATTCGACTCCGACCCCAATTAATACCTGCACGGAGCAATTTCCAATGCATCTGACTCTGTCACCAATTAATTCAGCGTGAAGGAAAATTACTCAAGAATTCTACTCTGACCCTAATTAATAAATCGCCGATTCGTTGCAATTCGTCATGGAATTGACAAAGAGAATTTTCACCCTAAGTATATGTTGTTAATGCCGCAATAGAATATTCAATCGAAAAAGATTTAATCAAAAAATTAAATAGGGTCAGAGTAGAATTGTTTTGCAATTTCTTTCAAAAAGAAATTCTTGGGAATATATTTCTGGCGTGTTGCTCACGAGCTCTTGGCCATTAATTCTACTCTGACCCTCATTTCCGGAATTCGGAGAAATTACTCAATAATTCTACTCTGACCCTAATTGGGATTAGGGGGGGCGGGTTAGATTATGCGGGTGCGGTAGCTGCCGGAGATGCGGTTGCGGCCGTGGGCCTTGGCGTCGTACATCGCCAGGTCGGCGCAGTGCAGCAGGGATTCGGCGGCGTCGCCGTCGCCTGGGCCGCAGTCGGGATACAACGCGTAACCCAGGCTGCCCGAGATGCGCAGGATGCGCTCGCCGTCGTCGAACGGCTGCTCCAGGCGCGCCAGGATGGTGGCGGCTACCCGCTCGGCGTCCTGGGGCTGGGCGCAGCGCGGCAGCAGGACGGCGAATTCGTCGCCGCCGACCCGCGCCAGCGTGTCCGATTCGCGCAGCGCCGCGCGCACCCGCTGCGCCACCATGCGCAGCAGGCGGTCGCCTACCGCGTGGCCGTGGGTGTCGTTGACCGGCTTGAAGTTATCGAGGTCGAAATAGACCAGGGCGACCTTGTGCCCTTCGCGGCCGGCGGCAAGGATCGCCTGGCGCATGCGGTCGTGCAGCAGCACGCGGTTCGGCAGGCCAGTGAGCGCATCCTCGTGCGCCATGCGCCGCATGCGCTGCTCTTCCTGCTTGCGCGCGTCGATGTTCGAGAAGGTGCCGATCATGCGCAGCGGTTCGCCGCGCTCGCCCCATTCGGTGACCGTGCCGCGCGCCTCGATCCAGCGCCAGGCGCCGTCGCGCGTGCGCAGCCGGTGCTCCATCGCATAGTCGGCGCTGAAGCCGTCGATGTGGGCGCGCAGGGCAGCGCGCACCGCCGGCAATTCGTCCGGATGCACCAGGCCGGCCAGGCTGTCGTTGCCGAACCAGGACACGACCGGATGCTCGCTGTCGAGGATCCGCTGGGCGTTCGGCGACAGGGTGACCAGGCCGGTGCTCACGTCGCTGTCCCAGACCCCGTCGCCGGCGGCGTTCAGGGCCATCTTCCAGCGCGCCTCGGCCGCGGCCAGCGCCTTGAGCGCGTGCCGGCGGCGGTCGGCCGCGCCGATCGCCGCCCAGCCCAATAGCGCCAGTCCCAGCGACACGACCAGGCCCGCGCTGCGCATCACCTCGCGCTGCTGGGCAAAGCGCGCCTCGGCGTCGCGCACCGCCTGGCCGACCGTGACCACCAGGCCGTACTCGGGCAGCTTGTGCCACGCATAGAAGCGCTCGATGCCGTCCAGGTGGCTGCTGCGGCGGAAGGCGCCGCTGGTGCTGGCGTCGCGGGTCTGCGGCGCGTCGGGTATCGTCGCGCCCATGTGGCGGTTGCCGTCCGCGCGCGAACTGCGCGCGATCACGGTGGCGTCCAGGCGCAGCAGGCTGACCGTGGCGTCGGGGCCGAGGTCGATGCTGTCGTAGAAGCGCAGGAAGTACTCCGGCGGGATCGACACCGCGATCACGCCCGCCAGGCGGCCAGCGGGCGTGCGGATTGGACGCGTGAACTGGACCATCCATTGCCGCGAGATGCGGCTGCGCTCGGAACGGCTCACGTAGAGGCGGTCGCCGCCTTGCTCGCGGTAGACGGCGAACTGGCGCAGGTCGCCCAGCGCCAGCCCTTGCGGCGCCGGCGTGGCGCCAGCCGCGGCGTCGCTGTACAGCAGGCTGCCGCCGGCGTCGGTGACGGTGATGTGCATCGGCACCCGCAAGTGGCGCACGTGCTCGGCCACGCTATGGGGAAAGTCGGCCGGGTCGCGCTGCCAGGTGCCGCGCAGCTGGATCAGCGACAGGTCGACCAGGGCAACGGTCGCCTTGACCTCTTCCGAGAAGGCGCGCGACAGGTTCTGCACATTGGCCTTGCCGCCGCTCTCGGCGAGCGTCGAAAAACGCGCCTGTTCCAGCGCCACCCCGCCCCAGACGACCGCCAGCATCAGCGCGAGATAGAGCGCGAGCTGGCGCAGCACGCGCCGGCGGAAATAGCCGCCGAACCTGGCCACGAAGGGATTGGACGAAGTGGAATAAGGCATGAAAGACGATGACCGGCACGCGCCAGGCGACAATCGGACAGCAGGCAGAAAGGATGGCCGGGCGTTGATACGATTCCTGCTGCTGCCGAACAGACGCGCCCGTCGTCGAGCCGGCCATTATACCGAGTTCGCGACATGAAGTTGCAAAATGGAACTTAAAGTTGCATATTGATATGCCAATCTGTTTCCTTTTTGCATAACCGGATTGGCAATGTGGGCGTTGTGGCTGCGCGCAGGCGCCGGATGCTAGAGTGGCGGCATGAAACTGTTCTATAACGTGGCCGGAGTACTGGCCGTCCTGCTGGGCATCCTCGGCATCTTCCTGCCGCTGCTGCCGACCACGCCCTTCCTGCTGCTGGCGTCGGCCTGCTTCGCGCGCGGTTCCGAGCGCCTGCATCGCTGGCTGCTGGGGCATTCCGTGTTCGGCAAATACCTCGCCAATTTCGAGGCCGGGCACGGCATTCCCCTGAAAGGCAAGATCGTCGCCACCGTGATGCTGTGGGGCTCGATGGCCTGGTCGACCCGGCATTTCGACAGCGTCGCGATCCTGATCATGATGGTCGTCATCGGCGCCTGCGTCAGCACCTATATGTGGTGGTACCTGCCGACCCTGAAACTGCCGCCCAGGTCCGAACCGGTCGAGGAGCCGCGGACCGAAAGATAGGCAACATCACGCCGTCGCCGTTTTTGTACTATCATTAGTTACATGAAACGCGACAGCAAACTCTCTTCCGTCCTCCACGTGCTGCTACACCTGGCCCACAGCGAGCGCCCGATGACCTCGGAGCAGATGGCCGGCATGCTCGGCACCAACCCGGTACTGGTGCGGCGCGTGCTGGCCGGCCTGCGCGAGCGCGGCTACATCAGCTCGGAGCGCGGCCACGGCGGCGGCTGGGCGATCACCTGCGACCTGGCCCAGGTCACCCTGCGCGATGTCTACGACGCGGTCGGCGCCCCTACCGTGTTCGCGATGGGCAACCGCAACGAGCACAGCGCCTGCCTGGTCGAACAGGTGGTCAATGCCTCGCTGGAAGACGCCTTCCAGGAAGCCGAGGCGCTGCTGGTGAAACGCCTCGGCGAAGTGACGCTGGCCGACCTGTCGCGCGAGTTCAACCGCAACTACGACAACCATCCGCACCGGAGGCCCGAACATGAACACACCAATGACCATGAATGAATTCGACGCCGTCGTCATCGGCGGCAGCTATGCCGGCCTGTCGGCCGCCCTGCAACTGGCGCGGGCGCGCCGCAAGGTGCTGGTGGTCGACGCCGGCCAGCGCCGCAACCGCTTTGCCAGCGATTCCCACGGCTTCCTGACCCGCGACGGCCAGCCGGCAGCGGCCATCGCGGCCGAGGGCCGCGCCAACGTCGCCGCCTACCCGAACGTGGCCTGGCACGACGCTCTGGCGCTCGACGCCCGGTTCGACGCCGACGGCTTCGTGGTCGACCTCGATGGCGCGGGCAGCGTGCGCGGCCAGCGCCTGGTGCTGGCCACCGGCGTACGCGACGAGCTGCCGCCGATCGACGGCCTGGCCGAGCGCTGGGGCAAGAGCGTGTTCCACTGCCCCTACTGCCATGGCTATGAACTGGACGAAGGCCGGATCGGCGTGCTGGCCAGCGGTCCGCTGTCGGTGCACCAGGCGCAGATGCTGCCGCACTGGGGCCAGGTGACCCTGTTCACGAATGGCGTGTGCCCGCTGGATGCGGCGCAACGGGCCGACCTGGCGCAGCGCGGCGTGACGCTCGACGAGACGCCGGTCGCGCGCCTGGCCGGCCATGCCACCGTGGTGCTGGCCGACGGCCGGCAGGAAGCGATGGCCGGCCTGTTCACTTTCGGCCGCCTGCACATGGCGAGCCCGATCGCGGAAAGACTCGGTTGCGCCTTCGAGGACGGGCCGCTGGGCCGGTACATCCGCACCGACGAAGGCCGCCAGACCTCGGTGCCGGGGGTGTTCGCCGGCGGCGACGCCATGCGCGCCGCCAGCTCGGTGGCGCTGGCCGTGGCGGACGGCGCGATGGCCGGCGTGGGCGCGCACCGCTCGCTGCTGTTCGGCCTTTCCCCTGCCCAGCATTAAAGCTC
This sequence comes from Massilia sp. HP4, assembly GCF_005222695.1. Taxonomy (GTDB): domain Bacteria; phylum Pseudomonadota; class Gammaproteobacteria; order Burkholderiales; family Burkholderiaceae_D; genus Telluria. The sequence continues at coordinate 6,422 of NZ_STGG01000049.1, read as the reverse complement.
AGCAGGCGTCGACGTAGCGCCCCTGCTGGTCGGCCGGATAGCTGACCACGATCCGTTCGGTGCGCTCGTCGGCCTCATAGCGCACCCAGACCAGGCCGTCGCGCGACTCGAAGCGCTCGGGGCCGGTCGCCACCAGCGGCACCTGGTGCCGGCGGCCAAAGTCGGCCACCACCTGCTGGTCGATGCTGTCGAGCTCGAGCTTCTGGCCGTTCGACAGCCGGTAGGCGCCGTCGATCGAGTCGATCACTTCGGCGCTGGGCGTCACCCGCTGCGGCGGCGGCCCGATGCGCGAACAGCTGATGCCGGCCACCGGCACCTGCACCTCTTGCAGCTCCTGCGCGGCCAAGCCGGCCGGCGCCGCACCCAGCATTGCAAGCACACCCGCCGCGGACGCGGCGGCAATCAAGTTCTTGCGCATATCGTTCTCCCTTAGAACGGGCATGGCCGCCCATTGGCGGCGTTCCCGATTCGTATGACAGCGCGCTGCATCCCGAGTTCTGGCTGCGCGCCGGCCAGGACCGTGTTGCCGGATAATGGAGGCCGTCATCCCACGAGAAGCAGTCATGGAACTCATCTTCCTCGGCACGTCGTCCGGCACGCCGACCCGGCAACGCAATATGTCCGGCCTGGCGCTGCGCCTGCGCGGCGCGCGCTCCTGGGTGCTGGTCGATTGCGCCGAAGGCACGCAGCACCGCATCCTGCGCACCCCGCTGTCGGTGATGAGCCTGCGCGCCGTGTGCATCACCCATATGCATGGCGACCACTGCTACGGCCTGCCGGGCCTCCTGGCCAGCGCCGGCATGCTGGGCCGCAGCGAACCCCTGGCTATCGTCGGCCCGCCGCCGCTGCGCACCATGATCGAATCCATCATGCAGGCCAGCGAATTGAACCTGCCCTTCCCGCTCGCCTGGCTCACGCCGGACGAGCTGGCGCATGGCCCGCTGCTGCCTGAATTTACCGTCGACGCCACCGCGCTGTCGCACCGTATCCCGTCCTGGGCCTATGGTTTTACCGAGGCCGCGATCGAACGCCGGCTCGATACCGACAAGCTGCGCTCGGATGAGGTCCCCTCGTCTGCACTGTGGGGCGAGATCCAGCAGGGCCGCGACGTGGTGCTGCCGGATGGCCGCCAAATCGCCGCCCACGACTACCTGCTGCCGCCGCGCCGCGCGCGCCGCATCGTGGTGGCCGGCGACAACGACAGCCCCGCGCTGCTGGCGGCCAGTGCGCATGGCGCCGACGTGCTGGTGCACGAGGCGACCTATACCGAAGAAGTGCTGCAGAAGATCGGCCCCGGCCCGCAGCACAGCTCGGCCATGCGGGTGGCGCATTTCGCCGAAACGGCCGGCGTGCGCAACCTGGTGCTGACCCATTTCAGCCCACGCTATCAAGACGGCGGGCCGCTGCCGCTGTCGCTGCTCGAGGACGAAGCGCGCGCCCGGTACGGCGGCCAGCTGCTGCTGGCGCGCGACCTCGATCGCTATGTGCTGGACCGGACCGGCGCGCTGCGGCTGGCCGTAGACTAGCGCTTGCGCCAGCGCGCAATCCGCTCCTGCAGCCCGATCACGAACACGAAGAAGGCCGGCACGAACAGCACCGCCAGCACCGTGGCCGCCACCATGCCGCCGAACACGCCGGTGCCGATCGCATGCTGGGTCTCGGCGCTGGCGCCGGACGCGATCATCAGCGGCACCACGCCCAGCGCGAAAGCCAGCGACGTCATGAGGATCGGCCGCAGGCGCAGGCGCGCCGCTTCCACGGCCGACTCCAGCAGGCCCTTTCCTTCATCGTGCAGCTGCTTGGCGAATTCGACGATCAGGATCGCATTCTTGGCCGACAGGCCGATCACCGTGATCATGCCTACCTTGAAGAACACATCGTTGGGCAGGCCGCGCAGCATCACCGCCGCCACCGCGCCGATCAGGCCCAGCGGCACCACCAGCATCACCGAGAATGGAATCGACCAGCTCTCGTACAGCGCGGCCAGCACCAGGAACACCACCAGCATCGACAATGCCATCAATAGCGGCGCCTGGGCCGCCGTCTCGCGCTCCTGCAGCGATTGCCCGGTCCATTCGACTGCGAAGCCGGGGCCGAGCTGGCCCGCCAGGCGCTCCATCTCTGCCATCGCCTCGCCGCTCGACGCGCCCGGCGCCGCGGCGCCGGATATACGCACGCTCGGATAACCCAGGTAGCGGATCAGCTGCGGCGGCGCCTCGGTCCACACCGGTTTGACCACCTCGGCCAAGGGCACCATGCCGCCGTTCGCATTGCGCACATTCAGCTTGAGCACGTCGTCGACCTGCATGCGGGCGCTGGCTTCGGCCTGCACGATCACCTGCTGCATGCGGCCGGCGTTCGGGAAATCGTTCACGTACACCGAGCCCATGGCCGCCGACAAGGTGTCGCTGATGTCGGCGAAGCCCACGCCCAGTACCTGCGCCTTGGCGCGGTCGATGTCCAGGCGCACGCTCACGCCCGGCGGCAGCCCTTCGGGATAGACGCCGGCCACCACCGGGCTTTGCGCGGCCAGCGCGAGCAGCTTGTCCTGGGCCGCCAGCAGCGCCGCCTGGCCCTGGTTACTACGGTCCTGCAAACGCAGCGCGAAGCCGGACGAGTTGCCCAGGCCGTCGATCGCCGGCGGCATCAGGCTCATGATCATGCCTTCGCGGCTGGCGTTCATCGCCTCTTGCGCCGCGGCGACCTCGCCCTGGGCGGTGGCGCCGTCGCGCTGGTCCCAGTCCTTGAGCATGGTGAAGGCCAGGGCCGCGTTGGGGCCCGAGCCCGAGAAGCCAAAGCCCAGGATCGATTCGTTGTCGCCCAGGCCGGGGCGCGAGGCCACGTGCTCCTCGTAGGCCTTGACCACCTCGAGTGTGCGTTCGACGGTAGCGTCGCCCGGCAGCTGGAACGAGGTCATGAAATAACCCTGGTCTTCTTCGGGCAGGAAGGCCGACGGCAGGCCGCGAAACGCAAAGGCCAGCGCCAGGCCGATCGCCAGCCAGGCCAGCATCATGCGCCCGGCGCGCCTGGCCAGCACCCTGGTGGTGGAGGTATACCTCCCCGTAAGGCGCTCGAAGCCGCGGTTGAACCAGCCGAAGAACCCCTTCTTTTCGTGATGCCCGTCCTCGATCGGCTTGAGCAGCGTGGCGCACAGGGCCGGCGTGAACGACAGCGCCAGGAAGGCCGAGAACAAAATCGACACCGCCATCGACAGCGAGAACTGGCGGTAGATCACGCCCACCGAGCCGCTGGCGAAGGCCATCGGGATGAACACCGCGGTCAGCACCAGGGTGATGCCGACCACGGCGCCGGTGATCTCGCGCATCGCCTTTTGCGTCGCTTCTTTCGGCGACAGGCCCTCGGTCGCCATCAGGCGCTCGACGTTCTCGACCACCACGATCGCATCGTCGACGATGATGCCGATCGCCAGCACCATGCCGAACATGGTCAGCACATTGACCGAGAAACCGGCCATCATCATCACCGTGAAGGTGCCCAGCAACGCGATCGGCGCCACCAGCGCCGGGATCAGGGTATAGCGCACGTTCTGCAAGAACAGGTACATCACCAGGAATACCAGCACCATGGCCTCGAGCAGGGTCATCACCACTTTCTCGATCGAGATCTGCACGAAAGGCGCGGTATCGAAGGGCACGCTGACCTTCATCCCGGCCGGCATCGCCTTGCCCAGCTCGGCCAGGCGCTCGCGCACGCCGGCGGCGGTCGCCACGGCATTCGCGCCGGGCGCCATCTGGACCCCGGCGGCGGTGGCGACGTGGCCGTTCTCGCGGGTGCTGAAACCATAGCTCTGCGAACCGAGCTCGATGCGCGCCACGTCCTGCAGCAGCAGGGTCGAGCCATCCGGGTTGGCGCGCAGCACGATGGCGCGGAACTGCTCCGGCGTGGACAGCTGGCCCTCGACGGTGAGCGGCACCGTGATCTGCTGCCCGGCCGGCGCCGGCGCGTCGCCCACGCGGCCCGGCGCGATTTGGGCATTCTGGCGCGCGATGGCGGCCGTGACGTCGGTCATGGACAGCTCATAGGACACCAGCCTGGCCGGATCGACCCAGATCCGCATCGCCTTCTCGGCGCCGAACAGCTGCACCTTGCCCACGCCCTCGACCCGGCGCAGCTCCTCGACCACGTTGCGCGCCATATAGTCGCCCAGGTCGGTCTCGTCAAAAGCGCCGGTTTCCGACGTCAGCGCAATGAACATCAGGAAGTTCGAGATCGTCGACTCCACGATCAGGCCGTTCTGGCGCACCGTCTGCGGCAGGCGCGGCTCGACCGCCTTGATGCGGTTCTGCACGTCGACCTGGGCCATGTCCGGATCGACGCCGGGCCGGAAGGTGGCCGTGATCTGGGCGGTGCCGGTGGTGTCGGTCGACGATTCGAAGTACAGCAGGTTCTTGACGCTCGAAAGCTCGCGTTCGATCAGCCCCACCACGGCGTCGTTCATGGTCTGCGGCGTGGCGCCCGGGTAGACGGCGGTGATGGAGACCGTGGGCGGCGCCACCGTCGGATAGCGTTCCACCGGCAGTTGCGGGATGGCGATCACGCCCAGCAGCACGATGAACAGGGCGATCACCCAGGCGAAGACAGGGCGGTTGATGAAAAACTGGGGCATGGGTAGAGTAGCGGGTCGGGCAAACCGCGATTGTGCGGTGCGCACGTTGGCATTGGGTTGCCCTTGTATGGAGATTGGATGGAGACGACTGCGCAAGCCGGCGCCGGGCAGGCCCTGGTGCTGATCGCCGAGGACGACGACGAGATCGCGCTCATCCTGGCCGCCTATTTCTCGCGCGGCGGCTTTCGCACCCTGCGCGCCCAGGACGGCCGCCAGGCGCTCGCGCTGCATCTGTCGGCGCGGCCCGACCTGGTGCTGCTCGACGTGCAGATGCCGGGCCTGGACGGCTGGATGGTGCTGTCCGAGCTCCGCCGCCGCGGCGGCACGCCGGTGATCATGGTGACCGCGATGGACCAGGACGTCGACAAGCTGACCGGCCTGCGCATCGGCGCCGACGACTACGTGGTCAAGCCCTTCAACCCGGCCGAGGTGGTGGCACGCGCCCAGGCGGTGCTGCGCCGCACGCTGGCCCAGGCGCCAGCCGGCATGGCCGCCGTGATCCGCGTCGACGACCTCGTCATCGATCCCGGCAAGCACGAGGTCGCGCTGGCCCATGCGCCGGGGACGCTCCTGAACCTGACCCTGACCGAGTTCAAGCTGCTGGCCTATCTGGCCCGCTCGCCGCGCCAGGTGTTCAGCCGCACCGACCTGCTCGCCCACTGCCTGCCGGAAGGCGATACGCTGGAACGCACCGTCGACAGCCACGTCAGCAAATTGCGGCGCAAGCTCGAAGAAGCCGGCATCGACGACGTGCCCCGCGGGATCCGCGGCGTCGGCTACAAGTTCGGCGGCAAGGCATGAAACCGGTCCATGGCCTGAGCCGCCAGATCGTGCTGACCATGACGCTGCTGGTGCTGAGCGTGGTGGTCGCGATCACGGTCGGCTCCTACGTGTTCTATTTCGTGATGTTCGCCTACGCCCCCGCCCACCTGGCGCCGGCCGGCGCGTGGATGCCGTCGGTGCCGGAATGGGGCTGGATCGTGCTGTCGACGCTGAGCGCGGTGCTGCTCGCGGTATTCGCCGCCGCCAAGCTGTCGCGCCGCATCCTGGCGCCCTTGACCTCGGTTGCCAGCAGCCTGCGCCGGGTATCGAACGGCGACCTGGCGGCGCGCGCCAGCAGCGACGACCGCTCGCTGGGCGAGGCCTCGCTGCTGGTCGAGGATTTCAACGTGATGGCCGAGCGGCTCGAACGCATGGCGAAGGAACAGGTGTTCTGGAACGCCGCCATCGCCCACGAGCTGCGCACCCCGATCACCATCCTGCGCGGCCGCATCCAGGGCCTGGCAGAAGGCGTGTTCACGCCGAGCGAGCCGCTGTTTCGCAACCTGCTGGCGCAAGTCGAGAACCTGGGACGGCTGATCGAGGATTTGCGGGTGGTGGGCCTGGCCGACAGCGGCCACCTGACCTTGCAGGTCGAACGCTGCGACCTGGCGGCCGGGATCCGCGACGTGCTGGCCTTGAGCGAACCGGACCTGCGCGCCAAGGGCCTGTTGCCCGAGCTGCGGCTGGACGATGCCCTGGTGGAGTGCGATCCGGCGCGCATGCGCCAGGCCTTGCTGGCGCTATTGGAGAACGCGCGCTGCCATGCGGCGCCGGGGTGGCTGGAGATCGGGCTTGCATGCAGCGGCGGCGAATGCCGGCTCACCGTCACCGACGGCGGGCCGGGGATCGACCAGGCGTTCGCGTCGAAGCTGTTCGACGCCTTCCAGCGCGGCGATGCGGCGCGCCTGCAGGGTGGGTCGGGCAGCGGGCTGGGATTGGCGGTGGTCAGGGCGATCGCGCTGGCGCATGGGGG
>NZ_STGG01000048.1 GCF_005222695.1 Massilia sp. HP4 | reverse complement strand
CAGGCCACGCCGGGGTTGGCCCCGTGGACGGCAGAGCCGTCCACGCTACGGTAACCAGGCAGGCTCGATTCAATCCTTGCGCGGCAGCAGGTCGCGCACCACCGCATTCAGGCGCTCGACCGACATCGGTTTACCGAGATGCGCCGAGAAGCCGGCCGCGCGCGCGCGCGCGATATCGGCGTCGCGCCGCATGCCGGTGATGGCGATCGCCGGCAGGCTTGCGCACTTCGGCAGCGTGTCGAGCACCACCGGCGCCGTCGTCAGCGACAGCTTGCCGGTACGCACGCGCGACATGTCCATCAGGTCGTCGATGATCTTGGCCTGGCTCATCACCGAGCTGCGGATGATCGAGGCCGCGCGCATGAATTGCGGCGACTGGCGCAGCTCGGACATGCGCGAGAGCAGCTCGACGTTAATGTGGATCATGTTCAGCGGATGACGCAGCCCGTGCGACATCACGGCCAGGAACTCGTCCTTCAGCGCCACCGCACTCTCGGCGTCGGAGCGCACGGCCTGCTCGTGGGTCAGGGCCTGCTCGCGTTCCTTGCCCTGGCGCTCGCGCGCCGTCTCGTCGCGCGCGATTTTTGCATAGCCATAGAATTCGCCGTTGCGCAGCGGCGTGGTGACGCCGCTGCAGAAGAAGCGGCTGCCGTCCTTGCGCAGGTGCCAGCGCTCGTCCTCGGCGCGGCCGTCCTCGCGTGCGCGACGCAGTTCGTCTTCCGGCACGCCGGCCGCGATGTCCTCGGGCACGAACAGGCGGTCGAGGCCCTGGCCGAAGATCTCTTCGGCGGTATAGCCGAACAGGGTCTCGGCGCCCCGGTTCCAGCTGGTGACGCGGCCGGCATCGTCCATCGTGATGATGGCGTAGTCCTTGGCGCTCTCGGCCACCATGCGCATATGCGCTTCGCTGGCGCGCGCCTGTTCCTCGGCATGTCGGCGCGCCGTGATGTCGAAGAAGGTCATCACCGCGCCTTCGATGCGGTCCTCGTTGGTGCGGTAGGGCAGCAGGCGCACGATGTAGCAGCGGCCGTCGGTGCTGCGCACCTCGCGTTCGACCAGGCGCAAGGTGTCGAAGGTGGCGCCGACGTCCTCGGCCAGCTGGTTGTAGTCGAGCTTGTGGGTCAGGTCGAGCAGCGAGCGGCCGACGTCGGTTCGGCGCGGCCGCCGACATCACCCAGCGCAAGCGCGCTGCCGAACCCAGCTAGCGCTTCCATTCTTCCTGCCAACCCATTCGCTGCGCATGCTGATCGATTCGGCATGCGCCGCCGCCGCTCGCCTGTTCGGCTTGTGCGGCGCCAAACCCGATGCGCAGCGACGGCGTACTTTGGATGACGGGCCTGGAACTTCATTGCAAGCCCTTGTTTCTTAGGGAGATTGTTATGCGAGTGAGAAATTGCACGGCTCTGCTCCTGCTCGCTTCGGCGGTCGGCCTGGCGCAGGCCGCGAAGCCCCGCATCGAGTACCGGGGGACGCGGGTCGCGCCCATTTACAGCGATGGCAATGCCATCAACAGTGCCGGCGCCACCGTGGCCACCTACCAGTACACCGGCGCGCCGCAGCGCGGCTTCTTGCGCGCGCCCGACGGCAGCTTCCGCGATATCGGCACGCTGCCGTTCGCCAATCCCTTCACCTGGCCACTGGCGATCAACCAGCGCGGCCAGGTGGTCGGCACCAGCAACCACCTCGGCGCCTTCATCCGGCGCGGCAAGAAGATGGAAAGCCTCGAATTCCTGATCGACCCGGCCGGCGGCTGTTCGATTCGCGACGTGCGCGGCATCAACGACAGGGGGCAGATCGCCGGCTATGCCGACCAGGCCGGCGTCGCCTTCGGCTTCGCGGTGCGCCTCGATCCGGTGCCGCTTCCCTGCCCCACCACCGCCACCGGCGGGGCCGCGCCGGCTGCGCCGCCGGCGCAATAAACCTTTCTTTCACCCTTCTACGATCGCTGGAGATCATCATGCACACCCCTCGTAAATTCGCACTGTTCCTGCTGTCGTTCGCCGTGACCGGCGCCGCCTGCGCCTACCCCGAATACCGGGTGACGATCGTCGGCCCGCCCGGCAGCACTGCCGCCGACATCAACCAGGCCGGCGCCGTGGTCGGCAGCTATCCCGTGGGCGGCACCACCCACGGCTTCATCAACCGCGGCAAGGGCCTGGTCAAGCTGGGCGCGCTGGGCAGCGCAAGCGGCGCGGTGGCCGTCAACGACAAGGGCGAGGTGCTCGGCAACTGGACCGGCGCCGACGGCCGCAACCGCGGCTTCATCTATTCCTGCGGCAGGCAGCGCGATATCGGCATCGTCGGCGCCGGCTCCATCTACCAGGACATCAACAACGCCGGCTACACCATCGCCACCAGCTACAACAACAGCGACCCGAGCGGCTTCCTGCGCGCGCCGAACGGCAGCTACACGGCCATCGGCCACCTGCCGGCCGAGTACCCGATCACCCAGGTCTATGCGCTCAATAACCGCAACCAGGTCGCCGGCAAGTCGGGGGAGCTGGAATTTCCCGAGCAGCCGTATCACGCCTTCATCTGGACCCGCGGCAAGCTGCGCGACCTGGGGGGCTTCGGGCTGACGCCCAATAGCGCCAATGCGATCAACGACCGCGGCCAGGCCACGGGTTTCGCCGCGGTCCTTGCCGGCGGCGCGCACGACCGCGTGGCCTATTTGTACAGCAATGGCAGCCTGGTGAGCATCGACGGCCGTACCGCCATCGAGCCCAGGTATAGCGAAGGAGCCGGCATCAACAACCACGGCCATATCGTGGGCTACAGCGACCTCCTGCAGGGCTTCGTCTGGCGCGGCCGCAAGATGCAGAGCCTCAATACGCTGGTCGACCCTCGGCTGGGCTGGAACATCCCGGGAGCGCAGGCCATCAACGACGCCGGCCAGATCGCCGCCACCGGCGTGCGGGGCGGCGTGCAGTATGCGATCCGGCTCGACCTGATCCGGCCGCATGCCTTGTCGGCGCCGGCCCTGGACGCCGACCAGGCGGCCGAGCTGGCGGCCTTCGCGCCACTGCCGGCGACGGCGGCGGCGCTGGCGCGGGCCGAGGCCGAGGCGCAGGCGCGCGAGGTCGTGCACGCGGTCGCGCAATGAGCATTGCCACTTCATCGAGGAGCTCGTCATGTGCATGTATCGCTTGTTCCTGGTCCTGCTGTCGTTCACCGTGGCCGGCAGCGCCCTTGCCTATCCCGAGTACCGGGTAACGGTGGTCGGCCCGGCCAACAGCTGGGTCTATGGCATCAACAACGCCGGCGTGGTGGTCGGCGGCTATCCGGTCGGCGCCAACCAGCGGCGCGCCTTCCTCAACCGCGGCAAGGGCCTGGTCGACCTGGGCGCCCTCAAGGGCGTCGAAAGCGTGGCGACGGGCATCAACGACCGCGGCGAGGTGGTCGGCAACTGGCTCGGCGCCGACGGGCGGCTGCGCGGCTTCATCTATTCCTGCGGCAAGGCGCGCGACGTCGCCGGCATTCCCGGCAAGTCCACGGCTTTCAGCGACATCAACGAAGCCGGCTATATCACCGCGGCCGGCACGACGCCGGGCACCAACGAAATGCTCGGCTACCTGCGCGCGCCGAACGGCGTCTACACCCACCTCGGCGCGATCCCATGGGACGGCAATGGCGATCCAATGACCTCCCCGGCCGCGCTCAACAACCGCAACCAGGTCGCAGGCTACTCGGGACGCTTCAACTCGCCCGAGCCGGGATTCCGCGCCTTCGCCTGGAACCGGGGCGTGATCCGCGACCTGGGCGACCTGGGTTCCACGCCCAATACCGCAAACGCGATCAACGACCGCGGCCAGATCACCGGCCAGGCCTACCTGCCCGTCGGCCCGCGCGACAGCGTCGCCTTCCTGTACAGCCATGGGCGCATGGTCAGCCTCGATACCCGTCCAGCGACCGAGTACAAGTACAGCGCCGGCCGTGGCATCAACAACCGCGGCCACGTCGTCGGCGAGAGCACCCACCTGTCGGGCTTCATCTGGCGCGGCAAGCAGATGGAAAGCCTGAACGCGCTGATCGACCCGGCCGCGGGCTGGGACATCTCCAATCCGATCGCCATCAACGACGCCGGCCAGGTCGCAGCCGTCGCCACGCGTGGCGGCGTGCGCTACTCGGTGCGCCTGGACCTGATCCGTCCGCATGTCGACACGGCGCCGGCGCTGGACGCCGAGGCCCAGTCCGAGCTGCTCACCTTCCCGGCATCGCCGGCGCTCGATGCCGCGCTGGCCAAGGCCGAGGCGCAGGCCCAGGCGCGCGAGGTGGCGCGGCCGGTGGCCCAGTAAACCCCCACATTATTGCCAACCCAAGGAGATTGTCATGCACATGCGTCATCGCTTGTCCCTGGTCCTGATGTCGTTCACCCTGGCCGGCGCGGCCTCGGCCTATCCTGAGTACAAGGTCACGGTGGTGGGGCCGGCCGAAAGCACCGCCACCGACATCAACAACGCCGGCGTGGTGGTCGGCTACTACCGCTTCACGCCCACGGCCACCCATGCCTTCCTCAACCGCGGCAAGGGCCTGGTCGACCTGGGCACGTTGAAAGGCACGGCCAGCGACGCGGTGGCCATCAACGACAAGGGACAGGTGCTGGGCCACTGGACCACCAACGGCGGCCAGCGCCGCGGCTTCATCTACGACTGCGCCAAGCTGCGCGACATCGGCACGATCGGCGGCAGGTTCACCACCTGGCGCGACATCAACAATGCCGGCTACATCGCCGTCCACGCCGTCGATGCGCCGGCCAACGACGGCACCACCAGCTTCCTGCGCGCGCCGAACGGCGCCCTGACCGCCCTGGGCGACCTGCCGAACGACTTCCCTGACAATCCGCCGATCACCTTCGCCGCAAGGCTCAACAACAAGAACCAGGTCGCCGGCGAATCCGGCCCGCTGACCTTCCCCGACCAGCCGCTGCGTTCCTTCATCTGGACCAAGGGCAAGCTGCGCGACCTGGGCGACTTTGGTTCATCACCCGACGGCGCCCTGGCGATCAACGACCGCGGCCAGGCCACCGGCTACAGCTCGGTCCCTGAAGGCTTCCGCAACCGGGTGGCCTACCTGTACAGCCGCGGGCACCTGATCGACATCGACGGCCGCCCGAGCAGCGAGGAACGCTTCAGCGAAGGCACCGGCATCAACTACCGCGGACACATCGTCGGCAACAGCAACCACCTGTCCGGCTTCATCTGGCGCGGCAAGAAGATGCAGAGCCTGAACGCGCTGATCAATCCGGCCTTGGGCTGGGACATCCGCGATCCGCGCGCCATCAACGATGCGGGGCAGATCGCGGCCAACGCCTTCCGTAACGGGGTGCGCTACGCGGTACGGCTCGACCTGATCAAGCCGCACGTGGATGCGGCGCCGCCGGCGGAGCACGACGAAGAACCGTCGCTGGAGGCGCCGCTGTCGCCGCAGGCCGCGGCGAAGCGAGCGCAGGAAGAAGCCGCCGGCATCGCGCAAGAGGTGGCGCAACCGGTGGCCCAGTAAGACGACCAGGACGCGTGCCGCGCCGGAACGCGTCCGCCGACGTCCCCGCGGCGCGCAGTCTCTCGAAAGGAACGATCATGCACATGCTTCATCGCCTGTCCCTGGCGCTGGTGTCCTTCACCGTGGCCAGCGCCGCCTGGGCCTATCCCGAGTACCGGGTGACCATCGTCGGTCCGGCCAACAGCAGGGCCGCAGACATCAACAGCACGGGCGCCGTGGTCGGCAATTATCCGATCGGCGGCGACAACAACCGCGGCTTCGTCAACCGGGGCAAGGGCGTGGTGCCGCTGGGGGCGCTGGGCGGCACGTCCAGCGCGGTCGCCATCAACGACAAGGGGGTGGTGCTCGGCAACTGGACCAGCGCCAGCGGCCAGCGGCGCGGCTATCTCTACTCGTGCGGCAAGCAGCGCGACATCGGCGCCATCTATGGCGGCACGACCTATCGCGACATCAACAACGCCGGCTACATCATCGGGCTCGCCAGTCCGCCAGGCAGCGCACCGTACCCGCAGAGCGTGCTGCGCGCGCCGAACGGCGCCATCACCGACCTGGGCAGCATCGCTACCGAGAACCCCTCCACCCAGGTCTATGCGATCAACAACCGCAACCAGATTGCCGCCGAGTCCGGCCCATGGGGCTCGCCAGAACAGCCTTTCCTCGCCGTCATCTGGACCAAGGGCAAGTTTCGCGACCTGGGCGGCTTCGGCTGGGAACCGAATGGCGCCTTCGCGATCAACGACCGCGGCCAGGCCACCGGCTATGCCTCGGTGACGACCGGCGGACCGCATGACCGCGTGGCCTTCCTGTACAGCCACGGCCGCCTGATCAACATCGATCCACGGCCTCCCACCGGACTGCGCTATAGCGAGGGCAAGGGCATCAACAACCACGGTCACATCGTCGGCGAGAGCGACCATATCGGCGGCTTCATCTGGCGCGGCAAGCGCATGGAAGCCCTGGGTTCGCTGATCGATCCCAAACAGGGCTGGATCAGTATCGCTCCCCAGGCCATCAACGACGCCGGCCAGATCGCGGCCACCGCCGTGCGTGGCGGCGTGTCGTACGCGGTGCGGCTGGATCTGATCCGGCCTCACGCGAGCGCGGCGCCGGCGCTGGACGCCGACGCAGCGGCCGAGATAGCCGCCCTGGCGGCGCCGGCGGCGCAAGAGGCGGCGCTGGACAAGGCCGAGGCAGAAGCCCAGGCGCGCGAGGTGACGCTGCCGGCGGGTCGTTGAGCTGGGTGGTCAAGAAAGCGTGGCGGCCCGGACCCGCTTGAGTGCGGTCTCCGGGTCCAGGCCCGCCATGATCAGGTTGATGATTTCCTGTTTCTCTTCCGGGCCGATCGATTCGCATTCCTTGCGGTGCGAGCAGAAATAGGCGTACCAGGAAATATCGGCCGGGCGTTCCTTGCGCGGTTTCAGGCGCGCAGGTACGGCGCCGCGTTGCGCTTGGGCGAAGGCGGGCAGTTGGGCGGCGGCGCTTGACCAGTCGAAGGCAGCGACGGCCTGTCGATCCGCTTCCCAGTCGCCGTCGTAGGCGGGGCCGGGGCGCATGGTCGTCGGGTCGACCGCGAGGCAACTCAGCCTGGGATAGGCGTGGGCGGCGCAGAAGGCGTCGACGAACAGCAGCTTCATGCCGATGCCGACCGGGACCGCCCGGCCGAGCACCGCGTCCTTCGGGTGCTGGGAGCGCGCCAATGTGAGCAAGTCCTTGTAGGCGATGGGCGCGGCCTGGTTTGATCCCGCGTGGTGCGCGAGGGCTTCGTAGACGCGCACGCCGACATCGATGTCGTTACTGGTCAATAGCTGCTCTGGTTTGGCATTACCGGTCATGCGCGCCTTTTCGGGACGTGGGGTCGATGGGTGCCATTATGCATGATCGCACTATGGACACGATCGGCCAACCCCGCCCGACGAGGTCGAGGCGCAGACTTTCCCGAGGAAACTCAGCAGGTGCGAGCAGTAGGCGGCCTTGGGCATCCTAAATCACCATGTGGCTGCCGCCCTCGCAAATCGCCGCCCGCATATTCGGCATCAGCGAGCTATCGCCGAACTACAAACCCTTGATGTCTTGAACAGCTCGCTTGAACGCCTTCAAATCCGTCGTCGCAAAAAAGTGACTCCGGCCTACTTCGCTCGACGCCCGAATTTGTCCTTGAGCCACATATCGACGAAACGTGGAGACCGACACTCCCAGGTATTCCGCTGCCTCGGCAATAGTGAACTCACCTCCCGCTAGATGACCGAACACTTCGTCGTGAGAAAAGTTTCCCCCGTAAACACGCGGTTCAGCGAGCAAGGAAAAAAACTTCGCGCGTTCACTCGACTCGAGCTGCGTGAAATCCTTGAAAACAGCTTCTGCGGTGAGTTTGCTCATGGGAATCCTCACGATTTCAGATAATTCTTCTACACAAATGTTCTACGTAGTGGTGCACCGAGCACACCCGTAAGGCGGCCTTACAGCTGGCCAGCACTGCGTAAGATAGGGAGTAACTTGTGGCGGAATTCGTCGCGACCGGAAATCTGTTGTGGAACAGCCGCCGATTTACGGAACAATCGCGCCTGCGGCAATCAGCACAAGCCCTTGATTGTATTGGTAGGCCTCCCGTGAGTCGAACACGGCACCAACGGATTATGAGTCCGCTGCTCTAACCAAGCATGAGCTAGAGGCCCAGAAACTGGAACGGCGGAAGAAGAACTCGCCACCTGCCCATCAACCTGAAACCAGATGAGCGAAGTGGCGAGAGCATATTGCCTTTACTGCGAGTACGTCAAGTCTTGACCAACAACAATCAGCTGCTGCCTTCGAGGAAGCTCTTCAGCTTGTCCGAGCGCGATGGGTGACGGAGTTTACGCAGCGCCTTCGCCTCGATCTGGCGAATCCGCTCGCGGGTCACGTCGAACTGCTTGCCCACCTCTTCCAGGGTGTGGTCGGTCGACATCTCGATACCGAAGCGCATGCGCAGCACCTTGGCTTCGCGTGGCGTCAGCGAATCGAGCACGTCCTTCACCACACCGCGCATCGATGCATGCAGCGCGGCATCCGACGGCGCCAGCGTGTTGTTGTCTTCGATAAAATCGCCCAGATGCGAATCGTCGTCGTCACCGATCGGCGTTTCCATCGAGATTGGCTCTTTCGCAATCTTCATGATCTTGCGAATCTTATCTTCCGGCATTTCCATCTTGATCGCGAGCGTCGCCGGATCCGGTTCGGCGCCGGTCTCTTGCAGGATCTGGCGCGAGATCCGGTTCATCTTGTTGATCGTTTCGATCATGTGCACCGGGATACGGATCGTGCGCGCCTGGTCCGCGATCGAGCGGGTGATCGCCTGGCGGATCCACCACGTCGCATACGTCGAGAATTTGTAGCCGCGACGGTACTCGAACTTGTCCACCGCCTTCATCAGGCCGATATTGCCTTCCTGGATCAGGTCCAGGAATTGCAGGCCGCGGTTGGTGTACTTCTTGGCGATCGAAATCACCAGACGCAAGTTCGCCTCAGTCATTTCGCGCTTGGCCTTGCGGGCCTTCATTTCACCGGCCGCCATTTGACGGTTGATGTTGCGCAGGTCTGGCAGCGGCAGCACGACGCGCGCTTGCAGGTCGATCAGGCGTTGCTGCAGTTCCTTGATCGTCGGGATGTTGCGGCCCAGGATGGCGCTGTAGGCGTGGCCGGCATTGACTTCGCCGTCGACCCATTCCAGGTTCGTTTCATTGCCCGGGAAGACCTTGATGAAGTGGGCGCGCGGCATGCCGCAGCGGTTCACCGCGACGTCGAGGATCTGCTTCTCGATGTGGCGCACTTCGTCGACCTGGCCGCGCAGCGTGTCGCACAGCTTCTCGACCACCTTGGCGGTGAAACGGATTCCCAAGAGCTCGTTCGAGATCGAATCCTGCGCCTTGACGTAGGCTTTCGAATTGTAGCCGTCCTTCTCGAATGCCTTGCGCATCTTGTCGAATTGCTGGCCGATCTCGTCGAATTTGCGCAGGGCAGATTGCTTGAGCGCTTCGAGCTGTTCGGCCGAATAACCCGCAGCAGCGCCGGTCCCGGTCGAGGCTTCTTCTTCCTCTTCTGCCTCTTCTTCCTCTTCGCCTTCTTCGTCATCCTCGTCGGAATCGGTCGAGGTCGGGGCGACCGCGCTCGGCGTCGTATCCACGCCTTCTTCGGGGTCGACCAAGCCGTCGACGATCTCGTCGATCTTGATCTCGTCGCGCTCGATCTTGTTGGCGGCGTCGATGATCTCGGCGATCGTCACCGGGCAGGCGGAGATCGCCTGGATCATGTCCTTCAGGCCATCTTCGATGCGCTTCGCGATCTCGATCTCGCCTTCGCGCGTCAGCAGCTCGACCGAGCCCATTTCGCGCATATACATGCGGACCGGGTCGGTGGTGCGGCCGAAGTCGGAGTCGACCGTCGACAGCGCGGCTTCGGCCGCAGCCTCGGCTTCATCGTCGCTCGTGACGTTAGGCACATTGTCGGACAACAGCAGCGTCTCGGCATCGGGCGCGTGCTCGTACACGGCGATGCCCATGTCGTTGAAGGTGCCGATAATGCCTTCGATCGCTTCCGGATCGACGATGTTCTCGGGCAGATGGTCGTTGATCTCGGAGTACGTGAGGAAGCCGCGCTCCTTGCCCGACTTGATCAGGGCCTTGAGCTTGTTGCGGCGCAGCTCGAGTTCTTCCTCGCTGGCCTCGGTATCGGACGAGAACGCGTCTTTCAGCAGCGCTTTTTCTTTGGCCTTGCGGTCCTTGGCCTTGGCCTTGTCCGCTGCCTTCAGTTCGGCGCGCTCGACCGCGTTCAGCGCGGCAATCTCATCGTTCTCGGGGGTGAATTCTTTCGGCTTGCGACCACGGCGTCCCGGCACCTTCACGGAAGGCAGGACGTAGCCTGACGTATCGATTGCGGCCAGGGTAGCCGCATCGGTCGTCTGGCTGACAGGCGCTGGGTTCGCCGTACGAACCTCGGCCTTGTCTTGCGAATTGTCCGCCTTGGCGGCAGACGCTCTCGTGGGTTTCGCAGCCACGTTGGTTTCGGGTTTCTTGGTTGGCACAGGCGCTTTCGATGTCACAACGACTAACTTTACGATGGTTAAAAATAAAGTTTTGTTACCTTACATCATCCTGCAGGCACAAATCCATGGGCCTCGCTAACTGAAACACCACGCGTCCGATTGAACCGAAAATGGTTTCAACAGTTGCAATAGTTAGCGTTTTATTATAGCACGCACCCCACCTTTTTCCAGTTGCGAGCGCCTGGGCATCCAGGGCGGAGCCAAGTCGTCATCGGGGTGCCATCTCGGCAGCGGCCTCGCGGGCCAGAAGGTCCTGCTGAGCAGCAATCTCGCGGTAGCGAGCACTAACCTGATCTGGGGTCAAACCGCTAGAAAACAACTGGTTAAGCTCCTGCTTTAGACTATCCATCTTGATCTGTCTCACAGAACTTAACAGAACAATGCGGTCTCCATCGACCTCATTTTCTGGTTCTGCCGCGATCTCGGCGATCATGCCGTCGTACTCGGTGGTCACCTCCCTCAACTGCTGGGACAAAGCCGCGAACGTGCCGTGTTCACCCAGGGCCTGGGCGGTCTCGACCAGGTGGCGCAGGCGGTCGGCACCCTCTTCGCCAAAATGATCGAAGGACGCCAACGCCGCCTCGTCGAGCAGCAGGGCCAGGTGTGGATGCGCGACCAGGATGCGCAGCATCTTGAGCTCCAGCCCCACCGGCTGGGGACGGCCCTGGCGCGGCGGCGCACGGCGCACGGTGGCTACGGGCTTGGACAACTCGAACAGGCTTTCGATCTCCGCCGGCGTCGATTCGGTCATGCTGGCCAGGCCGCGCACGATCTGCAGGCGCAGGCTCGACGGCGTCATCGCCTGCAGCAGCGGCTTGGCCTCGAACTGGGCGTGGGCGCGGCCTTCCGGCGTGCCGAGGTCGTGCTCCTGCGTCACTTCGCGCAGCAGGAATTGCGACAGCGGCATTGCGTCGGCGATCTCTTGCTCGAAGGCTTCTGCACCGCGTTCGCGCACGAAGCTGTCCGGATCGTGCTCTTGCGGCAAGAACAAGAACTTGATCGTCTTGTCGTCGCTCACTTGCGGCAGGCAGGCTTCCAGCGCGCGGCGGGCGGCGCGGCGGCCGGCCTTGTCGCCGTCGAAGCTGAAGATCACGTCGTCGGTCTGGCGCAGCAGCTTTTGTACGTGGGTCGTGGTGCAGGCGGTGCCAAGGGTCGCGACCGCTTGCGGGAAGCCGAGTTGGGCCAGCGCGACCACGTCCATATAGCCTTCGGTTACCAGAACATAGCCGGCGTCGCGGATCGCCTGGCGCGCCTCGAACAGGCCGTACAGCTCCAGGCCTTTCTGGAACAGCGGGGTCTCGGGCGAGTTCAGGTATTTCGGTTCGCCGCCGTCGAGCACCCGGCCGCCGAAGCCGATCACCTGGCCTTTGGTGTTGCGGATCGGGAACATCACGCGCTCACGGAAGCGGTCGTAGCGGCGCTGGTGGTTGCCCTGCTCATCGACCTTGTCGATCACCAGGCCGGATTCGACCAGCACGTGGGCGTCGTAGTCGGGGAAGATCGACCGCAGGCCATCCCAGCCGGACGGCGCATAGCCCATGCCGAAGCGAGCGGCCACTTCGCCCGTGAGGCCCCGGTTCTTGAGGTAGGCAATGGCGTTCGGCGCCTCGCGCAACTGGGCGCGATAAAAATTGCAGGCCTGGGTCAGCGCATCGGTCATGGCCAGCGTCTGCGCCTGCTGGGCGGCGCGCTGGGCCGGCGGGATCCGGTCGTCGGCGTCGGGCACGATCATGCCCACGTTCTGGGCCAGGTCCTTGACGGCATCGACGAAGCCCATGCCCGAGTATTCGATCAGGAAGCCGATCGCGGTGCCGTGGGCGCCGCAACCGAAGCAGTGATAGAACTGCTTGGTCGGGCTGACCGTAAAGCTGGGGGATTTTTCGTTGTGGAATGGGCACAGGCCCATGAAGTTGGCCCCGCCCTTCTTCAGCTGGACGTAGCGGCCGACGATGTCGACGATGTCGACACGGTTCAGTAAATCGGTAATGAAAGTTTGCGGAATCACTTGGCGTTACACAGTGTTTGTCTAGGGTCAGACTATACCGCAGCGCTCGCTGCAAATTGATATGCAACAAGATGATGTCCCCGCACGGTAGCGCACCGGGACATCATGTGGCTTATGCAGCGCCGGCCAGGGCCTTCTTGACCAGGTTCGACACGACCGTCATGTCGGCACGACCGGCCAGCTTCGGCTTGAGCACGCCCATCAGCTTGCCCATGTCTTGCGGACCGCTGGCGCCGGTGGCGGCCACGGCAGCGGCGACTTCGGCGGCGATTTCCTCGTCCGACAGGCCGGCAGGCATATAGGTCGACAGGATGGCCATCTCGGCCTTCTCGATGTCGGCCAGGTCGGCACGGCCGCCGGCTTCGAACTGGGTGATCGAATCCTTGCGCTGCTTGATCATTTTTTCGATCACGGCCAGCACTTGCGTGTCGTTCAGCTCGGTCTGCTCGTCGAGTTCCTTGCGCTTGACTTCAGCGATGATCAGGCGCACGGCAGCCAGGCGGCCGCTTTCCCTGGCGCGCATCGCGGCCTTCATGTCTTCGGTCAGTTGTTCTTTCAAGCTCATGGAATCTCCGTATTCAATTGATTCAGCGATATGGTACAAACGACAAAACCCGCTGCGGCGAAACCGAAGCGGGTTTGCGGACATCAGCGACTCGCCGGGACAGGCATGGCCGTCACCGGGTCTTGGCCTGCTGGACTGTCTTAGTACAGTTTCTTCGGCAGTTGCTGGCTGCGGATGCGCTTGTAGTGACGCTTCACGGCAGCTGCCAGCTTGCGCTTGCGTTCTGCGGTTGGCTTCTCGTAGAACTCGCGTGCGCGCAGTTCGGTCAGCAGGCCGGTTTTTTCGATGGTGCGCTTGAACCGACGCATTGCGACTTCGAACGGCTCGTTTTCTTTAAGGCGGATAGTGGTCATGTAAAAATTGAACCGTTAGATTTAGGTAAGAACGAAATTCTAGCACCATTCTTGTGTCATTGGAAGCGTTAATCTCGCCCCACATCGCTGTGTTGTGCGTGACACAGCAAGCACATCAGCCGGCCGCCAGCGCCAGGCCAGCCGCCACGCCCGATGCCCAGGCCCACTGGAAGTTGTAGCCACCCAGCCAGCCGGTGACGTCGACCGTCTCGCCGATAAAGTACAAACCCGGCACTTTATTGGCCATCATGGTCTGCTGCGACAGTTCCCTGGTATCGACCCCGCCCAGGGTCACCTCGGCCTTGCGGTAGCCTTCCGAACCGGTCGGCACGATCGCCCAGCGGTTGATGGCGTCGCCCAGCTTACGTAGTTTCGCGTCGGCCATGTCGGGCAGGCGCGCGGCCAGGTCGAAACCATTGGCCGTCAACAAGCCTTCGGCCAGGCGCGCCGGCAGCCACTGGGCCAATACATTGCCAAGTTGCTTTTTCTCGGTCTTTTTCAGGCCGATCAGGGTTTCCGCGACGTCCATCTCGGGCAGCAGGTCGAGCACGATCGGCGTGCCCGGCTGCCAATAGCTGGAGATTTGCAGGATCGCCGGGCCGGACAGGCCGCGGTGGGTGAACAACAGGTCTTCGCGGAAGTGGCCCTCGGTTGCCCCCTTCCTGGCGCCCTTGCCTTTTCCGCCGCCGGTGCTGACCTCGACCTCGAGCGCGATGCCGGCCAGCGGCACGAACGGTTCCCAGCTGGGGCCGTCGAAGGTCAGCGGCACCAGGCCAGGGCGGGTTTCCACCAGTTTCAGGTCGAACTGCTTTGCGATGCGATAGCCGAAGTCGGTCGCGCCGATCTTCGGGATCGACAGGCCGCCGGTGGCAATGACGACATTGTCGACCAGCAGTTCGCCAGCATCCGTGTCGATGGAAAAACCGGTTTCCAGCTTCTGCACGCCGGCCACCTTGCACGGCATGCGCCATTCCACGCCGCCTGCATCGCACTCGGCACGCAGCATGGCGATGATCTGCTCGGCCGAATCGTTGCAGAACAACTGCCCCTTGTGCTTTTCGTGATGGCTGATGCGGTATTTCTTTACCAGCGCCAGGAAATCCTGGGCCGTGTAGCGCGACAGCGCGCTCTTGCAGAAGTGCGGATTCTGCGACAGGTAGTTGTGCGGGCCGGCATTGATATTGGTGAAATTGCAGCGGCCGCCGCCCGAGATGCGGATCTTCTCGGCCAGCTTGCCGGCGTGATCGATCAAGACCACGCGGCGGCCTGCCTGCGCCGCCACGGCCGCGCACATCATCCCGGCCGCGCCCGCGCCGATCACTGCCACATCGTATTGTTTTGCCATGCCTGTCGCTTCCTGCCTTGCGTCGAACCCGCCATTGTAATGCCAGTGGCGGGTCGAGGTCGGCAGCTAGATTGCCGGCTGGCTGCGTGCGCGGATCTTGCGCGACACTTCCACGCAGTAGGCCACCTGGGTCGCGATCGAGGCCGGCACCGGTACTTCGCCACGCAAGGCGGCGCCGATCCAGGCGGCGGTCGTGGCGGCGTCACGGCCATCGGGCACGTCCGACAAGTCATCGGTCGGCGCATCGCGCTCGACCAGCAGCGCGCGCTGGCCGGCATGGAACCAGTCGATGCGCTGGGCGCGGTGCGGATGGGCCACGGTCTCGCCCTCGGTGCCGCGCATCAGGAAGGCATCGCCCTGGGTCTCGCTATCCACGCCTTCGAAGAAGGCGCCCAGGGTTTCCAGGTACTCGGGATGGGTATACGACACCAGGCGCAGCGCCGGGCCGTCGAAAGGCTGCAGGATCTTGACCAGGGTGTGGGTCGAATTGCGCACGCCCAGCACGCGCCGCAGCGCCAGCTGCCTGGCCAGTTGCGGTGCCAGGTATTCGATCGGCATGAAGGCCGGTCGCAGGTGGACGAACTCGTTCTGCATCTCGGCCGTGGTGCTGGTCTCGGCCACGCCGAGCTCATGCAGGATCTCGGCGGTGGTCACGCGGCCGGGGTCGCTGCGCACGCCATGCACCAGGGTCGGCACGCCCTCGCGCGCCAGCAGCAAGGCCAGCAGCGGCGTCAGGTTGGCCAGCTTGCGCGCGCCGTTATAGGTCGGGATCAGCACCGGGGCGAATTCGCCGCGCGGCGTGGGCAGCGGCGCGAACGAGGCGGCGGCGGCATCCATGAAGCCGGCCAGTTCGTCCACCGACTCGCCCTTGATGCGCATGGCGAGCAGGATGGCGCCCAGTTCCAGGTCCGAGACCCGGCCTTCGAGCATGGCGGCGTAGAGCTGGCGCGCATCCTCGCGCGACATGCTGCGCGCGCCTTTGACGCCGCGGCCGATTTCCTTGATGAAGGGGGCCGCGATAAAGCGCTCGATGTCATTCGTATCGGTAGTCATGGCAAAAGGATACACGGGAACGGCGTCGGCCTGCAGCACGGCGGGCCACCAGACATTGTTTTTGCAGTGGCAGATGTGCACGTGCAGCAATTTCCGTCTACACTGGTCAATCCACCTGAAAAGACTAGACTGCATCATGACCAGCACGCCTCAAATCGAAAACACCAACGTCAGCTCGTTCGCCCGCATGCCCACGCCGGTCGAGCTGCATGCAGCCCTGCCGCTGAGCGAGCATGCCTATGCGACCGTGATGAATGGCCGCGAGACGCTGCGCAATATCCTGGATCGCAAGGACAAACGCCTGTTCGTCGTGGTCGGCCCCTGCTCGATCCACGATCCGGAGGCCGGCCTCGACTATGCGCGCCGCCTGAAGACGCTGCAGGACGAGGTGAGCGAGACCATGGTGCTGGTGATGCGCGTGTATTTCGAGAAGCCGCGCACCACGACCGGCTGGAAGGGGTATATCAACGATCCGTTCATGGACGACTCGTTCCGCGTCGAGGTCGGCATGGAACGTGCGCGCCGCTTCCTGCTCGATGTGTGCGAGCTGGGCTTGCCGACCGCGACCGAGGCGCTGGACCCGATTTCGCCGCAATACCTGGGCGACCTGATCGCCTGGACCGCGATCGGCGCGCGCACCACCGAATCGCAGACCCACCGCGAGATGTCGTCCGGCCTGTCCACGCCGGTGGGCTTCAAGAACGGCACCGACGGCGACGTCAGCATCGCGATCAATGCGGTGTTGTCGTCGGCCAATCCGCACGCCTTCCTGGGCATCAATGGCCAGGGCTCGGTATCGGTCGTGCGCACCAGCGGCAATGCCTATGGTCACGTGGTGCTGCGCGGCGGCGGCGGACGGCCGAACTACGATTCGGTCTCGGTGGCGATTGCCGAGCAGGCACTGACCAAGGCCAAGTTGCCGGCCAACCTGGTGGTCGACTGCTCGCATGCGAACAGCTACAAGAAGCCGGAACTGCAGCCGCTGGTGATGTCGGATGTGATCCAACAAATTCGCCATGGCAACAAATCGCTGGTGGGCGTGATGATCGAATCGAATATCGTCAGCGGCAGCCAGGCGATTCCGTCCGACCTGTCGCAGCTCAAGTACGGCTGCTCGGTGACCGATGGCTGCATCGGGTGGGAAGAGACCGAGACCATGTTGCGCCAGGCGCATCAGGAACTGCTGCAGCGCCCGTAAATGTCGCGGTCACGGTAGAATGCCCGGTTCAGTCCACCTTACCGCTTTTCTTCCATGATCGTTCTCGGCGTCGAATCCTCCTGCGATGAAACCGGCTTTGCTCTGTATGACACCGAGCGCGGCCTGCTGTCCCACGCCCTGCACTCGCAGGTCGCCATGCATGAGGAGTATGGCGGCGTGGTGCCTGAACTCGCCTCGCGCGACCATATCCGGCGCGCCATCCCGCTGCTGGACGAGGTGCTGAAACGCGCGGACATCCCGGCTTCGAACATCGACGCCATCGCCTATACGCAAGGTCCGGGCCTGGCCGGCGCGCTGCTGGTCGGTTCCTCGGTCGCCTGCAGCCTGGCGCTGGCGCTCGATAAACCCGTGCTCGGCGTGCACCACCTCGAAGGCCACCTGCTGTCGCCCCTGCTCGCCTCGGAGCGGCCGGAATTCCCCTTCATCGCCCTCCTGGTGTCGGGCGGCCACACCCAGCTGATGCGGGTCGATGGCGTCGGCAGCTATACCCTGCTGGGCGAGACGCTGGACGATGCGGCCGGCGAAGCCTTCGACAAATCGGCCAAGCTGCTGGGATTGGGTTATCCGGGCGGACCGGCGATCTCGCGCCTGGCGGAATTCGGCGATCCGACTGCCTATACCCTGCCACGCCCCATGCTCCACAGCAAGGATTTCAACTTCAGCTTCTCGGGCCTGAAAACGGCGGTCCTCACCGTGGTCAAGAACCACGAAGAAAAAGTCATCGCCAATATCTGCGAACAGGACAAGGCGAATATCGCGCGCGGTTTTGTCGATGCGATTGTCGACGTACTCACCGCCAAATGCGTTAATGCAATGAAGCACACCGGCCTGAAGCGGCTGGTGATCGCGGGTGGCGTTGGCGCCAACAAGCAATTGCGCGAATCGCTCAATGCGGCCGCCGCCAGGCGCAAGTTCAAAGTGTATTACCCGGAGCTGGAATTCTGCACCGACAACGGCGCCATGATCGCCTTTGCCGGCGCCATGCGTCTCGAGCGCAATCCCGACCTGGCCCAGCGCGATTACGCCTTCACGGTACGTCCGCGCTGGCCGCTGGACGAACTCGAAGCCGCCTGAAAGAGCCCGCAAGCACCTGAATTTGCCATTGAACTTGCCAGCCTGACATCGATCCTACGGTGTGACCATCGGTCTCCAAACGGTGGCAATATCCGTCGATCAAGATTTACGGAGGTGAACAATGCGCGTAGTAAGCTGGAATATTCGTTGGGGTTGTGGCAAGGACGGTCGGATTCGCATCCATGCGATCATCGACGTGCTGCGCCGGCTCAACCCCGATGTGATCTGCCTGCAAGAGGTGGCCGCCAACCACCCCGAGCTCGAGGGCAGCGCCAGCGCCAACCAGTTCAAGCAGCTCAGCGGCGCCTTCGGCGGCTACCACGCGATGGAGCATGCCCCGAGTGAAATCTACAAGAACAATGTTCCGCGTCTGTTCGGCAACCTGATCCTCTCGAAGTACCGCATCTCGCAGGTGCACCGTCACCTGTTGCCCTGGCCGGCCGATCCCGAGCATCCCGCCGGCATGCCGCGCGGCCTGCTCGAAACCGTGATCGATGCGCCGACCGGCAAGCTGCGCCTGTTGACCACCCACCTCGAATACTATTCGCCGCCGCAGCGCATGGCGCAGGTGGGGCGCATCCGCGAGCTGCACGCCGAAGCCTGCGCCCGCTCGCGCCTGTTCCAGCCCGATCCGAACCTGGATGCGCCGTTCCAGCTGGGCTTCCGGCCCGGCTCGGCGATTCTTTGTGGCGACTTTAATTTTGCGCCGGATGCGCCGGATTACCAGGCGCTGCTGGCCGCGCCCGAACACGGCGCGCTGCCGCTGGTCGACGCCTGGCGCGTGGTGCATGGAGACATGGCGCGCGCGCCGACCACCGGGCTGCACGGTTTCCCGTGGCCCGAGCGGCCTGAGTGCTATGACTATTTCTTCGTCACCGACGACCTGGCGCCGCGCCTGACCGCGCTCGATGTGCAGTCGGAGACGGCAGCGTCGGATCACCAGCCGGTGGTATTGGAATTGGATTAAGCGCCTAAGCGGCGGCTTCGGGTTCGAGTCCGGGAAGCTCGCGCAGCGCACGTTCGAACACGTCCGGCGGCTGGCCGCCGGAGATCAGGTGGCGCTGGTTGATGATGATCGCCGGCACCGACTTGACGCCGGCGCGCTGGAAGAATTGCTCGCGCGTGCGCACGTCGTTGGCGTACTCGTCCGACTTCAGGATGCGCTGCGCCACTTCACGGTCCAGGCCGACGCTTTCCACCGTGCGCAGCAGCACGTCGTGGTTGCTCGGGTCTTCGCAGCGGGTGAAATAGGCTTCCAGCAGGGCGACCTTGAGCTGGCGCTGGCTGCCCTCGTCCTCGGCCCAGGCCAGCAGGCGGTGGGCGTCGAAGGTATTGTAGATGCGGCCGCGCCGCTCCATGTCGAAGGTAAAGCCGACCGCGGCGCCGCGTTCGCGGATCGTCTCGCGGCTGGCGGCTTGCTGCTCGGCCGTGGCGCCATATTTTTGCGTTACGTGCTCGACGATGTCCTGGCCATCGGGGCCCATGTCGGGGTTCAGTTCGAAGGGCTGGAAATGCAGGTCGACGCGCACCTCGTCGCCGACCTTCAACAGGGCTTGCTCGAGCGATTTCAGGCCGATCGCGCACCATGGGCACGAGATGTCCGACACAAAATCGATCCTGAGTTGCTTGCTCACGGGGTACCACCTTTCTGTCCGGCACGGCGCGGTTGCGCCGCTGTTCAAGACGAATGGTAACGCCTGCAAGAAAATCCGGCGCGCGCCGGCTTATTTTGCTTTCTTGACCCCGGCCGACTTGCTGCCGATCTTCGATTCCTTGCCGGCAATCAGGTTGCCGATATTGCTGCTGTGGCGCCACAGCAGCAGCGCACTCATCACGAACACGGCAAACAGGATGGCGTCGACGCCGAACAGCAGGCCGTAGTAGAACGGCGCGAAGATCGAGGCGACCAGGGCCGCCAGCGACGAGTAGCGGAAGGCATAGGCGACGATCAGCCAGGTCGCCAGGGTCGCCAGGCCCAGCCATGGGTTAATGCCGATCAGCACGCCCAGCGCGGTGGCCACGCCCTTGCCGCCCACGAAGCGGAAAAATACCGGCCACAGGTGGCCGATGAAGACCGCGATCGCCACCAGCGCGATGCCGGTATCGTCCAGGCCGACCTCCGGGCCGAACTGCACCGCCAGCCACACCGCCAGCCAGCCCTTGGCGGCGTCGCCGAGCAGGGTGGCAATCGCCGCCTTCTTGCTGCCGCTGCGCAGTACATTGGTGGCGCCGGGATTCTTGGAACCATAGGTGCGCGGGTCGGACAGGCCGAAAACGCGGCTCATCACGACCGCGAAGGAAATCGAGCCGATCAGGTAGGCGGCAATGGTGGCAATCAGGGTGGTCATCTAGTCTCTCAAATGGGCTCCGGCCCGTGTCTTTACCGGAAATCGGTCGTGAATATACACCATGCGAAAGCTACTCGGCCAGGGCGCACTGCACGGGGCGGGCCTTCAGCACGTCGACCAGCACGCGCGGATCGATGCCGACCAGGTAGCCGCGGCGGCCGCCGTTGATGTAGATCTTGTCGAGCGCCAGGATGCTTTGTTCCACATAGACCGGCATCGCCTTGCGGATGCCGAAGGGAGAGGTGCCGCCGACCAGGTAGCCCGAATGGCGCTGGGCGACGTCAGGCTTGCACGGTTCGACCGACTTGCAGGGGATGGCGCGCGCCAGGTTCTTGGTCGACACCTTGCAGTCGCCATGCATCAGCACGATGAGCGGCTTGGCCGCTTCGTCCTGCATCACCAGGGTCTTGACCACGTCGTGTTCGGGCACGCCGAGCGCGTCCGACGAGACCGCCGTGCCGCCATGTTCTTCATACTCATAAGGATGCTCGGAAAAAGCGACGGCATGCTTGCGCAGGAATTGGGTGGCGGGTGTCTCTGATACGTGCTCTTTCTTGGCCATGCGTGTTACGCTAAAGACGAACAATAGGGGTTTCTATTATGCAGGAAGAACTTCGGTTTGCCACCTTCAATACTTTCAACCTGGCCCCGCCCGGCGCCCGCTTGTATGACAATCTTGCGCCCACCACGGCCGCGGAATACGAGGCCAAGCTCGACTGGACCGCGACCCAGCTCGACCTGATCAATGCCGACGTCATCGGCTTTCAAGAGATTTTTTCGCAAAGCGTGCTCAAGGAGGTGCTGCGGCGTACCCGGCGCTACCGCGACGCCCATCACATCGGCTTCGACCCCGACCCGTCCGCCCCACGCCTGACCCCGAGCGTGGCCCTGGTCTCGCGCCTGCCGCTGGCCGAGCCCGGATCGCAGCTGGCCATGTTCCCCGACAACGTCACGATGCCGCACGGCAGCCGCGATCCCGATCGCTTCACCCGCGCGCCCCTGCATGCGGGCGTGATCGCGGCCTCGGGGGTAGTGATCGACGTGGTCGTGGTCCACCTCAAGTCGCGCCGGCCCGACTACCGCTCGGGCGACAGCGGCGCCGACCCGCACCTGTATGCGCTGGCCTGCCTGCGCTCGCTGATCCGGCGTGGCACCGAAGCGACCGCGCTGCGCGTGCTGCTGACCGATATGGCCCATGCCAACGGCCGCCCGCGCATCGTGCTGGGCGACTTCAACGACGTCGCCGATTCGGTGACCACCGAGATCGTGCTGGGCGAAGGCACGCCGGTCGGCGAGCGCATGTACGACGCCAGCCAGGTGCAGCGCCGGCTCGACCATCAGCGCCACGTGGGCTTTTCGATCCTGCACGACACGCGCCACTCGACCATCGACCATATCCTGGTGTCGCCCGACTTCAATCCCGCGCTGCCGCAGGCGATCGGCGAAGTGGTCGATGTGGTGTACCTGAACGACCACCTGAACCTGGCCCTGCCCGAGGCCTCGGATCATGGGCAGGTGTTGGCCAGGATCCGCTTGTTCGGTAGGGTCGGCGGCTATGCCGCCGACGCGTAATTGTTATCGGCACCGCTATCGTGCGGGTTGGTCTTGCTGCTAACTGTCACCGCGTCGGCGGCACAGCCGCCAACCCTACCCGAGATGCGGTGACAGATCGGGCTTTGCCATGGCCGCACTGGCATAAAAACCCTGGTAATCGTCGCAGCCGTGCCGCCGCAGAAAATCGCGCTGTTCGGCCGTCTCCACGCCCTCTCCCACCACCCGCAAGCCCAGGCTGCGCCCCACTGCGATGATGGCCGGCACCATGGCCGCGTCGACCGGATCGTGCCCGACGTCGCCCACATAACTGCGGTCGATCTTGAGCTTGCTGAGCGGAAAACGGCGCAGCGCCTCCAGGCTCGACGTACCGGTGCCGAAATGGTCGATGGAGAGCTGTACGCCGCGGGCGCGCAGCGCCATCGCCGTCGCGAACGCCGGCTCGCCCCGTACGAGCGCGTCTTCGGTGATTTCCAGTTCGAGCGATGCCGGCGCGAGGCCAGCGCCTTGCAGGGCGGCGTCGACGGCCGGCAGCAATCCTGCGTGCGCGACCTGGCCGTCGGACAGGTTCACGGCCACCGCGACCGGAAAACCCGCATCGCGCCACGCGCTGGCCTGGCGGCACGCCTCTTTCAACACCCATTCGCCGATCGGGACGATCAGCCCGGATTCTTCGGCCACCGGCAAGAAATGATGGGGCAGCAGCAGGCCGCGCTCCGGGTGGCGCCAGCGCAGCAAGGCCTCGACGGTGGCGACACGGCCGCTCGCCAGATCGATCTCGGGCTGGTATTCGAGCACGAATTCGTCGCACTCGATCGCCTGCCGCAAGCGGTTCTCGAGCTCGACCCGCTCGATCATGTGCGCATTCATGGCCGGGCTGAAGAAGCGGAAGGTGTCGCGCCCGTTCTGCTTGGCGTGGTACATCGCGACGTCGGCATGGTGCAGCAGGGCCTCGACCTCGCTGCCATCGTCGGGACACAGCGAGATGCCGATCGAGACCGATAGCGCGACCTGCTGGCCACCCACGTCGATGGGCCGCGCCAGCGCCTGGGTCACGGCGCCGGCCACGTGTGCGGCCTGGTCGGCGCCCTTGATATCGGCCAGCAGCACCACGAATTCGTCGCCGCCCAGGCGGCTGACGGTGTCGACCCGGCGCACGCAGGCACGCAGGCGTGCGGACACTTCGCGCAAGACGGCGTCGCCGGCCTGGTGGCCGAGGGTGTCGTTGACCGCCTTGAATTTATCGAGGTCGAGGAACATCACCGCGCAGCGGTGGTGCTGGCGACGCCAGGTAGCCAGCGCCTGGTGCAGGCGGTCGAGGAACAGGATGCGGTTGGGCAGGCCGGTGAGCGCGTCGTGTTCGGCCTGGTGCCGCACCTGCTCCTCTTGCCGCTTGCGCTCGCTGATATCGGTCAGCATCGCCATATAGCTGGCGACGTCGCCGTGGGCGTCGCGGATGGCAGTGAGCGCCACCCGCGCCGGATAGCGTTCGCCATTGCTGCGCACGCTGGCGAGTTCGCCTTCCCAGTGGTCTTGCCCGTCGAGCTCGGACCAGATGCGCTCATAGAAGCCGTCGTCGGCGTCCCAGCCCAGCGCGGCCAGCGGCTGGCCGAGGATGTGCTCGGGCGTGTGGCCGGTGATGCTGGTGAAGGCGCCGTTGACGGCCCGCACCCGGTATTCGGCATCCATCATGATGATGGCGTCGCGTGCGTTCTGGAACACCTGGGCCGCCTGCGCCAGGTTGCTCTCGGCCTCTTTACGGGCCGTGATGTCGACCTCCATGCAGAACACTTCTTGCATCACGCTGTCGTGCATGACCGGGTAGTGGCTGGAATAGACCCAGTGGCGCCGGCCGCCGCGCGCTTGCACCTGCCAGTCACGCGCCGGCGGCGCCTGGCCGCTGCGCCAGATCGCGGCGATCGCGCCGTCGAATTCTTCTTGCCGGTCGAGGTGCTCGACCAGCTGGCGGAAAGGCTTGCCGACCGCCTCGCTGGCGGGGATGCCGTACAGTTCTTCGCTGGCGCGGTTCCAGAAGCGGATGGTGCCGGCCAGGTCGATCGAGTGCACGGCGACCGCCGGCGCCAGCTCGAGCGCCGTGACGAAATGATGAAGCCAGCCGAAGGCATTCGCCCCATTCCCGCCAGGCTCGGCGCAAGCCAGCGGGGTGGGCGTGTGTGGGCCAGGCTCCGGCAATGGGTTGTTCACGACAACGACCTTTCGCTTTGGAAATGACAATAATCAGGCAGACAACACCGACATTGTTATACCGTCGCGCGACGATCCGTTTGCGAGCTCGCAAACGGCAGGGCGGCATGCGCTTTGTCGCGCCATACCGCCATTCGCACCGGCCAACTGGCAGCTTGTCGCATTCAGATGGCTCAGACCGTTGTTGATGCTTATAGTTCCATCATGCGCCAGGGGCTCCATCGTCGACTCGACGGAGCACGCGCGCAATCCCATTGCCGTCTGGTGGCAGCTACGCCAGGCTCGACGGCGCCGCGGCGGGAGAGCGTTCTGCGCCTTCCGTGGCGCCCTCCTCTTCGCCCTCCTCTTCGCCGTCGGCATCGCCATCCGGCTGGGCGGCCTCGCCCTCTGCCGGTGCGTTCTTGGCGTCCTGCTTGCGCTTGGCTTTGTCTTCTGCCTTGCGTTTCTTTTCGAGTTCTCGTTGGCGTTTTTCGTACGAAAAATTGTTACGTGCCATAGTCACCTCACTGTAGTGAATTGGAGGAATGCTGCATTTGCACAGTCATTATGGACTACTCAGCGCTCGAAGGCTTAACCTATCCCCGTGGATGGTGCTGGGCGTGCAGGCGTTTCAGGCGTTCGCGCGCGACGTGGGTATAGATCTGGGTCGTCGAAATATCGGCATGCCCCAGCAATAATTGCACCACGCGCAGGTCAGCCCCATGGTTCAGCAAATGGGTGGCAAAGGCGTGGCGCAGCGTGTGCGGCGACAGCGGCCCGGTGACGCCGGCCTTCTGCGCATGTTTCTTGACCAGGATCCAGAACATCTGGCGCGTCATCGGGCCGCCGCGGCCCGTGACGAAGAGCGCGTCGTCGACCTGGCCACCCAGGATGATGCCGCGCGCATCCTTCAGGTAGCGCTCGAGCCAGCGCCGTGCCTCTTCGCCGAAGGGCACCAGGCGCGTCTTGCTGCCCTTGCCGGTCACGCGCAAGACAGCATCGTTCAGGCTCACTTCGACCAGCTTCAAAGCCACGAGTTCCGATACCCGCAAGCCACTGGCATACATCAGCTCGAGCATCGTGCGCTCGCGCAAACCCAATGGGGTGGAAACGTCGGGCGCTTTCAGCAAGGCCTCGACCTGGTCCTCGGTCAAGGTATGCACGAAGCGGGTCGGCTGGCGCGCCGACGGCATCTTGAGGCAGGGATCGTCCGCGATCTGGCCGCGGCGCAGCGCCAGTCCATAAAAACGCTTGAACACCGACAGCCGCCGATTGGCCGTGCTCGGCCGCGACTCCGGATGGCGGTCGGCGAAATAGGCGGACAGGTCTTGTGCACCCACGGCCAGCAGGCCGCGGCCGGGACGTGTGGTCTCCAGCCAGCCGGCGAACAGGCGCAGGTCGCGCCGGTAGGCGTCGAGCGAGTTCTTCGCCAGGCCCTGTTCCAGCCAGAGCGTGTCGCAGAACTCGTCGATCAGGGCCAGATCGACTGCTGCTGCCATGGAGCGGCGGTGGCGCCTTCGTGCCGCAGCAGCCAGCGCTTGACCGAAAGGTGGAAGCCGTTTTCGTCGTTCTGGTTCGAAAAGCCGCCCAGGCCGCCGGATGCGGTGACCCGGTGGCAGGGAACGACCAATGGGAACCAGTTGGCGCCACAGGCCTGGCCGACGGCGCGCGGATGCGAGCCGATCACCTTGGCCAGGTGGCCGTAGGTGCGCACGGCGCCGCGCGGGATGGCGCTGATTTCTTGCCACACCTTGCGCTGGAACTCGGTGCCGGCGTCCGCCAGCGGCAGGTCGAAGATGAAATCGGGATCAAGCAGGTAGTGCGCGAGCTGCTCTGCGCTGCGTTCGGCAATGGCGCTGTCCGCGCTTTTCTCATCGAAGGACGGCGGCAGGTACACCACTTCGCGCAGCTTGTCGTCGGCGGTGCGGATGCCCAGCGCGCCGAAGGGAGCGGGCACGATGGCATTGAAAATCTGGCTGGCGGGATTGGTCTTCATCTTCCTGGGCGACTGGGAAAGGCGTTGCCCAGGCATCTTAACCGGACGCGGTGCACGCGACCAGCGATTGGACTGTTCAGGCGAAAAAAAAGCGCACCCGCGGGTGCGCTCCAATTCGGGTCACGTTTCCGGCCGCCGGATCTTGCCAGCGACTTCTGTCAAACGTGGTGTCTCCTCGAATGTCTCCGGT
The DNA here is from genome assembly GCF_005222695.1 of Massilia sp. HP4. Taxonomy (GTDB): domain Bacteria; phylum Pseudomonadota; class Gammaproteobacteria; order Burkholderiales; family Burkholderiaceae_D; genus Telluria. The sequence goes on along the minus strand of NZ_STGG01000048.1, from coordinate 268,585 downwards.
ATGAATACCGTGCTTTTATCAATGCTCCCCCAAAAACCTTGCATGCCGCTACTGTTGCTTGTTCTTGGCACTGCCGCGCACCACTACAGTGCGCATGGGCCCCATGATAACGCAAATGCTTGCAGAAAATGTATCCTTTCAGCCACAAATTTGGAAAATTATTTTACTTATAAACAAAACGTGCTTGTGGAAATCAGGTAAACGCATGACTCGCTGCGCCCTCAGCGCGCGACCTCGCGCAAGATCGCGCGCACGGTCTCCCTGCCGATCCGGCTCTCCATTTGCCCGACCACCGGCTGCATGGCGCGCCGCCATTCGGCCTGCTGCTCTGGCGTGAGCGTATGGATGACGGTGGTGCCGGCCTGGCGGATGGCTTCCATGGCATCGTCGTTGGCGCGCTGGGCGATCTTTTTCTCGTAAGCGGTGGCCTCGCGCATCGCGCGCGCCAGGGTATTGCGGGTGGCGGTCGGCAAGCCATCCCAGAATTTCTTGTTGACGATCACCGCATAACCCAGATAGCCGTGGTTGGACACCGTAAGGTGCGTTTGCGTCTCGTGCATGCGCTGGGTGTACATATTCGACGGCGTGTTCTCGGTACCCTCTACCACGCCGTCGCGCAGGGCGGGAGCGGCTTCGGAAAAAGCCAAGGTCATCGGCTGGGCGCCCAGCGCGCGCATCTGCGCATCCAATACCTTGGATGCCTGGATACGCATCCGCATTCCCTCGAAATCCTTGAGCGAGATCAGCGGTTGGTTGGCCGACATGATTTTGAAGCCGTTATCCCAGAATGCCAGGCCGGTGATGCCCTTGGGCTCGAGCTTGCGCAGCAGGTCGCGCCCTATCCTGCCTTCGGTCACCTTGTACAAGGCCGCCTTGTCCGGGAAAATATAGGGCAGATCGAACGCTTCGAATTCGCGCACGCCCAGCGGCGAGAACTTGGCCAGCGAGGGCGCCAGCATCTGCACCGCCCCCAGTTGCAGGGCCTCGAGTTCCTCGCGGTCCTTGTACAACTGGCTGTTGGGATACACTTCCACCCTGACCTGGCCGCGCGTCATTTGCTCGGCCAACTCCTTGAAACGCTCGGCGGCCCGGCCCTTGGGCGTGTCGGGCGCCACCACGTGGCTGAACTTGATGACGATCGGCTCCTGCGCCCAGGCATTGAAACTCGCGGCCGCGGCCAGCGCGAAGAGCGCCAGGGTCTTGATCTGCATGACGGTTTGATTCTTTCTAATGTGGACGTCCACAACAGCTGGACAGTGTAACCAATACAGGACTGTTGCATGAAAATTCCGTTCGTCCAGCCCATGTCGGAACCGCGCGCGCGCACCCGCGCCTGGCGGTTCTGGCGCTGGCTGGTGCCGATGCTGCTGGTGCTGCTGTTCCTCGCCGTATTGATCTGGCTGCCATGGCAGGCGCGCCAGATGGAGCGCAACGAGCGCCAGGAACAGTTGATCGCCGATACGCTGTGGGTCGAGCAGACCTTGCGTTTCGAACTGGCGCGCAGCGAAGACGCCCTGGCCGCCCTTGGCGCCGACCTGGTGGTCGCGCCGCTGCCGCCGGAAAAACTGCAGGCGCGCTTGCGCCAGATGTTCGTCAATGGCCCCGAGCTGGTGCGCGTGGTGTGGAGCGATGCCGATGGCGTGGTGCAGGCCAGCCATGGCGCCGACCTGCCGGCCGCCGGCCTGCCCGAGGCCACGGCCCTGGCCGGCGAGATGGCGCGCTCGATCCGGCGCGGCCGCTACAGCGAACCGTATGGCGCGACGCCGTCCACCCACGGCCTGATCGACTTCTACCTGCCGCTGTTGCGCAACGGCCAGTTCGTGGGCAGCCTGGTGGCGACCTACAGCCTGCAGGTGCTGCTCGACGAAACCGTGCCTTGGTGGTTCGCTCAGGACAATGCCCTGGCCCTGATCGACACCGACGAACAGACGGTGGCGCGGCGCGCCTCCGGCGGTCCGGGACGCGGCATCTATACACACCGGCGCGAACTCGACCTGCCCGGCGCCCAACTGGTGCTGTCGACCGACAGCGTCAAGCGCGCGCCGCAGCTGCTGCCGAACCTGCTGGTGGGCTCGGTGATCGTGCTGGCCCTGGGCCTGTTGATGAGCCTGGCCGCGCTGTGGCGCCATATCTCGCGCACCCTGGCTGCCGAAGCCGCGCTGCGCCAGCAGATGGCGTTTCGCACGGCGATGGAAAACTCGCTGCTCACGGGCCTGCGTGCGCGCGACCTCGAAGGCCGCGTCACCTATGTGAACCGGGCCTTTTGCCAGATCGTCGGCCACCCGCCCGAGGAATTGATCGGCAAAAAGCCGCCGATGGCCTACTGGGCGCCGGAAGCGACGGCCGAGTACGAGGAACGCTTCCAGGGCATCTTGTCGGGCAAGGTCACGCCGCAATTCGAGACCGTGTTCCAGCGCCCGGACGGCACGCGGGTGCCGGTGCTGGTGTTCGAGGCGCCGCTGGTGGATGTCGACGGCCGCCATACCGGCTGGATGAGCTCGGTGCTCGACATCACGGACCGCAAGCGCGTCGAGGAACTCAACCGCCAGCAAGAAGAAAAACTGCAGGCCAGCGCGCGCCTGGCCACGATGGGCGAGCTGTCGTCGATGCTGGCCCACGAGCTGAACCAGCCGCTGGCGGCCATTTCCAGCTACACGGTAGGGGCCCTGAACATGCTCGAGCGCGCCGCCGGCACCGGCGACGAGGTCAAGCCGGGCATGCTGCGCCATGCGCTGGAACAAGCCCGTCAGCAAGCCCAGCGCGCCGGCCAGATCATCCGCAGCGTGCACGAGTTTGTTAAAAAACGCGAGCCGCTGCGCCAGGAAGTGACGATCCGCAGCGTGATCGCCAATGTGCACGCCCTGATCGAGCTGCAAGCGCGCCAGGCCGGCGTCGCCCTGCGGGTGCAATTGCCGCCCGGCCTGCCGCCGGTGCTGGCCGACCGCGTGCTGCTCGAGCAGGTGCTGCTCAACCTCACGCGCAATGCGATCCAGGCCATGCAGGACACCGTGCCCGACCAGCGCGTGCTGCGCATCGAGGCAGTCCATACCGACGGGCAAGTAGCGGTCTCGGTGATCGACCGCGGCCACGGCATCTCGCCCGAAGTGGCCGAGCGCCTGTTCTCGCCGTTCTACTCGACCCGCGCCGAAGGCATGGGCATGGGGCTGTCGATCTGCCGCACCGCGATCGAGTTCCACGGCGGCACCTTGAGCCATGCGCCGCACCCGGCCGGCGGCACCGTGTTCACTTTTTCGCTGCCGGCCCAAGCGGCAAGCCGGGCGCTGGGCTAAAATCCGGTCTGCGGCGCGCCAACGCTGCGCTGGACGCGCCATATTTACGACAAGAACAAGGCGGGAACCCCATCCCGCCACTACGGAGACCTGCATGCTGCACATCGTCGACGACGAAGAAGTCATTCGCGATTCGCTCGCCTGGCTGGCGCAATCGCGCTGCCTGCCCGCGCGCGGCTATGCGGGCGGCCAGGAATTCCTCGACGCCCTGCAAGACCTCGACGTCAGCGGCGACTGCGTCCTGCTCGACGTGCGCATGCCCGGCATGAACGGCATCGCCGTCTTCGACGACCTGTTCAAGCGCGGCCTGCTGCCGCGCCTGCCCGTGATCTTCCTGACCGGCCACGGCGACGTGCCGATGGCCGTCGATTCGCTCAAGCGCGGTGCTTTCGATTTCTTCGAGAAACCGTTCAACGACAACCAGCTGATGGACCGGGTCGAGGAAGCGCTGGCCGCTTCGCGCAAGGCTGCGACCTCGGCCGGCGTGCAGGCGCGCCTGGCGACCCTGTCGGCGCGCGAGCGCGAAGTGCTCGACCTGATCCTGGCCGGCATGATGAACAAGGTGGTGGCGGATAAACTGGGCATCAGCATGCGCACGGTCGAAGTGCATCGCGCCCATATCTTCGACAAGATGCAGGTGAAAACCGCGGTCGAGCTTGCAGGCTTGCTGAAGTAAGCGGCCGGCGTAGTCGCACCGATTTCCACGCGTCAAGCGTCTTAGCCACCCAAAGGAAGCCTTGTAAAATAGTCTTGAACGCGCCGCGGCCCCGGGCGCCGCGATGCAAACTCTCTTTTAGGAAACTCCCATGAACGAAAAGACAGTTGCAGACAAGATGTTTTTACGAACGGCGAAGTCGATGCTGGTGCTCAATGGCCAGGCAAATCCGAATGTGGCGGCCCAGATGCCGGCCGCGCTGGTCAAGGAGGGCGACGGTCCCTTCGATGTGATCCTGATGTTCTGCATGCACCGCAAGGACCTCGAACACTATCTCGATCTCGCCAGGCAAAAGCTGGGCGAGAAGGGTTCGCTGTGGATCGCCTATCTCAAGCAGACCGCCTCCAAGGCCACCGACATCAACCGCGATTCGATCAATGCCTATGCGAAAGAGAACGGCATCACCGGCGTGGCGATGATCTCGATCGACGGCGACTGGTCCGCACTGCGCCTGAAGCGCATCGAAATCTGACGACGTAGAAAGTATTGACAGGCTCAGGCGGCGTGGCGCGCCAGGGCCCAGGCAACGTGCTCGCGCACCAGCTCGGAAGGATGGTCGAGCCGGGATTGCAAGGCAGCCACGATGACGGCATCCCCGCGCTTTTTCTCGGCAGCATTTCCCAATCCCACCGCCAGGTTGCGCAGCCAGCGCTCGTGGCCGATCCGGCGGATCGGGCTACCTTCCATGCGGCGGTTGAATTCTTCCTCGTCCCAGCCGAACAGGCCGACCAGGTCGCCCTCGCCCAAGCCGTTGCGCTCGTCGAAGTCCGGCACCGAGGCACGCTGCGCGAATTTATTCCACGGACAGGCCACCTGGCAATCGTCGCAGCCATAGATGCGGTTGCCGATCAGGGGCCGCATGTCTTCGGGAATACTGCTTTTGAGCTCGATCGTCAGGTAGGAGATGCAGCGCCGCGCGTCCAGCTTGCCCGGCCCCAGGATTGCCCCGGTCGGGCACAGGTCGATGCAAGCCTGGCAGCCGCCGCAATGCTGGCCGGTGGGCGGATCGACGGGCAGCGGCAGGTCGACCAGGATCTCGCCGATGAAGAAGGTCGAGCCGGCCGCGCGCGACAGCAGCAAGGTGTGCTTGCCGCGCCAGCCCAGGCCGGCCTTCTCGGCCAGGGGCAGCTCCATCACCGGCGCCGAATCGGTGAATACGCGAAAGCCGAACGGGCCGATCGCGTCCTGGATGCGGCCGGCCAGCGACTGCAGGCGGTTGCGCAACACCTTGTGGTAGTCGCGGCCGCGGGCATAGACCGAGACCACGGCGGCATCCGGATCCTGCTGGCGTACGCGCTCCCGGGCGCGCCAGTCGGCATCCTGGGTGGCGGGCAGGTAATCCATGCGCGCCACGATGGCGCGCACCGTGCCCGGCACCAGTTCGGCGGGACGGGCACGCTTCATGCCATGGCTTGCCATATAATCCATCTCGCCGTGGTAGCCCGCGTCCAGCCAGGCTTGCAGGCCGGCCTCCAGGTGCCCCAGGTCGACGTCGGCGATGCGCACGTCGGCAAACCCCAGTTCCTTGCCCCACGCCTTGATGGCGCGCGCAAGCTGGGGCAGGTCGGGGGCAGGGATGGGAGAAGTAGGCATACCGCAAGAAGTACAACGCAAGACAACTCGCTATTTTATTCGATGCAGCCTTTTAAATCGCACTTGCAGCGCTATTTGCCGGACGAGTCCGCAACCACCGCCCTCGGCGCCGCCCTGGCGCGCGCCTTGCAACCGGGCCTGGTGATCTACCTGCACGGCGACCTGGGCGCCGGCAAGACCGCCCTCACCCGCGCGCTGCTGCGGGCGGCGGGCCACGCCGGCACCGTCAAGAGCCCGACCTATACCTTGTCGGAACCGTATCGGGTGATACTCGATGACAAACAATTGAACGTGATCCACTACGACCTGTACCGCATGTCGAGCCCGGAAGAATTCCTGGATGCCGGCTTTCGCGAGGACTTCGACGGGCGCAATGTGTGCATCGTCGAGTGGCCCGAAAAAGGCGATCCGGTGTTGCCGCCGCCCGACTTGCGTGTCTTGCTCAACGTTAGCGGGCCCGGCCGTGATGTAGAATTGCAGGCGTTGTCCGAATTAGGCCTGCTATGCCTCGACCGTCTCGCTCCCCTTCTGCCGCCCCAGCCGCCCGCGTGACGCCTGCTTCCTCGCGCCGCCGTGTCCTGCTCAAGGCCGGCGGTACGCTGCTGCTGTCCGTCATTCCGCTGTCTTCCAACGCCAATGAAATCATGGCCGTGCGCGTCTGGCCCGCTCCCGACTATACCCGGGTGACGCTGGAAAACGACACCGACCTCAAGGCCGAACACTTCCTGATCCCCGATCCACCGCGCCTGGTGGTCGATATCGACGGCCTGGCCCTGAGCAATACGCTCAAGAGCCTGGTGGCCAAGATCGAACCGAACGATCCCTACATCAAGCAGGTACGTGTCGGCCAGAACCGGCCGAACGTGGTGCGCCTGGTGTTCGACCTGAAGGCCGAGATCAGGCCGCAGGTGTTTACGCTGGCCCCGGTGGCCGGCTACCAGCACCGTCTGGTGTTCGACCTGTATCCGGCCGCCCCGGTCGACCCGATCGCCGTCCTGATCGAACAAGGCGACTGGAGCCCGGGCCCGACCACGACCCTGGCCGCCGACCAGCCGGCCCTGGGCGATCCGGTGGCCAGCACGCCGGTGGCCGGGGCGCCCGCCTCGCCCAATCCTGCCACGACCGGCACGCCGCCGGTGCAGGTGCCGGCGCCGCCGCCGGCCGCGCCGCGCACCCAGCCGAATGCCGGCCCGGATGCGATCGCCAAGCTGGAAGCCGAGATGTCGGCACTGAAGGGCACCGCGCCGGCGGTGGCGGTGCAACCGCCGCCAACGCGCAGCGCGGCCCCCCAGCCTGCCCAGAAGGTGGCGCGCATGATCACCATCGCCCTCGACCCGGGCCATGGCGGCGAGGATCCGGGCGCGATCGGCGCCAAGGGCAGCCGCGAGAAGGACATCGTGCTGGCCGTGGCCAAGCGCCTCAAGTCCAAGCTCGAGCAGATGCCGAATACCCGGGTGATGCTGACCCGCGACGGCGATTATTTCGTGCCGCTCGGCACCCGAGTGCAAAAAGCGCGCAAGGTGCAGGCCGACCTGTTCGTCTCGATCCACGCCGACGCCTGGATCTCGCCGACGGCGCGCGGCTCGTCGGTGTTCGTGCTGTCCGAAAAAGGCGCCAGCTCGAGCGCGGCGCGCTGGCTGGCCAATGACCAGAACAAGGCCGACCTGATCGGCGGCGCCAATCTGACCGGCACCGCCGACAAGCACCTGGCCAGCGTGCTGTTCGACCTGTCGACCACGGCCCAGATCAACGACAGCCTGAAACTGGGCAAGGCGGTGCTCAAGGAAATCGGCGGCATCAACCGCCTGCACAAGGCCTCGGTCGAGCAGGCCGGCTTTGCCGTGCTGAAGGCGCCTGACATTCCCTCGATCCTGGTCGAGACCGCCTTTATCTCGAACCCACAAGAAGAAGCGCGCCTGAACGACAACGCCTACCAGGAACAGCTGGCCAATGCGATCACGAATGGCATTCGCCGCTATTTCGCCGACAACCCGCCCATGGCCAAGAGCCGCCAGACCTGAGCCGGACATCCATCATGGAAAACATCATCTTCGGGCAACTGCCCGCGATTCGCATCACGGCGCCGGACGGCGCCAGCGCCGTCGTCACCCTGTACGGCGGCCATCTGGTGTCATGGCATGGCGCGGATGGCGGCGAGCGCATGTTCCTCAGCACCCGTTCGGCCCTCGACGGCAGCCGCGCGATCCGTGGCGGCGTGCCGGTCATCTTTCCCCAGTTCGCCGAGCGCGGGGATGGCATGCGGCATGGATTTGCGCGCGTGAGCCCGTGGCGCCTGGAACAGCATGGCGTCGACGATGGCGCGGCATGGGCGGAGTTTGGATTGACCGCCGCCGATCTGCCAGCGGCGACGTCGTCTGCCTGGCCGCACCGTTTCGCGCTGGTGCTGCGCGTGTCCGTGCGCGCCAACCAGCTCGACATGGCGTTCAGCGTGCGCAATACGGGCGATGCGCCCTTCCCGTTCGCGGCGGCGCTGCATACCTATCACCTGGTGCCGCACCTGGCCGACGTGCGGATCGAGGGGCTGGAAGCGGGCACGCTGTCGATCGCGGACAAGCTCGACGTGGTCTATGAGAATGTGGGCGAAGGCATCACGCTGGGTACCTGGGCCCGCGTGCTCAAGCTGGAGCAGGAAGGTTTCCTGGACGCCGTGGTGTGGAATCCGGGCGCGGCGGATACGGCGGCGCTGGCGGACATGGAAGACGACGAGTACCAGCGTTTCGTGTGCATCGAACCGGCGCAGTTGACGCCGATCGAGCTGGCGCCGGGCGCAGTGTGGGAAGGCCGGTATCGCATTTCCTGACAATATGCTGTCTCGACTGTAAAACCAGGGTCAGGTCTGACATTTGGACACGACCTGGACTGTGTCACGAAAGGTCATTGCAGAGGCCGTGTCCGAATGTCAGACCTGACCCCGCTTGTTTATTTTTTACATCGATTCTTTGACCATCCGCCCATTGCTCGGCTGTACCGGCCGTGAATTGAAGGGATACAGGCGCGAGAACAGGGCCATCTGCTGGGGCGAGGCCGTCATCGGCTGCTTCATCACGATCCACAATACGTTCTCGGTGCACGGCGGCTCGCTCAGCGAACCCATATAGGTGAAGTAATCGCGGCGTGCCGGCAGGATCTCGTTGACGTCGAGCACGATCGACGGCGTGACCGTCATGTGCTTTTCCAGCGGCAGGTTGTTCCACACGGTCTGGATCATCGGATTGGCGTCGCCACGCTCGAGCAGCACCGCCAGGATGGCGATCTTGTTGTCGTAGCTCTTGTGCACCATATGCACGACCATCTCGGTGCCCTTGCCATTGATGCGCTCTTCACCCGGACGGTGGAAGTGGAATTGCTGCAGCTCGTAAGTCGTGCCGCCCACGCTCAGGAAATTGCCGCCAGCGACATTCACCTGGATCGTGTGGCCATTGTCGATCTCGTTGAACGAACTCGGGTGATAGTCGAAGGCGATCTGTTCCAGGTCGACCTTGATGCCGTCGCGCAGGTCGATCGGCGACTGGCGGTTGCCGGTATTGCAGGACGCCCAGGCGGTATTGATCTTCGACCAGTTCTCCGGGCCGAACTCGCCCTCATAGGTCCAGTGGGTGCCGTTCTTCGGCTTGGCGGCTTCGGCGGCGGCAGCAGCCGCTGCGGCGGCTTCCTTCTTGCGGCGGGCCTCGCTGGCGCGGCGCGCACGGGCGGCGTCCTCGGCGCGCAGGGCTTGCTTGGCGCGCAACTCGGCCAGCTTTTCGGCGATGCGAACGGACAGGTCGACCTCGGCATCTTCTTCGGATTTTTGGGCGGCAGCAGGGGTGGCCGCGGTCGGCCGCAGGTTCGGCTTGATCGAGGCGATGGCCGCGGGCTTCTCGGCCGCAGGCTTGGTCGTGGGAGCTGCATCGTTCGCATTCGCCATGGCCGTGACCAGGCTCAGGGCGAATAGTGCGATCAGGTTACGCATGGGGTTCCAGATAATGTGCTTACCCTATGCTTATCGGACCCGGCGCAGCTAACTTGAGTGCGCTGCAGCAACAAAAGACGCTGAATGTGCGCCTTTTGCCAGCTTATTTACACCAATTGTCAACTATCGAGCCGCAGGCGCCCGCCATGCTCGTAAAGATCGCGGAGCGTCCGTGCTCGACTACAATTGCCTGATACACACAATTCAAACGGAGAACCCCATGAAGGCAGCGACCACGATCCACGCAACCATCGGCGCCGCGCTGCTGGCCCTGTTTGCCAATGGTGCCAGTGCGGCCCCGGCCAAGCCTGCCAAGGAATTGCCGCCCAAGCCTTCAGTGGCGGATGTGGTCAAGGCCTCCAAGCCGGGCGACTGGCGGCCCCTCGATCCCGAGAACACGCTGTACCTGGAACTGCCTACCGGCCGCGTCGTCCTGGAGCTGGCCCCGAGCTTCGCCCCGAAGGCCGCCGCCAATATCCGCGCACTGGTGCGCGAGCGCTATTTCGATGGCTTGTGGATCATGCGCGCGCAAGATGGCTTCGTGGTGCAGTGGGGCGATCCGGACGAAGAAACGCCGCGCCCGTTCAAGGCCGCCAAGACGGTGGACGCCGAATTCACCGTGCCGGTCAAGGGCACCGGCCAGTTCACGCTGCTGAAGGAACGCGACGTCTACGCGCCGCAGGTCGGCCACGTGAATGGCTTCCCGGTCGCGCGCGATCCGAAAGCCGGACAGACCTGGCTGCCGCACTGCTATGCAATGGTCGGCGTGGCGCGCGACGAAGGGTCCGATACCGGCAACGGCTCGCAGCTGTACACCGTGATCGGCCACGCGCCGCGCCACCTGGACCGCAATATCACCGTGGTCGGCCGCATCGTGGCCGGCATGCCGCTCCTGACCGTGATGCCGCGCGGGACGGCGGCGGCCGGCTTCTACGACAAGGCCGGGCAACGCACGCCGATCGCCAGCGTGCGGCTGGCGGCCGATGTGCCGCTGCCTGAACGCAGCAAGCTCGAGGTGATGCGCACCGAAAGCGCCGCCTTCCAGGCCGTGATCGAGGCCCAGCGCAACCGCGGCGGCCCGTGGACCAAGGTCGCGGCCGGCGCGATCGACCTGTGCAATGTGCCGATTCCCGTGCGCGAGCAGCAATGAGCCGCTGACGATCCAGCGGCCCGATTGCAGACCGTGACTGCGCGATATAATCGGGGCATGAATGCCCAAGCCCCGACCCACCGTCCCATCCAGCAGCTACCCGACCAGCTCATCTCGCAGATCGCCGCCGGCGAAGTGGTCGAGCGGCCATCGGCCGTCGTCAAGGAACTGCTGGAAAACGCGCTCGACGCGGGCGCGACCCAGATCACCGTGCGCCTGGAAGAAGGCGGCGTCAAGCGCATCGCCATCACCGACAATGGCCGCGGCATCGCGCCGGAGCAGCTGCCGCTGGCGCTGGCGCGCCATGCGACGTCCAAGATCTCGTCGCTGCACGACCTCGAGAACGTGGGCACCCTGGGCTTTCGCGGCGAGGCGCTGGCCTCGATCGCCTCGGTGGCCTCGGTGCGCATCACCTCGCGCACGCCGGATGCCGCCCATGCCTACGAAATCGTCGGCTCGCACGAAGGCACGGTGGCGCCGTCGTCCGGCGCCTTCGGCACCACGATCGACGTGCAAGACCTGTATTTCAACACCCCGGCGCGCCGCAAATTCCTGAAATCCGAGCAGACCGAATACGGCCACTGCGCCGAGGTCGTGCGCCGCATCGCGCTGGCGCGCCCCGACGTCGCCTTCAGCCTGTCGCACAACGGCCGCACGATCGACCACTGGAACGTGAGCGAGGCGGCCAAGCGCAGCGCCCACATCCTGGGCAGCGATTTCGCCGAGGCGCGGCTCGAACTGGACGAAGCGGCCGGCCCGCTGCACCTGCACGGCTACATCGGCCTGCCGACGGCCTCGAAGGCGCGCGCCGACGGCCAGTTCTTCTACGTGAACGGGCGCTTCGTGCGCGACAAGGTATTGCTGCACGCGGTGCGCGCTGCCTACCAGGATGTGCTGCACGGCGACCGCTACCCCTCCTACGTGCTGTCGCTGGATCTCGATCCGGCGCTGGTCGACGTCAACGTCCACCCGTCGAAGATCGAAGTGCGCTTCCGCGACAGCCGTGCGGTGCACCAGTTCGTGTTCCATGCGGTGCAGCGCACGCTGGCCCAGACCTCGGCCACCGCGCATGGCAGCGTGCCGGCGCCGGTCACGGCGGCCGAGGTGCGGGCGAGCGGCACGCCGTTGTGGCAGTTGTCGCAATCGCCATCCACGCCGCAGATGCGGCCGCACGAGCAGACCTCGTTCGGCGCGCAACTGTCGACCTTCTCGCCATCGCCCTACCCGGCTGGCAGCCGATGGGATGATCCTTCGACGAGCGGCGGCGTGGCGCAGCGTACCGAGGCGTACGGCGCGCTGTTCAAGTCGGATGCGGCGACCACGGTGTCGGCGCCTTCGTCCGGCCCGATGGACGTGCCGCTGTCGGCCTCCGACCGCCCGCTGTCGAACGACGACTTCCCGCTCGGCTTCGCGCTGGCCCAGCTGCACGGCATCTACATCCTGGCCCAGAACACGCGCGGCCTGGTGCTGGTCGACATGCACGCGGCCCACGAACGCATCCTGTACGAGCAGATCAAGAACGCCCTCGACGCCCAGGCGCAAGGCCAGGAAATGCAGGTGCAGTCGATGCTGATCCCGGTGACCTTCTATGCCGACGCGGTCGAAGTCGCGACCGCAACCGAGCACCAGGACACCCTGAAGGCGCTGGGCTTCGACATCGCAGCCTTGTCGCCGACCACCCTGGCAGTGCGCAGCGTGCCGACCCTGCTCAAGAACGCCGACGCGCAAACGCTGGCGCGCGACGTGCTGCGCGACGTGCGCGAATACGGCGGCTCGCGCGTGCTGATCGAGCGCCGCAACGAATTGCTCGGCACCCTCGCCTGCCACACCGCGGTGCGCGCCAACCGCATCCTGGCCGTGCCCGAGATGAATGCGCTGCTGCGCCAGATGGAAAGCACCGAACGCGCCGACCAGTGCAACCACGGCCGCCCGACCTGGGTCCAGCTCGAGATCTCCGCGCTCGACAAACTGTTCTTGCGCGGCCAGTGATGACTCAAGTGAAAAAGCCAATGGCCGTGGCCATCATGGGCCCGACCGCGTCCGGCAAGACCGCCAGCGCCCTGCGCATCGCGCACGCGACGCCGTGCGAAATCATCTCGGTCGATTCGGCCCTGGTCTACCGCGGCATGGACATCGGCACCGCCAAGCCCCTGCCGTCCGAACTGGCCGCCGTGCCGCATCACCTGATCGACATCCTCGATCCGCTCGAAGCGTATTCGGTGGCGCAGTTCCGCAACGACACCATCCGCCTGGTGGCCGACATCACGGCGCGCGGCAAGCTGCCGCTGCTGGTGGGCGGCACAATGATGTATTTCAAGGGCCTGGTCGACGGCCTGGATGATTTGCCGACGGCCGATGCGAACGTGCGCGCCGCGATCGAAGAAGAGGCCGCGCGCATCGGCTGGCCCGGCATGCACGAGAAACTGCGCGCGGTCGACCCGATCACCGCGGCCCGCCTGGCGCCGAACGACGCCCAGCGCATCAACCGCGCGCTGGAGATTTTCGAACTGTCGGGCCAGCCGATGTCGGCCCTGCTGGCGCGCCGCGCCAAGCCCGCGCTGCCGTTCGAGCTGGTGTCGTTCGGCCTCGAAACCGAGGACCGCGCCGTGCTGCACAAGCGCATCGCGCTGCGCTTCGACCAGATGCTGGGCGATCGCGATGACGAAGGACTGGTGGCGGAAGTGGCGCGCCTGCGCGCGCGCGGCGACCTTTCGCCCTCGCTGCCATCGATCCGCTGCGTCGGTTATCGCCAGGCCTGGGATTACCTGGACGGCAATATCAATCGCGCCGAGCTGCGTGAACTGGGCATCATCGCCACCCGCCAACTGGCCAAGCGCCAGATCACTTGGCTGCGCGCGATGCCGGACCGGATCGTGATCGATTGTCTCGGGGCCGATCCGGCGGGCGCGATGCTGGCCCACCTGGCCACGTTAAGTAAATGACATCGATGCGACATTTTTCGGCGCGAAACACGCCGCGATCTTGACACGCACCCGGCCGCGCCCGATAATATTGGTCGTTGCGGTGATATAGCTCAGCTGGTTAGAGCACAGCACTCATAATGCTGGGGTCGGTGGTTCAAGTCCACCTATCACCACCAAGAATTCCAAGCGAATGGCTTGGCTCTCCAACGAGTCAAGCCATTTTTGCTTTTGTCAGTTTCAGGTGATATAGCTCAGCTGGTTAGAGCACAGCACTCATAATGCTGGGGTCGGTGGTTCAAGTCCACCTATCACCACCATGCTACGCACGACGGCCCGGTTCTCGCGAACCGGGCCGTTGTTGTTTCAGCGTTGCGCGAACCGCGGGTCCAATCCAAAGGCCAGCAGCTTCGGATGGGTCGTCACATAATCCCAGACTTCCTCGCGCGTACCGAGCGGCGTGTGCCCATATACCTGGTCCAGTGCCACGAGCGTCACCGTGATTAGCTGATTCTTGCAGTACGTCTGAATCTGCGGCGATGCCTGGTAGCGCTCCTGCTGCAACTGGCCGAGCATCCACAGGACGGGACGCCACCAGTCGTAGGCGAAATCGCAGTGTTTGATCACGGTGGCCGAAGATTTACGTTGGGCCAGCATGGCGAAGAAATTCAGCATATTGTCGAGCATGAGCCGATCCGCGCGATCTGCATGAACAAGTTCCTCGTCCGACATGCCGCGCTTTGCATCGTGGAGCTCTCGTAATATGCCCAGCGAGCCGGCAGGCAGCGCAAGCTGTTCGACCACGAACAGGCGGCTGGCCAGGAATTGCGCATAGTCGCGATCCTTCACTGCCGCGAGCAGGGCTCGGAACGAACTGTCCTTCACGTGCTGGAATTCGAGACTGGTAAAGGCTTGGAAGAGCTCGAAGATCGAGCGTTCGATCTCTTCGCGCCTTGCCTCCCCGGTCTGCTCGACCTGGAGCAGCAGGCCGATGACCACGCCGCCGAAGGCCAGCGCCGTGAACAACACATTCAGGCCGTTGAACACCTTTTCGAACGGATCGTTAAAGGTTGCATCCGGCAGAGTTCGCGCCACCGGATATGCAATCAGCCAGACAAGAAAGATGAGCAGCATGATGGCTGCAGTGCGTGTGGCTGGCGTGAGTTTCATGGGTTAGCGATGGTTATATTGGAACATCGATCATACGGTAGCAATATCGTTCCATGACGATTAGGGATCGAGCCGCCCCGACATTATGCGTGGCGAATGCCACGCGGCCTGGACGAGACAAGGCGCGTCGGCGGCAGCGGCGCGACGCCAAACACTAGTTCCATGACGGTGAATCCCAGGATCAGCAAGGTCGCACCATGGCCGGCTGCGGGCTTTGCGCGCGGGCCTGGTCTGTGCCCACTGGCACCGGGCGCCTGCCCTGCCTGAGCCGCGCGCGTCAGTGCTTCTTGCCGCCGCCCGAGATCTTGTTCTCGGTGGCCCAGGCGCGGCGCTCTGCTTCCTTCTTGCCGACGCCCTTCTTTTCATAGCCTTTTTCGATGTGCTCGGCCTGTCGCTTCTGCTTGTCGGTGTACGACGATTTATCGCCTTGGGGCATGATGGTTCTCCTGTCGATGCACGAAACCATAGCCTACGCCGCTGGCTACCATCGCTTGGTGCGCCACCCAACGCTCGCGCGCAGCCTACCCAGCCTTGCTCCACTCGCCGTCCGGCGCATGTTCATCCAGCGCATAGTCGCCGCGCGCCAGCGCTTCGAGCACCGAATAAGCATGCTGCACGTGCTGCGCATCGACCAGCAGGCGTACCCCGCCCAGCGCCGGCGCCAGCAGCAGGTCGGTCTGCATCAAATGCGCATCGGCCAGCATGGCCGGGATGCCGGACGCCTCGAGGCAACCCTGGGCCAGGTTGGCGTCGATCGGGATCATGTAGCGCGCCACCACGTACAGGTCGCGTTCGGGAATGCGCTCGACCTCGGGGTGGGCGGCCAGCCAGTCGTTCAGTGCGAGCGTGTGCATGGTGGGTCCTTCAGTTGAGTAGATCGGGCAAATGGGACAGCAGGTACAAGGTCACGCCGATCATGCCGCCCACGATGGTGCCGTTGATGCGGATGTATTGCAGGTCCTTGCCGATATTGAGTTCGATCTGCGCCGACATCTCGCGGTCATCCCACTGCTTGACGGTGTCGGCGATGTGGCGCGTCAGGAAGCCCGCAAATTCGGGCGCCACGCCGCGCGCGGCGGCTTCCAGGTTGTCGTGCAGCGACTGGCGCAATGCCGGGTCTTCGCTCAGCACCTTGCCGATCCAGGCGCCCATGGCGACGATGCGGCGGCGCAGGTTGGAGTCGTCGCTTTCCAGGTCGCGCTTGAGCCAGGCCTTCAGCTCGGCCCACAGCGAACCGAGATAGCCGTTGAGGGTCTCGTCTTCGAGCAGGTAGCGCTTGACGTCATCCGCCTTGGCGAGGAAGGCCGGATCGCCCTTCAGGCGCTCGATGAAGCCGGCCACGTAGTCGTCGAAGCGATGGCGCAGCGGGTGCTCGGGATCGGCCGCGACCTTGTTCAATACGCCGGCGGCGAGGCGCGCCGCGATATCGGCGCCCTTGCGGCCGATGAGGTCCGACGGCAGCATCTTCTCGATGAAGGCGTAATCTTCCTTGAGCCATTCGACGATGCCCTGGGCGATGTAGTCCTGCGTATCGGCGTTGTCGAGCAGCTGCGCCAGTTGGCGGATGCCTTCATCGAGCAGTTCCTGGTGGCGCCTGCCGCGGGTCAGGCTCTCGAGGATGGCGCCGCTCGACCGGGACAGGTCGACGCTTTTCACCATCGTGTGCACGCCGCGACGGATGAAGTTCTGCACCGCCGCGTCTTCGATAAAGTCGAGCATGAAGGTGGCGGCGCGCACCAGGTGGGCGCCCATCAACTCGGTATTGGCCGGCTTGACCAGCCACTCGGCCACCTTCTGCACCGGATCGTGGCGCCGGATCAGGCCCACGATCGAATCGGTGTCGAGGAATTTTTCGCGCACGAACAGCGCCAGGTTGTCGGCGATCTTGTCCTTGTTGCTGGGGATGATGGCGGTGTGGCGCGAGACGAAGGGGATCGGCACGCGCCGGAACAAGGCGACGACGGCAAACCAGTCGGCCAGCGCGCCGACCATGGCGGCCTCGGAAAAGGCGCGCAGCAGGCCGGTCCACCAGGTGTACGGCAACAGCAGGCTGAGTACAAACAGCGCTGCCGCGCCCACGAAGAAGCCGAGGGCGATTCGTTTGGAACGGCGCAGTTCATCCTGTTTTTCCATGCGCATTAGCTCGGCAATGACAATATGCCAATGCTATCGCACTTCCTGCGCCGGTGACGCTAGTTGCGGTACAAGGTCACGACGCAGGCCCCGCCGATGCCCAGGTTGTGCTGCAGGCCGATGCGTGCGCCCTCGACCTGGCGCGCGCCGGCGCTGCCGCGCAGCTGGTGGGTCAGCTCGAAGCATTGGGCAAGACCCGTGGCACCCAGCGGGTGGCCTTTCGACAGCAGGCCGCCGGATGGATTGGTGACGACCTTGCCGCCATAAGTGTTGTCGCCCTCGCGGATGAAACGGTCGGCACCGCCCTCCGGGCACAGGCCCAGCGCCTCATAGCTGATCAGCTCATTGTGGGCAAAGCAGTCGTGCAGCTCGACCACGTCGAGATCGTCGGGACCGATGCCGGCCTGCTCGTAGACCTGGTGGGCGGCCGCGCGGCTCATGTCGTAGCCGACCAGGCGCATCATATCGTCGCTGTCGAAGGTGCCGGGGCGGTCGGTCGTCATCGCCTGGGCGGCGATGTGGACGTCGCGGCGCAGGCCGTGGCGGCGCGCGAAGTCGTCCGACACCAGCAGCGCGGCGGCCGCACCGCAAGTCGGCGGACACGCCATCAGGCGGGTCATCACGCCGGGCCAGATCGCGGGCGCGTCGAGCACGTCCTGTTCGCTCAGCTTCTTGCGCAGCAGCGCCAGCGGATTGTTCAGCGCGTGGCGGCTGGCCTTGGCGCGGATGCGGGCGAAGGCGTTCAACGGCGTGCCGTATTTTTCCATATGGGCCAGGCCAGCGCCGCCGAAGTAGCGCAGCGCCAGCGGGATCTCGGGCTTGCCGACCAGGCGGTCGGTGACGGCATCGAAGGCGTCGAATGGCGCCGGCCGGTCGCCGAAGACCGAGCCCAGGGCGCCTGGATTCATCTGCTCGAAGCCCAGCGCCAGCACGCAGTCGGCGGCGCCGCCTTCGATCGCCTGGCGCGCCAGGAACAGCGCGGTCGAACCGGTCGCGCAGTTGTTGTTGACGTTGACGATCGGGATGCCGCTCATGCCAACGCCGTACAGCGCCTTCTGGCCGCTGGTGGAGTCGCCGTAGACATAGCCGGCGTAGGCCTGCTGCACCTCGGCATAGGACAGGCCGGCGTCCTGCAAGGCGGCGCGCACGGCGGCGGCGCCCATCTCGTGATAAGGGCTGCTGGCGCCCGGCTTGGCGAAGGGGATCATGCCCACGCCGGCGATGTATGCGGTTCGGCCCATCAGTAATCTCCAATGTTTTTACAGCCTGTACATACTGCTCACTTATACTAAAGAAATTCTAACCTGATAGAGCGTCCTTCCACGATGCACCATGAATTAAGTCTCATCACCACGATTGCCGCCGCCCTCGGCTTCGGCCTGATGTTCGGCATGCTGGCCGTGCGCCTCAAGCTGCCGGCATTGGTCGGCTACCTGGCCGCCGGCGTCTTCATCGGGCCGGCCACGCCGGGCTTCGTGGCGGACATCGGCCTGGCCTCGCAGCTGGCCGAGATCGGGGTCATGCTGCTGATGTTCGGGGTCGGGCTGCACTTCTCGCTGAAGGATTTGCTCGACGTGCGCCGCATCGCCCTGCCCGGCGCGCTGCTGCAGATCGGCGTGGCCACCGGGATGGGCATGGCGCTGTCGTGGTGGTGGGGCTGGAGCCTGGGCGCGGGCATCGTGTTCGGACTGGCGCTGTCGGTGGCCAGCACCGTGGTGCTGCTGCGCGCGCTGGAGGCGCGCGGCGTGCTCGATTCGATGAACGGGCGCATCGCGGTCGGCTGGCTGGTGGTCGAAGACCTGGTCATGGTGCTGGTGCTGGTGATGCTGCCGGCGATCGCCGGCCCGCTGGGCGGCAAGGGCGACGCCGGCGCCGAGCTGTGGCCAGCGCTGGGCATGACCCTGCTGCAGGTGGGCGGCTTCATCGCCTTCATGCTGATCGTCGGGCGCAAGGTGTTTCCGTGGTTTCTGTGGCGCGTGGCCAGGACCGCCTCGCGCGAGCTGTTCACGCTGTCGGTGGTCGCAGCGGCGGTCGGCATCGCCTATGCGTCGTCGAGCCTGTTCGGCGTGTCGTTCGCGCTGGGCGCCTTCTTCGCCGGCATGGTGCTGCGCGAGTCGGAGCTGAGCCACCGCGCGGCCGAGGAATCGCTGCCGCTGCGCGATGCGTTCTCGGTGCTGTTCTTCGTCTCGGTCGGCATGCTGTTCGATCCGATGGTCCTGGTCGACAATCCGCTGCACGTGCTGGGCGTGGTGCTGGTGATCGTGGTCGGCAAGTCGCTGGCCGCCTTCGTGCTGGTGCTGGCGCTGCGCTATCCGCTCAATACCGCGCTGACGGTGTCGGCCAGCCTGGCGCAGATCGGGGAATTTTCTTTCATCCTGGCGGCGCTCGGGATGCAGCTTGGCCTCTTGCCGGAGCTGGGGCAGAACCTGATACTTGGCGGGGCCATCATCTCGATCGCGCTCAATCCGCTGGTGTTCTCGTCGATCGAGCCGGCGCAGCGCTGGCTGGGCAAGCAAGACCACCTGATGCACCTGGCGCGCAAGCTGGAACGCCCGGCCGACCCGCTGGCCGAACTGCCGATGACGACCTCGCGCGAGAAGCTCAGCAACCAGGTGGTGCTGGTGGGCTTTGGCCGGGTTGGACGGCGCATCGCTGATGTCCTGACGGCGCGCGGCATCCATTTCGTGCTGGCCGAGCAGCACCGCGAACTGGTCGAGCAGGCGCGCCAGCGCGGCATTCCGGCGGTGGTGGGCAATGCGGCTGAACCGGCGGTGCTGATCCAGGCGCATATCCACAAGGCCGCGATGCTGGTGATCGCCACGCCGGATACCTTCGACGTGCGCAAGATGGTCGAGATCGCGAAGGCGCTCAATCCGTCGATCCGCTGCGTGGTACGCACGCATAACGACCAGGAAGCAGAATTGCTGCGGGCCGAGACGGGCGGCCGGGTGTTCGTCGGCGAGGAGGAGCTGGCCAGCAGCATGACGCGGCATGTGCTGGAGACGCTGCGCGCGCACGAGTCGGCGCTGCACTGAGAACGCCCGGCGCTGGCCTCTCAGCGCATGCCGCCCGAGCCCAGGATGATCTCGCCCGTCACCCAGCCGGCGTCGCTTGACGCGAGATAGGAGACGATCGGCGCGATGTCCTGCACCTGGCCGACGCGGCCGAGCGGGGTCTGGGCTTCGTTCCAGGTCTGGAAGTCGGATCCCATCGCCCCGGCAGTGTGGGTGCCTTCGGTCTCGATCAGGCCGGGGCTCACGGCGTTGACGCGGATGCCACGCGGGCCGAGTTCGCGCGCGAGCACGCCGGTGATGGCGTCGATCGCGCCCTTGGTGCCGGTGTAGATCGCGCTTTCGGCCGGATGCACGTGCGTGACGTTGGAACTGATGTTGATGATGCTGGCGCCCGCGCCCAGGTACGGCGCGGCGGCGCCAACGACCAGCAGCGGACCGAGGACGTTGATGTCGAACTGCTTGCGATAGCGTTCTTCGGTGGTCTCTTCGATCCTGGCGAACTGGTAGATGCCGGAGTTGTTGACCACGATGTCCAGCCGCCCGAACCGGTCGATTGCCGCCCCGACCAGCGCTTCGACTTCCTCCTTGATGGTGACGTCGGCGCCCACCGCCACGGCTGTCCCGCCAGCGGCTTCGATGCTGGCGACGACCTCGTCGGCGCCTGCCTTGCTCGATGCGTAATTGACGACTACCTTTGCGCCATCGGCTGCGAGCTGGCGGGCAATGCCGGCGCCGATACCTTTGGATGCGCCCGTCACGATGGCGACCTTGTCTTTGAGCTTGTTCATGTCTTGAGAATCCCGGATGAGGCTGGCCCGGCATGGACCAGCGCAGTGAAAGCGTCCATGATGCCGCGTACAAAGTTGTCCGTGAACTGCCATTCATGTATCTTTGACGTACATTTTTGAACGGACACAGACGATATGGAATGGAGTGACGTCCGCATCTTCCTGGCGGTAGTACGCGGCGGATCGTTTGGCGAAGCAGCCCGGACCCTGGGTGTGAGCCATCCGACCGTGGGCCGCCGCATCAAGGCGCTCGAACAGGAGGCGCAGCAGCCGCTGCTGCGCAGGACCAGCGATGGGCTGGTGCTCACCGATGCCGGGGACGCCGTACTGGCGCTGGCGGAATCCATGGAAAACTCGGCGCTGGCCATGGAAAGGCGGCTGGCGGGCAACGACGAACGCCTCGAGGGCATCTTGCGGATATCGTCGGCCGAGTGGTTTGCCGGCTATGTGCTGGCGCCCGTGCTGGCCGAATTGACGCGCCGCCATCCGGCCGTCGTGCCGGAGGTGATCGCCAGCTACCGGTTGCTGAACCTGTCACGCCGCGAGGCCGATGTAGCGTTTCGCCTCGTCCCTTTCAGCGAACCGGACATCGTCCAGCGCCGGCTGATGAGCATTTCCTACGGTCTGTATGGCTCGGCCGCGACCGCATCTGCGATGCAGGACGACCCGGCGTCGGTGGGGCTGATCCTCATGAATACGGCGCAGTCGCACTTTCCCGATGTGGCCTGGCTGCTCGACAGGTTTCCATCGTCACGGCGCGTCTTCACCAGCACCAGCCGGGCCGTCCAGGCACAAATGTGCCTGCACGGCATGGGCATTGCGGTGTTGCCAAGGCCGCTTGGCGATGCGGTCGCCGGATTGCAGCGGATCGACATGCCCGATCAGCCGCCGAACCGGGATATCTGGGTGGGCTACCACCACGACCTGCGGCATATGGATCGGCTGCGGGCGATGCTGGATATTGCCGATGGGATGCTGCCGCATCCGGCACAGCGTCAATAAGGCCCGGTGGAGGGTTCCGCCTCGAGCGACACAGGGTTCCCCGGCACACGGCTAGATCGCCTGCCGCCAAGGCGGAATAATGGGCAGGAGACTGCTGCGGTGTCGCCCATCGTGGGCCGCCCTGAACCATGTAAAGGAATAGCCTAATGCTCGAACGATCGATCGACCGTGTCACCGCCATCCCGCCACTGGGCCCGGGCTTCGACGGCGAGCGGCACAAGGCCGCCCTGGTGATACCGCCCGGCGACCTGGCTGCGACCGATCCGTTTTTCTTGATGGCCGATGACAATATTACGGAAGGCGGCGGGTTTGGCGGCGCCCATCCCCATGCGGGGCTCGAGACCGTGACTTTCATGCTCAATGGCACGATGGAGGATACCGGTGGGCGGCTTGAAGAAGGCGATGTCGAATGGATGACTGCCGGCAGCGGTATCGTCCACGCCGAGAACACCGTGGTCTCGACCGGCATGCGCCTGTTCCAGCTCTGGCTGATCCTGCCCGAGGCGCAGCGTAATATGCCGCCGCGGGTACAGGTCCTGCGCCGCGCCGCGATGCCGGTGCACACCGCGCCTGGCGTGGTGGCGACGGTCTACAGCGGCACCTCGGGCGCCGCGACGGCGCCGACGCTGAATGCGGTTCCGGTGACCCTGGTCGATATCCGCCTGGCGCCGGGCGCTTCCTTTGCATCGCATCTGCCCGCATCCTATAACGCCTTCGTGGTGGGCATCGACGGCGAGGCACAGGCCGGCGCCACGGCCGCGCCATTGGGCACGGGTGCGGTGGGCTGGACCGGGCCCGTGGGCGACGGCGACAGCCTGCTGGCCTTGCGCGCGGGTGAACATGGCGCGCGCCTGCTGTTATACGCCGGCCAGCCGCAGCATATCCAGGTGGTGGCGAAAGGGCCGTTCATTGCGGGATCCAGCCAGGAACTGGCCGGCTATTATGCCGCTTTTCGTCATGGTAAATTCCCTCATGCCGGGACGATGCGGCCGCTTGCCCATGCGGGCAACGCGTGAAAGCAGAAACGATAACATCACTACCTGCCATGACTCTTGAAACCAATGCAGAAGATCTGATCTCCCTCCTGTCGCTCATACCTCATCCGGAAGGAGGCCACTTCAAGGAAACCTACCGAAGTCAACATCGCGTGGGCAAGGCCGGCAGCGCGGTCGCTTATTCTGCATCCACTGCGATCTACTACCTTCTCCGCGGAAGGGAGAGGTCGGCCTGGCACCGCATTCAAGCGGATGAGATGTGGCATTTTTATGAGGGTGTGCCGCTTCGAATCTACGTCCTGGAACCGAATGGCGGACTCAGCGTGCTCAGACTTGGCAATCCCTTGCGGCATGCGGGCACGCATTTCCAGGTACTGGTTCCTGCTGGACGCTGGTTTGCTGCTGAATGCGAAGATCCTGAAGGCTTTGGACTGGCAGGTTGTACGGTCGCGCCAGGCTTCGAGTTCGAAGAATTCGAGATGGGAGATCAGGGCTTTCTCGCGCAGCATTGGCCCGAGCATGCGGAATTGATTGCACGCTTGAGCCACTCACGCTGACTGTAATGACGTAGCGCAATAGCTAGATATCGGCGGGCCGATATCGTGTTCCAGATAAGTTTATCTGGAGCACATTCCGACATGCCCACGACAGCAAGGGAACAGATCACGTCCACCTTGGCCGAGTACTCGGGCGCCAGCAGGTTGCTCGATCTGACCATTGGTGAAGGCCGCGCGCTGCGGCGCGATCTGCTGGTCGAGGCGTTCTTCGCCACGGATGCGATACAGGAAGTGGGCAGCTGCGACGTGATCGCACTGTCTACCAGCGCGTTTATCCATCCGCAATCGTTGCTGGGGCAAGCGGCCAAGCTCGAACTCAGCCTGGCAGATGGCACGCGGTCCCCCTTGTCCGGCGAGATCAGCGAGGTCGCGCAGTTGGGCAGCGATGGCGGCCTAGCGCGCTACCGCATCCGGGTTTCATGCTGGCTCTGGAGCCTGGGCCATGTGCGCAACTGCCGCGTGTGGCAGGACAAGCGCGTGATCGACATCGTCGATGCGGTGTTCTCGGCATACTTACCTTCTGCACGCTGGCGCTGGAGCGGTGAAGTCAATGCATTCATGGCCGGTACGCTACCGCGCAGCTATTGCTGCCAGTACCGGGAAACGGATCTCGATTTCGTTCGTCGCTTGCTGGCCGAGGAAGGCCTTGGCTGGCGGGTCGAACAGGACGCAACGGGACATGGATTGGTGCTGTTTGCCGATAGCACCCAGCCCAGCGGCGTGCCAGCGGATGCGAGCAACACATCCGGTGCCGACATTCGCTACCACGGAGCGAGCTCAGTCGAGCAATCCGACTCCGTGCAAGCCCTGGTATCCGAGCAGCGCCTGCATGCATCGCTCACCACGCTGCTCAGCCCGAACTACAAGTCGAAACGCAGCGTCAGCGGCAACTCCCCATCCTTTGTTCGCAACGATAACCTTCCTGAACTGGAGATATACGACATTCCGGGACAGTATGCCTACGCCAATGGCGATCAGGCAAGGCGCTATGCCGACCTGCACATGCAGGGGATCGAAGCACGCGGACAGCAGTGGCAAGGGCGCTCCACGGTGCGCACGTTGCGCGCCGGGACACGCTTGACCATCAGCGGCGTGCCGCTGCAGCGATTGGCTCACCGTGCCGCATTCACCGTCCTGCGCGTCGACAGCCTGGGAATCAACAATATGCCGCCTTCGGCACAGCACGCGCTGGCCGAGCTGTTCGGTCCTGTTCCCGAACTGCTGCAAGACATGGCGCGCCGCGGATCGGACGAACTCGGCATGGCGATCGAGCAGGCGCGTCTTACCGGCTATGCCAACTTCTTCGAGGCCATTCCTGCAGAGGTACCCTGGCGTCCGCAACTGGCTGGAAGCGAGGGACGAACTCACGCGAAGCCGACTGCACATGGTACGCAAAGCGCGATCGTGGTCGGCGCGGATGGCAGCGATCGCCCCAACGGTGCGGATGAGTTGTATTGCGATCGGCTCGGGCGCGTGCGGATACGGTTTCACTGGCAGGACCAGGGCAATGCGAGCTGCTGGGTGCGGGTGGCGCAACGCTCGGCTGGCAGCGGAATGGGGTGCCAGTTCCTGCCGCGCATCGGGCAAGAAGTACTCGTTCAATTCCTGGAAAACGATATCGACCGCCCGGTCATCGTTGGAGCGCTCTACAACGGGCAAGGCGAAGGCGGCATCGCCCCGACGCCTGGCGGGCGGCGCGATGCGCATGCCGGCCCCTCTCCCTTTGAACGGGCAAACGACCAGGCGCGCTCCGGCCAGGGCAACCTGGCTGGTGGCAACAGCCCGGTGTGGCATGGGGCGTCCGCCGACAGCGCGGGCCACCGCAATGGCGCGGCGCAATGGGGCATCCGCAGCAAGGAATTCGGTGGCAGTGGCTACAGCCAGTTGCTGTTCGATGATACGGATGCGCAGGGCCGCGTGCAGCTCAAGTGCACGCATGCTGCGAGCGAACTCAATCTTGGGCATTTGATCCACTCTGTCGACAATTATCGCGGCAGTTTTCGTGGGCTGGGGGCGGAGTTGCGTACCGATGCCTATGGGGCGGTGCGGGCAGGCGCCGGGCTGCTGGTGTCGAGCTTTCCGATTGCACATGGAACGACGGCGCGCGACCCGGCTGGCGCCAACGATGCCGGCGTCGGCTTGCTGGAACAGGTGTTGACGATGGTGGGGGCGCTGCACGGTGCGACAGTGGCGCATGAGACGGTGGGGCTGGCGGCGCACGCTGGTGCGATGAAGGCCGGTACCAGCGTGCTCGATAGTGATGCTCCGCCCTTGCGCGCCATGCACGCTGTCCTGGCAGGCTCGGGCGACAATCCTGACCTCGATCAATCCGGGTCAGAAACCTTGCCGCATATGTCCGATCCATTGATCGCAGTCGCCTCCGCGAATGGACTTGGCGTCGACGCGGGACAAAGTCTGCAGTTCGCCAATGGAGAAACCTTCTCGCTCGTCAGTGGAGAAGACACGCAATGCATTTCCGGCGCAGCAATGCGGCTACATGCCGGCCAGGCGATCGGCACGCTCGGCGGCGCGGTGAATATTGAAGCCGGCCAGCCCGGTTTGCAGTTGATCGCGGCGCAGGATGTCATCGATGTCCAGGCGCAGTTCGATGGTGTGACCGTACAGGCGCGGGATGAGGTCGATGTGGTCAGCGCCAACGCGCATATCGACTGGGTGGCGGCCAAAAGCATCAGCGTGAGTGTGGCGGGCGGCGCCAATATCACCATCGATGGTGGGAACATCGTCGTGCAGTGTCCGGGGAAATTGGTGATCCACGCGGGCAAGAAAAGCCTGTTGGGGCCGGAGAAAATGGCATACCCGATGCCGGCCCTGCCGCGCAGTATCTGC
The DNA here is from genome assembly GCF_005222695.1 of Massilia sp. HP4. Taxonomy (GTDB): domain Bacteria; phylum Pseudomonadota; class Gammaproteobacteria; order Burkholderiales; family Burkholderiaceae_D; genus Telluria. Next base: position 242,440 of record NZ_STGG01000048.1, on the reverse strand, counting down.
CTCGAATGCCTGAAGAAATCGCTGGCTGCGGGGCCGGCGTTCACCATGGTGGAATGAGATGCTGATCGAACCGTTCAAGGCTGGGTGGATGGACGGGTTATGCGTCCGTGCACGGGAACTGCCGACAGGACAGCAGCTGCATTTGCTGATCGACGGGGCCTTCGTTCCTGGGCTGCATCGGGGCATTCACCCAGATCGGAAAGGCATGTTGTTTTCCTCGCTTCCGGGGTGTAGCGACGAAGCGTTGGACTTGTCGTCGTTCGTGACGCCATTCGATCTGGAGGATTCAACTGTCCAACGAATGCTGCACCGTTGCAGCGGCTGGCCCATGGTCAGCGTGATCCAGACGCACGAGGATGTGAGACAGCTTGCCGCGAGGATGGCGGCATGGACCGTCATCGAAGCTGAAGGACAGCGGTTTCATTTGCGCTTTGCCGATACGCGAAGGATTCCTGCGATCGTCCATGTGTTGGATCAAGGGCAGCGTGCGCAGCTCCTTGGCCCTGCCACGAGCTGGGCCTGTATCGCGCGCGACGGGGCCTGGCAAGAGATTCGGCTCGATGGCGCCGATGCGGACCTTGCGGCGTCTCCGTCACTGGATGCGCGGCAGTTCGGCTTGCTGGTGGAGGACAGTCGTATCGACGAAATGCTAGCGCTGTTCATGCAGCGTCACATGGGACCACTGGCGCCGGCGTTGCAGGGGTTTGAGGTGCTGTCGCTGGCACTACAGGTGGCAGAAAAAGAGCGATTGACGGAGCAGGCGATGCTGGACTGGTGCGAATTCCTATGGCGGGAGGGACAGGCAGAAACCGCTTCGACTTCCGTGGTCAGGTTTGCCAGCTGGCAAGCGGCACGTGCCGATCGGATTGAAAGGGCGGTAACGCGATGAGTGGTAACAAGCGATTCCTGATCGTGCTGGCGATTATTTCAACGGCGGTTTATTTTTACTCGCGCGAAGAAAAGACTGTCGGCGTGAATCTGCACGGCGTAAATCATACCGCCGAGACGTTCAGCTTCCACCTCAAGGATCCAGAGAACCCGGAAAGAATCAGTGGCGGCAGCGGATTGATCGATCCGTTCGGCGCCGGCGGCATCGGTTGTTGCGCCGTATTGCCGCGTAAATGGGAGCCTGGCCTGAAGTTAAAAATTCATGCGAAGCACTGGCCTAAGAGACCGCCTCGTGGGACTTCGCGTCAAATAAAGGAAGTCGTCGAGGCTGAAGTTCCCAAATATGCTGACGGAGAACCCGGGGAGATATGGGTTCTACGCCACAGTGACGGCAGGATAGAAGTGGTTTCGAGCGATTACGAGCCTGATCATCCCAAGTGGCCAGGCTCCGTTAAGGGCTGGCCAATCCCCTCGATTGAATATAGACGCGAGCGATGGGAATTGTATCGACGACATGAGGCCCACGGCGTTGAATTATACCAATCCCTTCTGAGAGAACTTGAGGATGAACCTGAACGACGTGTTAGCGAAGCTTGGGACTATGCAAAGAAAAACGACCCTACATCGTTAACTGAATTCTCTGGCCCTAACGATCCCACATATTTGACAAAACTCAGAACTCGTTACGCCGCAGGCTTGAAACATAGCAAGCAAAGGCTGCAGAATGTTATGGAGGCGAAACCGTGACTATGCGACTAATCGATGGAGTCGACGAAAAATATACCAATGCTGTTAATTTTGATAAATTTTTCAGCATCGATGACCGCGAAAAAATCACTCTAAACTATGCAGCTAGAGAAAACCCTCGCATATGCGACGCAAAAGAGCGTTGCACGACAAATCTATTCTTCGGATTTTTCTTTGATGGCACCAAAAATAACTATATCCAGGCTGAAGAAGGAAACAATTACTCCAATATAGCTCGCCTCTATGACTGCTATCCCGGCCGTAGCGTGCCAGGTGTCTTGCCACCCTACACCGACTGGAAAAAAACCCGGAGCTTTATCAGCACTTCTTCAAAGTGTATGCGCCTGGCGTCTCTTCCCCTTTCGAGCAGGTAGGTGACATGGCCGACTGGCTGGACGAACGAACTGGAGGCGCAAGCGGCCGAATGGGCGAGCGGCGAATCCTGTGGTCTCTGATCCAGGCTATCAATAACATTCATCGATACTTCTTGGGAACTCCGCTGGTACCTCAATCAGAGATGGACAAAATGTTCGAGCGCGTCACCCTGAACAAATGGACACGCAGGGCAATGACGGGCGAAAAACCTCGATTGACGTTGAAGGCAGGCCGGACCGGATTTACTCCGGCAGCCCATAGCAGCGCAAGAATTGTGTTCGAGCAGTTGCTTCAACGTTTACACAAATCCGTCGCCCAGCACTGGCCTGATCGAACAACGGGACGCCCCGTAAAGATCGCACCTGCCACGGTTAAGACGATTTACATCTCGATCTTCGGGTTCTCGCGCGGCGCAACCCAGGCACGTGCTTTCACCAATTGGCTGCAGTCCGTGTGCAAACTTGACGCGCAGTTAGTCGGCGCAGCAGGCGGCATGTCGCTCGGCGGGTTTCCTGTCCAGTTCGATTTTCTCGGCTTGTTCGACACCGTCGCAGCCATCGGCGTGGGAAATACGCTGGGTGGCACAACAGGGCATGGCGCGTGGGCGGATATCGAAAATAGCCTGCGTATTCCTCACGATGTTCGATGCCTGCATATCGTCGCCGCGCACGAAATAAGGCGCAGTTTTCCTGTGGATTCGATATCGGTAGGCGGAAATCTAGTATTTGGACACCAAGAAATCGTCATGCCAGGCGTCCACTCCGATATCGGTTGCGGATACTGCCCTGGCGAACAGGGACGAGGAATCCATCCCAATGGAGATGACATGCTCGCAAGAATCTCTCTCATCCTGATGTACAAGACAGCACGGTTGACCGGCGTGCCACTGAAACTCGAACTCGCCGGTCAAGAAGCACAAGATCGCTTCGCATTAACGAAAAAGACCATAGTGGACTTCAATGCGTACATTGCATCGTGCCAAGTCAAGAACGGCCCACTCCATGAGATCATGCGCGAGCAAGCACGCAAGTACATCGAATGGCGCGTCTGGCGCCGCATCAGTGGCAAACACCCTTTGCAATCCAGCGACAGTTTTGCAAGGGCATCCAACTTCGACAAAAACGACCTGTACAGCGCGTCTCTCGAATTCGAAGACGAGATCAAGAAGTTCGTCGATTGGAAGCGCAACAAGGCGGTCAGCACCATCTTCAAGTCGCAACAACCTGGGTTTGGCAATGATCACGAAGCTGAATGGCTCCAGATCGCGACATGGTGGAAGGATGAGTTTTCTCTCCCTCCCTGCATCGTGAACTTTTTCGACAATTATGTCCACGACTCGCGCGCCTGGTTCAAATTAGTGCCAGGGAACCCAGACAGCGAAAAACTGGCACACGAGCAATTGCAGGGATGGCAGGCCCGACGTGAGCTGGGGCAGGCGAAAGTCGCGCTATCGACGGCAACCGGAAAGTCGGATTACGAGGCCGCATCGGATCGCCTGAGCCCGGCGCAGAGAGAGGCCGTCGATGAATACAAGAAAACGAAGAAGATTCCACGCATGGCTACTGCTGGACGCGAACCGTGGGATACCCGTATAGGGTGGCTCGCCGGTGCAGGCTACCTACGTTTCAGGAAAATCTATGGCGGCCACGATTCAGTCCTGCTGTCCGGGATCGACACGCCAGCATCCGGGAGTTCCGATGTCGCTACGCGCGCATGATGCTGGCAACGATGCTCCAGAAAACAAAACCCCATCCGGCTTGCGCGGGACGGGTTCTATCAGAGCGCCGACGGTGATCAAGCCGCGACTTCGTCCTCGCACAACGTCAACTTGGCCGTCCGGTGCCCATGCAACTGCGGCATCAGCAACTCGCTACGCTCTTCCAGCAATGCAAACACCTCATCCTTCGACAGCACATACTGCTCGAGCAGCGTGTCCTTGAGCGATTCCATCACCAGCTTGTAATCGCGGATCGAATCGAGCGTATAGCTATAAAGCGCATCGGCCTTTTCTTCCACCAGCCGCACGGTATGCTCGCCGCTGGCTTCCTGCTGCAACTGGCTGTAATCGATCTTCGAGCGCGAATACATCGACAGGCGGCTCACCATGAGATTGAGCATCTTGGTGATCTTCTCGATGTCATTCTGGCTGCCGACCGAAATACCGCGCGCGCCATAGAACAGCTCTTCCGCCGCCACGCCGCCATACAGGCCGACCACATCGCGTTCCAGCTCTTCCAGCGTGCGCAGCGACATATCCTCGCCCGACTGCAGCACATAACCCAGCGCGCCGATCTTCGACACCGCCTCGGTACTGATCTTGAGCAGGTGCGACTTTTCCTTCACCTCGGCCAGGCTGAGCCCAGCGCGCAGGTGGGGATCGATCTGCATGAAGAAGTGCCCCAATTCGTGCAGCGCAATGCGCTCGCGCTGCTTGTGCTTCTCGGCCGTGGTCGCACGGTCGGTCAAGCCGATGGTCGCGCGCTCATAAGCGCGGAACATCAGATTGGTATTGATGATCGTCCTTTCCTGGATCGACAGCATGCTCGCACGCTCGACCACGGTTTCCAGCAGCGCCGGGCTCAGGTTCTGGGTGATCTCGGCCACCTGGTCCAGGTTCAGGTCTTCCCAATCGACCAGGCCTTCCTTCTTGCGTGCCAAAAAGCTGCGCAGCAGTTCGCGGCGCTCGGCCTTGTTCGGCAGGCGGAAGTTGATCTTCACCGAGAAGCGGCGCAGCATCGCTTCGTCCATCTCGGTCGTGTTGTCGTCGAAGTTCGAGGCGACGATCCAGATCACGTTCGCGCCCTTGTCGCTCTTCACGCCATCCAGCAGGCCCAGCATGGTGTTGGCGGTGTCGTCTTCCCATTTCTTGTCGCTGCGGCCGCGCGGCATGAACAGGCTTTGCGCTTCATCCAGGAAGATGATGCACTTGCCCTTGGCGCAAGCCTTGCGGTACAGGGCGTTCAGCGCCTTCGAGCCGCCGCCGACGTAGCCCGACTCAAGCGCCGAACCCGAGGCCGAGATCATCGGCATCTCGAGGCGCTTGGCCAGGTAGCCGACCAATTTGGTTTTACCGGTGCCGGCAGGACCGGTCAGCATCACATTGAACGGCTTGTCGATATTGTGCGACTGGTACACCTCGCGGTTGCGGATCATGTCTTCAAGGTGCAGCACTTCCTGCTTGATATCGTCCATGCCGATCAGGTCGTCCAGGCTGCCCTTCAGCTTGTCCGGGGTGATCATCGACACGCTCGTGCCCATGCCCGGGATGCCGAACTTGATCACGTACAGGATCACCAGCACCAGGATGATCGGGAAAGCATTGCGCTTCGCGAAGTCACCGGCCTGGCCGAGCATGCTCACGCCCTCGTCCATCACCGCCTTGTGGCTGGCCAGGTAGTCATCCCTGGCGATCGAATACGGGATCGCGTTCTTGAGCAACACTTCGCGCTCCAGCGACAGGTGCGAGGTGCTGGGCACCTTCACCACGTTCAAGTTCGCTGAATCCTTGAACTTGTAGATATAGCGCGGCGCCTCGGACAGCGGATGCGCGATCAACAGGTAATCCAGGCGCGCCTTCTGGTCGGCCAGCGAGGTGATCTCGGCGATGTTCTGCGAGTGCACGACCGGGCTCGGGTCTTGCGGCACATCGGACTTGAAGATCGCCAGCGCCACGAGCAAGCCCAGCAGGATAGCGGACAGGATGCGGACGTAAACGTTCTTGAAGGCAATCTGAAGTCGGGAAAAATTGGGCATCTGGTACTCGTCGAAGTGCGTCGAACAAAAAGTGGAACTGCATATGCCGTGTCGCAAGGACAGCGATGACGGCGTCGGCCCGGGCCGAAGGTTTCAGACGTGTTGGTGTGGACGTTGCTGTGATGCCCGAAGGCAAGGGGATAAGGAGACTATACCTTTAAAAAAAACCGAGGTGAATACCCTGAAGATAAAAAAGTGCGGAATTTGACGACGATGAAAAAGCTGATAACGCTTTTGACTATCCGAGTGACAGCAATAATGATGAATGTGCCAATAAAATCATGATTTATTGCGAAATTCGCATTATCAAACTGCATAGACGCTGCATTATATTTACTGCTGATCGCGGTTTATTTACCACAGTTAACTTTTCCTTTGATTGAGCTCAAGATGCGTGCATCTTTCAGTAAACACATGACTTCCTTATACAACTCATCGGTTCAATTGCGCGCGGTGGCGCCAGCGGATTTGCTATCCTGATGTGGCAAGATGGCGACCGCGGATGGCGTTTCAACCCATCCAAAGCTCGGTGGCATTTAGCTTGTAAAGAGGAACGGCTATGAAAAGATATGCTTTGATGGCGGCGCTTGCGCTCTTCCTCGCCAATGCGGCCCAGGCCGCCGTTATCGATCTCAACCTCGACCTCGTTCCCGGCAATGGCGCGCAGGCTATGCCGGTCCCACAACCGGTGCACGACCTGGCGGTCACGGGCCACACCGCTATCGTCACGCCGCCATCCCATCTATCCGAACTGCCCGAGCCCGAAGTATTCGCGATGATGCTGGTCGGCCTGATCCTGATCGGCTACCGGGCCAGCCGCGACAGCAGCGACAAGTTCAAATAGTTGCGAAATGCAGTGGGGCAAGGTGCGCGGCTCAGCAGGCCGGATGGCTGCACAAGCCATGCAGCTTGGTGATCGTGCGCCAGTTGCGCGACGTCGTACCGTCGCCCAGCTGCTTGCCCAGCGCGGCCGCGGCAGCGCTGTCGAGCACACCTTCCGGGCACCACACATAGGCCGCGCGGCGGCCGATCGCGAGCGCCTCGGGCTGCCAGTCCTGGCCACACAGGCAGGCAGCCACCTCGCGCTGGGCCTCGCCCGACAACAGGAAGGCGAACAGGCGTGCATGGTCGTCGGCCAGGTCCACCAGTGGATTGTCGTCGACGATCTCGGCAAATTCCTGGCGTTCGAGCACGAACACGCGCGCTCCCACGCCAAGGCGCAAGATCATCGCCTCCTCGATCGCTTCCGCCGCCTGGCTGGAGGGCACGTCGGCGTCGAAGATCACATTGCCGCTATTGAGCAGGCTGCGTACGCCCGTATAGCCGAGGCTCTCGACCAGCTTGCGCAAGTCGGCCATGGCAATCCGCTTGGCGCGGCCGACGTTTACGCCGCGCAACAGGGCAATATAGCGTTGGCTGATCATGTGGGCATGGTAACGTGCCGCCGGCAATCGGCGCGCGCGCCTCCTATGGACAGCGCCAGTGTCAGTTCAGGCCTTCGCGGCGCAGGGCCTCGCGCACCACGGGCAGGCTGGCGACCCGCGCCTGGTAGGCTTGCAGCGCCGGCCAGGCCTCGAGCGAGTGCTTGGCGAAGCCGACCCAGTTCAGTACCGCGAACAAGTAGGCGTCGGCCACTGTGAATTGCGGTCCGGTCAGGTAGCCGTCGCCGTCGATCCGGTTGGCGACATAGGTCAGCGGCGCGGCCAACGCGGCCCAGGCCGCCTGCTTGCCCTCCTCCGTCGTCCCCGGCGTGAACAGCGGCGAGAAACGCTTGTGCAGCTCGGTCGACAGCCAGCCCAGCCATTCCATCAACTGGTAGCGCTCGAAGCTGCCAAAGGCCGGCGCCAGGCCGCTGGCGGGTGCCTGGTCGGCCACGTATTGCAGGATCACCTGGTTTTCGGTGAGCAGGCGTCCGTCTTCCAGCTCCAGTGCCGGCACATAGCCCTTGGGACTGAGCGCGCGGAAATCCTCGCCGCTGCCCGTCTGCTTGGTGCGCAGGCTGACGCGCTCGGAGGCGAAAGGCAGGCCGGTGGCCAGCAGGGCGATGTGGGGAGCGAGCGAACAGGCGCCGGGGCTGAAATAGAGCTTCATGGTTCTCCTGATGAATGGGCGGCCGGTCAGGCCGATGTCAAAGCGTACAACAATTCCCCGAACATCGAAGAAAGCGGCAGACCGATTGCGGATACTTACAATCATCCGTGCCCGCCAGTGATAACATCGGCGCAGATTGAATGGAGGCAAAATGAGCGATGACCACGCGATGGTTCCCGTGACCCAGATAGAGCCGGGCATGGTGCTCTCGGATGAGCTGCTGGACAATAACGGCCTGGTGCTGCTGGCCAAGGGCGCGGTCCTGAGCGAGGCGACCATCGCCTCGCTGCAGCGCCACCATATCGAGGCGGTGCCGGTGGCCCGCGTCGAGGCCCACCGCGCCCCGGACGAGCAGGCGGTGGTAGCCCGGCTCGACCACCTGTTCCGCCAGCACGACCTCGACGACGACCATGACTGGGCCGCCAAGCTGCTGCGCCGCTACGTCGAGGATTACCGGCTCGAACGGCAGGTGGCGCCATGACGATCACGTCCGAAGAACTGATCCAGGGCCTGGACGACCTGCCTTCGCTGCCGGCCGTGGTGATGGAGCTATTAGGCAGCATCGACCAGGAAGACATCGACATCTCGGTGCTGGCAAAAAAAGTGTCGGCCGACCAGGCCCTGACCGCCAAGACGCTGCGCTTGGCCAACTCGTCGGCCTTCGGCCTGCAAGTCAAGGCCACCACGATCCAGCAAGCCATGACTTACCTTGGCTTCCAGTCGACGCGCAACCTGATCATGGCGGCGGCGATGACAGGTTGTTTCCCGAGCGGACGTTGCCCCAGCTTCGACGACAAGGCCTTCTGGCGCCTGTCGATCGCCACCGCCGCCTGCACGCGGGTGCTGGCGCGCCATATGCGTTTCAACCAGGACGTCGCGTTCACGGCCGGCTTGCTGCATGGCATCGGGCGCCTGGTACTGGTAACGCGCTACCCCGAGCAGTACGATGCTGTCTTGCGCGAGCGCAAGCGCCTCGATGGCGACCTGCTCGACACCGAGCGGGCCGTGCTGGGCGTCGACCATGTGCTGGCCGGCGCGGCGCTGGCTGAGCACTGGCAATTCTCGGGCACGATGCAGCAGGCCATCGCCTTCTACCATGCGCCCGAAACGCCGGGCGCCGGCTTCCTGGCAACGATCGTGCATGTGGCCAATGCCGTGGCGCATGCGCTCGACCTGGCCGGCGATGCGGACGAGCTGGTGCCTTCCGTATCCAGCGTGGCCTGGACGGCACTCGGTTTGTCTGAAGAAACATGGCTGCATGTGTTCCGCGAAACGGAACTGCAGTTCGAAGAAATGACAGCCATCCTGATGGCCTAGGCCGCAGGACGGTGCACGATGAATCGGTGGTGCTAGCGCGGCGCCGCTGATGGAATAACGGCGCCGCAGCCCGCCAATACCGAAGGCATGACAGATGCGGCTGTCATGCCCACGGCATTAGTGCGCATAATTGCCGGAGGTCTTGTTCGACGCTTCGTTGGTTTGCGCGCCCTGGCCTTGCGCAGGCTGGGCTCCCTGCTGGGCAGCTGCGGCGGCGGCCTGTGCAGCTTTCTCTTCTGGCTTCGGACGGCCCTGGGCATCCGACAGGCGGTATTTGGTGCGGCGATCGCCCATCAGGTCGCGCAGGTCGCGGATGCTCATGCCGGTCACTTCGTGCATGCGGATCAGCAGCGAGGCGCCGACCGGCAGGCGGTGGTGGCGGATCTTGCTGATGACCGGCGGCGCCACTTCGAGCATGCGCGACAGCGCGGCGTCGTTTTTCAGCTGCATCTTGCCGAGCAGGATGTCCAGCAGGTGGTTCGGGTTGTAACTTTCCTGCGAAGATAGAGCGTGATGTTGTTGTGCCATGATAATTACCTCACGAGTTTGGTTAAAATAGTTCCCTTACGAACTTTTGTTAAAGACTACGTTTCGTCAACATAAGTTCCCGGAACTTGTTCAGGGATTAAACAGCGCTAATCTGAACATTCCCTTAAGAATTCCGGCCCACAGTGCTCCATGTTCTTTCCGCATGCGCACTTGTCTTTCAAACAAATTATCAGTCGCGCACGCCAGTGCGATGACGAACCGGCGCATGTGACTCCTTGTCGGAAATCAAGCTATCGTGTGGAAAGCTTGTCACGTTTGCATTTCAGCACATGGGGCTCAATTGTGGCGCACGCAAGAGATTTCTTGGATAAATTTTGTTAATCAGAATGCACCCGGAAGTCATTGATTTACATAGAGAAACACTTCATGCCACGGTGCCTATGTGTCATGAATAAACAAGTATGTTCGCTGCCGAACATTTAACAAACTGAGCATTACTGCAATTACTTTAGGTAAGGAAATTAACCATTCCAAGCGGCATCGAAACATGCCGCGCACCCGCGGTTTAACGGGGTCAGTACCGAATTACGGTAAACTGGCCCGCACCCGCATTGTCGATGCAGCGCTCGCCCCCAACTAGCAATTCCATGCAAAAAAAAGTATTTATCAAAACCTTCGGCTGCCAGATGAATGAGTACGACTCGGACAAGATGATCGATGTCCTTGGCGCCTCTGATGGACTCGTGCGCACCGACAAGGCCGAAGACGCGGACGTGATCCTGTTCAACACCTGCTCGATCCGCGAAAAATCGCAAGAGAAGGTATTTTCAGACCTTGGCCGGATCAAGGAACTCAAGCGCAACAAGCCCGAGCTGGTTATCGGCGTGGGCGGCTGCGTGGCGTCGCAAGAAGGCGACGCCATCGTCAAGCGCGCGCCTTTTGTCGACGTCGTGTTTGGCCCGCAAACCCTGCACCGCCTGCCCCAGCTGATCCAGGACCGGCGCCAGTCGGGCAAGGCGCAGGTCGACATCAGCTTCCCCGAGATCGAGAAATTCGACTTCTTGCCGCCTGCCAAGGTTGACGGCCCGGTCGCCTATGTCTCGATCATGGAAGGCTGCAGCAAGTACTGCAGCTACTGTGTCGTGCCCTATACCCGCGGCGAGGAAGTCTCGCGCCGCTTCGAGGACGTGCTGACCGAGGTCGCCGGCCTGGCCGCCCAGGGCGTGAAAGAAATCATGCTGCTGGGCCAGAACGTGAATGCCTTCCGCGGCGCCATGGAAAGCGGAGAAACCGCCGACTTCGCCCTGCTGCTCGAATACATCGCCGAGATCCCCGGCATCGAGCGCCTGCGCTTCGTCACCAGCCACCCGAAGGAATTCAGCCAGCGCCTGATCGATGCCTATGCAAGAATCCCGCAACTGGTGAGCCACCTGTACCTGCCGGTGCAGCATGGTTCGGATCGCGTGCTCAACGCCATGAAGCGTGGCTATACCGGCCTGGAATACAAATCGATCATCCGCCGCCTGCGCGCGGTGCGCCCGAACATCACGTTCTCGTCCGACTTCATCGTCGGCTTCCCGGGCGAGACCGAGGCCGATTTCGAGGCCATGATGAAACTGGTCGAGGACGTGAACTTCGACAATAGCTTCAGCTTTATCTTCAGCAAGCGTCCCGGCACCCCGGCCGCGAACCTCGAAGACGACACACCGCATGAGGTCAAGCTGGCGCGCCTGCAACGGTTGCAAGCCCTGATCGACCTGAACACGCGCAAGCACAGCGCCGCCATGGTAGGTAGCGTGCAGCGGGTGCTGGTCGAAGGCGTCGCCAAGAAGGACGCCACCCAATTGCAGGGCCGCGCCGAGAACAACCGCGTGGTCCTATTCCCGATGAGTCCGTTGGACGCAGCGAATGCATCACTGATCGGCCAGTTGGTCGACGTGCGCATCGCCGCCAGCCACGATTACTATTTGCGCGGCGAACTCGTCGCCAACCTCGATACGATAGCCATAGCCAGTTGAAAACACAGCCAACCTTACCCTCGTACTTCATTCCCGAGCCGCTCGACAATACGCGGCTCGCCCACCTGTGCGGTCCGCTCGACGAGAACCTGCGCCAGATCTCGGCCGCGCTCGACGTGACGATCTTCCGTCGCGGCGAGAAATTCATCGTCACCGGCGCCAATGCCGGGCGCGCCGTCGAATTGCTCGAACGTTTTTATGCGGTCGCCAACAAGATCGTGCCGATCGAAGAAGTGCAGCTGGCCCTGGTCGAGCAGCGCGCCGGCCTGAAGCCGCGCGGCGCTGACGAAGCGCCGGCCGCGGGCAAACCCGCCAAGGCCGCCGACGCGAACGAAACCGATGTCGACGCAGCGCCGGACAACCTCGAAAGCCCGATCCTCAAGACCCGCCGCAGCGATTTGCGCGGCCGCACGCCGCACCAGATCCAGTACCTGAACGCGGTGCTGAACCACGACATCAGCTTCGGCGTCGGCCCGGCCGGCACCGGCAAGACCTACCTGGCCGTGGCCTGCGCGGTCGATGCCCTCGAGCGCGACGCCGTCAAGCGCATCATCCTGACCCGGCCGGCGGTCGAGGCCGGCGAACGCCTGGGCTTCTTGCCGGGCGACCTGGCGCAGAAAGTCGATCCCTATCTGCGGCCTTTGTATGACGCGCTGTACGACCTGCTCGGCTTTGACCGCACGCAAAAGCTGTTTGAGAAACAGGTGATCGAGATCGCACCGCTGGCCTATATGCGCGGCCGCACCCTGAATCACGCCTTCGTGATCCTGGACGAAGCGCAGAACACGACCGTCGAGCAAATGAAGATGTTCCTGACCCGGATCGGCTTCGGCAGCAAGGCCGTCGTCACCGGCGATGTGACGCAAGTCGACCTGCACAAGACCCAGCGCAGCGGTTTAGTGGACGCCATGCACGTGCTGAAGGACGTGCGCGGCATCGAATTTACCCAGTTCTCGAGCGCCGACGTGGTGCGCCACCCGCTGGTGGCGCGCATCATCGACGCCTATGAGCACGAAACGTCCGTCCAGGAACTGGGCGCCCTTCCCAAACCGACCCCGGTGAAGAATGCAAGAAAAAAAATATCCCCTTGAACTGGAAATCCAGTTCGCCGATACCCGCCTCGAAGGCGAGATCACCGAAGCCAAGCTGCACCGTTGGGTCGAGGCCTCCCTGCTCGGCCCGGCCGAGCTGACCATCCGCTTTGTCAATGCCGAAGAAGGCCAGGCCCTGAACAAGGCCTACCGCGGCAAGGACTATGCCACCAACGTCCTCACCTTCGCCTATAACGAAGAAGAGGAACTGGGCGAGGACGACCCGACCCAGGCCGACATCGTGCTGTGCACCGACGTGCTGCAGCGCGAGGCCGAAGAGCAAGGCAAGACGGTCGAGGAACACGCGGCCCACCTGGTCGTGCACGGCGTGCTGCACGCCCAGGGCTGGGACCACGAAAACGACGACGACGCCGAGGAAATGGAACAGTTCGAGCGCGACATCATGGAGGTGCTGGGCTTCCCGGATCCGTACGCGGATTGACCTTGACGGCCCCGTGCGCACCCTTGTAAATATGGGGTGCGCTTCTATTTGGTGTATCCTACACCCCATTGCAACAACGGCTTCCCGCCAACTATGCCCGAGTATCCCAGTGACGTCCGCCAGGACGCCAAACCCCACAGGTCGCTGCTGGAACGGCTGACCGCCTTCATCTCCCCCGAGCCCGAAAATCGCGCAGAGCTCCTCGAAGTGCTGCACGATGCCCACGAACGCAACCTCCTCGATGCAGATGCGCTGTCGATGATCGAGGGCGTGTTCCAGGTGTCCGACCTGTCGGCGCGCGACATCATGGTTCCCCGCTCCCAGATGGACGTGATCGACATCACGAAACCGATCGAGGAATGGATGCCCAGTGTGCTCGAAACCGCCCACTCGCGTTTCCCCGCCATCGAAGGCGAGCGCGACAAGGTGGTCGGCATCCTGCTGGCCAAGGATTTATTGCGTTATTACGCTGAAGAATCTTTCGACGTGCGCACCAAATTGCGCCCGGCAGTCTTTATTCCCGAATCGAAACGCCTGAACGTGCTGCTGCGCGATTTCCGCGCCAACCACAACCACATGGCGATCGTGGTCGACGAGTATTCCGGCGTGGCCGGCCTGATCACCATCGAGGACGTGCTCGAGCAGATCGTCGGCGACATCGAAGACGAGTACGACTTCGATGAAGAAGAAGACAATATCATCTCGATCCGCGAAGGCCAGCACGGCCCGCGCTGGCGCGTCAAGGCGCTGACCGAGATCGAGCAGTTCAACGAAGAACTCGGCACTGAATTGCCGGACGACGAAGTCGACACCATCGGCGGCCTGATCGCGAGCCACCTGGGCCATATGCCGCACAAGGGCGAAGTGGTCGACCTGCACGGCCTGCGCTTCGAAATCCTGCGCGCCGACGCGCGCCAGATCCACGTCGTGCTTGTCGAGCAACTGCCATCGACTGAAGACGCCCGCGATTGATGCTGCGCCGCCGGACCAACGCCACCACGGCGCCCGCATCGGCTGATAGCGCGGCGCTGCGCGGCAGCAAGCCCTCGGCGCTGCTGCTGCTCGCCGCCGCACTGGCCGGCGGCTCCTCCATTCTCTCCTTCCAGCCCTATGGCTGGTGGCCGCTGCAATTCTTGCCGCTGGCCTGGCTGTTCTACCAGGTCGGGTTGAAGACGTCGGTCAAGCGTGCGACGCTGATCGGCTGGGCCTTCGGCTTCGGCTGGTCGGTCGCCGGCATGCACTGGCTGTCGATCCTCATGACCCGCTTCGCCCACCTGCCGGTGCTGCTGGCGGCGGTGGCGATCGTGCTGCTCGGCCTGTACATGGGCCTGTTCGCCGCCTTCGCCGCCGGGGCCGCGACCTGGCTGCGCAAGCGCTGGTCGCTGCCGGTGGCCGCCTTCCTGCTGCTGGTGTTGCCGACCACCTGGGGCGTGTCCGAATGGCTGCGCGGCTGGGTGTTCACCGGCTTCCCCTGGGCCTCGTCGGGCTACGCCCACGACCTGGCGCCGCTGGCAGGCTTCGCGCCGCTGGTCGGCGTGTACGGCATCGGCATCCTGGTCGGCGTCGGCGCCGGCTGCATCGCGATGCTCACCCAGCGCATGCGCTGGCCGGCGATTGGCTTGCTGGCGGCCTTGATGCTGGCCGGCGCCGGCCTGCGTACCGTCGAATGGACGCAGGAGACCGGCCAGCCGATCACGGTGCGTCTGCTGCAAGGCAATATCCCGCAAGACAGGAAATTCGATATGGAATTCCTGACCAGCATCGTGACGCGCTACCAGGCCCTGATCACGGCGGCGCCGGCCGACCTGATCGCCACGCCGGAAACCGCCCTGCCCGTGTTCCCGCACAACCTGCCGGCCGGCTACCTGGATGGCTTGCAGCGGTATGCCACGGCGACCGGCAGCACGCTGGCGATCGGCATGCCCCTGTTCGACAGCCCGGAAAAATACGGCAACAGCCTGATCGCGATGAGCCCCGAGCCCAAGCCCTACCGTTACGACAAGGCGCACCTGGTGCCGTTCGGCGAATTCATCCCGCCGGGCTTCCGCTGGTTCACCGACATGATGAATATCCCGCTCAACGACGCCACCCGCGGCGCCGCGCTGCAGGCGCCGTTCCAGGTCAAGGACCAATGGGTGCAGCCGAATATCTGCTATGAGGACGTGTTCGGCGAAGAGATCGCCCACCAGCTGCGCAATGCGCACAATCCGGCGACCCTGCTGCTGAACGTGTCGAACCTGTCGTGGTATGGGCAGTCGGTGGCGATTCCGCAGCATTTGCAGATCTCGCGCATGCGTACGCTGGAGACGGGCCGCCCGATGCTGCGCTCGACCAATGATGGCGCCACCGCCGTGATCGACCGTCGCGGCAATATCACGCAGGTGCTGCCGTTCTATACCGACGGCGTGCTCACAGCGACCGTGCGCGGCGCCACCGGCATGACGCCGTTCATCCGTCTTGGCAGCGCGGCCTTCCTGATGCTGGGCGGCGCGATGCTGCTCGGCGCATGGTTTGCCGGCCGGCGCTTTCGCCTTAACCACGCCAAATCGAATAGCTGAGTCAAATCACCTCCCAGTGGGGTGAAAAAATTCAGTAGAATTAGTCATTTGGCAAACATACCGCGTTCGCGGCCCCAGGGCCGCGTCCCATTCGAGATGCTCACATTCCAACAAATCATCCTTACCCTGCAGTCCTACTGGGACAAGCAGGGCTGCGCACTGCTCCAGCCCTACGACATGGAAGTCGGCGCTGGCACCTTCCACACCGGCACCTTCCTGCGTGCGATCGGCCCGGAGCCGTGGCGCGCCGCCTATGTGCAGCCGTCGCGCCGCCCGAAGGATGGCCGATATGGCGAGAATCCGAACCGCCTGCAGCATTACTACCAGTACCAGGTGGCCCTGAAGCCGGCGCCCGAGAACATCCTCGACCTCTACCTCGGCTCCCTCGAGGCGCTGGGCCTGGACCTGAAAAAGAATGACGTGCGCTTCGTCGAAGACGATTGGGAAAGCCCGACCCTGGGCGCCTGGGGCCTCGGTTGGGAAGTCTGGCTGAACGGCATGGAAGTCACCCAGTTCACCTATTTCCAGCAAGTCGGCGGCCTCGATTGCAAGCCGGTGCTGGGCGAGATCACCTATGGCATCGAGCGCCTGGCGATGTACCTGCAGGGCGTCGAGAACGTGTACGACCTGGTGTGGACCGAGTGGGAAGAAAACGGCGAGCGCAAGTCGCTCAGCTACGGCGACGTCTTCCACCAGAACGAGGTCGAGCAGTCGACCTACAACTTCGAGCATTCGAACACCGAGATCCTGTTCCAGGCTTTCAATAACCACGAATCCGAAGCCAAGCGCCTGGTCGAGCTGCAACTGACCCTGCCGGCCTACGAGCAGATCATGAAGGCCTCGCACAGCTTCAACCTGCTGGACGCGCGCGGCGCGATCTCGGTGACCGAGCGCGCCGCCTATATCGGCCGCGTGCGCACCTTGTCGCGCCTGGTGGCGCAAGCCTATTACGATTCGCGCGAGAAGCTCGGCTTCCCCATGGCGCCCAAGGCCGAACAAGCCGCAGCCTGAAAAGAACAGAACAGACCATGAACCAAACACTCCTCGTCGAACTGCAGACCGAAGAACTGCCGCCGAAGGCGCTCGTCAAGCTGGGTGCGGCCTTTGCCGCCGGCATCTCGGGCGGCCTGAAGGCCCGCGATTTCCTGGAAGCCGCTAGCAGCGTCACCACCCACGCCACCCCGCGCCGCCTGGCCGTCACGATCACCAATGTGCGCGACACTTCGCCCGATAAATCGATCCGCGAGAAGGTGCTGCCGGTGTCGGTGGCGCTGGACAAGGAAGGCAATCCGAGCGCGCCGCTGGCCAAGAAACTGGCCGCGCTGGGCTTCCCCGACCTCTCCATCGACCAGCTCGAGCGCGCCCAGGACGGCAAGGCCGAGAGCTTCTTCTACACCTACACGGCTGCCGGCAGCCTTCTTTCTGGCGCCCTGCAAGATGTTCTGGCCGAGACGGTGGCCAAGCTGCCGATCCCGAAAGTCATGAGCTACCAGCGCCCGAGCGGCGACACCGTGCAGTTCGTGCGCCCGGTGCACCTCCTGACCGCCCTGCACGGCGACCAGGTGCTGCCGCTGTCCCTGCTGGGCCTTGCCGCCGGCCGCACCACCATGGGTCACCGCTTCCTGTCGCACGGCGGCCCGATCACGGTCGACCATGCGGACAACTACGCACAAGTGCTGGAAACCGAAGGCAAGGTGCTGTCGTCGGCCGAAGCCCGCAAGGAAAGCATCCGCACCCAGCTGCTGGCCAAAGCCGGCGCCGACCAGGTCCTGATGCCCGAATCGCTGCTGGAAGAAGTGGCGGCCCTGGTCGAATGGCCGGTGGTCTATGAATGCCGCTTCGAGGAAGAATTCCTGGCCGTGCCGCAGGAATGCCTGATCCTCACCATGCAAACGAACCAGAAATACTTCGCGCTGACCGATAGCGAAGGCAAGCTGCGTTCGCGCTTCCTGATCGTGTCGAACATCGCGACCGACGACCCCACCGCCATCGTCGGCGGCAA
Organism: Massilia sp. HP4; assembly: GCF_005222695.1. GTDB lineage: Bacteria > Pseudomonadota > Gammaproteobacteria > Burkholderiales > Burkholderiaceae_D > Telluria. Next base: position 224,669 of record NZ_STGG01000048.1, on the reverse strand, counting down.
CGAGCGCGTGGTGCGTCCGCGCCTGTCGGACGCCAAGTTCTTCTTCGAGCAGGATAAAAAGAAGACGCTGGAGTCCCGCCTGCCGCAACTGGCCAGCGTCGTGTACCACAACAAGCTCGGTTCGCAGGCCGAACGCAGCGAGCGCGTGACCAAGCTGGCGACCTATATCGCCACCCGCCTGGGCTTCGATGCGGCGCTGGCCGAGCGCGGCGCGCGCCTGTCCAAGGCCGACCTCCTGACCGACATGGTCGGCGAGTTCCCCGAGCTGCAGGGCATCATGGGCACGTATTACGCGCGCCATGACGGCGAGCACGACGAGATCGCGCGTGCGGCCTCGGAACACTACCAGCCGCGCTTCGCCGGCGACGCCCTGCCAGCGACCAACACGGGCCTCGCGGTCGCGCTGGCCGACAAGCTGGAAACCCTGGTCGGCATCTGGGCCATCGGCCTGCAGCCGACCGGCGAGAAGGATCCGTTCGCGCTGCGCCGCCATGCGCTGGGCATCATGCGCATGCTGGTCGAGAAGCGCCTGCCGCTGTCGCTCGCCGACCTGCTGGCCGATGTCATCACCACCTTTGCCGACGAGCCGGACCGCTTTGGAACACTGCGCGACCCGCGCGCCGAAGTCACCGCCTTCATGCTGGACCGCCTGCGCGGCATGCTGCGCGAGCGCGGCTTCTCGCCGAACGAGGTCGAGGCGGTGCTGGCCCAGAACCCGGACCGCGTCGACGACGTGGTGCAGCGCCTGGAAGCCGTGCAGGCCTTCGCGGCCATGCCCGAAGCCGCCTCGCTGGCCGCCGCCAACAAGCGCATCACCAACATCCTCAAGAAGAACGAGGAAGCGATGCCGAAGGACGCCGCGGTCAACCCTGCCCTGCTGCAGGACGAGGCCGAGAAACAGCTCGCAGCCGCGGTCACCCGCGTGCAGCCGGAAGTCGATGCGGCGTTTGCCGCCGGCGACTTCAGCGGCACGCTCAAGACCCTGGCCCAGCTGCGCGACCAGGTCGACGCCTTCTTCAACGATGTGATGGTGATGGCCGACGACATCAAGCTGCGCAACAACCGCCTGGCCCTGCTGGCGGTCCTGCACGGCATGATGAACCGCGTGGCCGACATCTCGAAGCTGGCGGCCTGACATGGGCCACGAGCGAGCCAAGGAAGAACGGGCGATGAAGCTCATCATCCTCGACCGGGATGGCGTGATCAACCACGATTCGCCCGACTTCATCAAGTCGCCGGCCGAGTGGATCGCCATCCCCGGCTCGCTCGAGGCGATCGCGCGCCTGAACCAGGCCGGTTACCGGGTCGTGGTCGCGACCAACCAGTCGGGCATCGCGCGCGGGCTGTTCGACATCACCACCCTGAACGCGATCCACGCCAAGCTGCATGCCAGCGCCCAGCTGGTGGGCGCCGACATCGACGCCATCTTCTTTTGCCCGCATGCGGCGATCGACGGCTGCGATTGCCGCAAGCCCAAGTCGGGCATGTTCGAAGAGATCGGCAAGCGCTTCAAGGTCAACCTCAAGGGCGTGCCGACCGTGGGCGACTCGCTGCGCGACCTGCAGGCAGGTTTCAATCGCGGCTGCACACCCTACCTGGTCCTGACCGGCAAGGGCGAGAAGACGCAAGCCACCGGCGGCCTGCCGCCCGGGACCCAGGTCTTCCCAGACCTGGCGGCGATGGTGAGCGCCTTCCTCAAGCCGTCGAGCCAGCCCTCTGGTGCAACCGGCGCGCAGCCTGCATAATCAATATAAAAAACAGTCCAGAACCAGATCGATTTGTCCGGAGCCCCTTTGCGTAACTTCAGTTTGTTCCTGCGTTCCCTGCTGTTCACGATCGTCATGATCGTTGCTACCGTTATCTGGGCCTGCCTCTGCTTCCTCGCCGCGCCGCTGTCGTACAACAAGCGCTTCTGGTTCACCTCGCGCTGGAACGTCTTCATCATCTGGTGTGCGCGCGTCATCTGCGGCATCCACTACGAGTTCAAGGGCTACGACAACCTGCCGGACGCGCCGGCCATCGTGCTGTCGAAGCACCAGTCGGCATGGGAGACGATTTTCCTGCTGCCCAATCTCACGCGCCCGCTGGTCTACGTCTTCAAGAAGGAAATCCTGTACATCCCCTTCTTCGGCTGGGCCATGGGCTTGCTGCGCATGATCCCGATCGACCGCAAGCAGGGCAAGAACGCCTTCAGCTCCGTAGTCCGCCACGGCAAGCGGCGCCTGGCCGATGGCCAGTGGATCATCATGTTCCCCGAAGGCACCCGCATCCCGGTCGGCCAGAAGGGCAAGTACAAGAGCGGCGGCACGCGCCTGGCTGTGGAAACCCAAGCGGTGGTGGTGCCGATCGCGCATAATTCGGGCGAGTGCTGGCCCAAGAATTCGTTCATCAAACGGCCCGGATTGATCACGGTCTCGATCGGCAAGCCGATCTCGCCCGAAGGCCATACTCCCGACAGCCTGATGCAAGAGGTAGAAAATTGGATAGAATCCGAAATGCGCGTCATTTCGCCCCACGCCTACAAAGGTGGTTGAGCGACGTCAGCGCCCAGATTCGTGAGTCGAGGCCACAGACCATGGCCTCGTCGAAGGTCGACGGGCATCAGCTGGAGTTGTTTGCGCAAGAATTCTTCGCGGCGTTGAGGCCTTCCGACAGGCCCGCGCCGCCCGCGCAGCCCTTGTTCAAGGCGCCGCCGGCGCCGCCCCGCATCAAGCTTCCCTCGCCGCCCGTCTGCCCGCAAGACCCTCCCCTGAAACGCATCATCCTCGGCCACCACACGATCGACTACGCCCTGCGCCGCTCCTCGCGCCGCTCGATCGGCTTCACGATCGACGACGACGGCCTGCGCGTGACGGCGCCGCGCCGCGTGACCCTGGAAGAAATCGACAACGCGCTGCGCGCCAAGCAGCGCTGGATCGTCGCCAAGCTGCTCGAACGGGGCGAACGGCGCGACCAGCGCCAGCAGCGCGCGCCAGTGGAATGGAAGGATGGCGCGCGCCTGCCCTGGCTGGGCGGCGACATCGTGCTGCGGCTCGAGGAAGCGGCGCGCAGCCACTGCCAGTTCGATGCGGCCAACAATGAGCTATGGATCGGCGTGGTGCCGGGGCTGTCGGAATGGCAGCTCAAGGAAAGGGTGAAGATCTGGTTCCAGGCCGAGGCCAAGCGCCTGTTCCGCGAGCGGTTGGACCATTTCGCGCCGCGGCTGGGTGTGAGCTACAGCAGCTTTACCCTGTCATCGGCCGGCTCGCGCTGGGGTTCGTGCACGGTGGGCGGCAGCATTCGCCTCAACTGGCGGCTGATCCACTATCCGCTGGCCTTGATCGACTACGTGGTGGCGCACGAACTGGCCCACCTGCGCGAGATGAACCACAGCCCGGCATTCTGGGCCACCGTGGGCGAGGTGTATCCCGATTACGACGGTGCACGCCTGGCGCTACGCAAGCGCTCGCACGAGATGCCGGTGTTGTTCGAGTAGGGTCGGCAGGTTCCCTGCCGACGCGTCCAACCCGCGCCAGCATTACCAACTCGATTCAGCGCAAAGCCAGCTCGTGCCGCACCGCCGCCAGCTCGCGCATGGCGTCCACCTGTCCTTCGGACAGGCAGCGGAACGGGATCGGCAAGGTGCCGCGCTTGAGCACCATCATGAAGCCGCGCGAATAGGTGCGCACGGCGGCCACGTCGTCCCAGCCGATCAGGGTCACGCCGCCGCTGGTGCGCACGATGCCGTGTTCGTCGATGGTGAATTCATAGGTGCGGCGCCCACGTCCGAGCAGGACGAAATTCAAGGCCGCGCCAAACGTGGATTTCAGGCGCAGGAACAGGCTGGCCGGCCAGCGCACGCGCCGGCGGCGGATCAGGAAGCCGCCGTGCTGCCACATGAAACTGGTGTACTCGCGCAGCGTATAGCGCACGAAAAAATGCAGCGCATCCAGCGGAAGCGCGCTGGATGCGCGTGGCGGCGCCGAGACCTCGGTTGGCGGTGCGGTGGTCATGATCGCCTCCAGCGCCTCTGCCGCCTGTTCTGGGACCAGTACCGCAGTTGGGAAAACCGCGGGCTTTCCACTACCGACCGATCTCGGGTGATTGAACGACAACATGGCGCATCCCCTTTTGTTTTGTACCGTGCAGATTGGAATGGTATCAAAACCTACCGGATATGCCGTTGCACGAGTTCAACAGTGCGCAGGGTCGCCCCGCGGTGGCGGTTGGCGAAAGCCAGCGCCTGTTCGCCCATCGCGATCCGCGCCGAATGGTCGCGCAGCAGGCCGGCGGCCGTCGTCACCAGGGCGTCGGCACTCGGCACGCGCAGCGCGGCGCCGTCGCCCACCGCCTCATTGGTGGCATCGAGGAAGTTGAAGGTATGTTCGCCCACCAGCACCGGTTTACCCAGCGCGCAGGCTTCGATCAGGTTCTGGCCGCCCAGCGGCAGCAGGCTGCCGCCGATATAGGCGCAGTCGCAAGCGGCGTAGTAGGCGAACATCTCGCCCATCGAGTCGCCCAGCAGCACGTCGGCGCCATCCACGCCATGATCGAGGTCGAGCTGCGAGCGGCGCGCCAGGGTCAAGCCGCGCGCCGATACCAGCGAGGCGACCTCGTCGAAACGCTGCGGATGGCGCGGCACGATCGCCAGCAGCGCGCCGGCCGGCTTGTCTTGCAGGCGCTGCCAGGCGTCGAGGATCAGCGCTTCTTCGCCCTCGCGCGTGCTGGCGCACAGGAATACCGGCCGTTCCGGGCCGCCGGAGCGGATGCGGCTGCGCAGCCAATCGCCTTTTTCAAGCGCCGCGGCGGGCGGCGTCACGTCGAACTTCACGCTGCCGGTGACGACCACGTTCGGCGCCCCGAGCGAGCCGATACGTTCGGCATCGCGCCCGGTCTGGGCCGCGACCAGCGTAAAGCCGCGCGCCGCCTCCAGCATCACGCTGCCCGCCTTGCGGCCCCGCTTCAGGGATTTTTCTGACAGGCGGGCATTGGCCAGCACGGTCGGCACGCCCTGCCGCTCGCAGGCGTGGATCAGGTTGGGCCAGACCTCGGTCTCCATCAGGATGCAGGCGCGCGGGCGGTGGCGGCGCAGGAAGCGCCGCATCATACTGCCCGTGTCGTACGGCAGATAGCTTTGCACCACGCGCTCGCCGTGGTGGGCGAACAGGGATTTGCCGGTCGCGCGCCCGGTCGGCGTCATATGGGTCAGCAGGATGCGGCAGTCTGGATAGGCCTTCAAGAGCGCGTCGATCACCGGTTCGGCGGCGCGCGTCTCGCCCACCGAGACGGCGTGCACCATGATCGTCGGGCGCTCCGCCGGCGCGGGGCCGCCGAGGGCCAGGCGCTCGCCCCAGTGCTCGCGGTAGCCCGGCTCCTTGCGTCCGCGCCACCACAGGCGACCCAGCACGACCGGCAGGGCCAGCCACCACAGGCCGGAATACAGCGTGCGATTCATTGGCCTTCCAGCAGGCGGCGCGCGGCCGCCACCACCTCGTCGACGGACGGCGGCGTGCCAAGTTCGCCCAGGTTGACGATGCGCTCGGACCAGTTGCCCTCGGTCTTCCACTTCGGCGAATCGCAATAGATCTCGATTGTCGGCCGCACGAAAGCGGCGGCGATGTGGGTCAGGCCCGTGTCGACGCCGACCGCGAGCCGCGCGTGCTGGGCCAGGGTCACGGCGTCCATCATCGACAGCCTGGGCAGCACGCGCGCGTTCGGGATGCCGGCGGCCAGCGTCTCGGCATCGAGGCGCTCGGCTTCCGAACCCCAGGGCAGCAGCACCGGCATCGGCGCCAGCGCATTGCCCAGCGCGATCCAGTTGGCATGGGCCCACTTCTTGGCCGCGCGCGCGGTGCCGTGGAAGAACACGGCATAGTCTTCGCGCGGCAAAAAGGCCGCACGCGCCGACGGGTCTGGCGCCGGCAGGCCGAAGTCGGGCGCCGTGTCGACTGGATAATCGAGCGCCGCACCGGCCACCAGCCGACCGCGCGCGACCGCGTGGGTGCGCGGGCTCAGCGGAATGCTGTCGGTGTGGAAGATGCGCGAGATGCCTTCATAGCCCGAGCCTTCGCTGCCATTGGCCAGGCCGACCTTCTTGCCACCCTTGCGCACACGCGCCGCGCCCATGATGATGCCGGTCTTGAGCAGGCCCTGGGTGTCGAACACGTAATCGTATTCTTCCTCGCGCAAGGTACGAAAGAAACCGCGGATCTCGGCCCGTGTCTCGGCCTTGCCGAGGCTCTTGCGCCAGCGGCGCAGGGCCCAGGGAATGATCTTGCGCACATGCGGATTCAGGCGCACCAGGCTGACGTAGCCTTCTTCCACCACCCAGTCGACCGTGGCGCCCGGATGGCGGCGCAACAGGTCGGCCACCATCGGCAGGTTGTGCAGGACGTCGCCCAGCGACGACACGCGAACCAGCAGGATCTTCAAGCGAACGTCCTTTAGAAAGGCAGCTCGGCGTCCGGCTTGGCGGCCAGGATGACGCTCTTGAATTCGCCCTGGATGCGCGCCAGCGCTTCCGGATTCTCGCCCTCGAAGCGCAGCACCACGACCGGCGTCGTGTTCGACGAACGCGCCAGGCCGAAGCCATCCGCGTACTCGACGCGCAGGCCGTCGATGTCGTTGATCTTTTCCGAGGTCGGGAAGGTTGCCTCGGCGCGCAGCTTGTCGATCAGGGCGAAGTTCTCGCCTTCTTGCAGGTGCAGGTGCAGTTCCGGGGTGCTGCTGGCGATCGGCAGGCCGTTGAGCAGCGCCGACGGGTTCTGGCCCTTGGTGAGGATCTCGAGCATGCGCGCGCCGGCGTACAGGCCGTCGTCGAAGCCGTACCAGCGGTCCTTGAAGAAGATATGGCCGCTCATTTCGCCGCCCAGCGGGGCGCCGGTTTCCTTCAGCTTGGCTTTCACCAGCGAGTGGCCGGTCTTCCACATCAGCGGACGGCCGCCGTTCTTCTCGATATACGGCGCCAGGTGGCGCGTGCACTTGACGTCGTACAGGATCTCGGCGCCGGGATTGCGCGACAGGACGTCGGCCGCGAACAGCATCATCTGGCGGTCCGGGAAGATGATCTGGCCATCCTTGGTGACGATGCCGAGGCGGTCGCCGTCGCCGTCGAAGGCCAGGCCGATCTCGGCGTCGGTCTGTTGCAGGGCGCGGATCAGATCCTGCAGGTTTTCAGGATGCGCCGGATCCGGGTGGTGGTTCGGGAAGGTACCGTCCACTTCGCAGAACAGCTCGACGACTTCGGCGCCCATGCGGGTAAACAGCTCGGGCGCGAAGGCGCCGGCGACGCCGTTGCCGCAGTCGACCGCGATCTTGATCGGGCGCGCCAGCTTGACGTCGCCCACGATGCGCTCGATGTAGGCAGCGCGGATGTCATGGGTGCCGTACTCGCCGCGCTGGTCGGCGATCTTGCCACTGTCGTCAGCAATGCGGGCGGCAATGCTGTCGTGCAAGGCAGTGATGGCGTCGCCATAGATCGCCTCGCCCGCCATGACCATCTTGAAGCCGTTGTAGTCGGGCGGGTTGTGGCTGCCGGTGACCATGATGCCCGAGCGCGTATCGAGCACATTGGTGCCGAAATACACCATCGGGGTGGCGACCATGCCCAGGTCGATCACGTCGACGCCGGCATCGCGCAAGCCTTCGGCGAGGGCGGCGGTCAGTTCCGGGCCCGACAGGCGGCCGTCGCGCCCGATCACGACCTTGCGCTCTCCCTTGGCCAGCGCGGCGGCGCCGAAGGCACGGCCGATGTGGCGTGCGATGCCCGCATCCAGCGTCCTGTCGATGATGCCGCGAATATCATAGGCCTTGAAGATCGTTTTCGAGAGAGCAACCATGTTCTTCCTTGGAATTCTTGAGCGGCATGCAGCGGGCCTGATCGACCGTGGTCATCGCCGGATGTTAGAGGAATGATAAAAATTTGCTTGCTATTGTACCGGCAAGCGGTGGCCCCGTGGGAGTGGAGCGCAGGTGGTGGGCGTTGCGAGAGCGGCCCGGGGATTGGCGGCAGGCTGCAGGCGCCGGCGCGGTGGAAGTGAGGTTCCACGATGCCCGGCGCCACGCCCTGGCTCAAGCCAGGGCAGGGAACGGCTTAGACGCGCAGGCCGTCGATCGACTTGCCGCCTTCGACCCATTCCTTGACCCACTTCGGCTGGCGACCGCGGCCGGTCCATTGCAGGTTGGAATCGTCTGGGTGGCGATAGCGCACGGCGACGGTGGCGCCTTTCGAACCGCGGCCGGTGGCGGCCATCAGGTCTTTCAGCGGCACGCCGACGCTTTGGGCGATGGCCAGGATTTGCTCACGTGCTTTTTGCACTTCCTGGACTTCACGCTTCTTCATCTCCTGCTTGATTTGCTCTTGCAGGTTGCGCAAATCGCCTACGGACATATTCGACAGATCCATCATCGTTCCTCGTTGTTTGAAAAATTAAATGCAGATTCAGCAATTACTGAATCTAGTGAATTCTCACTAAATGTCGCAATATAATACAACAATACACTGCGCCTAGTCTTTCTTGCTTAAAAAAAGCCAACGTGGGGACTTGAATCGAACAATACGTCCATACAACCAGAGGTAACTGATTATGAACAACAAACAGAAGAACATCAGGGCGCTCGTGTTTTTCCAGAACACCGTTGCCGGTATCACGGCCAGGAGTGAAAAGAGCCATAAATAAGGAGAGGTCCGTGCATTGCGCTTCATCAATGCGCGTGCTTCCCGGGGCCCTACCGTCCATTGCACGATCCGGCGGAATATCAAACTATGCAGGTGAATACCGTCGGGCATCGTCGGCGACTTACCGCGCACAAACATACGGCGATAAGCGGAGAATATCGTTTCGAAAGCCGGATAAATCAGCAGCAGTGCCGCATACCAGGTCGAGACGCCGGGATTGCGCATCACCAGCAGCAGCGCCAACTCGCCCAGCAGGAATCCGAGGAAATAGGCGCCGCCATCACCCAGGAAAATCAGGCCCACCGGGTAATTCCAGATCAGGAAGCCGGCCGTGGCGCCGGCCACGATCAGCGCCGCCACCAGTACGAACATATCGCCCACCTGCATCGCCACATAGGACAGCGACAACAGCATGAAAATGCTGATCACGCCGGCCAGGCCGTTGAAGCCGTCGATGATGTTGATGGCGTTGGCGATGCCGGCCACCGCCAGCATCGTCAGCGGCAGCACGATCCACACCGCCTCGATCGGCACCACGGCCCACGGCAGGTCGATGCGGCCGACGCGCGCATCGAGCAACCAGTAGCCGAGTGCCGCCGCAGCCATCGTCAACGACAGCCGGCGCAGCGGAGAAACCCGGCCGGTGTAATCTTCGGCGATGCCGCCCGACAGCGCGATGGCGGCGCAGGTAATCAGGGTGGCGAGCCACGCCATCATTTGCGGCTCGCGCAGGATCGATATCCCGGACGCCACCACCACCGCAAGAAAAATCGGAATGCCGCCGATACGCGCGACCACATGCGAATGGGCTTTCTGGACGCCGCCGAAATCGCCATCGAGCCCCAGCCCATGTTTTCGCGCGGTCTTGATTACCAGCAGCGTCAGCAATGCGCAGGAAAGGAAGCTCACAAAAAACGAGAACATTATTGTTTTCTTTCGATGCCTGTATGTGGAGCCTCGGGCAGCGGCGGCCGGCGAATGGAAGGACCACGACGCGCTATTCCAGGAGGAAAGCCGGATTCATTGTACCGGAATGGCAGGCCAATTCCGGGCGCACGTATTAAGCGCGCAAGCAGTGTTGGAAGTGAGCCAAGAATCGTCCGGTTTCACGTCCTGTTCCATGCGCTTTTCAGGCACGCGGCCACAGCGCGAATCGGCAAGCGCGGGGCAAGGCCGACGGCGGCGGGTAAAATCATTTAGTATCCGCAAAAGCAACGGCTCCCAGCCAATCCGAGAATATGAAAACCTACGCCATTGGCGACTTGCAGGGCTGCGCACACGAAGCGCAGCTGCTGCTCGACTGCATCTTCGACGAAGCGGGCAACGACGCCCGTATCCTGTTCGTCGGCGACCTGATCAATCGCGGCCCCGATTCGCTCACCGCGCTGCGGCGCATGAAGGCGCTGTCCGAATCGAGCGGCGGCCGCATCGAAGCCCTGCTCGGCAACCACGACCTGCACCTGATCGCGGTGGCGGCCGGCGCCCAGCGGCTCGGCCGCTCCGACACCCTCGACGAGATCCTGGCCGCGCCCGACCGCGACCAGCTGGTCGGCTGGCTGCGCCAACGCCCGCTGGCGATATTCGTCGACGCCCACCTGCTGGTGCACGCCGGCGTGGCGCCGCAATGGGATGCGCGCCAGACCATGGCGCTGGCCGGCGAAGTCGAGGCCGCGCTGCGCGGCGACGACTGGCTCGACTTCCTCGGCGCGATGTACGGCAACCTGCCGGACCGCTGGGACGATGGCCTGGTCGGCCATGAACGCCTGCGCTGCATCGTCAACGCACTCACCCGCATGCGCCTGTGCGCACCGGACGGCACGATGGATTTCAAGCACAAGGAAAGCGACGCCGGCCCGGCCGGCAGCGGCCTCTTGCCCTGGTTCGACCTGCCGGGGCGCCAGACCCAGGATGTCACCGTGGTGTTCGGCCACTGGTCGGCGCTGGGCCTGGTGCAGCGGCCGAACCTGATCGGCCTCGATAGCGGCTGCGTATGGGGCGGCAAATTGACGGCGGTGTGCCTGGACGATCGCACCTTGTTGCAGGTGGATTGTCCCGAGTACCGGGAACACGGTGGCAAGAAACGTTAAATTTTCACCGCGGCGGCCACCGCCTCTTGCGCCGCCAGCGCCAGCTCGCGCCGGTGCGCACCGACGCTCTCGAGCGGCGCCAGGCAGGCCAGGCGCGCCGTCACCGGTGGGCCCTGCAGGATGCGCAGCAGGCTGTCGACGAAGGTCGTGTCGCCCACGTACTCGATCGACGGGTGGATCGCGCCGGTCGCGTCGACGTACGACAGCGCATACGGCTGCACCGGCACGCCGGCGTCGATCGCGGCCTCGAACAGGTTGGCGTGGAAGGGCAGCACCTGGCCCTGCAGGCCGGTGGTCCCTTCCGGGAACAAGGCGACCCGCTCCCCTTTTTGCAGCACCTCGACCAGGCCCTTGAACACATGGCGCAGCTCGCGCCGGTTGCCGCGCGCGATGAACACCGTGCCGGCGCCGGCCGCCAGCCAGCCCATCACCGGCCAGGACCGGATCTCGGCCTTGGCCACGAAGCGGCAGGGATCGAGGGCGTTGATGACGAAGATGTCGAGCCAGGACACGTGGTTGGCCACCACCAGCGAGTGCTCGAGCGCCGGCACGCCGCCGGCATGCTCGACCTGCACGCGGCACAGGCGCAGCAGGCGGCGCGACCAGCCGCGCGTCAGGCGCGCGCGCAAGCTGGACGACGCGAAGGGAAACACCAGTGCGCAGGTCGCCAGTCCCTCGCACAGATGGACGGCGACGCGCGCGAGGCGCCAGGCAAGCCGGATTTTCAAGATGATGGATACATGAAGGACGAAGGCCCCATATGGTAGCCCTCGTCCAGGATGGATCAGCGCTGGTAGGCCACGCGGCCGCGCACGATGGTGGCCTTGACCTGGCCGGCCAGTTCGTAGCCGAGGAAAGGCGTGTGCTTGCCCTGGCTGGCCAGGGTCTTGCCGTCGACCTTCCAGCGCGCGTTCGGATCGAACAGCACCACGTCGGCCGCGGCGCCGACGCCCAGGGTGCCGGCCGGCAGGCCGGCGATGCGGGCCGCGTCGCGGGTGATGCGGCTGATCGCCAGTGGCAGCGCCTTGGCCGCATCCGGCTGGTCCTCGGCCCACTTGAGCGTCAATGACAGCAGCAGTTCCAGGCCGGTGGCGCCGGGCGAGGCTTCGCCGAACGGCAGCAGCTTTTCGTCGTCGTCGACCGGGGTATGGTCGGAGCAGACCGCATCCACGGTGCCATCGAGCACCGCCGCGCGGATCGCGTCGCGGTCGCGCTGGGCGCGCAGCGGCGGGGTCAGGCGCGCGTTGGAATCGAAGAAGCCGATGTCGGCGTCGGTCATGTGCAGGTGGTGCACACCGACGTCGCAACTGACGTCCAGGCCCTCTTTCTTGGCGGCGCGGATCAACTCCAGGCCGGCGCCGGACGAGATGCGGCAAAGGTGCACGCGCGCGCCGGTGGCGCGCATCAGCTCGAAGATCGTGTGCAGCGCGATGGTCTCGGACATCACCGGCACGCCCGACAGGCCCAGGCGCGACGCCAGGGGGCCGCTGTGGGCCACGCCGCCGCGGCCGATGTGCGCGTCTTGCGGACGCAGCCACACGGTATAACCGAAGGTCTTGGCGTACTGCATGGCGCGCAGCAGCACGACCGTGTCCAGCACCGGTTCCTCGGCCTGGGCGAAGCCAATGCAGCCGGCTTCGGTCAGTTCGGCCATCTCGGTCAGCGCCTGGCCTTTCAGGCCCACGGTCAACGCGCCCAGCGGATGCACATTGGCTTGATCGAGCATGCGCGCGCGGTGCTTGAGCATCTCGACCAGGCCCGGTTCGTCGAGCACCGGATCGGTGTCGGGCGGGCACACGAGCGTCGTCACGCCGCCCTGCATCGCAGCTTGCAGCTCAGACTCCAGGGTGGCCTTGTATTCGTAGCCGGGCTCGCGCAGGCGCGCCGACAGGTCGACCAGGCCGGGGGCGACCACCAGGCCGCTGGCATCGATGGCCCGGTCGGCGGTGAAGCCTTGCGGCGCAGTGCCAAGGGCCGCGATCTTGCCGTCGACAATGAACAGGTCTTGCGCGGCGTCGACGCCGTTCGCCGGGTCGATCACTCGCCCGTTCTTGATATGAAGTTTCATGCGTGGGTTCCTGCCAAAATGCTCATCACCGCCATCCGTACCGCGATCCCGAAGGTCACCTGCGGCAGGATCACCGCCTGGGCGCCGTCCGCCACCGCCGAATCGATCTCGACGCCGCGGTTCATCGGGCCCGGGTGCATCACGATCGCGTCCGGTTTTGCCAGCGCCAGGCGCTCGGGCGTCAGGCCGTAGCTCTTGAAGTATTCTTGCGCCGACGGCAGCAGCGCGCCGCTCATGCGCTCGTTCTGCAGGCGCAGCATGATGATGACGTCGACGTCCTTCAGGCCTTCATCCATGTTCGTGAAGGTGCGCACGCCCATTTGATCCAGGCCGCCCGGCAGCAGCGTGTGCGGGCCGATGGCGCGCACTTCGGGCACGCCCAGCGTGGTCAGGGCGTGGATGTCGGAGCGCGCCACGCGGCTGTGCAAGATATCGCCGACGATGGCCACGCGCAGGTTCGTAAAGTCTTTCTTGTAGTGCCGGATCGTGTACATGTCCAGCAGGCCCTGGGTCGGGTGGGCGTGGCGGCCGTCGCCGGCGTTCACCACGTGCACGTCCGAGCGGGTGCGGTTCAGGTGCTGGGCGATCATGTACGGCGCGCCCGACTGCGAGTGGCGTACCACGAACATATCGGCGTGCATCGCGGCCAGGTTGTCGATCGTGTCGAGCAGCGACTCGCCCTTGGTGGTCGACGAGGCCTGGATGTTCAGGTTGATCACGTCGGCCGACAGGCGCTTGGAGGCGATCTCGAAGGTGGTGCGGGTGCGCGTCGAGTTTTCGAAGAACAGGTTGAACACGCTCTTGCCGCGCATGAGCGGGACCTTCTTGACTTCGCGGTCGGAGATGCCGACGAAGCTCGATGCGGTGTCGAGGATGTGGTCGATGTGCGACTTCTTGAGTCCCTCGATGGTGAGCAGGTGCTGCAGCTCGCCGTTCTTGTTCAGTTGCGGATTATTTTGCAGGATCGGCATTGTCTTCTTCGATGGTCAGCGAGAGTTGGCCTGTGTCGTCGCGCTGCAGGCACAGCGACTGGTTGGCCTCGAGCGAGGCGCGGATGCCGACGAAATCGGCCGCCACCGGCAGCTCGCGCCCGCCGCGGTCGGCCAGCGCGGCCAGTTTGATGCAGGCCGGACGACCGTAGTCGAACAGCACATTGATCGCGGCGCGCGTGGTGCGGCCCGTCTGCAGCACGTCGTCGACCAGCACGACCATCGCGCCGTCGACCGCGAAGCGGATGTGGGTCGGTTTCACATCGGGATGCAGGCCCTTGCGTGCATAGTCGTCGCGGTAGAACGAGACGTCGATCGAACCCAGGCGGGCGGTGAGATCCAGGTCGCGCGCCAGGCGCTCGGCGAGCCAGGCGCCGCCGGAATGGATGCCGACGATGGCGGCATCCTGCACGCCATCGAGGCCTGCGCGGACCTGGGCCAGCAGCTCGCGATACAGCGCTTCGGCGTCAAGATTGGGATTAGTTGTAGGCATCAGGTGGAAGAAAATGCGTCAAAATACTGTTGCAAAATAATGGCGGCCGCCTTGTCGTCGATGACATCGCCACGCTTCGATGCGATCACGGCCGACGAATAACGTTCGTCGACCAGCTCGACCGGCAGGTTGAAGCGGCCATGCAGCTGGTTGGCGAAGCGGCGGCTGCGCAGGGTCATGTCGTGCTCGGCGCCGTCGGGATGGCGCGGCTCGCCCACCACCAGGCGCGCCGGCGACCACTCGGCAATCAGCTCGCCGATGATCTTGAAGCGGGTGGCGTTGTCGATCGCGGCAATGACGCGCAGCGGCTGCGCCTGCCCGGTCAGGGTGTTGCCCATGGCGATGCCGATCCGCTTGACGCCGAAGTCGAAGCCGAGAACGATATCAACCATGCACGTACAGCGTTTTACGCATGGCCGGCTTCGGTGGCAAGCATGAAAGGATCGATCCCCAGCAGTTTGATGGCGGCGTGATAGCGTTCTTCGATCGGCAGGTCGAACAGCACGCGCGCGTCGGCGCCCACCGTCAGCCAGCCGTTGCGCGAGATTTCTTCTTCGAGCTGGCCGGGGCTCCAGCCGGCATAGCCGATCGAGACCAGCATGCGCGCCGGTCCGCCGCCGCTGGCGACGGCTTCCAACACGTCGATCGAGGTCGTGAAGGCGACGTCGTCGGTGACCGAGAGCGAGGACGAATAGCGCCCGCCCGGCGAATGCAGCACGAAGCCGCGATCGTCTTGCACCGGTCCGCCGAACATGATCGGCTCGTCGACCACGGTCGCGCGCAGGCCTTCGGCCAGCTTCAGGTCGACGCGGTCGAACAGGGTTTCCATCGTCATGTCGGTCGGCTTGTTGATGACCACGCCCAGCACGCCCTTGTCGTTATGCTCGCAGACATAGACGACAGTGCCGCCGAAGATCGGGTCCTGGATCGATGGCATGGCGATCAGGAAGTGGTTCGCAAGATTGAGCCCTGATGCTGCCGGGCCCGCCTTCGCGAGCGTATCGTCCTGTTCCCGGGGCATACCCGGCATCGGTAGAGTTTTGCCAACTTTGGTTTTTTTCATACGGATACTCTCAAAAGGCGCACTCTTGCGTTAAAACATGATCGACTGCCAAGGTTCTGCAGCACAACGTTACGCTTTTCCCTAGTTTACACCTATTTGGTCCGGGGACCCTCGGAAGCATGACCACGAGGACGCTGCGGGACACCACGGTCCGATCCTAGACAGTAAAATCTGCTCCCGCCTTGACCCTGCACACAGTGATGAATTTGAGCAAGTCTTTAGTCTGGTTCCGACGCGATCTGCGCGCATTCGACCATGCCGCCCTGCATCAAGCCTTGCGGTCGTCGCAACAGGTGTACTGCGTTTTCGTGTATGACACCGACATCCTCGCCGGCTTGCCGCGCGACGACCGCCGCCTACGCTTCATACACGCCAGCCTGGCCAGCCTGGATGCGGAACTGCGTCGTCTGGGAGGCTACCTGATCGTGCGTCATGGCAGCGCCCGGGATGCGCTGCCTGCAATGGCGAAGGCGCTGGAGGTCGATGCCGTGCACGTGTGCACCGATGTTGAACCGCTGGCCATCGTGCGCGATGCCGACGTGGCCGCGCAGCTTGCCGCGCAGGGCCGCGCCTTCCACGCGTACAAGGACCAGGTCATCTTCGAGAAGGATGAAGTGCTGACCCTGGCGGGGCAGCCGTTCTCGGTATTCACGCCCTACAAGAATGCCTGGCTCAAGCGGCTGGCGGCGCGGCCCGAGACGCTGGCGGCGTATCCGGTCGATATGTACGCGCATGCCTTCGCGCCGCCTGCGTCGCCATCGGCCTTGCCGGCGCTGGAAGACATCGGCTTCGATGCGGGCGAGCCGCCGCTGCCGGCCGGCATGGAGGGCGCGGAAGCACTGTTCGAGGCCTTCGTGATGGATATCGCCGACTACGGCCGCGCGCGCGATTTCCCGGCCGAGGATGGCACCTCGCGGCTGTCGACGCACCTGCGCTTCGGCACCACCTCGATCCGCCACCTGGTGCGCACGGCGCAGCAATTGATGCTGTCGGGCGCCGGCGGCAATGGCGCCGCGGTGTGGCTGTCGGAACTCATCTGGCGCGATTTCTATGCGATGGTGCTGGCGCAGAACCCGCACGTGGCCGAGCGTTCCTTCAAGCCGGCCTTCGATGCCGTGCAATGGGACGATGGCGCCGATGCAGATGCGTTGTTCGCGGCCTGGTGCGAGGGCCGCACCGGGTATCCGCTGGTCGACGCCGCGATGGTGCAGCTGAACACGACGGGCTTCATGCACAACCGGCTGCGCATGGTGACCGCCAGTTTCCTGACCAAGGACCTCGGCATCGACTGGCGCCGCGGCGAAGCCTATTTTGCGCTGAAGCTGAACGACTACGAGCTGGCGTCGAACAACGGCGGCTGGCAATGGGCGGCGTCGACCGGCTGCGATGCGCAGCCCTGGTTCAGGATCTTCAATCCGGTGACGCAATCGACGCGCTTCGATGCGCGCGGGGAGTTTATCCGGCGCCATCTGCCGCAACTGGCGCAGCTCGACGGCAAGCAGATCCACGCACCGTGGCAGGTCAAGCCCGAGCTGCTGGCCGAGCGCGGCGTGGTGCTGGGGAAGGATTATCCGGCGCCGGTCGTGGACCACGACGCGGCGCGCAGGCGCACACTGGAGCGGTTTGCGGTGGTCAGGAAGACCGCAGCAGCTCCGTGATCGCCGCCAGCAGCACCGGTTCCTGGTAGGGCTTGCCGTAATAGGCATTCACGCCCAGCCCCATTGCCACGTTGCGGTGCTTGTCGGCCGTGCGCGAGGTGATCATGATGATCGGGATGTCCCTAATTGCCTCGTTACCACGCACATTGCGCGTCAGGTCGAAGCCATCCATGCGCGGCATCTCGATATCGACCAGCATCAGGTCGGGCGCGCCCTGCCCCATCAATTCCAGCGCCTCGACGCCGTCCTTGGCCAGCTGCACCCGATAGCCTTCGCGCTCGAGCAGGCGCTGGGTCACGCGGCGCACGGTCAGCGAATCGTCGACCACCATCACGGTCGGCCGCCGCACCTGGCGCACTACCTCCTTTTTCACGCGCACCGCCGCCTCGGGCTGTTGCGCCAGGGCCAGCGGATCGAGGATCAGGACGATCTCGCCCGAACCCAGCACCGTCGCGCCGGCAATGCCCGGCACCCGCGACAGTTGCGGGCCGATGTTCTTGACCACCACTTCGCGGTTGCCCAGCACCTCGTCCACGCGCAGCGCGATGCGGCGGCTGGCGCCGTTCAGCACCAGCACCGGCGTCGAGCGCTGGGCCGCGGGACGATCGTCCCCGTCCTCGCCCAGCAGGCCAGGCAAGGCATGGAGCGCCAGCGTTTCTCCGCCCAGCACGATGCTGCCGGCCTCGATCGCCGCCGCCAGGTCGAGCTCGCGCACCTGCTCTACCCGCTCGACCAGGGTCGACGGCACCGCATGCGTGCGCCCGCCCGCCGTCACCAGCACGACTTGCGCGACCGCGAGGGTCAGCGGCAGGGTGATCGTGAAGCGCGCGCCCTGGCCTGGTTCGGACACCACCGCCACCCGGCCGCCCAGCGCCTGGGCTTCGGAGCGCACCACGTCCATGCCGACGCCGCGGCCGGCCAGTTCGGTCAGCGTGTCGGCCGTCGAGAAGCCCGGCTCGAAGATCAGCTCGGCCACGTCCTGGTCGGATACCTCGTCTGCTTCGGCCAGCAGGCCGGCCGCCAGCGCCTTGGCGCGGATGCGCTCCAGGTCCAGGCCGGCGCCGTCGTCGCCGAACACGAGCACGACTTCGTTGCCGTGCTGGCTGACCTGCACCAGCAGCTCGCCGGTCTCAGACTTGTTCGCTTGCTGGCGCGCCGCGCGCGGCTCGATGCCGTGCACGATCGCATTCCTCAGCAGGTGCTCGAACGGCGCCGCCATCTGTTCCAGCACGCCGCGGTCGATCTCGACATTGCCGCCGCGGATGTCGAGGTTGACGCGCTTGTCGGTTTCCTTCGCGGTCTGGCGCGCGACGCGGAACAGGCGCTCCGAGAGACTCGCGAACGGCACCATCCGTACCCGCATCAGGTCGCGCTGCAGGTCGCGCGTCATGCGCGCCTGGCTTGCCAGTTCCTCGTTGGCGCCATCGACCGCGCGCGCCAGGCTTTCCTGGAACGAGGCGACGTCGTCGACGCTCTCGGCCAGCATGCGCGTCAGTTCCTGCAGGCGCGTGAAGCGGTCGAACTCGAGCGGATCGAATTCGCGCTCGCCGGCGATCGACAGGCGCGAAGCGATCTGCGACTCGGCCTGCATCTCGATCTCGCGCAGCTGGCGCCGCAGGCGCGAGACGTTGTCCGAGAAGTCGCCCAGCGAACCCTTGAGCGCGCCCATCTGGTTTTCCAGGCGCGAGCGCGTAATCGACACTTCGCCCGCCTGGTTCACCACGCGGTCGAGGATGTCGGCGCGCACCCGCACCAGCGGCGAACGGGCCGGTTCGGCCGGGGCAGCAGCCGCCTCGGCTTGCGGCGCAGACTGTGGCGCGCCGGCGGCCGGCTGCTGCAACTGCTCGAACAGCAGCATCGCCGCGTCGTAGTTGGCCAGCAGCTCGTCGAAGGCGGTGGCCGGCAAGGTCGAGGTGCCGGCATGGACCATGTTCTCGATCTGGGTTTCCAGCTCGTGCGCGTGCTGGCCCAGGCGCATCGCACCGGCCATGCGCGCGCTGCCCTTGACCGTGTGCAGGTCGCGCTGCATGCCTTGCGCGATCGCGGCATTGGATGGCGCCGAGCGCCACTGGCGCAGGTCGTGGCCGATGCGTGGCAGCAGGTCGGCACCTTCTTCCAGGAATACCGGCAGCAGGTCCGGGTCGATCTCGTCGGCATGGCTGGCGCCGACCAGCTCGGGCTCGGGTTCCGGAGTCGATTCCGGTTCGGGCGCCGCCTCGGCCAGCACCGCTTCATCCGGCGTGACGGCGACGAAACCGGCATCCTGCACCTGCGGGACCGCCTGATCCAGTTCCGGCGCAGCGAAGGCATCGTCGAGGAAGGAGTCGAACAGGTCGTCGACTTCGTCCGTCACCGCTTTCTTCGGTTCAAGCACCGGCGCCTGGCGCGCTTCGAACGCGGGCGGATCGGCCAGCAGCTGTTCGTAGGCCGCGGCGAACAGCGCGTCGAGCTGCTTGGCCAGCGCCGGATCGGCCTGGCCATACAAGGCTGCCGCCTGCTGGCTGGCCAGGCGTTCGCGCAAGGCCGCCAGTTGCCCGACCAGGTCGGGCTGGCCAGGCGCCAGTTCGCCCAGGGTGAATACCTGCAGCATGGTGCGCATGCGCGACAGGGTCGCATCGAACAACTCGAACTGGCTGTCTTCCAGTTGAATACCCGGCGCCGCCAGCTTCTCGAGCGTTGTTTCCAGCGCGTGCGCGAGGTCGCGCAGCGCGGTATAGCCGACCGTGGCCGAGGTGCCGGCCAGCGTGTGCGCCGCCGTCAGCGCGTCCTGCAGCGCGTCGCCATCGGGGCCGCGGCGCAGTGCGTCGAGGGCCTGCTCCAGGTTGGCGCACAGCGTGTCGGTTTCGCCCAGGTAGACGTCGTGCAGCGCCTGCGGGATGGCCAGGTCGCCGACGCGCCGGACGCCATCATCGCCCGCCAGGTCCAGCGGCTCGTCGAGCAGCGGAATATCGTCCAGCGCCGGCGCTTCGATGATGTCGTCCAGCACCAGCGGCTCGTCGGCCAATGGTTCGAACGGGCCGCCCTCCTGCACCCTTGCGGCGGCCTCGATCAGCGCCGCGCCATCGCGATCCGGCGTGCGGCCCGCGGCCAGCTCTGCCACCCAGGCATCGAGTTCGGCATACGCATGGGCCAGCAGCGCCAGCAGGTCGGCGGTGGCCGCGCGGCCGTCGGCCAGCCACACATTCATCACGCGCTCGATGGCGGCGGCGGTGGCGCCGAAGGCCTCCAGGTCCACCATGCGGCTGCTGCCCTTGAGCGTGTGGAAGCTGCGGCGCAACAGGGTCAAGGTCTCCTGGTTGCCCGGCTCGTCGGCCGCACGCGGCAGGGTCTCGACCACGAAGGCCAGCACTTCCTGCGCCTCGGCGATGAAGATCCCGAGCAGTTCGGCGTCGACGCCGTCGGCTTGCGGTTCCACCGGCGTCGGCGCCGTGTCGACCGGCGCCTCCGCCCTGGCCTGGACGAACTCGAACGGCAGTTCGCGCAGCAGGCGCTTGTCGAGGTCGAAGGTGAAGCGGCCGCGCGCGGCCTCGCTGTCCTGGGCCAGCAGGTCGGCGAAGAAGCCGAGCGCGCCGATATTCTGGGCGATATTGTGCAGCGACGCATGCTGGCTGGTCACGTCCGCCTCGCTGGCGGAAAGCGCCCGCACCGCCTCTTCGACGTGGTCCACGGCCAGCACGGCCTGGTCCTGGTCGAGGATGGCGAACGCGCCCTGCAGCTGGTGCAGGATCGGCGCCGCCTGGTCGAGCACCTGGCGCTTGCCCGGGTCGTCGTAGTAATCGTCGAGCAGCTTCTCGATCTGGCGCAGGCCCGCCTTGACCTCGCTCGCCAGCACGGCCACGGTCTGGCCCTGCTGGATCTGGCGCGCCAGTTCGCCCTGCCAGTGCGGGGCGTCGGGCGGCGTCTCGCCGGCGGCCAGCGCCAACAGGCGCGCGCCGACGGCTTCGGCGTTCTCCGAGAAATCGTCCGGCAGCTGGCGCAGCTGGTCCAGTCCGTTCTCGACGAACAGCATGGCGGCCGCCATCTCGAGCCCGAACTGGTCGTCGCGGCCCGATTGCACCGAATCGCTGGCCGCGCGGCCCAGTTCGCGCAGCAGCTGGGCCAGCGCCGGGGCGCCCAGCTTTTCGCTGGCGCCGGCCAGTCGTGCCAGCGCGTCATTGAAATCGTGCTCGACCTGGGCGTCCGGCTTGCCAACGCCTGCGATCCGGTCCCAGTCCGACTTGGTGCGCGCCAGCGCTTCGCGCGCTTCTTGCAGGGCGTGCGGGTCGAGCTTGCCGTAGCGGCGCTCGGCATAATCGGGCGGCACCGCACCGTCCAGGCCCAGGGCCTGGCGCAAGGCGCGCGCTTCAGGACCGGGCTCGCGCGCGGCAGCGATGAAGAACAGCGCGTCGCGCAGCATCGCCTCGGGCGCATCCTGCTCGCCCTTGGCCAGGCGCCGCAACTGCAGGTTGACCTGGCCGAACAGCTGCTTGATATACAGGTCGCTCTCGACCTGGCCGTCGGCCACCACGCTGGCAAAGGCGTGCATCGCCTGCCAGAACAGGCGCGCGCGCGGTGCATCCTGGGCGGCGGCGATCGGCGCGATGGCAGCGACCAGGTCGGCCGCGTGGACCTGGCGCCCGGCGTCGTCCTCGGCCTTCAGGTAGGGTAACAACGCCTTTTCAAAGCGGATTCGGCAGGCCGCGATATCGGCCTGCCCGCTGCCGTCCGGCGCAGGCAATCCGGGCAGCGCCGACAGGTCGAGCGACAGCAGGTCGGACGGGTGCACCTTCACGTCGCGCTGGCGCTCGACCATGTCGCGGTAATACGGGAACAGGCGCGCCGGCTGCTGCGGCATGCCGGCCAGGAGTTCGTCCAGGTATTCGCCCAGGGCGCCGAAGGCGTCCAGCACCACCTGCACGCTATCCGGCGTGCATGGCAGCTGCCCATCCTTGAAACGGTCCAGCACAGCCTCGGCCGCGCCGGTGTACACCCCGACGCCCTCGACGTCGACCATCTGCAGGGCGCCGTGCGCCTGGTGCAGGTGGGTCTTGGCGTGCAGCAGCAGGGTCGGCTGGGCTTCGGGCGAACGCCCGGCGGCCTCGCGCAGGGAGGTGGACGCGCGCGCCAGGGCATCGCGGATTTCGCCGATGACCCAGGACAGCGGGCCGGTGTCGAAGCTGGAGCGACTGAGTGACGCGTTCAAGGTCGGGGACGGTATAGCCATGGGCCGCTCAGGATACCACGCGGAAGCGCGACACCGAATCCTTGAGCTCCTGCGCCAGGGTGGCCAGTTCGTGAATCGATTGCGCGGTCTGGCGCGTGCCCTGCTGGGTGTGCTCGGTCACCGACAGGATCTGCCGCATCTTGTCGGCCACGCCGGTAGCCTGGGTCGCCTGGCGCCCGGTGGCGCTCGACATGTCGCCGATCAGCTCACCGAGGCGGTTCGACACGCGCGAGATGTCCGACAGCGCGGCCCCGGCGGCGTCCGACAGGCGCGCGCCCTCGACCACGCCCTGGGTCGATTTTTCCATGGCCGCCACCGCGTCGTGGGTGTCGGTCTGGATGGTGCGCACCAGCGCGCCGATCTGCTTCGCCGCGTCGCCCGAGCGTTCCGCCAGGCGCTGCACTTCTTCGGCCACCACCGAGAAGCCGCGGCCCGCTTCGCCGGCCGATGCGGCCTGGATCGCGGCGTTCAGCGCCAGCACGTTGGTCTGCTCGGTAATGTCCGAGATCAGCTCGGTGATCTCGCCGATCTCCTGCGACGATTCGCCCAGGCGCTTGATGCGCTTCGAGGTTTCCTGGATCTGCTCGCGGATCTCCTGCATGCCGCGAATCGCGTTCTGCACCGCGGTCGCGCCCTGCTCGGCCGCCGCCACCGACTGGCGCGCCACGTCGGCCGATTCGAGGGCCGAGCGCGACACGTCGGTGATCAGGCCGGCCAGGCGCAGGGTCGTGCTCGACGCTTCCTGGATCTCGCGCGACTGTTGCTCGGCGGCGCCCAGCAGTTCGCTCGACACCGTCTGCGCGCCGTTCGAGGCGCGTGCCACCTGTTCCGAGGTGGTAATCACGCGCAGCACCAGCTCGCGCAATTCCTCGACCGTGTAGTTGACCGAGTCGGCGATCGCGCCGGTGATGTCTTCCGACACCGTGGCCTGCACGGTCAGGTCGCCGTCGGCCACCTCTTGCAGCTCGTTCATCAGGCGCAGGATCGCGGCCTGGTTCTGGTCGTTGGTGGCCTTGGCCTCTTCTTCCTTGGCCTGGGCCAGCTGGCGCATGGCTTCCGCTTCGCGGCGGCGTTCCTCGGCGCTGCGCGCGCGTTCGGCGGCGTCGCCCAGCATGGCGCGCGAGATGCCCAGCGCCGCCACCAGGGTGAACAGGGCGGCGGCCACGGTCAGCCAGAACCAGCCGCTGGTGCCGGCCTGGTCGCGTTGATAATCGCGGTGCAACTCCGCCAGCATGACGCGCAGCTGTTCGCTGTCGCGCGAGATCACGCGCTCGGCGGCGCGCGCGCTGGCGTAGTTGGTGAGATTGCCCAGCAGTGGGGTCACGGTCTTGACGTACTCCTGGAAGCTGTCGCGGATGCGCGCCAGGCGCATGCGCTGTTCGAGGTCGGTCAGCGGGGCCAGGCCCAGTTTGCCGCCACCATCGAGCAGGCCGTCGATGATTGTCTGCAGCGAGGCGATGTCGCCCATGATATAGGTCACCGCGTTCTGGGCCGAACCCGGCGTGGTGAAGGTCTGGGTGCCGGCCGACAGGCGCTGGGCCAGCGACTGCATGCTCAGCGCGGCCACCTGGCGCCGCGTGTCGGTCGATTCGTCCCGTTGCAGGCGTTCGGCGATCGCGCTCAGTTCCGGACCCACCTCTTCGTACTGGCGCAGGCTGACGCCGAAGGCCAGCAGGTTGCGCTTGTTGGCCAGGATGCTGGCGGCGGCCTTGGACGAGGCATTCCACAGCACGATCGCCTTTTGCAGGTCTTCGGCGCGCTTGCCGGTGGCGGCCGGGATGCGGCCGGTCGGCGACTGGCCGCCGCGCGCCAGCAGGTCCAGTTCGCGGCCCAGCTGGGTGCGGCTGTCTTCGAGCTGCTCGAAGGCGGCGGCGTCGCCGCGCAGCGCGATCGGGGCGGCCTTGGCGAAACGCTGCGAGTGCATCACGGCGTCGCCGGTCACCTGGCTCTGGCCGGCCAGGCGCGCATCGATGGCCGAGTTCTGCCAGGCCGCCAGCAAGGTCAGCAGCACGCCGCCGACAAAGGCGCCGAGCAGCAGGTTCAACCGGCCCGGCTGGAACTGGGCGCCGAACAGGGTCGGCCGCAGGTCTTGCGCGTTTTCCGCCGCCAGGGCCTCGGTGGCGCCGCGGCTGCGGAATCCGCCCAGGCGGCGTGCGGCCGCGGTGGCCGAGCCGCCGGCATCGGGATGCGCGTCCTGCGCGGATTCGGCAGCCGGCTCCGGGGCGGCGTCGCCCTTCGCGAAGAAGTTCGTGGTCAGTTTCGAAGCGAATCCCATTGCTGCTCCCTGTTGCTGCTGTAAGTGTGGTTGTTTTCTAGCGTGCGACCTGCAGGAAGCGCTCTTCCCGCACCAGCGCCGCCAGCGACAGCGGCGTCCATGTATTGCCGTCGGCGTCGCGCAAGGCGTCGCCCACGCGTTCCATCGCCGCCGCCTGGCGCAGTCCGTAGACGCTCGAGGCCAGCAAGGCGCAGTTGAAGCCGAGATGCGGCGCGAACACCACCATGCGCGGCGTCGCGGCGGCCTCAAGAGGTGCTTCTTCGCCCAGGTAGCGCGCCAGGTCGATCACGCCCAGCAGGCTGCCGCGCACATTGGCCAGGCCCAGGTACCAGGGCTGGGTCAGCGGGACGGCGGTGAGCGGCGCCGGGGCGACGATTTCGCCGACCTCGAGCAGGTCGACCAGGTAGCGCGTGGCGCCGATGGCAAGACCGAGCTGGCCGGCGCCGGCCCCGGCGCCGGTCTTGGCGGCCTGCATCTTCTCGAGCAGCTGTTCCTGGTAGAGGCGCAGGCGGGTGCGGCGCGCCGCGGGATCGCGGCGTCCGGCTTCTTCATTCTCGCCGGCGTCGGCCGCCGCGGAGCTCATGCGTTCACGCCGCCGGCGCTCGCCAGGGCCGCGATGCTGGCCAGCAGGCGTTCCGGATCGACCGGCTTGACCAGGTAGTCCTTCGCGCCCTGGCGCATGCCCCAGATGCGGTCGGTTTCCTGGTTCTTGCTGCTGCAGATAATGACCGGCAGCGCCGACAGTTCCGGATCGCGGGCGATGGCGCGCGTCACCTGGAAGCCGTTGGCGCCCGGCATGACCACGTCCATCAGGATCAGTTCGGGCCGCTCGGCGCGGATGCGCTCGATGGCTTCGTCGCCATTCACGGCGGTGCTGACGGCGAAGCCGTTCTTCACCAGGATGTCGGTCAGGTACAGTCGTTCGGTCGGGGAATCGTCGACGATGAGGATCTTGTTGATGGCCACTTACGGCTCCGGCTCAGGTAGAAATGTCAGGCCTGCGGCGTGGCGTGCTCGCGCACGGCCGCCAGCAGGCTGTCTTTTGTAAACGGTTTGGTGAGATAGGCGCTGGCGCCGACCATCGCGCCACGCGCGCGGTCGAACAGGCCATCCTTGGACGACAGCATCAAGACGGGCGTCGCGCGAAAACGCGCACTCTTCTTGATCAGGGCGCAGGTCTGGTAACCGTCGAGGCGCGGCATCAGGATGTCGCAGAACACCAGCGCCGGATGATGGTCGTTGATCTTGGCCAGGGCGTCGAAGCCGTCGTCGGCCAACACCACCTGGTAACCGGCCTGGTTCAGGAAAATCTCGGCGGAGCGGCGGATCGTGCTGCTGTCGTCGATTACCATGATGGTCAGGGCCGTGGATTGCGGCGATGTCGTCATTTTCGTTTCACTTCGGCTTGAAGCGCCACGATAGCACAGCGCATCTTTCTTGTGCGCAAAGTGTTGCAGGGAGTCAACTACGGGTTAACATCTCCCCTTGCACGGCATCTCTCTTATAGACGAGATGCCATTATCAAGCTGAAAACAGTGCTGTCTTATTTATATTGCCGTCATCTCGAAGTCGTCCTTGCGCGCACCGCATTCCGGGCAAGTCCAGTTCATCGGAACGTCGGCCCAGCGCGTGCCGGGGGCGATGCCGTCGTCGGGCGCACCGACAGCCTCGTCATAGACCCAGCCACAAATCAGGCACATCCAGGTCTGGAAAGGCGCGGTGGATTCGGTACTCACAGTATTGGTCCTTGTATCTAGTAAAATATGGAATCGGAATCCGGCATCTTAATCTACCCGACGTGCAAAACCAAACGTTCCCACTCATCCTGAGCTTCGGCGTCTGCGATCCTGTCGGCGCCATCGGCGTGCAGGCCGATTGCGCCGCCTTCGCCGCCCTTGGATGCCACGGGCTGTCGGCGATCGCCGGCTTGCTGGTCTCGGACAGCGCGCGCATCGAGAATATGTACGAGCTCGACAGCGACTGGATGGCCGAGCAGGCGCGCACCCTGCTCGAAGACATGCCGATCGCCGCCTTCAAGGTCGGCGCCGTCGGTTCGGCCCTGCACCTGGCGGCGATCGCCGAGATCGTGTCCGACTATCCAGACGCGCCGCTGATCCTCGATCCCTTCCTGTCGGCCCTGCCCGACGCCGGCATGGGCGACGAAGAAATGCTGTCGGCGCTGCGCTCGATCCTGGCGCCGCAGGCCACCGCCCTGATCCTGTCCCAGCCCGAACTGGGCCGCATGGCCGAGCTGTGGCGCGACGGCGCCGATGGCGACCATGGCGCGCTCGAGGAAGACGTGGCCGAACTCACC
Organism: Massilia sp. HP4; assembly: GCF_005222695.1. Taxonomy (GTDB): domain Bacteria; phylum Pseudomonadota; class Gammaproteobacteria; order Burkholderiales; family Burkholderiaceae_D; genus Telluria. The sequence goes on along the minus strand of NZ_STGG01000048.1, from coordinate 197,863 downwards.
TCGAGCGGCCTGCACTATGTGCTGGTGACCGGCAGCCGCGACGAACACGGCGCCTGCTCGAACCGCCTGTACGACGCCAGCGGCGAAGTCGCGCGGGTCGAGTGGCAACACCTGCCCGGCCCCTTCCTGGGCGCCGGCAACACCTATTCGGCCGCCTTCACCGCCTGCATGGCGCGCGGCATGGATGCGCCGCAGGCGCTGGCGCTGGCCCAGGAATACACCACCGGCGCGCTCGAGCATGCGCAGCGCTTCGGCATGGGCAAGTTCATTCCCAGTAAATTCTTCCGTCCCTAGGCGCTGTGCGCCGGGACGGGTTCTTTTCAATCACGAAGCAGCTATCATGACCACTGAACAATCCACCTCGCGCAACGACACCCTGTTCGCCCGCGCCCAGCAATCGACCCCTGGCGGCGTCAACTCGCCGGTGCGCGCGTTCCGCTCGGTGGGCGGCACGCCGCGCTTCATCGAACGGGCCAAGGGCCCGTATTTCTGGGATGCCGACGGCAAGCGCTATATCGACTACATCGGCTCCTGGGGTCCGGCCATCCTGGGCCATGCCCGTCCCGAAGTCGTGAAGGCGGTGCAGGCCGCAGCCGAGAATGGCCTGTCGTTCGGCGCGCCGACCGAGGGCGAGATCGAGATCGCCGAAGAAATCTGCCGCCTGCTGCCGTCGATTGAGCAGGTGCGCCTAGTTTCGTCGGGCACCGAGGCGACCATGAGCGCGCTGCGCCTGGCGCGCGGCGCCACCGGCCGCGACAAGATCGTCAAGTTCGAGGGCTGCTACCACGGCCACGCCGATTCGCTGCTGGTCAAGGCCGGCAGCGGCCTGCTGACCTTCGGTAACCCGACCTCGGCCGGCGTGCCGGAAGACTTCGTGAAGCACACCCTGGTGCTCGACTACAACAACGTGCCGCAGCTGGAAGACGCCTTCGCCTCGATGGGCGACACCATCGCCTGCGTGATCGTGGAGCCGGTGGCCGGCAATATGAACCTGATCCGCGCCACGCCCGAGTTCCTGGGCCGCATGCGCGAGCTGTGCACCGAGCACGGCGCGGTACTGATCTTCGACGAGGTGATGTGCGGCTTCCGCGTCGGCCTCGAAGGCGCCCAGGGCATGTACGGCATCACGCCCGACCTGACCGCGCTGGGCAAGGTGATCGGCGGCGGCATGCCGGTGGCGGCCTTCGGCGGGCGTGCCGAGCTGATGCAGAAGATGGCGCCGATCGGCCCGGTGTACCAGGCCGGCACCCTGTCGGGCAATCCGGTGGCGGTGGCGGCCGGCATGACCACGCTGAAGCTGATCCAGGAAGAAGGTTTCTATGAACAGCTGACCGCAACCGCGGACCGGCTGGTGACGGGGCTGACCGCCGCCGCACAAGAGGCCGGCATCGACTTCTGCGGCGACTCGGTCGGCGGCATGTTCGGCATGTACTTCTCGAAGGACGTCCCGGGCAGCTACAGCGAGATGATGGCGGGCGACAAGGAGCGCTTCAACCGCTTCTTCCACGGCATGCTGGACGAAGGCGTGTATTTTGCGCCGGCCATGTTCGAGGCGGGCTTCGTGTCGATCCAGCACGATGACGCGGTGATCGACGAGACGATCGAGGCGGCGCGGCGGGTGTTCAAGCGGATTGGTTGAGGAGAATCTAGTGTCCTGAATTGAAGATTCGTTGAATAAATGCGGCGAGAATCGCCCCGATACTGCGTCGCAAATGCGCGCAAGGCCCCGGCCTTGCTGTGCTTTGCTCCTTGTCTCGGGCCGATTTCGCCACATTTATTATTCAACGAACTTCCAATTCAGGACACTAGGGACGGCGCAATGCCGTCCGGCTCATTCCTGCGTCATCCGTCTAGCGGCTTTCCGGATCAGAACGCCGCTCAGGCGGGTCGCCTTCTTCAAAGCCGGCAACAAACACCATGAGCAAGTCGCTGGCGACCTTCTCATGCCCCGCTTCGAGCAAGTGATTTGCCATTTTCGCCAGCGCGACCGGGTCGATCTTGCCGTTCGCACTATCAATGGCACGGCGCGCTACCTTGCCAAGCTCGAATGCCAATTCTGCAGTCGCAGTGTTTCCCTTGTCACTCATCGAATATCCTTTATTTGAGACGTCGCCTTATTTCAGCCACCCACGCCGGCGGAAATACCACAACGGCGCCACGCCGCAGCCAATCATCAGCGCCACTGCGAACGGGTAGCCGAAGCGCCACTGCAGCTCGGGGAACACCGTGAAGTTCATGCCATAGACGCTGGCGATCAGGGTCGGCGGCAGGAAGGCGACCGAGGCCACCGAGAAGATCTTGATGATCTTGTTCTGGTTGATGTTGATGAAGCCGACGGTGGCGTCCATCAGGAAGTTCACCTTGTCGAACAGGAAGGACGTGTGGCCATCCAGCGATTCGATATCGCGCAGGATCTGGCGCGCCTCCTCGAACTGATCCGAGTTCAGCAGCCGGCCGCGCATCAGGAAGCTGACCGCGCGCCGGGTATCCATCATGTTGCGGCGGATGCGGCCGTTCAAGTCTTCCTCGTGCGCGATGGCGTTCAGCGCGGCGGCCGCGTCCTGGTCGGTGAATTCCTTCTGCAGCACGCGGGTCGAGACTTCTTCCAGGCTTTCGTAGATGCCTTCCAGCGCGTCGGCCGAATATTCGGCATCGGTCGCGTACAAGTCGAGCAGTACGTCCATATAGTCTTCGATCGAGCCGGGCCGCGAACGCGCCCGCATCCGCACCAGGCGAAATACGGGCAGGTCGTCGTTATGGACCGAGAACAGGATTTTGCCCGACAGGATGAAGGCCACCGTCACCACCCGCGACGGGCCGTCTTCTTCCTCGAGCAAGAAGTCGGTGCGCAGGTGCAGGTCGCCGTTCTCGGCTTCGTAGTAGCGCGCCGAAGCCTCGATGTCCTGGACTTCGTCCTCGCCCGGCAGGGTCACGCCATACTTCGATTTGACCCAGGTGCGCTCTTCCTCGTCCGGGTCGGTCAAGTCGACCCAGACTGGCACGACGTTCTCCAGGTCTTGCCGGGAAGCGATCGTTGCCTGGTTCAGGCGGCCATTCTGGAGGACAAATACGTTGATCATGCGCTGGGTCTCGTTCGCTACTTCTTGGCCGGGTCAGAAAATTAGCGCAAGTGTAACCGTTCGCCGTGCACTGAGCCAACTCAGTAACAACAATTTCGCATCAAGGCACCTCGGCAAACCGCATCTGGCGCATGATCGCATTGGTGCGCCGCTGCAGGTAATTGGTCGTGCGGTGCTTGTCGTAGTAGCGCGGATTGGGCAGCATCACCGCCAGCCGCGCGGCCTGGGCCTGGCCCAGGTTGGCGGCCGAGGTTTTGTAGTAGTAGCGCGCCGCCGCCTCGGCGCCGAACACGCCGCGGCCGAACTCGACCACGTTCAGGTACAGCTCGAGGATGCGCTCCTTGCTCATCACCGTCTCCAGCATGAAGGCAATCACCATTTCCTGGCCCTTGCGCACATAGCTGCGCGAGCCGGACAGGAACAGGTTCTTGGCCAGCTGCTGGGTGATCGTCGAACCACCGCCGACCACCTTGCTGCGCCGGTTATTGCGCTCGTAGGCACGCTCGATCGCTTCCCAGTCCACGCCGCCGTGCACGCTGAAGTTGGCGTCTTCCGACGCCACCACCGCGCGTTTCAGGTGGCGCGAAATGCGGTCATAAGGCACCCACTGGTGCTTCAGGGTCGCATTCGGATTCTTTTCGCGCAGCTGCGACAGCTGCTCGCGCATGAAGCTGGTCGAGCCCGGGTTGAACTGCGAATACCAGCACACCATGGCGAAGAAATACAGCTGGACCAGCAGCACCAGCAGCAGCGGGCCCAAAAAGATCCACTTGATCCAGCGCCGCCCACCGGGGGCGGCCTTGCGCGATCTGGCCATGGTCAGCCGGCCTGGCGCATGGTTGCCAGGACCGCGCCCGTGTCGGGCCGCACGCCGCGCCACAGCAGGAAGGCCTCGGCCGCCTGCTCGACCAGCATGCCCAGGCCGTCGCGCACGCTGGCGCCATGGCTGGCCGCGAAGTCCATGAATACGGTCGGCTCCTTCCCATACATCATGTCCAGCGCCAGCACGCCGGGGCCGAATACGGACGGCGCCACCGGCGGCACGTCGGCCGCGAGGCTGGCCGAGGTGGCGTTGATGACCACGTCGAAGCTGCCTTCCACGTCGGCAAAGCCGATCGCTGCCAGGCGATCGGCGTGGGCGGCAAAATCGGCCACCAGTTGCTGCGCGGTCGCCACGGTACGGTTGGCGATGACGATCTGCCGCGGGTTTTCGGTCAGGAGCGGCAGCAGCGCGCCGCGCGCGGCGCCGCCGGCGCCCAGCAACAGGATGCGCTTGCCGGCCAGCGGCACACCCGCATTGCGCACGATATCGGCCACCAGGCCGGGGCCGTCGGTGTTGTCGCCAACGATCTCGCCCTCGGCAAAGATCAGCGTATTCACGGCGCCGGCCGCCGCGGCGCGGGGCGCCAGCCGGGTCGCCAGCCTGGCTGCTTCGAGCTTGAACGGCAAGGTGACGTTGGCGCCGCGATAGCCTTGCGCGACCAGGCCCTGGACGGTGGCCGCAAAACCGTCGAGCGGCGCCAGGCAGCGCTCATACGTCAAATCCTGGCCGGTCTGCAGCGCATAGGCGGCGTGGATCTGCGGGGATTTGCTGTGGGCGATCGGGTTGCCGATGACGCAGTAGCGGTCGCTCATTTGGCGGCTTCTCCAAGGGTTGCCTGCATCTTGTCCTCACGGGTGAAACGGAAACGGGTGAACACTTCCCACAGGTCGTCCTTGCCCTGGCTGCGCATATTGGCCGGGAAGGCGCCGAACGGCGCCGAGCGGCGCACGATCTCGAGCGCGGCCTTGTCCAGGGCCGGGTTGCCCGAGCTGCGCTCGACCCTCGGGCCGCCGTCCTTCAGGTACAGGGTGCCGTCCTGGAACACGGGGATATAGACCACCAGGTCGCCGTACAGCTTGCGGCCGGCCTGCTGCGGGAAGTTCAGGGTGCCGACTTCCTCGATGCGCTTCTGCATCGCCTTGTAATAGAGCGCGTAGCCGACCTGGCGCGTGCTGGGCGTGATTTGCGTGCGCTTGGGACGGCGGTTTTCTTCCTCGATGCGCTCGAAGATCTCGGCGCTGGTGCGCGAGATGGCGCGGGTGGTGTCGAGGTTGTCGTTACCCGTGCGGGTCGGGTCCGGCTTTTCCTGCTCGGTGACGGGCGGGGCGGTGAAATTGCCGCCGCCCCGCGCGCGGGTCAGCACGTTCTGCTGCAGCCGCTCGAGTTCGGCGATGCGGCGCTGCAGGGCCTTGATGCTGTCGCCATCCTCGACCTTGCGCAGGTCGGGCAGCGGCGACTTGGCGCGGCCCGCCTCGGCCGTGCCGCCGCCGTCCAGGTTGGCCTGGGCCAGCGCATCGGCCTTGGCCGGGGCCCGGTCATGCTTGGCATTGACCAGCACCACTTCGAGTCCGGGATCGGCCGGCCGGTGCCGGAAAGCGTCCGGCGCGGCGAAACGCAGCGCCAGCAGCCCGGCATGGGCTGCCACCGATACGGCCAGGGCGATCATCAGGGGACGGTTTTGGGAAAGAGACTTCACGCGCTACGGGTGGCCTGGTGGGGCAATTGAATCAAAGAATTGATCCATTCTAACCCGGCGCGAACGGATGAGGGAGGTCGAAAAACGTGCGGTAACGGAACGTGGTTGCTTCGATAACAGCTGTGGTGAACGGAGCAACCGTCCACCACATCCGCGGTCCTTAGAACCTATCCCGGTAGGTTCTTACTGCGCCGACGCCGGCGCCGGCTGCGGCGCATCCCCGGTATCGACCGCCGCCACTGCTCCTTCGGCCTCGACCACCTCGGCCACCGCCGCTTCGCCGGTATCGGCTTCTTCTTCGTAATCGAGCGAAGCATCCGGCTCGGCCGACGCGACTTCGAGCAGGCGCGCTTCGAGGTTCAACTCGACCTCGTCCCAGCGCACGATATCGAGCTTGACCTGGGCGCCGCGGGCCACTTGCGGCATGCCGGTCAGGCGCACCACCAGCGGCACGTCGACCAGGCGCACCAGATCTTCCTTCAGCACGACCGCGTCGGCCTGCCTGACGTTCTCTTGCCCCAGCCAGCGCAGGCACCAGTAACGCTCCATATTCTGCTGGAAGTCGTTATAGGCCGAATACGCCGCATCGAAGCTCGAAACGATCGCGAACAGGGTCGCATCGCGGTGCTTGAACGGCGCCACCAGCGGCGCGGTCACGCCATGGGAGGCACAGGCCAGGATCTGCCACTGGTTGACCAGGTCGGTATACCGGCGCAGCGGCGAGGTGCTCCAGGCGTACTGGTCCACGCCCAGGCCCTGGTGCGGCGCCGCGTGCGTGACCATGCGTACCTGCATCTTGGCGGCCCAGCCGCCGGCGCCCGGCGTCTGCGAGCGGTAGATGCCCGGCACGCCCGAGTCGTGCAACAGCTTGCCCCAGGTGCTGTTGGCGAAGATCATCAGCTCGGCCACGATCTTGTCCAGCGGCGCACCGCGCTTGCGGCGCACGATCGAGACCACGTCGTCCTCGACGTAGAAATTGAAGTCGACCCGGTTCGCCTGCTCGGGCTTGAGGCCGAAGGCTTCGCGCTTCTTCATGCGGCCCGCTTCCAGCTGCAAGGCCCATTGCCAGATCAGGCCCAGCTCGTCCTTGTGCGGATAGTCGCCTTCGCCGCTATTGAGCGTTTCTTCATTGACCACGTCATCCAGGTCGTTGTGGCGCAGATTGCTCTTGACCGGCACCCGCTCGGCGCGGGTAGTGGTCGACTTGACGCTCCAGTCGCCCGGATCGAGCACGGCATACAGCGACAGCGCCGGGCAATCGTTGCCTTCCGCCAGGGTGAAGGCGTTGACCACCTCGTCCGGCAGCATGGTGATCTTGTCGCCCGGCATATACACGGTCGACATGCGGGCACGGGCGATCTTGTCGATCGCGTCGTCCGGACGGATGCCCAGGCCCGGCGCCGCGATGTGGATGCCGACCTGGATCGTGCCGTCGTCCAGCCGCACGACCGAGAAGGCATCGTCGATCTCGGTGGTGGTGACGTCGTCGATCGAGAAGGCGGCGACATCGGCCAGCGGCAGGTCGGCCGGGGCGGTCGGAATCTCCACCGGCGCGAAACCGGCGCCGCGCGGGAAGTTCTCGAACAGGAAGCGGCCCATGTGCAGCTCTTTCGGCGACGCCAGGCCGCCCACGTCCAGCATCAGGCGCTGCGGGCTGGTCTGCAGCTCGCTGGCCGCCGTCTCGAAGGCTTTATATTCGATGGTGTTCTTGTCCGGCTTGAACAGCAGCTGGTACACGATCGGCTGCATCGATTGTGGCAGCTTGCCTGATTTCAGTTCGTCCACGTAGCCGGCCTGCACGATGGCTTGCTGCTTTTTCTTTTCGATGCCGGCCAGCGCCGCCTTCAGCGACTGTTCGGGCGCCGCCTTGTAGCGGCCACGGCCCTTCTTGTAGAAATAGACAGGCGAGCCATGCAGCGCCAGCACCAGGCCGGCGGCCTCATGAGGCAGCGGCGCGTGGCCGAAGTACTCGGCGCCGAGTTCGGCGAAACCGAATTCTTCTTCGCCCGCGACTTCCCACAAGAAATCGAGATCGACTTCCGCGACGATCGCCTTGGCCGCGTCCAGCAGGGCTTGCGGATCGGGCTTCTCGAACTGCAGCAGCACATCGCGCGTCTTGACCTTGGTGCGCTTACCGCTCGGCATCTCCACCTGGTAGGCCTCGCCCGCTTGCGACAGGATGGCGCCGACCTTGAAGTCGCCCGATTCCTCAAAAAATACGTTCATATTTACAGTATGTTCTTCATGGTTGCGGCCGCTCCCAGTTCCAGTACCGCCGGCAAGAATACCTCGGTGACCAGGAGCAGGCCTTGACGGCGGCGATAGACGCAGCGCCGTGCGTAATAAATGTTGTTGTTCCTATTCGTTGCCTGACCCTGCCGGCCGAGCGCCGCGTGCGCACGGCGCACCAGCGGATGCTCGGCCGACAGGCGTGCAAATTCCAGTTGTCCACGCCGCACAAGCGGATCGTAGAACAGGGTCGTTCCCAGCGAGCGCTCGCCCAGCGCCGAAAACAGCGGCCAGTGGCTGGCATCGCAATCCATCGGCACCACCGTGTGGCCGAACACCACCGGAGTGCCATCACACTCGAGCAGCACTTCGCGTTCCCACGCCCGCTGCGCACGAGGCAAGCCGATCGCCGCGGCTTCATCCGCCAGGCATGGCGCGCTGCACTGGTGCAGGCGGCGCACCCGAAACGCCTCGCTACTGGCCACCAGGCGCGCCGTCAGCGAACCGGGCGTGACCAGCCAGTCGTGCATGCCCTGCGGCGCGCGCACCGCGCGCGCATGCGGCTGCCAGGCAGCCAGCCGTAACGACCCGCCCCTCACTGCGCCGCGTCCGCCGGGCCAAAGCCGCAGAATGCCAATACCTCGTCCACATACTGCGCGAATTCCGGGATCGCATGGTCGCTGCCCTCGATCACGTGCTGGCGAGCTCCTGCATAGTGGGCCACCATATCGCGGTAGTCCAGCACTTCGTCGCCGGTCGCGGCCAGCAGGAAGTAACGCTCGGGCCGCGTGATGTGCGCCGTGCGCAGGGTGTTCAGTTCGTCGACATATTCCTGGCGAAACTCGAACGGCTCATCCGAATGCCAGGAAGTGGTCACGCCGACGTGCTTCGACAGGTTGCGGGTCGGATCGACCGACGGATTGATGACGGCCGCGCGCACGCCCAGGCGTTCCGCCAGCCAGGTGGCATAAAAACCGCCCAGCGACGAGCCGATGATGCTCAAATTATCTGGTGCATGGCGTTCCACCAGTTCCAGGGCGAGCGCCATCGCCGCCTTCGGCGATGCCGGCAGCTGCGGACAGATAAAGCGTTCGCCCAGACCGGCCGTCTCCAGCTTTTCCTGCACCACGCGTGCCTTGAACGAGCGCGGCGACGAGCGGAAACCGTGCAGGTACAGCAAATAAGGAGCAGGACTCATGGCGCCAGCGCGTCCAGCAGTTTCTGGTGCACGCCGCCAAAGCCGCCATTGCTCATCACCAGGATGTGGTCGCCCGGCTGCGCCTCTTGCACGATGGCTTGCACCATATAGTCGATCTGGTCGAAGCTGTGCGCGATCTTGCCCAGGGGTTTCAAGGCATCGGCCAGCGACCAGCCCAGCGCCTGCTGGCTGCCGAAGCCGAACACCAGGTCGGCATCCTTCAGGCTGCCAGGCAGGGCATCCTTCATCGCGCCCAGCTTCATCGTGTTCGAACGCGGCTCGAGCACGGCCAGGATGCGCCCGCCCGTGCCAAGCTTTTGACGCAGGCCGCCGACCGTGGTGGCGATCGCCGTGGGATGGTGGGCGAAATCGTCGACCACGGTAATGTCATTGACGACGCCGCGCACTTCCATGCGCCGCTTGACGTTCTGGAAGCGCGACAGCGAGTCGATCGATTGCGCCACCGGCACGCCGACATGGCGCGCGGCGGCGATCGCGGCCAGCGCGTTCGAGCGGTTGTGCTTGCCGGAGAGGTCCCAGTGCACGGTGCCCTGGGCCTCACCCTTGAACAGCACGTCGAAACTGGCGCCGCCCGGATGCTCGACCATATTCCAGTCGACGCCATCGGCCGAACCGAAGCTTTCCTTGTCGCTCCAGCAGCCGCGTTTCAGTACGCGCCCGATCGAGGCTTCGTCGCCATTGACGACCAGCCGCCCCACGCCCGGCACGGTGCGCACCAGGTGGTGGAACTGGGTCTCGATGGCGCCGATGTCGGGGAAGATGTCGGCGTGGTCGTATTCCAGGTTGTTCAGCACCGCCGTTTTCGCGTGGTAGTGCACGAACTTGCTGCGCTTGTCGAAGAAAGCGGTGTCGTACTCGTCGGCCTCGATCACGAAGAAATCCGACGGCTTGTCGCCATGCAGTCGCGCCGAGACGCCGAAGTTCATCGGCACGCCGCCAATCAGGAAGCCCGGCGCATAGCCCGCGTCTTCCAGGATCCAGGCCAGCATCGAGGTGGTCGTGGTCTTGCCGTGCGTGCCGGCCACGGCCAGCACCCATTTTTCGCGCAAGATATGCTCGCCTATCCACTGCGGGCCCGATACATACGGCAGGCTGCGGTTCAGGATCTCTTCGATCAGCGGATTACCGCGCGTCATGACATTGCCGATGACATACAGGTCGGGATTCAGCGCCACCTGTTCCGGGCCATAACCCTGGATCAATTCGATCCCCTGGCTTTCGAGCTGGGTGCTCATCGGAGGATAGACGTTGGCGTCGCAACCGGTCACGCGGTGGCCCGCCTCCTTGGCCAGGACGGCCAGGCCGCCCATGAAGGTGCCGCAGATGCCGAGGATATGAATGTGCATGGAGAGAATATCTAGCCAGGAGTGAAAGGACGAATACGCGATTCTACCCGAGCCGCTGTCATTTTCCGTTCAAGAGTATGATCCCAGGCATGATGCCGAACTTGAACACCGATCTCCTCCAGCTGCGTAACGAGATCGCCCTGGCTGCTGCGCGCATGATTGCGCAGGATGGCGCCGATCTCGATACCGCACGCCGCAAGGCCGCCCGCCAGGTGCTGGGCGTGACCCCACCCAAGCCGAATATGCTGCCCGACGACGCGCAGATCGAAGACGAGGTGCGCAACTACCTGGCCCTGTTCGGCGGCGCCGCCCGCACCGAACGCCTGGCGCACTTGCGCGCGACCGCGCTGCAGGTGATGGAAGCGCTGGGCGACTTCAACCCCTATCTCACCGGCGCCGTGCTGAGCGGCACCGCGGGCGAGCACGACGACATCCATCTTCAGTTATTCGCCGACAGTGCCAAAGAGGTAGAGATCTACTTGCTCAACCGTAATGTTAATATCGACATTGCGGAAACCCCGCATTTCAAGGGGCCCCGCCATGCACCGGTCGAGACCGTAAGTTTCCCGTGGATGAAAGAAACGGTGCATGCCGAACTGTATGAATACCAGGACTTGCGCGGCGCACTCAAGCCGCGTGCCGACGGCCGCCCGCAGCGCATCGACATTGCCGCGCTGCGGGCCTTGATCGCGGCCCACGACAAGACTGACACCGAGTGAAAGCTGACGAATGAACAAGAAACATCTGGCCGCCTACGCGGTGGTCGCCGTACTGTTCGGCGTGATGGGCGCCATGGTGGCGGTGTACAAGAAACCGGCGCCAAGTGTGCAAACCTCGCCAGCAACGGTTGCCAGCGAAGGCCAGGTCACCAATCCAGTGACCAAGCTGTATGCACAGTCGCTCAACGACCTCGAAGGCAAGCCGCAGCCGCTGGCCCAGTGGAAGGGCAAGCCCCTGCTGGTCAATTTCTGGGCCACCTGGTGCGGCCCCTGCGTGCGCGAGATGCCCGAGCTGTCCCACCTGGCGGGCGAGGATGGCGGCAAGCGCTTCAACGTGATCGGCATCGGCATCGATTCGCCGACCAATATGAGCGAATTCGCCGCCAAGATGGATATTACCTATCCGCTGTACGTGGGCGGCATGGGCGGCACCGAGCTGTCGCGCGGATTTGGAAACACGAACGGAGGATTGCCCTACACCGTGCTGATCGGCGCCGACGGGGAGGTGATCAAGACCTATCTCGGCGAACTGAAGTTCGACGAATTGCGCGCCGACCTGGCGAAGTTGGGTAGCTGAACCGGGATCTTGAACGGGCAAGTTGCGAACGGTCGTACGATTAATACTGCTGCCAATTCCACCTATCGACCGGTTATTTTACCGCTTGCCAATAGCTGAGCTAGGCGGCACAATGCCTGACTTTCGGGCAATCAGACTCTCAATATGGCGAAAAAGCTACTGCTGCTGAACGGTCCCAACCTCAATTTATTGGGGACGCGGGAACCGGCGGTGTACGGCACGACCACGTTGGCCGACATCGAACAAGCGGCAGTTGCGCAGGCAAATCAAGCCGGCGCGGCACTGGATTACTTCCAGAGCAACCATGAGGGAGCGTTGATCGACCGCATCCATGCCGCTCGTGCCGAGGGCGTGGATTTCATCGTCATCAACCCTGGCGGCCTGACCCATACCAGCGTAGCCCTGCGCGATGCGTTCGCTTCGGTGGCCATTCCCTTCGTGGAGGTGCATATTTCAAATGTCCACCAACGGGAGTCCTTCCGGCACCACTCCTATTTGTCCGGCATCGCGCGCGGCGTGATCTGCGGGCTGGGAGCGGACGGATATCGGTTTGCCATCGACTTCGCACTTAAATAGCGTTAATCTACGTCAACTTCATGTAACAGCGGCCGCTCGACGCATCCTGGCGCAACGGCCTGCTCTCTAAAACGAATAATTCCAAGGGGTTTCACATGGATCTACGAAAACTCAAGACCTTGATCGATCTGGTCGCTGAATCGGACATCGCCGAACTCGAAGTGACCGAAGGCGAAAGCAAGGTTCGCATCGTCAAGTCGTCCGCAATCCCGCAGAACCAGATGGTCATGCTGCCGCACCAGGGCGTGCAGCAATACTCGGCGCCTGCGCAAGCGCCTGCGGCGGCCCCTGCCCCGGCGGCCGCACCGGCCGTCGCCGCCGAGCCGACCGGCCATGTGGTCAAGTCGCCGATGGTCGGCACCTTCTATCGCTCGTCCGCCCCTGGCGCCGCCGCCTTCGTCGAAGTCGGCCAGAGCATCAAGGAAGGCGATACCCTGTGCATCATCGAAGCGATGAAGCTCCTGAACGAAATCGATGCCGACGTTTCCGGCACCGTCACCAAGATCCTCGTGGAAAACGGCCAGCCGGTCGAATTCGGCCAGCCACTGTTCGTGATCGGCTGATCAGCTTCTCCAAGCCGGCCGCGCATGACGCGCCGCCGGCTACCTCCATGACGTGTCCGGCGCCGCCTGTTCTTTCGGCCGCGCCGGTTTTCACTGAATACCGGACCTACCATGTTTGAAAAAATCCTCATCGCCAACCGTGGTGAAATCGCGCTGCGTATCCAGCGCGCTTGCCGCGAGCTGGGCATCAAGACGGTCGTCGTGCACTCCGAGGCCGACAAGGACGCCAAGTACGTGAAACTGGCGGACGAATCGGTCTGCATCGGACCGGCGCAATCGAGCCTGTCCTACCTGAACATGCCCGCGATCATCAGCGCGGCCGAAGTGACCGACGCCGAAGCGATCCACCCGGGCTACGGCTTCCTGTCCGAGAACGCCGACTTCGCCGAGCGCGTCGAGAAATCGGGCTTCGTCTTCATCGGCCCGCGTTCCGATTCGATCCGCCTGATGGGCGACAAGGTGTCGGCCAAGCAGGCCATGATCCGCGCCGGCGTGCCTTGCGTGCCGGGTTCGGACGGCGCCCTGCCGGACGATCCGAAAGAGATCGTGCAGACCGCGCGCCGCGTCGGCTATCCGGTCATCATCAAGGCCGCCGGCGGCGGCGGTGGCCGCGGCATGCGCGTGGTGCATACCGAAGCGGCGCTGCTCAATGCCGTGCAGATGACCAAGACCGAAGCCGGCACCGCCTTCGGCAATCCTGAAGTCTATATGGAGAAGTTCCTGGAAAATCCGCGCCACGTGGAAATCCAGATCCTCGCCGACGAACACAAGAACGCCGTCTGGCTGGGCGAACGCGACTGCTCGATGCAGCGCCGCCACCAGAAGGTGATCGAAGAAGCGCCGGCGCCGGGCATTCCGCGCAAACTGATCGAGAAGATCGGCGACCGCTGCGCCGAAGCCTGCCGCAAGATCGGCTACCGCGGCGCCGGCACCTTCGAATTCCTGTACGAGAACGGCGAGTTCTACTTCATCGAGATGAATACCCGGGTCCAGGTCGAGCACCCGGTCACCGAGATGATCACCGGGATCGACATCGTGCAAGAGCAGATCCGCATCGCCTGCGGCGAGAAACTCCGTTTCCGCCAGCGCGACATCATGTTGTCGGGCCACTCGATCGAGTGCCGCATCAATGCCGAGGATCCGTTCAAGTTCACCCCGTCGCCAGGCCGCATCACCGGCTGGCACCCGCCCGGCGGCCCTGGCATCCGTGTCGATTCGCACTCGTATGCGGGCTACTATGTGCCACCTCATTACGACTCGATGATCGGCAAGGTAATTTCTTACGGTGCGACCCGTGAGCAAGCGATCCGCCGCATGCAAATCGCGCTCTCCGAAATGGTGGTCGAAGGTATCCTCACCAATATTCCGCTGCATCGCGAACTGATGGTCGACGCCCGCTTCATCGAAGGCGGCACCAATATCCACTACCTGGAGCAGAAACTGGCCGCCAAGCCCGACCTGCCGAAGGAAACGGCGCTCGGCGCCAAATCGGAAGCCAAGGTACAAGAATGAGCTGGACTGAAGTCGTCATCGAGATCGCCCGCGACCATGCAGAAGCATTGTCCGACGCCCTGATGGAAGCTGGCGCGCTGTCGGTGTCCGTCGAGGACGCCGACGAAGGCACCGAGGACGAAAAACCGTTGTTCGGCGAGCCGGGCATGGAACCGCTTGAAGCGGCATGGGACCACAGCCGCGTCGTCGCACTCACCGATACCGACGCCGACCAGCTGGCAATCGTCACCGAGGCCGCGCAGGCGGTCAGGCTGCCCGTCGTCCCGGCCTTCACCACCCGCAAGGTCGAAGACGCCGACTGGGTGCGCCTGACCCAATCGCAGTTCGAGCCCATCCACATCGGCAAGAACATCTGGGTCGTGCCGAGCTGGCACGAGGCGCCCGATCCGTCCGGCCTCATCCTCGAGCTCGATCCGGGCCTGGCCTTCGGCACCGGCAGCCATCCGACCACCCGCCTGTGCATGGAGTGGCTCGAAGCGCATCCGGCGCCCGGCAAGTCGGTGCTGGACTACGGCTGCGGCTCGGGCATCCTGGCGATGGTGGCCAAGAAGCTCGGCGCGCAAGACGTGGCCGGCGTCGACATCGATCCGCAGGCGATCGAATCGGCGCGCGCCAACGCGGAGCGTAACAAGGTCGCGATCGACTACTACCTGCCCGACACCTTCGCTGCCTCGGGCAACGAGCGTCATGCAGGCGGCAAGTTCGACATCGTGGTGGCCAACATCCTGTCGAGCCCATTGAAGCTGATGGCGCCGATGCTGTCCGGCCGCGTGGCGCCGGGCGGTTCCCTGATCCTGTCGGGCGTGCTCGCGCGCCAGGCCGAAGAAGTGGCCGCCGCCTACGCACCTTTCATCAAGCTGGGCGTCTGGGCCGAGCAGGACGGCTGGGTTGCCCTTCACGGCACGCTCGGCCACGACAGCGCGCCGCCGCCCCGCTCTGGCGGCTAGCCGCATGGCGCTCGCCACCCAATGCCCCCACTGCGGCACGCTGTTCCGCGTCGCCGCGGACCAGCTCAAGCTGCGTGGGGGCATCGTCCGCTGTGGCGCGTGCCAGCAAGTCTTTGACGGCAATACGGGGCTGGTCGACCTGAACGCCCCGCCGTCTTCCCCTCCTCCTTCTCCTGCGGTCACCGAAGCGGCCGTCACGCAAGACGCGGCCGCGACCGACGCTGCCGACGATACCGAACAACCGATCTACACGCTCGAATTCGACCGTGCGCTGTCGCCATTCGGGATCCTGCCGCATGCGTCGGGCGAGGATCCGGCCAAGGTCGACCCCGCGCCGGAAACGGCCACCGCCGTGGCCGGGATGCGGGTCGACGAAGAGATCGTGGCTGCCCCGCCGCCGGACGATGGCCACGACGAGCCTGGGCCGGAGCCTGAACCTGAACCCGCGGTGCGCCAGCCGGCGCACGACGCGCCGCCGCTGCTGCTGCGCGAATCCGCGGGCGGCTCGCCGCCGGTCGTCTCGCCGGCCCTGCCGCTGCCGCAAAAATCCCCGCGTACACGCGCCGCCGAAGCCCGTTCGCGCCGTTCCAAGCTGACGCCGACCCGGATCGAAGAGACGCCCAAGCTGCGCGTGCCCGAGATCGACGAACCCGAGTTCGTGCGCCGCGGGCGCCAGCGCGAGCAGTCGGGCAAGACGGTGCGCATCGCGATGATCGCCGGCAGCGTGCTGCTGCTGCTGGCGCTGGTCCTGCAGTCGATGGTGAGCTTCCGCGACGTGCTGGCGGCGCGCTATCCGGCCTTGCGACCGGCGCTGGCCTCGACCTGCGCCATGTTCGGCTGCACGGTGTCGCTGCCGGCGCGCCCGGATGCGCTGGCGATCGAGACCGGAGAGCTCATCACCCTGGGCGGCAACGCCTATACCCTGAGCACCGTGCTGCGTAACGGCGGCGACCTGGCGCTGGCCTGGCCCAGCATCGAGCTGACCCTGAACGATGCCGACGACAAGCCGCTGGTGCGGCGCGTGTTCGGCCCGCGCGACTACGCGCCCCAGCTGGCCAACGCATCGGATAGCCACTTCGCCGGTTTCGGCGCGCGCGCCGAGCAGCCGGTCAAGATCCATTTCAGGCTGGAAGGGCTCGAACCTTCCGGCTACCACATTGCCGTTTTCTACCCCTGAAGGCTGAACCCATGACCAAAACCGCCCTGATCTGCGGCTCGCTCGCATTCGACAAGATCATGCAATACCACGGCCGCTTCGGCGACACCCTGCTGGCAGACCAGCTGCACCGCGTGAACGTGTCGTTCCTGGTGCCGACCCTGCGCACCGAGTACGGCGGCTGCGCGGCCAATATCGCCTACAACCTCAAGCTGCTGGGCGGCGAACCGCTGATGATGGGCACGCTGGGCCAGGACGGCGCCGACTACCTGAAGCGCATGCAAGAGCAGGGACTCGAGACGCGCGGCATCCGCACCATCGCCGACGCCTATACCGCGCAATGCTTCGTCACCGCCGACCAGGACAATAACCAGATCAACGCCTTCCACCCGGGCGCGATGCAGTTCTCGCATCAGAACAACGTCGCTGACCAGGGGCTGCTGGCAGTGGCGATCATCTCGCCGGACGGCCGCGACGGCATGATCAAGCACGCGCGCGACTGCGCCGAGCAAAAGATCCCGTTCATCTTCGATCCGGGCCAGCAGCTGCCGATGTTCTCGGGCGAAGAGCTGATCGCCTTCATCGGCCAGGCCAGCTACCTGGCGTGCAACGACTATGAATTCGAGATGGTGATGGACCGCACCGGCTTCTCCCAGGCCGACATCGCGGCGCGCCTGGACGCGCTGATCGTCACGCGCGGCGCCGAAGGCTCGGACATCCACGCCGGCGGCGAGCACTATCGGATCCCGGCGGTGCAGGCGGCGAACGTGGTCGACCCGACCGGCTGCGGCGACGCCTACCGCGCAGGCCTGCTGTTCGGCATCACCAACGACCTGGACTGGCCCACCAGCGGCCGCATTGCCAGCCTGCTGGGTGCGATCAAGATCGCCTCGCAGGGCGCCCAGAACCACAGCTTCACGGCGCAGGAATTCGACCAGCAGTTCGAGGCAGCCTTCGGCTTCACCTTCCGCTGATAACGCAAGGCGTCGCCCGATAAAAAATGGCCCTGCGATGCAGGGCCATTTTCATGTGAAGCAGCGACGGCGGCTAGAAGCCGAACACCTGCCGCAGCGCGAACAGCAGGATCTGGATCAGCACCAGCGCCACCAGCACCGACAGGTCGATGCCGCCGATCGGCGGGACCACGCGCCGGATCGGACGCAGCACCGGCTGGTTGAGGGCGTGCACGAACGGCGCCAGCGGCGCATTCGGATTGACCCAGCTGAAGATCGCCTCGATGATCAGGAGCGCCATGAAGCCGTACAGGATCCAGGTCAGGAAGCGGTGCAGCGCATACAGCAGCACCATCTCGCCACTACCGCCGCGCAGCAGCAGGAACGTGCTGGCCACCAGCACCACCAGGAAGGCGCCGATCAGGCTCGCCCAGTCGTAGCCCCGGGTGCCCGGCACCACCCGCCGCAACGGCATCACCAGCCAGTCGGTGATGGTGTGCACGAACTGGCGGATCTGGTCGGGCAGGCGCACACGGATGGCGTTCGTCCAGAAACGCAGCAGCAACACCCCACCCAGCAGGCCTGCGACGATATCGACGATAAACTGAAGAATGGACAGCACGGACTCTCCTCAAAAAAAAACCGCTGTGCGAACAATCACACAGCGGCATTGTGCCTGAAGCAGACCCGACTTGCCATGCGCACATGGTGCGCGGCAGGTCGGGGCACGTCCGGTATTAAGGACGGCTGCTGGTCGGGAACGGCCATGCGGTCGGCGCCAGCACGGTCTTCGCAGGTGCGGCGGCGTTTGGTGCTGCCGCTGGAGCTGCCGACGGCGCTGCAGGAGCGTCTGCCGGTTGCGCGGCGGTCGTCGCTGCCGGCTTGGCAGCTGGCTTCCTGGCGGCCGGTTTCTTGGCCGCTGGCTTGGCCGCTGCAGGCTTGGCGTCGGCTTTCGCTTCGGTCTTCACTTCTGGCTTGGCGTCGGCTTTCGCTTCCGACTTGGCAGCAGCAGGCTTGGTGGCAGCTGGTTTAGCGGCTGGCTTGCTTGCAGCTGGCTTGGCAGCGGTCTTGGTAGCGGCTGGCTTGGCGGCAACCTTGGTCGCAGCTGGCTTGGCAGCGGTCTTGCTAGCGGCGGCTTTCACTGGAGTAGCTTTTTTGGCGGCTGGCGCAGCTTTTTTAGCGGCTGGAGCGGCCTTTTTAGCGGCAGGAGCGGCTTTTTTCGCTACCGGTTTTGCAGCGGTTTTGG
Source organism: Massilia sp. HP4 (assembly GCF_005222695.1). Taxonomy (GTDB): domain Bacteria; phylum Pseudomonadota; class Gammaproteobacteria; order Burkholderiales; family Burkholderiaceae_D; genus Telluria. The sequence goes on along the minus strand of NZ_STGG01000048.1, from coordinate 179,221 downwards.
TCGCGGTCGCCTTTTTGGCTGCCGGTTTTGCGGCGGCTTTGGTGGCGCTTGCCTTTTTAGCTGCCGGTTTGGCGGCGGTTTTGGTGGCGGTCGCTTTTTTGGCTGCCGGTTTTGCGGCGGCTTTGCTTGCAGTCGCTTTCTTGGCGGCCGGTTTTGCAGCGGCTTTGCTTGCAGTCGCTTTCTTGGCGGCCGGTTTTGCAGCGGCTTTGCTTGCGCTTGCTTTCTTGGCGGCTGGTTTGGCGGCGGCTTTGGTCACGGTCGCTTTCTTGGCGGCTGGTTTAGCGGCTGCCTTGGTGGCGGTTGCTTTCTTCGCTACCGGTTTCTTCGCTGCCGGTTTGGCGGCTGCCTTGCTTGCGGTCGCTTTTTTGGCGGCCGGTTTAGCGGCGGATTTGGTCGCGGTTTTAGCGGTCGACTTGGCGGCTGGTTTAGCGGCGGCCTTTTTCGCTACCGGCTTGGCGGCGGCTTTCTTTGCTGCCGGCTTGGTCGCCGATTTAGCGGTCGATTTAGCGGCCGGCTTGGCTGCCGATTTCGCTGCCGGTTTAGCGGCGGCCTTCTTCACTGCTGGCTTGCTTGCCGATTTTGCTGCCGGTTTGGCGGCGGCTTTCTTCACTGCAGGCTTTGCTGCCGGCTTGGCTGCCGATTTGGTCGCGGTTTTGGCCGTTGCCTTGGTGGCGGCGGTTTTGGTCGCGGCGGTCTTGCTTGCAGTAGCTTTCTTTGCAACAGGTTTAGCGGCAGTTTTTGCTGCCGGCTTGCTCACTGCCTTGGCTGCCGGCTTGGCTACCGCCTTGGCGGTTGCCTTGGTGGCGGTGGTCTTAGTCGCTGCCTTTTTAGCGACTGGTTTCTCTGCTGCAGTTTTTGCGGTCGACTTCGTCGTGGACGAAGGCGCGCTCTTTGCTGCTGCCTTTGCTGCTGGTTTCTTAGCGGTTGCCATTCTTGTTCTCCTTCATCTGCGATGAGAAATACGCCCAGGGTTTAAAACCCGCCGGATCAAACCAACCCGGCGAATTATTCATCGGACCAAAGCAAGCGTCGATTTAGGCCAATGAATCCGGCACCGGCTGAACTGCTGCAACTCCTCACAGTTGCAGCGCTTCAGCCAACGTCGACAGGACACCGTTCCAGCGTTTCACATCGCTACCCTTGCGGGTGCGAAAAGAAAAAGCCGCCTTGCCTGAGCAATTGGTCAGACAAGCCGGCTTGTTCTTTTCGCGTCGCTTCCGTGCATACTGTTTGGTTCAGCGTCCTATTATTCGATCGATTTTGCCCGATGCCCGCGACAATATCACATCTTCTCGATTTGACAAATTCAATCACGTAAAGTACGCGCATTCTTTGTGCGCTCGCAACCGCGAATCGGATCGAAAGTCGCGCGATTTGGACAGTGAATACACAAAGCGCACCAATTGCCATCAGGCTTGCTGCCCGCGAAGGCGTTTGTCTTATCGGATTTCAAGTCGTCGTTATACCGCGCACCGATCGGGAACTCGGCGGCATGCTGGTCGCGCCGCTTTTTTTTTCAGCGATCGCATTTCAGGCGATCGATGAACCAGCGTCCCGCCGGTCCAGGCGGCTGGTCTTTCATGAAAATCGCGTGCATCGAAAAACCCGAGCCCAGCACCGGATGCGTTTCGAGTTCGATGCGCACCAGCGCGCCGCTTGCCAGGTCATGCTCGACCATATGCAGCGGCATGTTTCCCCAACCCAGGCCCGCGCGCAGGAAAGCGTGCTTGGCCCCCAGATCTGCCAAACGCCAGATGCGCGAAGACAGCACGCCGAAGTCGCGCCCCCGGGTCAGGGTCGAACGATCGGTCAGCACCAGCTGCACGTGGCGCGCCGCGTCCGCGCGCATGACCGTGCCCCGGCTGCCCGCCAGCGGATGGCCGGGCGCGACCACCGTCGCCGCCTCTACGCCGAGCAGGTATTCCGAGGCGCAGGCCGATGGCACATCGGGGAAGGAGCCGATCACCGCGATGCGGCACTGGCCATCGAGCAGCGGCTGCACCACGGCGCCGAGCGCCTCGACATACAGGCGCAGCGGCGTCGAGGGAAACTCCTGGTGAAAGGCCTGCACCGCCTCGGTGAGCTTCGCGATCGGATACATCACGTCGACCGCGACCGACAGCTCCGGCTCCTGGCCTTCGGCCAGGGTGCGCGCCCGCGCCTTGAACGCATCCATGCCGTCGGCCGCGCGGCGCGCTTCTTCGAGCAGCGCGCGTCCGGCCTCGGTCAGCTGCGGATAGCGTCCCGTGCGATCGAACAGCGCGAAGCCGACCTGCTGCTCGAGATTGGCCAGCGTGTGGCTGACTACCGATTGCGCGCGCCGCAGCTTGCGGCCGGCGGCGGAGAAGCTGCCTTCGTCGGCTGCGGCGATAAAAGTGCGCAGCTGGTCCATGGACATCCCGTCGAGCATCCATCTACTCCATCGATAGTTGATATCGAATTATATAGGCTTCTTGGATCGATCAAGCCCGCCTAAGATGCTGTTCATGGATGCCGCACATGAAGTGGCATCGACAACGATAACCATTCGAAAGGAACGACCATGTATGCCAACGCCACCCAGACCAGCCAATCCATCGTCCCGGCCATCGGCCGCATCCTGATGGCCACGATCTTCGTCTTCAGCGGCGTCGGGAAAGCGCTGGCGCCCGAGGCGACCCTGGGCTATATCCAGTCGGCCGGCCTGCCCTTCCCCTGGCTTGCGCTGGCCGGCGCGATCGCCATCGAGATCGGCGGCGGCGTCCTGCTCGCCCTCGGCTACAAGACCCGCCTGGCTGCGGCCGGCCTGGCGGCGTTCTCGGTGATCACGGCCTTCGCCTTCCACAACGCGATCGGCGACCAGAACCAGCTGATCCACCTGCTGAAGAACATCGCGATGGCCGGCGGCCTGCTGCAGGTGGTGGCCTTCGGCGCCGGCGCCTGGAGCCTGGACGCGGCCGTGGGCCGCAAGGCCCAGCCGCTGGCCGCATAAGCAGTCAGAGACCGAACGGGCCGTACCAGTAAGTGATGTCGATGACGCCGCCACGCTTGGCAACATAGGCCTGGCGCGTCTCGCAGTTAACAAAGAGCGAGCGGAAGGTGCCATCGAGTTGCGGGCTGCGGGCGCCAGCCGGATGGCTGCCGTAGGGGACCAGCGGCGAGTCCGGCGAGGCCCGCACCTGCGACTGCCCAGGTTTGGGATAGGTGTTCGTGTTGAGCATGCCGGTCAGCTTGAAGCCGCCCTTGACATCGCGCTCCACGGCCTGCCCGATCAGGCTGTCGCAGGCTTGGCCGGGCGGCGTCTTCGCACGCTCGCCCAGCACCAGCGGCGGCTGGATTACCGGCTCGGGCTTCCTGGCGGCGCAGGCACTAAGGACCAATGCCGCCAGGATGGCGACGTGTCCGCAAGCAGATGAGGCGGTCCGTTCACGCATGCTGTCCTCCGGGGATCGATACGGCGAGCGCCGCGTCGATCCATCTTAGCGCAAGCGCGCTCGCCGATCTAGCGTTTCGGGACGGCCTTGGGCACGACCCGCCACACTATGCCGCCGGCATCGTCCACCACCAGCAAGGCGCCATCGGCCGCGACTTCGACCGCGGCCGGACGGCCCCAGACATCGCGGTCGCTGATCACCATGCCGCTCATGAAGTCCTGGTACTGCCCGGTCGGCGCGCCATCCTTCATGAATACGCGCGCCACCTTGTAGCCGGTGCGTACGCCGCGGTTCCAGGAGCCGTGCAGCGCGACGAAGATCTCGCCCTCGTACTCTTTCGGGAAAGCGTGCCTGGCGCCCTTCGGCGCGTGGTACACCACCATGCCCAGCGGCGCCGAATGGGCCTGCAGCAGCACGTCCGGGGTGATCGTCTTGCCCCTCAGGTCGGGACGGATGCCTTTCAGGCGCGGGTCTTCGTTGTCGCCGATGTAGTACCACGGCCAGCCATAGAAGCCGCCCTGCTTGACGCGGGTGAGGTAGTCCGGCGGCAGGTTGTCGCCCAGCGCATCGCGCTCGTTCACATTGCACATCACGTCGCCGGTCGACGGATAGACCAGCATGCCGACGCAGTTGCGCAGGCCGGTCGCCCACGTGCGGCGGTTCTTGCCGTCCGGGTCGAAGGCCATCACGGTGGCGCGGTCGGTCTCGACGCCCCAGGCGGCGCCTACGCCATGGCGCTTTTCCCATTCGGGCAGCGGCAGCGGCGGCTTCGGTCCGATGTCGGCGGCGACGTTGGTGGCCGAGCCGATCGACAGCAGCAGCGTCTTGTCGTCCTTTGAAAACGCCAGGGTGCGGGTGGTGTGGCCGCCGCTGGTCTCGGACAGCTCTGGGATCACCACCTCGGCCGCGGCGCGCGCCTTCAGGTCGCCGTTGCGATACGGGATGCGTACCACCGAATTGACGCCCGCCACGTACAGGTATTGCGGATCGGCGCCCGAGGGCCAGAACGCCATGCCGTAGGGACGCGACAGGCCGCTGGCGAACACCGCGGCGGTATCGGCCTTGGCGCCGTCCTTCGAGCGCAGCGCCTTGACGTCGCCGGCGCCGGTCGCGGCCAGGAACAGGTCGCCGTTCGGCGCGCGCAAGGCCACGCGCGGCTTGTCGTCGTCCTGGGCGAACACACTGACCTCGAAGCCGGGCATCACGCTCGGGATCGAGCCGTTCGGACGCGCCTGCACGCGCGGGCCGTTGCCGGCGCTCTCGGTGGCGAACGGCTTGGCCAGGTCGTCCGGCTTGAAGTGGAAGACCTTGCCGGGCTGGGTGTCGTCCCAGGAACCGGCGCGCTCGGCCGGCTTGGCGGCGGCCGGCGCTGGAATCGTCGCTGCGGTGGCGCCGGCAGGGCCTTGCAGGCTGGCCAGGTAGTCGATCAGCGCCGTGCGCATCTTCCGGTCCGGCAGGCCGACCGGCATCGTGGTGCCGGGCACGCGTTTGGATGGATCGGCCAGGAACACATCGAGTTCCTCGCGGGTCCAGACCGTGCCCGCCGCGCCGGCCTTGGCGAGCGCGCCCGAGTAATTGAAGCCGGGGACGCCGGCGGCCTTGCGGCCGACGACGCCGAACACGCCGGGACCGGCCAGCGGCGACAGCCTGGAGTCGACCGTGTGGCAGCTTGCGCAGTTGTTCTGGAAGATGGTGCGGCCAATGGTGACTTGGGGCGCGGAGGCGGCTTGGGCGACGGATACCGTCGCCAGGCTGGCGAGCATGAGGGCATGCAGCGTCAGGGATTTGGCTTGCAAGGTTGTCTCCTGGTCAGGCTTGAAAAGTCGCCATCATAGGACAAGTCTTCGGCGCGCACGCATTTATCCGTGCTGGATGCACGTCCAAAGACGTATTGCCCGCCCAAGGGCGAGGTTGCTATCGTCCGTCCCGGAAAACAAGCTCGCAAAAAGCCATATGATCAAGCGCCGTCACCTTCTCGTTTCCGCCGCTGCGCTGGCCGCCGGCGCCCTCGCGCCAGCCCTGGCGGCCGGCACCCGGCCACGGCCCTGGCCACTGCCGCCGCAACACCGGCGCGTGCCGCGCGACGTCGGCGGGCTCGGTTACCACCGGATGGACGACTATTCCTGGTTCCAGCCGCGCGACTGGCATGCCGTGCTGCGCGCGCCCGATGCGCTGGATGCGCCGATCAAGGCGGCGATAGAACTGGAGAACGCCTACACGGACGCGATGCTGGCCCCATCCGCGCCACTGCAAGAGGCACTCATCGCGCGCATCGCCCAGCTCGATGCCATCGCCGGCGCGCCCATCGACAATCCCAGGTTCGGCGAGAGCGTCTCCTCGCCTGACGGCCGCTATCTGTACTGGACCGGCCGCAGCGGCAAGGACGGTCCATTGACGGTCTTGCGGCGCGAGATCGGCAAGCCGGGCGACACCCTGATCCATGAAGAAAACGACCCAGCCCTGTCCATCGGCCTGCGTACCACGGCCGCCGGCGGCTACCTCGTCATCAGGATGGCAAGCGACGACATGACCGAGCTGCGCCTGGTGCCGATGGACCGCCCGACCGCCGCCCCGCTGCTGGTCGAGCCGCGCACGCCGGGCCTGCACTACGACGTCGACGAATGGAATGGCCGGCTGCTGGTGCTGACCGACGCCGACGGCGCGCTCGACTTCAAGCTGATGACGGCCTGCGCTGCGGCTCCCGGCCGCGCGCACTGGACACCGCTGGTGGCGCACGAGGCGGGCCGCTTCATCACGGCAGTGCATCCCTTCGCCGGCTACCTTGTGCGCGAGGAAATGCGCGACGCGCTGCCGCGGCTGGTGGTAATGGCGCCCGATGGAACGGAGCGCGAGGTCGCGTTCGCGGAAGCCGCCTACACGATCGGCGTGCCGGCCAGGCAGGACTGGGACGCGCCGGCCATGGCCTTCGACTACCAGTCGCCACGTTCGCCGCGCGCCGCCTTCACGCTGGACCTGGCCAGCGCCAGGTGCGCGCCGGCCGGCCCGCCGCTCGCATCCGCCGCCTTTGACCGCGAGCGCTACGAGGTGCGGCGCTTGTGCGCCAGGGCCGAGGATGGCGCGCTGGTGCCGCTCACGGTCACGCTGCGCAAGGGCCAGCAACTCGACGGCAGCGCGCCGCTCCTGATGAACGCCTACGGCGCCTATGGCATCTCGATCGACGCCGCCTTCCATCCCGCCGTGATCGCCCTGGTGGAGCAAGGCTTCATCCACGTCATCGCCCATGTGCGCGGCGGCGCCGAGCGCGGCACGCAGTGGTCGCGTGCCGCGCTCAAGCAGGGCAAGAAGAAGACCTTCACCGACTTCATCGCCTGCGCCGAACACCTGATCGCCGAGCGCTACACCAGGCAGGGACGCATCGTGGCCTATGGGATGTCGGCCGGCGGCCTGCTGGTGGGCGCGGTCTGCAATATGCGCCCCGAACTGTGGGCCGGCGCGATCGCGCAGGTGCCGTTCGTGGACGTGCTGACCTCGATCGAGCATTACGAGGATCATCCGCTGGGCACGACGCCATTCCCCTACTGGGGCGATCCGCGCGTGCCCGAGGAACACGCTTACATGGCCAGCTACTCGCCTTACGATCGCCTGCGCCCGGCGCCGTATCCCGCCCTGCTGGCGCTGGGCAGCGTGAACGACGATATGGTGGCGTTCTGGGAACCGCTCAAGTTCGCGGTCAAGGCGCGCAGCCTGACCACGGCCGGCAATCCGATCCTGTCGCGAACCTTGACGCACGCAGGGCATATGGGCGATCCGGATCCCGCGGCGCAGCGCGCGCAGCATGCCTTGTTCATCGCGTTCGCAGTGTGGGCGGCGGATCGAAAATGGGGGCAGGTGCCGCAGCGTCCAGCGTAGGGCTGGCGACGCGCAGGCGCGCCGTCCCTGCCGAAAGAAAGATGTATTTCATTACACGCTGGACCGCTGGCGCGCCTACGTACAGCTGGACAATGCGACCGACCGCCGCTACATCAGCAGTTATGCGATCCGCAACCGCTCGGGCATCAACGACAGCGTCTTCTTGCCTGGCAACGGCCGCAGCCTGCTGGCCGGCGTCCATTACCACCATTACCAGTTCTGACCATGACCACGCACGCAGAACTGATCGCCGACGGTCGCCACGACCTGTGCACCGAAGCCTAAGTAGCGGCGCTTGTGCATCGCTGAGCGGCTATGGCTTGGTCACCAGTGGGCGAATCGGCCGGGCGAGGCGCATCAAGCTATACGGCGGCGAGCTAGCGCAGCGCGAACATCGGGGTCATGCCGATATCGGCGTCAGCGCCAATATCGGGGTCAGGTCTGACATTCGGAACGTCAGACCTGACCCTAGCTTAAAAATGAACCCCGCTTGCACGGGGTTCATTTTTTTGAACTGTATGACTTAATCCCAGCTCAGCGTACCACCGGTCTGATACTCGGTCACGCGCGTCTCGAAGAAGTTACGCTCCTTCTTCAAGTCAATCATCTCGCTCATCCAAGGGAACGGATTCTCTTCGTTCGGGAACAGCGGCTCCAGGCCGATCTGCACCGCGCGACGGTTGGCAATAAAGCGCAGGTAACCCTTGAACATGGGAGCGTTCAGGCCCAGCACGCCGCGTGGCATGGTGTCTTCGGCGTAGCGATATTCCAGGTCGACCGCTTCCAGGAACAGGGCCTTGATCTCTTCGCGGAATTCCGGGGTCCACAGCTGCGGGTTTTCCATCTTGATCGTGTTGATCAGGTCGATGCCGAAGTTCACGTGCATCGACTCGTCGCGCAGGATGTACTGGTACTGCTCGGCCGCGCCGGTCATTTTATTTTGACGACCGAGCGCCAGGATCTGGGTGAAGCCGACGTAGAAGAACAGGCCTTCCATCAGGCAGGCGAAGACGATGATCGACTTCAGCAGCTTCTGGTCGTTTTCGATGGTGCCGGTCGTGAACTCGGGGTTGGTCAGGACGTCGATGAACGGGATCAGGAACTGGTCCTTGTCGTGGATCGATTCGATCTCGTTGTAGGCGTTGAAGATCTCGCCTTCGTCCAGGCCCAGCGATTCGACGATGTACTGATAGGCGTGGGTGTGGATCGCCTCTTCGAAGGCCTGGCGCAGCAGGTACTGGCGGCACTCGGGGGCGGTGATGTGGCGGTAGGTGCCCAGCACGATGTTGTTCGCGGCCAGCGAGTCGGCGGTCACGAAGAAGCCCAGGTTACGCTTGACCAGGCGGCGCTCGTCTTCCGACAGGCCGTTCGGGCTTTTCCACAGTTCGATGTCGCGCTGCATATTCACTTCTTGCGGCATCCAGTGGTTGGCGCAGCCGGCCAGGTATTTGTCCCATGCCCATTTGTACTTGAACGGCACCAGCTGGTTGACGTCGGTCGAGCCGTTGATGATGCGCTTGTCGTCGGCGTTGACGCGCTTTGCCACGTCAAGCGCAGGAGCGCCGTCGAGATTGGTGGCTTGTGGTGCGCGCGGGGCGCTGGTTGGTTCGTCGTCCCAGGAGAGCATGGTGATTTCCTTCTGTCGTGACCTGGCGCGCGCTGGCGCGGTGAGGTCACATGGTGTGTTGATATCGATGATGGATGGTGCGGGCCGACCTTCTGGTCGGCCCGCACCCGGTTACAGCATTACTGGCAGGCTTCGCATTCCTCGAAACCGTCGTCGCCCGGACGCAGGTAGCAGGCGGCGCCGTCGGCTTCCGCAGCGGTCGCTGCTGCCGCTGCTGCTGCTGCTGCGACTGGCGCGGCGGCGGCCGGTGCTGCATGACCTGCCTGCAGGCCGCCCGAGACCGGCACGGCGTTCAGGGCGCCGGTACGGGTGGTCGACTTCTCCAGGTGGGTCGCGGCGATGGTGCGCAGGTAGTAGGTGGTCTTCAGGCCACGCAGCCATGCCAGTTTATAGGTCTCGTCCAGTTTCTTGCCCGAGGCGCCGGCCATGTAGATGTTCAGCGATTGGGCCTGGTCGATCCACTTCTGGCGGCGCGAGGCGGCTTCCACCAGCCACTTCGGCTCGACTTCGAAGGCAGTTGCGTAGATGTCGCGCAGGTCTTGCGGCACGCGGTCGATCTTGGACAGCGAACCGTCGAAGTACTTCAGGTCGGCGATCATGACTTCGTCCCACAGGTCGCGTGCCTTCAGGTCGCGCACCAGGTAGGCGTTGATCTCGGTGAATTCGCCCGACAGGTTCGACTTCACGTACAGGTTCTGGAAGGTCGGCTCGATGCAGGCCGACACGCCGATGATGTTCGAGATGGTCGCGGTCGGAGCGATCGCCACGCAGTTCGAGTTACGCATGCCGAACTGCTTGATGCGCTCGCGCACCGGGGTCCAGTCCATCGATTCGCTGGTGTCCTGCTCCAGGTAGCCGCCGCGTTCTTCGGCCAGCAGCTTGATCGAATCCTGCGGCAGGATGCCGCGGTCCCACAGCGAACCGGTGTAGGTGTCGTAGCGGCCGCGCTCTTCGGCCAGCTCGGTCGAGGCCAGGTAGGCGTAGTAGCAGACCGCTTCCATCGAGGTGTCGGCGAACTTGACGGCTTGCTCCGACGCGAACGGGATGCGCATCATGTGCAGGCAGTCCTGGTGGCCCATGACGCCCATGCCCACCGGACGGTGGCGCAGGTTCGAATTGCGCGCTTTATCGACGGCGTAGTAGTTGATGTCGATGACGTTGTCCAGCATGCGCATCGCGGTGCGGATGGTCTTTTGCAGCTTGACGTGGTCCAGGCCATCGCCCTTCATGTGCTGCGGCAGGTTCACCGAGCCCAGGTTGCAGACGGCGATTTCGTCGGCGCTGGTGTTCAGGGTGATCTCGGTGCACAGGTTCGACGAGTGCACCACGCCCACGTGCTGCTGCGGCGAACGGATATTGCATGGGTCCTTGAAGGTGATCCATGGGTGGCCGGTCTCGAACAGCATCGACAGCATCTTGCGCCACAGGTCCATGGCTTCGATCTTCTTGAAGACCGCCATTTCGCCGTTGGCCGCCTTGGCTTCATAGGCCAGATAGGCTTTTTCGAAGGCCTTGCCGGTCAGGTCGTGCAGGTCTGGCGTCTCGGATGGCGAGAACAGGGTCCAGGCGCCCTTTTCCATCACGCGCTTCATGAACAGGTCGGGAATCCAGTTCGCGGTGTTCATGTCGTGGGTGCGGCGGCGGTCGTCGCCGGTGTTCTTGCGCAGGTCCAGGAATTCTTCGATGTCCAGGTGCCAGGTTTCCAGGTAGGCGCAGACCGCGCCCTTGCGCTTGCCGCCCTGGTTCACCGCCACGGCGGTGTCGTTGACCACTTTCAGGAACGGGACCACGCCCTGCGAACGGCCGTTGGTGCCCTTGATGCGCGAACCCAGCGCGCGCACTGGCGTCCAGTCATTGCCCAGGCCACCGGCGAACTTCGACAGCAGTGCGTTTTCCTTGATGGCGTCGTAGATGCCTTCCAGGTCGTCGCCGACGGTGGTCAGGTAGCACGACGACAGCTGCGAGCGGCGGGTGCCCGAGTTGAACAGGGTCGGGGTCGAGCTCATGAAGTCGAACGACGACAGCAGGTTGTAGAACTCGATGGCGCGCGCTTCGCGGTCGTCTTCGCGCAGGGCCAGGCCCATCGCGACACGCATGTAGAAGGCCTGCGGCATTTCGATGCGCACGTCGCGCACGTGCAGGAAGTAGCGGTCGTACAGGGTCTGCAGGCCGATGTAGCCGAACTGCAGGTCGCGGTCGGCGACGATGGCCTTGGCCAGGCGCTCGAGGTCGTACTTGCCCAGCTCTTCGTCCAGCAGCTCGTTCTTGATGCCCTTGGCGATGTATTGCGGGAAGTAGGTCAGGTATTCGGCGGCGGCGCCGGCTTGCGGCACTTCGTGTTCGAAGACTTCCTTGCGGATGGTATGCAGCAGGATGCGGGCGGTCACCTGGCTGTAGGCCGGGTCCTTTTCCATCAGCGCGCGGGCAGCCAGGATGGCGGACTTGTACAGCTCTTCGACCGGCACGCCGTCGTACAGGTTTTTCAGGGTCTCGGCGACGATCGCGTCGGCGTCGACGTGCTTTTCCAGGCCCGAGCAGGCGGCATTGACCAGGGCGTGGACGTCATTGATGTCCAGCAGGCGGCGCGCGCCGCCGTCGACCACGTGGATCTGCGGCGCGGCGACCGGGGCGCCACCTTGCGCTTCCTTGGCGGCGCGGCGCTCGTCCATGCGCTTGGCGCGGTACAGCACGTATTCACGGGCGACGTCGTGTTCGCCCGAACGCATCAGCGACAGCTCGACCTGGTCCTGCACGTCTTCGATGTGGAAGGTGCCGCCGTTTGGCTGGCGGCGCACCAGCGCGGCCACGACGTTACCGGTCAGCTGTTCCACCAGTTCGCGGATGCGCGCCGAGACCGCGCCCTGGCCGCCGGCGATCGCCAGGAAGGCCTTGGTCATCGCGACCGAGATCTTGTTCGGCTCGAAAGCGACGACGGCGCCGTTGCGGCGGATGACGCGGTAATCGCCGCGCGCGACGATCTCGGCCGGGGTTTGGCCCGTCGACGCCGATCCTGGGGTGACGTGTTGGTTGATCGAGATGTTCTGTGCTGTTTGCATTGAGCCTCCAGGATGAGCGGTCGGACCGCCTTTGTACACGAGGACCGGGTGGCGGCTGGCGCCATGGTCCGTCAACAAAAATTAAAGCAAAACAAATCCCCGCCAGCCGGTGGCCGATGCTGGCAAACCAGAGAAGCAGGGTAAGAATAATTAAATAAAGCTTGTCAGCAGCTGCTTAATAGACAAGTCGCTGAACAAATTTGTGGGCAACTTGTGGACAACATGCGGACAACTCGCCGCTGGCCAGAAACCTAGTGTCTTTCGATCCACTACCACTACATCTAGTGCCGAGCTTTGATATGAGACTAATTGTAGTACCTCGCTTGCGATCGAGGCAAGCTAATAAATGGCCATTTTTTTTGTTTTTTGGCGTGCGCAGTCTTGACATTTCCACGCCGCACAAAAGAAGGGGGGCACGCGGTGAGCGAACACTAACATCAGAAAAATCTGCACCAAATCGGCTGCTTACGCGCTAGTCAAAAGAGGGCAACCATGCTCCGCCAAGGCGCATTATGCACCAAAATAATTACCGCAAAGTAACATGAATTGGCAACCGATTGTGCCGGTGGACGCTCAATCGTCCGGCGCGCAGATGTCCAATTTCTGCATCTGGTAGCGCAGCTGGCGCACGCTGATCCCGAGCAGGCTCGCCGCCTGGGTGCGGTTGAACTGGGTCTGCTGCAGCGCGCGTCCGATGATGTCGCGTTCGACCTGCTCCAGGTATTCGGGCAGGTTGCTCGGCAGTTCGGCGGGGCCGAGGGCGACCGGGGCGGCCATCGGCCTGGGCGGCGGCGTCTGCACCACTTCCACCGGTGGCGGGACCGGCGCCGGCGCCGCGGCAGGCGTCATCGTCTCGCTCCGCCCTGCTTCCACCGGCCGCGCCGCCTTGAGCGACAAATCGCCGACCTGGATCACGCCATCGTTGGCAAACGCCAGCGCCCGCTCAAGCACGTTCTCCAGCTCGCGCACATTGCCGGGGAAGGAATATGCCTTCAGGGCGTCCAGCACGCCCGGCCCGAGCGAGGCCTGGCCAGGCCCGGCCAGCCGGTCCAGGATGCCGTTCGCCAGCAGGGCCAGGTCGTCCAGCCGCTCGCGCAGCGGCGGCAGCGCCAGCTCGATCACGTTCAGGCGATAGAACAGGTCCTGCCTGAACTTGCCGGTTTCGACGCAGCGCGCCAGGTCCTGGTGGGTGGCGCTGATGATGCGCACGTCGACCGGTTCCTCGCCCGTGGCGCCAATCTTGCGCACGCGCCGCTCCTGGATCGCGCGCAGCAGCTTGACCTGCATCGCCAGCGGCAAGTCCGCCACTTCGTCCAGCATCAGGGTGCCGCCATTGGCGGCCTGGAAGAAGCCGTCGCGCTCCTCGGCGGCGCCGGTAAAGGCGCCCTTGCGGTAGCCGAAGAACTCGGCCTCCATCAGGGTTTCGGGGATCGCGCCGCAGTTCACCGCCACGAACGGTTTCGAAGCGCGCGAACTCTGGGCATGGATCTCGCGCGCGGCCAGTTCCTTGCCGCTGCCGGATTCGCCCGTGATCGAGATGGGCGCCATCGAGCGCGCCAGGCGCGCGATCTGCGCGCGCAGCGACTGCATCGCCGGCGAATGGCCGATCATGCGCGACGCAATTGCCCCACCATCAGCCGCTCCGCCTCCATTTTCGGACAGTTTCAAGGCCGAGCGCACCATCACGCGCAGCGCATCGAGCGCCACCGGCTTGGCGATGTAATCGAAAGCGCCGGCCTTGAGCGCCACCACCGCGTTCTCGGCGCTGCCGTAGGCGGTGATCACCGCCACCGGCGTGCCCTTGCCCGAGGCGGCGATCTCGCGCACCAGCTCCAGCCCCAGGCCGTCCGGCAGGCGCATATCGGTCAGCACCAGGGCGTAGTCATGCTGTTCAAACAGGCTGCGCGCCTGGCGCAGGGTGGCCGCGCTGTCGACGTCCAGGCCCATCTTGAGCAGGGTGATCTCGAGCAGCTCGCGCAGGTCGGCTTCGTCGTCGAGCACCAGGATGCGGGGCGCGCTCATGGCTTACTCGAGCGCGAAGGTGATGACAAAGCGGCCGCTGGCCTTGCGCGGCCCCAGCGCGGACGGATCGAACCGGTATTCATAATCGAGTTTCGCATCGTTGTTCAGGCACAGTTCGCGCGCCAGGTAGAGTCCCAGGCCGGTTCCCTTGCTCGACGTAGTATAGAAGGGCTCGAACAGGTGGTCGCGCACTTCTGGCGTGATGCCGGGGCCGTCGTCCTGCACGTGCAGCTCGCGCCGCCCGGCGGCGTCGCGCGCCGGGAAGATGCGGATGCTGGCCGGCTGGCGGCTGGCATAGCGCACCGCGTTGTTCAGCAGGTTGAGCAGCACCTCGTGCAGGTGCAGCGGGTCGAAGCGCACCGCGCTGCCGCCCGGATCGCCCATATAGACTATATCACTGGCCAGACCGTGGATTTCGCAGAACTCGGCCTTGAGCTCATCGAGAAAGGCGGCCAGCGCCACCGGTTCGCCGTTCGGTTGGGCCTTGCGCGACAGCTGCAGGATGTCTTCGACCATGCGGTTCACGCGCGTGACGTTGTCGCCCACGATCTTCAGCAGGCGCACCTCGGCCGGGCCGTGCAGGTCTTCGGCCAGCAGCGCCGTCGCGTGGCCGATCGCCGACAGCGGGTTACGCACCTCGTGCGCGATGCTGGCGGTCAGGCGGCCCATCGAAGCCAGCTTGAGTTGCTGCGCCTGGTTCTCGATGGCGCTCACGTCCTGCATGAAGATCACGCTGCGGCCGGCGGCTTCGCTGCCATCGGCCACCCGCGCGAAGCGCAATTTGAGGTGCACCGGCTGGTCGCGCCGGCCGCGAATTTCAGCGTCGCCATCGCCAGCGCCATCGCCTTCGCGGTAGGGCTTGAGGGTGACGAATCCCTTGTCGTTGTCGGGTGCGGTGCGCCAGGCGTCGAAGGCCAGCGCCACCGGCTCGAAGGCCGGCACGGCGTGCAGCAGGAAACCGGCGTCAGCCTGCAGGCCCAGCATGCGGCGCGCGGCCGGGTTGCCGGTGAAGACGGCGCCGTCCTCCCCCACCACCAGGATGCCGTCGCCGACGTCGGCGATCACGATCTCATTGATCGCCTGCTGGATGCGCAGGTCGGCGCCGCGCTGGGCCGCCAGTTCTTCTTGCTTGAGCAGGCGCGCCGCGAGGCGATTGACCATCAGCACGCCGGCGAAGAAGGCGGCGCCGAACAGGCCGGCCTGCATCAGCGGCGGGTCGCGACCCTCGACCACCAGTTGCCAGAGGTTCAGGCCGAGCAGGAACAGGGTCGCGACCGCCGCCGAGAACAGCGCCAGCACCAGCGGCGCCAGGATCGCGGCGCCGGCCAGCGGGAACAGGTACAGGATGCCCAGGCCGCTGCGCATGCCGCCCGCCGCCAGGTACAAGAGCGAGATCACCAGCAGGTCGACCGCGATCTGCACCCCGAGCTGGATCAGGAAGCGGCGCTGCCAGCGCGCCGCCAGCGCGAACAGCGCCGCCGCCACCACATAGAAGACGCAGGTCTCAGTATTGACCGGGTCGGGCCGCAACTGCCCGCTTTCCAGGTCGACGCCCAGGTACAGCAGCAGCACCAGCGCGATGACGATGCGGGTGACGGTGAAGGTCTGGAGCGAACGCCACAAGGTGACCCGCGCTCCCATCGAGAGGCCCCTGGAAGCCGTCGTCACGCCTTGGGTGGCGGCAGGCGTACGTGGCCTGGCGAGCAGTAATCGAGGCCGTCGGCCTTCACCGATTCGGACGCCGGGAAGTACATGCCGCAGTGCGCGCACTGGGCCATGGCCTCGATCTGGGCGGCCGGGGCGGCAGGACCACGTGCGGCGTTGGGCGGAACCCCATGCTTCTTGACCATCGCGCGCAGCTTGCTGCGCGCGGCGAAGACGATGAGGACGATGAGGGCAATCCAGAACAAGATACGCATATCAGTAGACTCCCCGGTGCAGGACGACTTCGAGCACGAAGCGGCTGCCGACGTAGGCCAGCGCCAGGGTGGCGAAGCCTGCCAGCGTGAAGCGCAGCGCGGTCTTGCCGCGCCAGCCCTGCCACCTGCGCCCGGCCAGCAGCGCCGCGAACAGCGCCCACGAGAGCAGCGCGAACACGCTCTTGTGGTCGAGCAGCAGCGGCCGGCCGAACACCTGTTCGGAGAACACGAAGCCCGACAATACCGTCAGGCTGAGCAAGACGAAGCCGATCCAGATCACACGGAACAACAGTTTTTCCATGGTGAGCAACGCCGGGAGCTGGTCGAGCGCGGAGCCAAACCAGCCGCCACCGGCGGTGCGGGTGTGCAGCCGCGTCTCTTGCAGTGCCATCAGCACGGCGTGGAACGCGGCGATGGTCAGGGTGCTGTAGGCCAGCACCGCGACCGCGATATGCCAGCCGAAGGCGGCGCTCTTGCCGGCCAGCGGCGTCAGGGTGCCCGGGAACAGCAGCGGCAGCAGGGTGGCCGCCGCCGCGAACGGCATCACCAGGCGGCGCAGGCTGTCGAGGGCAAAGTTACGGTTCTCGGCCCAGTAGGCGGCCACCGACACCCACAAGGCGCTGGAAATCATGATGGCGAAACCGACCCGCAGCCGTCCCGGCACCATCACGTCCATGCCCAGCGCGACGCCATGCAGGGCCCAGGCCCCGGCGGTCACGCCCGAGATGACGGCACCCAGCCGCGATGGCAGCAGGGCGCATACCGCGTACAGGAAGGCAGCGGCAAGGAAGAGGGAATTCTGCATAATAAGAGTCTACACCATCGGCGCGAGCCGGGGGGAAGCCCCCACCCCGCCGATGGCCACGTCCGACGAACATATATATATGTCGGATGTTCAATCGACCGCCGCCATCCGCAACTCATCGTTGTGATGCCGCTCCTGCTCTTCCATCACCATCAACCCGAGCTCACGCTTGAGCAGGTTGAATCCAGGCGCGGCCGGATCGCGCGGACGCTCGAGCTCGAGCACCACATCGCGCTTGATCGTCCCCGGCCGGTAGGTCATCACGACGATGCGGTCGGCGAGATAGATCGCTTCTTCGATGCTGTGGGTGACGAACAGGATCGTCTTCTCGAGCTCGGCCCACAGGCGCAGCAGTTCGTCTTGCAGGTTGCGCCGGGTGAGCGCGTCGAGCGCGCCGAACGGTTCGTCCATCAACAGGATCGGCGAATCGAGCGCCAGCACGCGCGCGATCGCCACCCGCTGGCGCATGCCGCCGGACAGGTCTTTCGGGTAGCGGGCGCGGAAATCGGCCAGCGACAGCAGCCGCAGCAGCTCGTCGACCCGGCGGTCGATCTCCGGCCCGCGCATGCGCTTGATCTCGAGGCCGAAGCGGATGTTCTGCTCGACCGTCATCCAGGGAAACAGCGCGTATTCCTGGAACACCATGCCGCGCTGCGGCCCCGGCCCGGTCACCGGGCGGCCATCGACCAGGATCGCCCCGCTGGACGGCGGCGCGAAGCCGGCCACCGCGTTGAGCAGGGTCGATTTGCCGCAGCCGGACGGCCCGAGCAGGCAGGTGAACTGCCCGCGCTCGAGCGCCAGGTCGATGCCCTGCAGGGCCACCACTTCGCGGCCCTCGCCGCCGAACACTTTATTGACGCCTTCGATACGGATATGGATGTCGCTCATGTCAGTGCTCCAGGCCGCGGTGCCAGCGCAGCAAATAATTGTTCAACCGATTCACGCCGATGTCGATCACCAGCCCCAGCACGCCGATGCTGATCATCCCGGCGATGACCTTGTCGGACCAGAAGTACTCGCGTGCCTCCGAGATGCGGAACCCCAGGCCGCTGTTCACGGCGATCATCTCGGCCACGATCACGACGATGAAGGCGGTGCCGATCCCGATCCGCACGCCGGACAGGATGTAGGGCACCGCCGCCGGCAGGATCACGCGCATGAAGATCGTCAGCTTGCCGGCCCCCAGGTTGTGGGCCGCACGCAGGTAGATGCCGTCGACCTGGCGCACGCCGGCGATGGTGTTCATCAAGACTGGAAAGAAGGCGCCGATCGCGATCAGGAACACCGCCGGCGGATTGCCCAGCCCGAACCACAGCATCGCCAGCGGGATGTAGGCGATCGGCGGGATCGGCCGCAGCACCTGCACCAGGGGATTCATCCAGGCGTGGACGCGCCCGCTGGCCCCCATCGCCAGCCCGAGCGGCAGCGCCAGCCCGGCGCCGATGGCGAAGCCCACCACCACCCGGTACAGGCTGGCGACGATGTCAAGCGGCAGCTCGCCGGACAATGCCCACTTGATCCAGCCGCCATCGCCATACTGGGCGAACGGCTCGAGCGGCAGCAGGTAGGCGACCCATTTGCGCCACACGTCCAGCGGCGCCGGCAGCACCTGGCGGTCGACCAGGCCGCTGGCCGCCACCCATTGCCAGAGGGCGATGGCCAGCACCGGCACCACCAGGCCGGTGGCCGCATCGTTCCACCGGATGGCTTTGCGGCGCGGCGTCTTGCGTCGTTCAATGCGTTCCATGGTCATTGTCCCTCATTGGATGTTCAGGCTTTTCTTGGCCGCGGCCAGCAGGTCGGTGCGGACCCAGTCGCTGGCCAGCGGCGGACGCGCCATCCGCCCTACCCCGGTCTGCGCCATGACGTCGGTGGTGACCTGGATATGCTGGGGCGTGATGTCGTAGGAATACGGCGAGTTGGCCATCGCGGCGCGAAAGTCCGCGACCGTGATCTGGCCCCGGAACATCGACTGGCGCACGTAGTGCTCGGCGATGTCGGGGCGGTCGATGAAGGTGCGCGTGGCCTGGACGAAGCAGCGCATGAACTTCTCGGCCACCGGCCGGCGCTCGCGGTAGAACTTCTAGGTCATGACCATGGTCCGCACCGGTTCGCCGATCGGCGTCCCGTAGGGCTTCATGACTTCCATCCCGAAGCCCATATTGATCGCCTGCGACGATTGCGGCTCGGACTGCATCATGGCGTCGATGTGCCGGCCCAGCAGCGCCTGGTTCAGCTCGGGATAGGACAGGTAGACCAGTTGCACGTCCTTGCGGCCGGTGGTGTCGGCGCTCAGGCGATTGCGCGCCAGCTCGGCCATCAGCAGCACTTCCTGGATGCCGCCGCGGGTGACACCTACCCTTTTGCCCTTGAGCTGGAGGATGGACGAGATGCGCAAGTCGGGCCGCGCCACCAGCCGCGCCCCGCCGCGCGCGAAGCCGGCCACCACCACGACCTGGGCGCCGCCGGCGCGGCCCTGGATCGCGGCTTCGGATGCGGTAGCGCCCACGTCGAGTTCGCCGGCGATGATGGCCTGCATGATGTCCAGGCCCTTGGCGAACATCTTTTCCTCGACCCGGATGCCGCAGCCCGGCGCGATTTCCTTGATATAGGACACCGCGCCGAAGTGGGCCAGTTTGAGATTCCCCAGGCGCACGACGTCCTGGGCTGCGGAAGTACCGCCCACCGTCACGAGCGTGAGCGCGACCAATGTCTTGCCAAACACCTGCCTCATAACTATTTCTCCTGGCTCGATTGTTAGGATTAATGCTCGCGGGAAAGGCGAGTAGGCAATACACCATGGCGGGGGCGGCTCGTGTTTGCGGTATGCCAAAAGGCGACAGCGTTGGCGAAAAATGGATGGGACAGGCCGGGTTCGGCGCGATGGGGTATGCAGCGGGACGGCGCTGCAAGGTAAAATGATGCGTTGGCGACCTGCGCCAAGCCTGAATTGCGCTTATTTCTATTAGGTAGACATGCTAGATAACCTCACCCAACGCCTTGCCAAGGTCGTCAAGACCATGCGCGGCGAGGCCCGCCTGACCGAGGCGAACACCGCGGAAATGCTGCGCGAAGTGCGCATGGCCCTGCTCGAGGCCGACGTGGCGCTGCCGGCGGTGCGCGAATTCATCGCCAAGGTCAAGGAAAAAGCCCTGGGCGAAGAAGTCGTCGGCTCGCTGTCGCCCGGCCAGGCCCTGGTCGGCGTGGTGCAGAAAGAGCTGGCCGCCCTGATGGGCGCCGACCTCGGCCCCGAGGCAACCCAACTCTCCTTCGCCCAGCAGCCGCCCGCGATCATCCTGATGGCCGGCCTGCAGGGGGTGGGCAAGACCACCACCACCGGCAAGCTCGCCAAGTACCTCAAGGAACAGAAAAAGAAAAAGGTCCTGACCGTCTCGGCCGACGTCTATCGTCCCGCCGCGATCGCCCAGCTCGAATCCGTCACCAGGCAGGTCGGCGCCGACTTCTTCCCTAGTACCGCCAGCGACAAGCCGGTCGACATCGCCCGCAACGCGCTCGACTGGGCCAAGAAGCACTACCACGACGTCCTGATCATCGACACCGCCGGCCGGCTGGGCATCGACGAGGCGATGATGCAAGAGATCGCCGCCGTGCACGGCGCCGTGAATCCGGTCGAAACCCTGTTCGTGGTCGACGCCATGCTGGGCCAGGATGCGATCAATACCGCCAAGGCCTTCAACGACGCCCTGCCCCTGACCGGCATCGTGCTGACCAAGCTCGATGGCGATTCGCGCGGCGGTGCGGCGCTGTCGGTGCGCCATGTGACCGGCAAGCCGATCAAGTTCGCCGGCGTGTCCGAAAAACTCGACGGCCTGGAAGCCTTCGATCCTGCCCGCATGGCCAACCGCGTGCTGGGCATGGGCGACATCCTGGCGCTGGTCGAAGAAGCGCGCAAGGGCGTCGATGCCGAGGCGGCGGCCGAACTGGCCAACAAGATCAAGGTCGGCGGTCGTTTCGACATGAACGACTTCAAGGCCCAGCTCACGCAAATGAAGAAAATGGGCGGCATGGCCGGCCTGATGGACAAACTGCCGGCCCAGTTCCAGCAGGCGGCGGCCGGCGCCAATATGGGCCAGGCCGAAAAATCGGTGCAGCGCATGGTGGGCATCATCGATTCGATGACCCCGCTCGAACGCGCCAAACCCGAGCTGATCAAGGCCAACCGCAAGCGCCGCATCGCGGCCGGCGCCGGCGTCCAGGTGCAAGAAGTTAACCGCATGCTGAACCAGTACGACCAGATGCAGACCATGATGAAAAAACTCAAAGGCGGCGGCCTGATGAAGATGATGCGCGGGATGAAGGGCATGATGCCGGGCATGCGTTAATCTGCATGTCGATCGATAGAGACCGCGCAAAGTTTCGCTTTGCGCGGTTTTTTTTCGTTTCGTGTCAGCGAATTTTCGTTCTCATGCGTTGTTGTGTGCGATAACGCCCATTCGAGGGGTTTTACGAGTGAAAAAGTTTTGAAAAAGGCTTGCACGAACTGTAAAACGCTACCAATATAGGCGTGCGATAAATTACGCACTTTTCCACGTGTTCGTTTTAGGAGGCTCGAAGATGGCAACAGCCAAAAAAACCACTGCAGCGCCAGCAAAAAAAGCCGCTGCCAAGCCTGCTGCAGCGGCCAAGCCGGCAGCAAAAAAGGCAGCACCAGCAGCTAAGTCGGCCGACAAGCCGGCAGCGGCGCGCAAGCCAAATGCTGCTTTCATGAAAGCCATGACCCCGTCCGCCACGCTGGCCGCCGTCGTCGGCGACAAGCCGCTGCCGCGTACTGAAGTGACCAAGAAGGTCTGGGATTACATCAAGTCGAAAGACCTGCAAGACGCAGCGAATCGCCGCATGATCAATGCCGACGACAAGCTGAAAGCAGTTTTCGGCGGCAAGGCACAAGTCTCGATGTTCGAAATGACCAAGCTCATTTCGGATCACCTGAAATAAGCCACGGCTCTATTTCAATAAGCTTCAAGCTTAAAAAAAAGCCCCGGTTTCAAACCCGGGGCTTTTTGTTATTCAGCTGTAAATAATAGTGGCAACTGGTTAATGACCTTTCGGATCGAAGCTGCACTCCGATCCGGATCCGTTACAAACCGGCGGCCGCTTTCATCAGGTGAAATACCCCGATATTCTCGATCGTTCCCTTGAATGGCGCCGATCCAGCCCCGGTCGCATACAGCTTGACGTCGCCGCCGCCATGGGTTTCCGACGATTTGTGCACGCCGGTTTCCTGGTGGTAGTCGTCGCTCTGCGCCACCACGCTGTCGACATCGGTTCGCGCGTCAGGACGGTTCGGGCCGTTGCCGAACACCAGGGTGGTGAAGGTCTTGCCGTCCGCATCCTTCTTCGGCTCGCCCGACGCATAGTCGCGCACGATGTCCGTGATCGGGTTGCCGCGCTTCGGATAGCCGTTGATCTGCATCGTGTGGTCATGGTCGGCTGTCAGCACGATCAGCGTGTTCTGCAAGCCCGGATCGATGACGCGCATGCGCTCGATCGCCAGCTGCAGGGCGTCGTCGAAGGCCACCGTCTCTTCCAGCGCGTGCTTGGCGCGGGTGTCGTGCAGGGCGTGGTCGATCTTGCCGCCTTCGACCATCAGGAAGAAGCCGTTCGGGTTCTTCGACAGCAGGTCGATCGCCTTGCCGGTCATCTCGGCCAGGGTCGGCTGCTCGGGACGGCGCTGGTAGGCGTAGTCGAGGTGGCTGGTGGCGCTGAAGATGCCGACGAATTTGCGGCCTTCCCTGGCCGACATCATGCCTGCGCGGGTGCCGGCCACATAGTAGCCGGCGCCGGCGAATTCGGCCATCAGGTCGCGCCCGTCGGGGCGGCCCTTCGGATTGGTGGCGGCGTCACGCGGGGTGAAGTGATTGCGCCCGCCGCCCATCAGCACGTCGACGCCATCGCCCAGTGCCGGATTGTAGCCGGCGCCGCCGGGCACGATCTGCTGCGCGATCGTGTACACCGCGTCGCGGCTGCAGGTATGCGCGAAGGTCGACGCCGGCGTGGCGTGGGTCAGCTCGGTGGTGGTGATGGCGCCGGTGGCCTTGCCCTGGGCCTTGGCCAGCTCCAGGATCGTCACGGCCGGCGTGCCGTTGTTCGGGCCGCACTGGTCGACGCCCTCTTTCGTCGGGTCGATCGGCCGCGCGCCGGCTTGCGAGATGACGTCGTTGTTCATCTTCACGCCGGTCATGTAGGCGCCCATCGACGGTGCGCTGTCGGTGGTCTGGTAGTCGAGCGAATAGGTCTTGACGCGCGCGGTGCGCTCCATCAGGCGCTCGAAGTGCAGCAGGCTGTCTTCGCCGCCGCGATGGATGCGGGCGGCGGTGATCACGGTCGGGCCCATGCCGTCGCCCAGGAAGAAGATGATGTTCTTCGCTTTTTGCTGGGCGGCGGCGGGGGTGGTGAATGCAGCGGCGCAGCAAGCAGCCAGCAGCAGCGGGGTAAAACGTTTGAAAGTCATGGTGGCTCCTGGTCGCGGCCTACAGGCCGGCGGCGGTCTTGATCAGGTTGAACACGCGGGTGTTGTCGATGGTTCCGCGGAACAGTTCGGCGTTGGCGCCGGTCGCACCCAGGTAGACGTCGCTGCCGCCATGGGTCTCGGCGCCGGTACGGGTGCGCACCACGGCTTCCTGGTGGTAGTCGTCGCGCGTCACGACGTCGTCGGTCAGGTGCACGCTGCGGTCGCCCGCGTGGCGCTGCTCGCCGGTGCCGAAGCCGATGATGGTGTAGGGCTGGCCCTTGCCGTCCAGGCTAGGGGTGCCGTCGGCGTTGCGCACCAGGCCGAGCACGCCCGGATTGGTCGGCGTGGTCTTGCCGGTGCGGGCCGCGTAGCCGTTCAGGATCAGGGTGTGGTCGTGGTCGGCGGTGGCGACGATCAGGGTGTTCTTCAAGCCCGGGTCGAGCGCTTCCATGCGCTCGATCGCCGCCTGCAGCGCGGCGTTGAACACGACCGTCTCTTGCAATGCACGCTTGCCGAGGGTGGCGTGCAGGGCGTGGTCGATCAGGCCGCCCTCGACCATCAGGAAGAAGCCGTTCTTGTTCGGCGCCAGCAGCTCGATCGCCTTGGCTGCCATCGCCGGCAGGGCCGGCTGGCGCGCCGGATCGCGGGTGGCGTCGTAGTCCATGTGATTGGCGGCGAACAGGCCGACCGCCGGCTGGCCCGGGGTCAGGGCCGCAAATTGCGCGGTGTCGTTCACCACGCGCAAGCCCCTGGCCTGCAGCTCGGCCAGCAGGTCGCGGTTATCAAAGCGCTTGCCGCCCTTCGCGAATGGCGTGAAGTGCTGGGCGCCGCCGCCGAACAGCACGTCCAGGCCACGCTCGCCGAGCGCCTTGTTGTAGCCGGCGCCGCCCGGCACCAGGCTGGCGGCGATATCGGTTTCCAGCTTGCGGTGGCAGGCGTGGGCATAGGTCGCGGCCGGGGTGGCGTCGGTGACGCTGGTGTTGGTGACCACGCCGACCGCCATGCCGCGGCGCCTGGCCAGTTCGAGCAGGGTGACTGCGGCCGTACCGCCTTGGTGACCACCTTCGCAGCGGCTGACCAGGGCATTGCCGTTGGCGTCCTTGCCCGGCGCGACCGAGCGGGTGCCGAAGGACATCGAGACCACGCCGTTATTGTGCTTCACGCCGGTCATGTAGGCGGCCATCGAGGCCGCGCTGTCGGTCACTTGCGCATCGTTCGAGAAGGTTTTTACGAAGGCCGACTCGGGCAGCTTGTCGATCGCCAGCTCGCCGTCTTCGCCGGCGGCGAAGATGCGCGCCGCGGTCAGGGTGTTGATCCCCATGCCGTCGCCCAGGAAGAAGATGACGTTCTTCGCGCGCTGGTCGACAGCGTTGACGCCTTGCGCGGCGGCGGTGGATGGGTTTGACGCGGGTGGCGGCGTCGCGCAGCCGGCGAGTGCCGCCAGCAGTGCGGCGAAGGCAAGAGTGGTCGGTCGCATGCAGTCCTCTGCTTGGGAAAGCGGAAAGTCTACACTGTCAACGTGACATGTTGGTGAACTGAAATGTTGGGGTTTTGTACAGCAGGCTTGGGTTAGATGCCGTGCTTGTATTCCCATTTCTTCCACGCCGCCAGCACCGCGTTCGGGTACTTCGGCTTGCCGCGGCTGCCGTTGTAGCGGCCCAGCGCCAGGTACAGGTCGCCGCGCTCCATGTCGATATACATGCGCAGGATCGCGCAGCCGTAGCGCAGATTGGTCTGCATATGGAACAGGCGGCGGCGGTCGCCGTCGCCGATGACCTTGGTCCAGAACGGCATCACCTGCATATAGCCGCGCGCACCCGCGATCGAGATCGCATACTTGCGATAGGCCGATTCGACCTGGATCAGGCCCAGCACCAGCCCCGGATCGAGGCCGGCGCGGGTCGATTCGTACCAGACCGTCTCGAGGAACTCGGTGCGGGTCTGGACGTCGGGCATGCGCTTGACGAGCCGGCCCGACATGGCGTCGAGCCAGCCGTGATAGCGCACCCGCGCCGCCTCGTTGCGAAAGGTCGGCCGCGGCGGACGCGCGTCGGCGATGGCGTTGGCCAGGGCCAGGCGCACCGAATCCGACAGCGCTTCTTCTTTCTGGTTGCCGGCGAACGCCTCGCCCCCACCCAGGCCGAAGGCGCACGCGAGCACGGCGCCTCCTAGCAGGGAGGCCAGGCGCATCCGCATCACTTGCCCAGCTTGCCCTTGATGAAGGCGACCATGTCCGCCACAGCGACGGCGCTTGCCGCTTCGTCGCGGCGGCCTTGATATTCAAGGTTGCCTTCTTTCAGGCCGCGCTCGCCGATCACGACGCGGTGCGGCACGCCGATCAGTTCCCAGTCGGCGAACATCGCACCCGGACGCAGGCCGCGGTCGTCGACGATGACGTCGATGCCGGCCGCCTGCATGTCGGCGTACAGCCTTTCGGTGGCTTCTTTCACCATCTCGCTGCGGTCCAGGCCCATCGGGCACAGCACCAGCTCGAACGGCGCGATCGAATCGGGCCACACGATGCCCTTGTCGTCGAAGTTCTGTTCGATCGCAGCACCCAGGATGCGGGTCACGCCGATGCCGTAGCAACCCATCTGCAGCGGTGCGGGACGGCCGCCTTCGTCGAGGAAGGTCGCGCCCATCGCTTCGGAATACGCGGTGCCGAGCTGGAACACGTGGCCCACTTCGATGCCGCGCTCGATCGCCAGCACGCCCTTGCCGTCTGGCGAGGCGTCGCCCTCGACCACATTGCGCAGGTCGGCAACCGTTGGTTCTGGCAAATCCCGGCCCCAGTTGGCGCCGGTGTAGTGGGCATCAAGCTCGTTGGCGCCGCACACGAAATCGGCCATATTGGCGACAGTGCGGTCGGCAACCACGTTGACCGGCAATTTGGTATCGATCGGACCCAGGTAGCCCGGCACGGTGCCGAACACCTCGAGGATTTCGGCTTCGGTCGAGAAACGGAAGTCCTTCAGGCCGGCCACTTTCGATACCTTGATCTCGTTGAGTTCATGGTCGCCGCGCAGCAGCAGCACCCAGAAGCTCTTCTTGCCTTCTTCGCTCTCGACGGTCAGGGCGATGGTCTTGACGGTCTGCGACAGCGGCAGCTTCAGGAACTCGGCCACGCTTTCGCACTTGGTCTTGCCCGGGGTCGGGGTCTTGGCCAGCGCCTGGCTCGCCGCGCCGCGGGTGCCGGTGGCGACCGCTTCGGCCGCTTCCATATTGGCCGCGTAGTCGGAATCGGGGCAGTACACCAGCGCGTCTTCGCCGGTGCTGGCGATGACGTGGAATTCATGCGAGCCGGTGCCGCCGATGGCGCCGTTGTCGGCCGCCACCGCGCGGAACTTCAGGCCGAAGCGGTTGAAGATCCGGGTGTAGGCGTCGAACATGGTCTGGTAGGACTTCTGCATGCCTTCGAGGTCGCGGTCGAAGGAATACGCATCCTTCATCGTGAATTCGCGGCCGCGCATCAGGCCGAAACGCGGACGGCGCTCGTCGCGGAACTTGGTCTGGATGTGATAGAAGTTGACCGGCAACTGGCGGTACGACTTGATCTCGCTGCGCACGACGTCGGTAACTACTTCTTCGGACGTCGGCTGGATCGCGAAATCGCGGCCGTGACGGTCTTTGACGCGCATCAATTCATCGCCCATCTTGTCCCAGCGCCCGGTTTCTTGCCACAGTTCGGCCGGCTGCACCAGCGGCATCAGGAGTTCGATCGCGCCCGCACGGTTCATTTCTTCACGGACGATCGCCTCGACCTTGCGGATGACGCGCAACCCGACCGGCATATAGGTGTAGATGCCGGAACCCAGGCGCTTGATCATCCCGGCGCGCATCATCAGCTTGTGGCTGACGATCTCGGCATCGGAAGGCGCTTCTTTAAGAGTTGAAATAAAAAATCGTGAGGCGCGCATATCAATGAATTCTTTTTAAAAAGAGAGGGTTATAATCGACCTAATTTTAAAGGATTAGCCGGCTGATGCGTCCAAACTTTCTACAAACTGGGGCCGCAACCAGCAGCATCTACCGCGCAAGCGGTGCGGAAACCCCACGGACACAAAGAATTTGTAGGTAAAAACACAAGCGAACGTCCGCCGGCAGAAAGTATCGAGGTGCACTTATGCTCGACCGTGAAGGGTTTCGGCCCAACGTCGGCATCATCTTGCTGAACGCTAACAACGAGGTTTGGTGGGGCAAGCGGGTGCGCGAGCACTCATGGCAATTCCCGCAAGGGGGTATCAAGTACGGAGAGACGCCAGAACAGGCAATGTACCGCGAGCTCGAGGAAGAAATCGGCCTGCGCCAGGAGCACGTCAAGATCATGGGGCGAACCCGCGACTGGCTGCGCTACGAGGTGCCCGACCACTTCATCAAGCGCGAGATCCGCGGCCACTACCGCGGCCAGAAGCAGATCTGGTTCCTGCTGCGCATGGTTGCGCGCGACAACGAAGTCAATCTGCGCCTGACCGACCACCCTGAATTCGATGCCTGGCGCTGGCACGATTACTGGGTGCCGCTGGACGTCGTGATCGAGTTCAAGCGCGATGTCTACCAGCGCGCCCTGCAAGAGTTGTCGCGCTTCGTCACCTG
This sequence comes from Massilia sp. HP4, assembly GCF_005222695.1. Lineage (GTDB taxonomy): Bacteria > Pseudomonadota > Gammaproteobacteria > Burkholderiales > Burkholderiaceae_D > Telluria. The sequence goes on along the minus strand of NZ_STGG01000048.1, from coordinate 151,444 downwards.
GCCAGCCAAGGGCCAGCACGGCGAACGGCGCCACAGCGCGCGCTACCTGCGCCAGCCGCACGGCCGCTCGCAGGGCGCCAAGCCGGGCCCGGACATGGTGGCCGCGGCAAACCAGCCAGGTCCGGCCGGACCGGAATCGCTGGTGCTGGCGCCGAACAAGTAGTCTTGTATTAATGGAAACGGCGGCGCGGGCCGCCGTTTCCGTAACTTCCCTGCCCGCGCGTCATTTCATGCTCCTCGCATGCTCAGTGTGTAAATACCGCGTATTACAATGCAGCATGAACTCCCTCGCCCCGCGCTTCCTGCTGCCGATTGCCGCGTTACTTGCCGCCATATCGGCCCTGGCCGCTCCCGCGCCAAAGGGATGCCAGTACCAGCTGCTGGCCACGCTGCCGGTGCACTATACCGGCCCTTCCCTGAGCCTGACGATCGAAGGGCAGATCAACGGCACGCCGGCCCAGATGCTGGTCGATACCGGCGCCCAGGGCAGCATGCTGACCCGGACCGGCGTCGAGCGTCGCAAGCTGGAGCGGCACCTGAGCCACGAGACGTGGACCGGCATCGGCGGCGAGACGCAGATGTACACGGCATGGGTCAAGGAATTCAGGGCCGGGCCGACCGTCACGGCCAACGAGTACCTGCGCGTACTCGGCCAGACCGGCCGCCCGCCGTCCCATGACGCCATCGTTGGCGCACCTTTCCTGCTGCAGACCGATCTCGAGATCTCGCTGGCGACCAGGGAAATCCGGTTCTTCAAGCCGGACGGTTGCAAGAATGCGATGCTGGCCTACTGGAGCCAGGATCCGATCGAGATTCCGTTCACGGCCAGCGACTGGCGCGATCCGAATCCGGAGTTCAAGGTACTGCTCAACGGGAAGGAAGTCACGGCCGTCATCGACACCGGCGCCGACACCACGGTCATCACGCGCAAGGCGGCCGAGCAGGCCGGGCTCAAGCTCGACGCGCCGGGCGTCGAACGCATCGACGATATGGTCGGCGTCGGCAGGCACTCGGTACCGGCATGGAGTACCACGCTGGACCGGCTGCAGATCGGCCGCGAGACTATCCGCAATGCCGAAGTCGGCGTAATCGACAGCGCCCACCTGGGGGTCGACGTGCTGCTCGGCGCCGATTTCCTGCGCTCGCACCGGGTGTTGTTCGCCATGAACCAGCGCAAGCTGTATTTCACGTACGTGGGCGGCGAACCGCTCGGCCAGCGGCGCCGCATCGAACCCTGGATGCAGCACGAGGCCGACGCCGGCAATGGCGACGCCCAGCTGACGCTGGCCTGGATGTATCAGCGCGGCCAGGGCGTGCCGGCCGACCAGGACCGGGCCAGGGCCTTGATCAGGAAGGCTGCCGACGGCGGGAATGCGGATGCCAATATCCAGATCGTGCGCGAGCTGATCGACGGGGGCGACCATGCCGACGCCGCACGCCGGATGCAGGCCATCCTCGACCGGATGCCCGAAGACCGCTATGCCGCGCTGTGGCTCTACCTGGCGCGCATGCATGGGGGCGACGCCGCGCTGGCGCAGGGCGGCCTGGCGGCGGCGTTCAAACCGTATCCCACCAGGTGGCCGGCGCCGATCGCGGATTTCTATCTTGGCAAGCTGGGCGAGGAGGCGCTGCTCGAGCGCTCGCGCGCCAATAACGGCCTGGCCGAGGGGCGCGCCTGCCAGGCGCTGTTCTTTGTCGGCAGATACCACCTGGCCGCGGGGGACGCGGCGCGCGCGGCGCAGTTCACCGAGCGCGTGACGCAATGCCGGGAGAGCGAATGACGCCGCGCCCGGCATCGCGCTACAATGCCGGCTTCCTCTTCTTGCTTCCCCTGCCCCGCCATGTTCACTCCGTCATCGCACGACGTGCGCCGCTTTTTCTGCGAAGCCTATCGCAAGCACCGCAATGGCGAGCTCCTGACCCCGATGGACGCGATCGCGGCCGACTGGATCGTCCAGCATCCTGAATACCACGAGCAGTTCGAGGACATCGAGGCGGCGATCGCGGCCGATTACTCGGTCGAGGGCGGCAAGGCGAATCCCTTCCTGCACCTGTCGATGCACCTGTCGATCGCCGAACAGATTTCGATCGACCAGCCGCGCGGCATCCGCGCCGCCCACGACGCCCTGGTCGCGCGGCGCGGCGAGCACGACGCCCACCACGAGATCATGGAATGCCTGGGCGAGATGATCTGGGCCTCGCAACGCAACGGCGTGCCGCCGGATACCGAGGCGTATATCGACTGCGTGCGCCGGCGCGCGTTCGCGTGATGCAGGACTGAATCAGGCCAGCTTGTCGTCCGCGACCCGGTAGCGCGGGTCTTCCAGCACATTCACCTCCACCATGCCCTGCGCCTTTTGCAGCAGCTCGCGGCAGTCCGGGCTCAGGTGGCGCAGGTGCAGGCGCTTGCCCTGCAGGCGATAGCGCTCGGCCAGCGCGTCGATCGCCTGGATCGCCGAATGGTCGACCACCCGCGCCTGCATGAAATCGATGACCACGTCCTGCGGATCGTCCTTCGGCGTGAACAACCACTGGAACGGCGTCACCGAGGCGAAGAACAGCGTGCCTTCGAGCGCATAGACTTTCCACCCCTGTTCGTCGGTCGACACCGCGGCTGTCACCCGCTTGGCGTGCTGCCAGGCGAATACCAGCGCCGACACGATCACGCCGGCGATCACCGCCACGGCCAGGTCGAACACCAGGGTGATGCCGGCCACCAGCACGATCACGAACAGGTCGGCGCGCGGCACTTTTCCTACCAGGCGGAAGGTGCCCCACTCGAAGGTCTTCTCGCACACCACGAACATCACGCCGACCAGGGCCGCCAGCGGGATCGCTTCGATCCAGGCCGAACCGAACAGGATGAAGGCCAGCAGGAACAGCGCGGCCGCGATGCCGGACAGGCGGCCGGTGGCGCCGCTGTTCACATTGATCATGCTCTGGCCGATCAGCGCGCAGCCGCCCATGCCGCCGAACAGGCCGCTCACGACATTGGCCGCGCCCAGCGCCAGCGATTCACGGTTCGGCTGGCCGCGGGTGTCGGTGATCTCGTCGATCAGGGTGAGCGTCAGCAGCGACTCGATCAGGCCGACGCCGGCCATCACCAGGGCATACGGAAACACGATGCGCAGCGTCTCCAGGTTCCACGGCACGGCGGGCAGCGCGAAGGCCGGCAGGCCGCCGGCGATCGAGCCCAGGTCGCCCACGGTCCTGGTCTCGATGCCGAGCAGCGCGCAGCCGACGCTTGCCACCAGGATGCCGACCAGGGTGGACGGCACCGCTTTCGTGAGGCGCGGAGTCAGGTAGATCACCGCCATCGTGACCGCGATGATGCCGCCCATGACCGCCAGTTCCGGGCCCGGCATCCACTGCGCCGCGCCGCCAGGGTCCGGCTCCTTGAAGTGGTTGAACTGGGCCAGGAAGATCACCAGCGCCAGGCCGTTGACGAAGCCCAGCATCACCGGATGCGGCACCATGCGGATGAATTTGCCCAGGCGGGCGGCGGCGAACAGCAGTTGCAGTACGCCCATCAGCACCACGGCCGCCAGCAGGTATTGCGCGCCGTGCTGCACCACCAGCGCCACCATCACCACCGCCAGCGAACCGGCGGCGGCCGAGATCATGCCCGGCCGGCCGCCACAGGCCGAGGTGATGAAGGCGACGATCACGGCGGCGTACAGGCCGGTGAGCGGGGACAGGTGGGCGACCAGGGCGAAGGCGATCGCCTCGGGCACCAGGGCCAGCGCGACGGTGAGGCCGGCCAGCAGGTTGATCTTCAGGTAAGCGGGGGTAAGCGACGGCACGGCGGCTCCAGCAGGCGGTAGGCAGGCGGTAAAACAGAATGCCCGCCGGCCGGCAGCGCCGGCGGCGGGGATCGCATGTTACCAGTTGCGGCGCGCCGCTGTACCGGCAGCCCTACCTCTTGACCACCAGTTGCGACGGCAGGCTGGAGAGATACGCCCCGAGGTCGGCCATGTCCTGATTGGACAGCGGCTGCACGATGCCGGCCATGATCGGGTTGACCCGGCCATTGGCGCCGGCCCCGCGCTTGTAGGCACGCAGCGCATGCGTGAGATAGTCGGCGTGCTGGCCGGCCAGCTTCGGATAGGTCGGGTCGATCGCCTTGTTGTAGTCGGCGCCATGGCAAGAGGCGCAGTTGTATTTCTCGGCCAGGGCCTCGCCACGTTTGACGTCGTTGGCGGCCGCGCCGAAGGAGATGGCGCCGAGCGCCAGCAGGAGCATCGTGTTCTTCATGGCGGTCCTCATCGCTGGGCGGTCGTCTGGTTCGACGTTTGCTGGGCATAATAGGCCGCCACGTCGGCGATGTCCTGGTCGCTCATGGAGCGCGCGATGCCGGTCATGGAAGGGTGCTTGCGGTCGCCCTTGCGATACGCCTTGAGTGCCGATTCGATGTACTTGGCCGACTGGCCGCCGATCATTGGCACGCGGTAGACCTCGGGGAATGCCGTTTTATAGCCGCCCGGGATGGCATGGCAGCCGATGCACATCTCGATCTTGGCGGTGGCCGCCTGGGGATTACCGACCACTTCCGCGGCGCAGGCGCTGCCGGCGGCGCCGGCAAGAAGCGCCAGCGCCAGTGGTACCAGAGTTTTTTTCATGGGCGTCTCGTTAGTTATATGTCGAAAATCGCAACCGCACAAAAACTTAGCAAAGGCTTACCAACGGGCCGATTCTATCTGAAGACTTGACACCAGTCTACAAACCGGCGGCGCGCGCCCGGGCCGCGGGTGGGCCAACTTTTTGTCATATACTCGCCAAATCCTCTTTCGCTTTTTTCCCGTCACCCGCCATGCATGCATCTCCGCGCTTCGAAGGCAGCGACAATTACGTCGCCACCCCCGACCTGAAACTGGCCGTCAATGCGGCCCTGACCCTGGGCCGCCCGCTCCTGATCAAGGGCGAGCCGGGCACCGGCAAGACCATGCTGGCCGAAGAAGTCGCAGCGGCGCTGAACATGCCGCTGCTGCAATGGCACGTGAAGTCGACCACCAAGGCCCAGCAGGGCCTGTACGAATACGACGCCGTCTCGCGCCTGCGCGATTCGCAGCTGGGCGACGAGCGCGTGCGCGACATCCAGAACTACATCGTCAAGGGCGTGCTGTGGCAGGCGTTTACCTCGCCCGAGCCGGTGGTGCTCCTGATCGACGAAGTCGACAAGGCCGACATCGAGTTCCCGAACGACCTGCTGCGCGAACTCGATCGCATGGAATTCTATGTCTACGAGACGCGCGAGATGGTGGTGGCCAGGCACCGCCCGCTGGTGATCATCACCTCGAACAACGAAAAAGAGCTGCCCGACGCATTCCTGCGCCGCTGCTTCTTCCATTACATCCAGTTCCCGGATCGCGAGACGATGGCCGACATCGTGGGCGTGCATTTCCCGCGCCTGAAGCAAGACCTGCTGGCAGCCGCGCTGCAAAGCTTCTATGCGCTGCGCGACGTCCCCGGCATCAAGAAGAAGCCGTCGACCTCGGAATTCCTGGACTGGCTCAAGCTGCTGCTGGCCGAGGACGTGCCGGCCGAAGCGCTGCGCGCCGAGAATGCGGCGCCGCCGCTGCACGGCGCACTGCTCAAGAACGAACAGGACATCGCCCTGTTCGACCGCCTGATGGCCATGGCGAGGAACCGGCGATGATCGACGTCGTTCCTGTTACGCTGGCATTCAACGGCGTGCGCCTGGAGCCGCTGGCGCCGCATCACGCCGACGGCTTGCGCGCGGCCGCGAGCGACGGCCAGTTGTGGAATCTGCGGGTGACCTATGTACCCCCCCGGGAAGAAGCCGAGGCCTACGTCGACACCGCGCTGTCAATGGCCAACCGCCAGGCCTGGGCCGTGATCGACGCGGCATCCGGCGCCGTCGTCGGCAGCACCAGCTACCACGACATCGTGCCCGAGATCGACCGCGTCGAGATCGGCTTCACCTGGTATGCAAAAAGCGCGCAGCGCAGCCACGTCAATACCAGCTGCAAGCTGATGCTCATGCGGCATGCCTTCGACACCCTGGGCTGCGCCGTGGTCGGCCTGCGCACCGACGGCCAGAACTTTGCGTCGCAGGCGGCCATCGAGCGGCTCGGCGCGCACAAGGACGGCGTGCTGCGCCATCACTTCGCGCGCCGCGACGGCAGCGTGCGCGACACCGTCATGTACAGCATCCTGCGTGCCGAATGGCCGCAAGTGCAAGCGCAGCTGGAGGCGCGCCTGGCGCATCACGCAAAGGCCTGACCATGTTGATCGACTTCTTCCGCGCGCTGCGCGAGGCCAAAGTGCCGGTCTCGATCCGCGAATTCCTGACGCTGCTCGAAGCCCTGCAGCGCCAGGTAATCCGGCCCTCGCTCGACGAGTTCTATTACCTCGCGCGCCTGACGCTGGTGAAGGATGAAGCCCATTTCGACAAGTTCGATCGCGTGTTCGGCCTCTGGTTCAAGGGCGTCGATGCGGTGTTCGACGAGCAGGCCGCGCAGTTTCCCGACCTTCCGTTGGACTGGCTGATCAAGCGCTTCGAGCGCGAGCTCACGCCTGAACAAAAAGCGCAGCTCGAAAAATTCGGCTACGACAAGCTGCAACAGCGGCTGCAAGAGCTGCTCAAGGAGCAGAAGGAGCGCCACGCCGGCGGCAGCAAGTGGATCGGCACCGGCGGCACCTCGCCCTTCGGCCACGGCGGCACCAACCCGGAAGGCATCCGCATCGGGGGAACCAGCCGCAACCGCAGCGCGGTCAAGGTGTGGGAACAGCGCACTTTCCGCGACTACGACGACGAGCGCGAACTGGGCACCCGTAACCTGAAGGTGGCGCTGCGCCGCCTACGCCGCTTCGCGCGCCAGGGCGCGGCCGACGAGCTGGCGCTGGACGACACCATCCGCGCCACCGCCAGCAATGCCGGCTGGCTCGACATCCGCATGCGGCCCGAGCGCAAGAACCGGATCAAGGTGGTGATGCTGCTGGACGTGGGCGGCTCGATGGACGACCACATCGAGCGCACCGAAGAACTGTTCTCGGCCGCCAGCAGCGAATTCAAGAATATGGAGTTCTATTACTTCCACAACTGCGTGTATGACTACCTGTGGAAGAACAACCGGCGCCGCCATAGCGAACGCTTCCCGACCTGGGACGTGCTGCGCAAGTATCCAGCCGACACCCGCGTGATCTTTGTCGGCGACGCCACCATGAGTCCCTACGAGGTGATGGCGCCGGGCGGCTCGGTCGAGTACAACAACGAAGAACCGGGCGCGGCCTGGCTGGCGCGCTTCGTGTCGACGTTTCCCAAGTTTGCCTGGCTCAATCCGGAGCCGGAACATTTATGGCAATACCGGCAATCGATTGCCCTGATCCGCCAGATCATGAACAACCGCATGTTTCCGATCACGCTCGAGGGGCTGGAACGGGCGATGCGATTGCTCAGCAAATAACGTAGGGTCGGCGGCTACGCTGCCGACGCGGTGATGGTTCGCCGCGAGATCATCCGGCACGGCATCGGAACCGATAACAATCGACGCGTCGGCGGCAGAGCCGGCTGCGCGCCCCGGCCAACCTTACGTTTCCCCTTGGCAAATAATGTCTTTACGCACTGTGTTAGTGCGGACACGGACGGCCGCGCTGGAATCGCTATGATCGAGCCACTCGCCCGCCGCTCGCCGTGCTTCAACACAAGGCGCGTGGACGGGCGAACCAGGACAAACGTGCGCGCCCCGCCGGCTTGTAGACTCCGTGTACATCGGACGACAAGCGCGCACCGACTATAAGACTCGAGGGGAAACGAATGCCAGACCTGCTGTCCTTGTTGACAAGTCTCGCGTGGCCGCTGGCGATTGCGCTCGCCTGGCTGGCCGGCGAATTCGGCCAGCGCTGGACCGGCCTGCCGCGCATCAGCTTCTATGGCCTGGTCGGCTTCGCCCTCGGCAGCACCCAGGTCGGCGCGCTGCCCGCCCCCGACATGGGGCCGGTCTCGCTGCTGGCCAATGTCGCCTTCGGCCTGATCCTGTTCGAGCTCGGTAACCGCATCAACCTGCGCTGGCTGGTCAACAATCCCTGGATCGGCGTGGCCGGCCTGGTCGAGGCCGGGCTGACCTTCATCCTGGTCTATTTCGTCGCCAGCGCCTTCGGCACCGGCCAATTGACCGCCCTCCTGATGGCGGCGCTGTCGATGGCCACCTCGCCCGCCACCGTCGTACGGGTCGTCAATGAACAGAAAAGCTCGGGCCAGATGACCGAACGCGTGCTGCACCTGTCGGCCCAGAACTGTGTGCTGTCGGTGTTCGCCTTCAATGCCATCATCGGCATCTGGCTGTTCCGCACCTACGACGCCGTCGGTGAGGCACTGTGGCAAAGCCTGGTGATGCTGGCCGGCTCGATCCTGGTCGGCGCCATCTTCGGCGTGGTGGTGCCGGCCCTGCTGCGCGCGATCCGCAATCCGCAACAGGACGCCACCGTCGCGTTTGCCCTGGCAGTCATCTTGCTGGTGTCGGTCTGCGATATTTCCGGCATGTCGCCGGTGGTGGCGGCGCTGGCCTTCGGCCTGACGGTGCGCTACCGGCGCGTGGCCTTTACCCAGACCCAGCGCAATTTCGGCGCGCTGGGCGAGGTGCTGACCGTGCTGCTGTTCGTGTACGCCGCCTCGACCCTCGACTGGCGCCTGGTCACCGCCGGCACGCTGCTTGCCATCAGCGTGGTGCTGGTGCGCATGTTCGCCAAGGTGGCGGGCGTGACGGCGTTTTCCCACTTGTCGGGTGTTACCTGGCGCAAGGGCGCGCTCACCGGCCTCGGGCTGGCCCCGCTGGCCGTGTTCGTGATCCTGCTGCTCGAGCATGCGCGCTATGCCGGCCTGAAAGTGGTCGAAGAACTGTATGCGATGGCGGCCGTGACGATGCTGCTCGAAGTCTTCGGCCCGATCATCATCCAGCGCGCGCTGATCTGGGCGCGCGAAGCACCGGAGTCGAACCATGCCGCTTGAAGCCTTCAACCCCTCGCAACCGCTGACCTTCGGGGTCGAGCTGGAACTGCAACTGGTCAGCCTGTCGGATTTCAACCTGACCGCGGCCAGCCCCGACCTGATGCACCTGTTGACGCGCAAGCCCTTCCCGGGCAACGTCACGCCCGAGATCACCGAAAGCATGATCGAGATTAACTCGAGCGTGCACACCGGGTACGGGCCGCTGCTGGCCGAACTCACCGAGATCCGCGACACCCTGGTGGCGGCCAGCGACGTGCTCAATATCGGCATCGCCGGCGGCGGCACGCACCCGTTCCAGCACTGGTCCGACCAGCGCATCTCGGCCAAGCCGCGCTACGAATACCTGTCGCAGCTGTACGGCTACCTGGCCAAGCAGTTCACGGTATTCGGCCAGCACGTGCACATCGGCTGCGCCAACGGCGACGATGCGCTGTACCTGCTGCATGCACTGAACCGCTACCTGCCGCACTTTATCGCGCTGTCGGCATCGTCGCCCTATGTGCAGGGCCACGACAGCCTGTTCGAATCGGCGCGCCTGAATTCCGTGTTCGCCTTCCCGATGAGCGGCCGCGCGCCGTTCACGCTCACCTGGCAGGAGTTCACCGACGTCTACTTCGCCAAGATGGAACGCACCAATATCATTAAGAGCATGAAGGATTTTTATTGGGACCTGAGGCCGAAACCGGAGTACGGCACCATCGAGCTGCGCGTGTGCGACACGCCGCTGACGGTGGAACGGGCGGCGGCGCTGGCCGGCTACCTGCAGGCGCTGTGCCGGCACCTGCTGGAACGGAAAGAGGAAGCGCCGGTGGAAGACATGCCAGTAGAGGACGATTACCTGGTCTACAACTACAACCGCTTCCAGGCCTGCCGCTTCGGCCTGGACGGCAGCATCACGCATCCGAAGACCTACGAGAATGTGCCGATGCGCGAAGACATCCTGGCCACGCTCGAAAAAATGCTGCCGCACGCCGAGGCGCTGGGCAGCGTGGACGCCCTGCGCCACCTGGCGGCGGCGGTGCACGACGGCAGCGACGCCGCCATCCTGCGCCGCCACGTGGAGCGCGAAGGCAGCGTCGAGGGCATGGTCAACGCGGCCATCCAGCACTTCCGGGGCGGTCGCACGACCTAGACAAAGCTCAGCCGGCCAGCGGCGCGGCCTTGCCGGCCCAACTGCCTTTCATGAAGCGCGCCAGCAGGGGCTGGCGGGTCGGCGCCGGGGGCGGCAGCTTGGCGTCGACCACGACTGCCCACTGGTCGGCCAGTTGCTCGCAAGTGGCGCGCAGCACCGGATCGATGTTCGGCAGGCGCGACAGCGCACACAGGTGGCGCTCGATCACCGAGGCCAGCTTTACGCAAGGCTGTTCGCCGTCGCCGCGCGTGGTGTAGTTCGACATCAGGTGCAATAGCGAAGCGACCAGCAGCGCGTCCTGGCTGCGCGGTTCCGACGACGTCGTGTCTGCGGTGGAAATGGTCATGCAAGCGTCTCCCTTAAAGCAGTTGCGGTCCGCAACGGTCCAGCGTGAATGGTAACGAGATGCGAATGATTCTCATTTCATTATTCACGCGTCGGGCGGCGAAAGCAAGCGATTTCGGCAAGCGAATCGAGGTGTCATCGAAGACATACGACAGTCGATTCTTCGCAGCAACTAAAGCGGAAATCTACAGCCGGGTTTCGCGCGCGGCGCGCAGGAATTCGTCGAGCACCGGCGTGCAATCGAGCAGGTCGACGCCGCCGGCGCGGTGGAATTCGGGGTGCCACTGCAGGCCCATGACAAAGTTGGCGCGCAGGTAGCGGATCGCCTCGATGATGCCGTCAGGTTCTGACACGGCCTCGATGCGGATGTCGCGCCCGAGGTCCTTGACCGCCTGGTGGTGGATCGAGTTCACCATCGCCTGCTCGACCTTGGGGAACATGCGGCCCAATGACGAGCCCTTGGGAAACATGATGGCGTGGCGGTGCGCGTCATACATATCGTGGACGTGGGCCAGCGCCTGGGGCATGTCGGTGGCGACGTCCTGGTGCAGGGTGCCGCCGAAGGCGACATTGATCAGCTGGCAACCGCGGCAGACGCCCAGCACGGGTTTACCGGCGTCGACGAATTCGTGCAGCAGCTCGAGTTCGTAGACGTCGCGCGCGCGGTCGCCGCTCCATTCGGGCCGGGTCGGGGTTTCGGAATAGGTTTGCGGCGCCACGTCGGCCCCGCCCTGCAGCACCAGGCCGTCGAGATGGCGCGCATAGTGGCGCAAGGTGATGTTGCTGGGGTGGAGCAAGCCGTTGGTATTCACGGTCGGGATCATGAACACCAGCACGTCGCGCGACATCACCCACTGGGCGATCGACTCCTCGAGATACTGCAGGTTCTTGCTGAGCAGCCCCTTGGCCCCGGCGGCAGGATGGAAGATGCGGGCCGAGACGCCGATGTGCAGCGTGCGCTGCATGAAATCGCGGTTGAAGCGGTCGCGCAGCGAGCGAAAGCGCGAAGTGAAGACGCGGCCGGCCAGGGCCAGCGCATTGTCGCCATCGCGCAGGTAGCGAGGGATGCGGCCCTGCCCGCCTGCGCGCCGGTCGGGCACCCGCACCCGGGTTTCCTTGCGTTCATCAAGGGACGGATCGAGGGAGGGTTCGCCCTCGCTGCGCTTGGTTTGATCGTCTTCGGCCATGGCTATTAATATAACTTCGCCACTGCAGCGCACGATATAAAGTTGTTACAAAACGTCGCGTACTCCCTACACCGGCCGCTTACACGGGAAGGTCGAGCAGCTTCTGGAAGGTCAGCATCCAGTGGCGGCCGGCGACCGGCGTCGTGAGCAGGCCGCGCGCCCCGGCGCGGCGCGCGCGCACGCTATCGTAGTGAAACGATTGCTCGACCAGGAACACCACCGGCGTACGCTGCGCGCCATCCTGCGATTTGATCGAGCTGCACAAGTCGTACGGTTCGATGCCGGTCGCCGCGGTATTGATCAGCACCAGCGATACCGGCGTTTCGTCGCACAGGCGCACCGCGGCGCACAGGCTGTCGGTCCATTCCACCGATACCCGGCGCGGCCCCAGCACGCGCGCTACCTGGTTGCGCAGCTGGCACTCCTTGTCCACGATCAAAACCGCCCCATTTACCGGGCCACGGCGCTGGCGCGTGTAGAATGCGGTCGTCTCGCAATCTGGCGCCAGGCGCGGACGGCGGCGCCGCTCGGCCAGCACGCGTCGGGCGCGGGTGCTTTGCTGTACCAGCACCTGGACCCGGGTATCGAGCAGGTCGGCGAGGGCTTCATGCAGTTGCGGGGGCTGGACCGGCCGCGCCAGGGTGCACCATGGGCCACCGACCGGGTTGCCGATCACGAGCGCCGGCTGCAGCGATCCGGGCGGCAGGCAGCCGAGCCGGGTCAGCGCGGTCGGACTGTCGCCATTGGCGATATACAGGTCCGGCTCTTGCAAACTATCGTCATGCAGGCAAGAATACGACGGCCCCGCGCCCGGCCCCATGCCCGGCGCCTGCGCCAGCAGGGCTTCGAGCTGCGCGGTTTCGCCTGGCGTGAATCCAATCAGGCGGACGGTGAACGGATAGCTGGACAAGTGCATCGGTAACGCGCCTCCCTGGCATTGCCGTGGAAATCCAGCTTAATCTAGCACAAACGTGCGAAGCGAAAAGCACGTCACAGCGCGAACTACTGTATATTTGCACAGTAAAAAAGCCTAACCTTTTCCTCCCGACAAGTTAGAATGCCGGAGCATTCGACAAACAATCTTCAAGATGGCCTCCAAGAAACCCGCTCCAGACTACAGCGAATCATCCATCCGCGTCCTTAAAGGACTCGAACCTGTGAAACAGCGTCCGGGCATGTATACCCGGACGGAGAATCCGCTCCACATCATCCAGGAAGTGATCGACAACGCCTCCGACGAAGCGCTGGGCGGTCACTGCAAGAACATCGGCGTGACCCTGAACCCCGACGGTTCGATCACGGTCGAGGATGACGGCCGCGGCATCCCGGTCGGCATCCACCCGGAAGAAGGCGTGTCCACGGTCGAGATCGTGTTCACCCGCCTGCACGCCGGCGGCAAGTTCGACAAGGGCTCGGGCGGCGCCTATGCCTTCTCGGGCGGCCTGCACGGCGTCGGCGTCTCGGTCACCAATGCGCTGTCGAAGCGCCTCGAAATCGAGGTGTGGCGCAAGGACGACCAGGGCAACGGCCAGCACAAGCTGGTATTCGCCAATGGCGACGTGATCGAGCCGCTGACCTCTTCACCGGCCGAACGAGGCGGCAAGAAGAACGGCACCCGCGTCACCGCCTGGCCGGACGGTAAGTATTTCGATTCCCCGAATATCCCGCTGGGCGACCTGCAGCGCCTGCTGCGCTCGAAGGCGGTGCTGCTGCCGGGCGTGACCGTCACGCTCACCAACGGCAAGACCGGCGACGTCCAGACCTGGCGCTACGACGAGGGCCTGCGCGGCTACCTGAACGAAGCGCTGGCGCAAAGCTCCAACGGCGAGACCCTGATCCCGCTGTTCGAAGGCGCGCAGTTCGCCGCCGCCGGCGACGACAGCTTTGCCGAAGGCGAAGGCGCGGACTGGGTCGTGGCCTGGACCGAAGAAGGCGGCGTGGTGCGCGAGTCCTACGTCAACCTGATCCCGACCGTGAGCGGCGGCACCCACGAAGCGGGCCTGCGCGACGGCCTGTTCGGCGCCGTCAAGAACTTCGTCGAGCTGCATGGCCTGCTGCCGAAAGGCGTCAAGCTGCTGCCCGAGGACGTGTTCGCGCGCGTCTCGTTCGTGTTGTCGGCCAAGGTGCTGGATCCGCAATTCCAGGGCCAGACCAAGGAACGCCTGAACTCGCGCGATGCGCTCAAGCTGGTCTCGACCTTCACCAAGCCGCCGCTCGAATTGTGGCTGAACCAGCACGTCGAATACGGCAAGAAGCTCGCGGAACTCGTCATCAAGCAGGCCCAGTCGCGCCTGCGTTCGCTGCAAAAAGTCGAGAAGAAAAAATCGTCTGGCGTGGCTGTGTTGCCGGGCAAGCTGACCGATTGCGAGTCGAGCGACATCACCCGCAATGAGCTGTTCCTGGTCGAGGGCGACTCGGCCGGCGGCTCGGCCAAGATGGGCCGCGACAAGGAATTCCAGGCCATCCTGCCGCTGCGCGGCAAAGTGCTCAATTCGTGGGAAACCGACCGCGACCGCCTGTTCGCCAACAACGAGATCCACGATATCTCGGTGGCGATCGGCGTCGATCCGCACGGACCGAACGATTCGCCCGACCTGGCCAGCCTGCGCTACGGGAAAATCTGCATCCTGTCGGATGCGGACGTCGACGGCTCGCACATCCAGGTGCTGCTGCTGACGCTGTTCTTCAAGCACTTCCCTGCCCTGTTCCGCAACGGGAATATCTGCATCGCGCGTCCGCCGTTGTACCGCGTCGATGTGCCCGCGCGCGCCAAGAAGCCGATCCAGAAGCTGTATGCGCTGGACGACGGCGAGCTGCTGGCGATCGAGGACAAGCTGAAAAAAGAAGGCCTGAAGGAAGGCGTGTGGAGCATCTCGCGCTTCAAGGGCCTGGGCGAGATGAACGCCGAGCAGCTGTGGGAAACGACGATGAACCCGGACACCCGCCGCCTGCTGCCGGTATCGTTCGGCCAGTACGACCTGGCCGAGTCGGCATCGCGCTTCAATATGCTGATGGGCAAAGGCGAAGCCGCGGCGCGCCGCGCCTGGATCGAGGAACACGGTAACGAGACCGAGGCGGATATCTGATCGTCCGCCCACGCGAGCAACCGAACACACATCATGACGAATCAACCAAGTCTCTTTGAACAGCAACACGAGCCCTCGGACGTCGAGACGCTCACCCTGTCCACCTTCGCCGAGCGCGCCTACCTCGACTACGCCGTCTCGGTGGTCAAGGGCCGCGCGCTGCCGGACGTGTCGGACGGCCAGAAGCCGGTCCAGCGCCGCATCCTGTATGCGATGAACGAACTGGGCCTGGGCCCGACCGCCAAGCCGCGCAAGTCGGCCGCCGTGGTCGGCGACGTGCTCGGCAAACTGCACCCGCATGGCGACCAGTCGGTGTACGACGCGCTGGTGCGCATGGCGCAGGACTTCTCGCTGCGCTACCCGCTGATCGACGGCCAGGGCAACTTCGGCTCGCGCGACGGCGACGGCGCCGCGGCAATGCGGTATACCGAAGCCCGCCTGACCCCGATCTCGCGCCTGCTGATGGACGAGATCGACATGGGCACGGTCGACTCGCAACCGAACTACGACGGCTCGACCACCGAGCCGCGCACCCTGCCGGCACGCCTGCCGATGGTGCTGCTCAACGGCGCCTCGGGCATCGCGGTCGGCCTGGCCACCGAGATCCCGTCGCACAATCTGCGCGAAGTCGCGGCAGCAGCGGTGGCGCTGATCCGCAACCCCAAGATGACCCACGCCGAGCTGATGACCCTGATCCCCGGTCCGGACTTCCCGGGCGGCGGCCAGATCATCACTCCGGCCTCGCAAATCGCCGACATGTACGCGGTCGGCCGCGGCTCGATGAAGGTGCGCGCGCGCTGGAAGATCGAAGAGCTGGCGCGCGGCCAGTGGCAGGCGGTGGTCCATGAACTGCCGCCGGGCTGCTCGTCGCAGCGCGTGCTGGAAGAAATCGAGGAACTGACCAATCCGAAGGTCAAGACCGGCAAGAAAGCGCTGCTGCCGGAACAGCTGGCGCTGAAGAACACGATCCTGGGCGCGCTCGATGCGGTGCGCGACGAATCGGGCCGCGAAGCCGCGGTGCGCCTGGTGTTCGAGCCCAAGTCGAAGAACGTCGACCAGAACGAATTCATGCTGATGCTGCTCGCGCATACCTCGCTCGAGAGCTCGGCCCCGATCAATATGGTGATGATCGGCGGCGATGGACGTCCGCGCCAGAAGGGCCTGGGCACGATCATCCAGGAGTGGATCGATTATCGCTTCGTGACCGTGCGCCGCCGCACCGAGTTCAAGCTGGGCAAGGTCAACGACCGCATCCACATCCTGGAAGGCCGCGAGACGGTCTTGCTGAACATCGACAAGGTGATCGCCATCATCCGCAATTCGGATGAACCGAAGGCGGCGCTGATCGAGGAATTCCGCCTGAGCGAACGCCAGGCCGAGGACATCCTCGAGATCCGCCTGCGCCAGCTGGCGCGCCTGGAAGCGATCAAGATCCAGCAAGAGCTGGCCGAGCTGCGCAGCGACAAGGAAAAGCTGGAAGACATTCTCGAGAACCCGTCGTCGATGAAGCGCCTGATCATTCGCGAAATCGAAGCCGACGCCAAGCAGTTCGGCGACGACCGCCGCACCATCATCGAGGAAGCCCAGCGCGCGGTGGCCGAGCAGAAGGTCATCGACGAGCCGGTGACCGTGATCGTGTCGGAAAAAGGCTGGGTGCGCGCGCGTACCGGCATCGGGCACGATACGGCGCAGTTCACTTTCAAGGCCGGCGATTCGCTGTACAAGGCGTTTGAATGCCGCACGGTCGATCATTTGCTGGGCATCGGCGACAACGGCAAGGTGTATTCGGTGCCGGTGAATGCGCTGCCTGGATCGCGTGGGGATGGTGTGCCGATTACCACCCTGGTCGATTTGTCGGGCGGTGTGCAAGGTAAGCCTGTACGTCTGCTGCATTACTTTGCAGGTAATCCGGACACGCGCCTGTTGATTTCGACGTCGGATGCGTTTGGCTTCATTACCAAGGCTGGGGATATGGTCAGCCGCCTCAAGGGTGGCAAGTCGTTCATCACCTTGAACGAAGGCGCCGCGCCGCTGCCGCCGCGGGTCGTTACCGATACTGCCGGCGCGATTGCCTGCCTGTCGGAGAAGGGTCGCGTGCTGGTGTTTGGCATCGACGAGATGAAAGTGCTGACCAATGGCGGCCGGGGTGTGATCCTGATGGAGCTGGAGCCGAAAGAGACGATGCTGGCGGCGCAGCCGATTACGCAGAAGGGTGTGAATGTGGTTGGCACCTGGGCTGGGGACAAGGCACGTACGGTGGAGTTGTTTGCATCGGGGCTGGAGCCGCACTTTGGCAAGCGTGCGCGCAAGGGCAAGGCGTTGTCGGCGAGGTTGAAGGCGGCGGATTTGGCGATGCGGGCGGCTGAAGGTTAAGTCAGAGAACCATGATTTTGTTGTTGTTTTAATTAAGACGCCGGCTGATGCCGGCGTTTTCATTTCCTCTCATCGTTCCAGCATAGTCATCAGCCCCCTCTACTTATTCGACGTCGACGACTTGGCTCTATATTGCTCCGAAATTTCATATTGAATTTTCGCTCAAGAGATTTCACTTTCATCGCCTGGGCGGCATTGTAACCAACAACCTGAAAGAAATATGCGACGATCGAGGCAGACGGGATTCCCCAAGCGAAAGCACTAAACATCGGGAATATGCTCTTCAGAAAAAAACCAAGGAGCATGAATATCACCATGGCGACAGAAATCGCTGCTGCAATATTCGATGGCACTCCAGGGATATAAATTTCGATCGATAGATCCATGGATTTAATCAACCGATCCCAATCAATAAACCCCTTTCCCACATCGTCTTCGCGTTTTATATATCGATCCAGTTTTTCCAGATTTTTCCATTTCTGGCTAAATTTTCTATGAGCCTCAAGTACATTCGACGCCGACAGGTATAGCAGCGCGACCACCATCACCACTCTGATCTCGATCCTTATATAATCAGTCAATAACAATGGAACGAAAAAACAGAACATAAACCAAGTAATGGAAAAGACTCCCGCGGTCAAAAATATCAACTGTCGATAGAGGCGGCTTCCCGCCCAAAAAAACAGCGCTGATTGAATAGAGAAAATCAACAATGCAATGCTTAAACCAGATCCCAGGAAGATCTTGCCAACCTTTTCACCAGCAAAATCTTCAACCATCAGCCAACCAAAGACCGTTCCGGCCATCAAAACAAGAAAGAATATGCCCAACAATCGAATAGATATGTTGCGGATCATCGTGCCCACTCCGCAACTGCGTTTTTCGCTCCAAG
Organism: Massilia sp. HP4; assembly: GCF_005222695.1. Lineage (GTDB taxonomy): Bacteria > Pseudomonadota > Gammaproteobacteria > Burkholderiales > Burkholderiaceae_D > Telluria. The sequence continues at coordinate 133,461 of NZ_STGG01000048.1, read as the reverse complement.
TTTTTCGTCGATTTTATCGATAACATATGCCGCAGCAAGTAGTCCGACGACGGCAATCACCACGCCCACAACCACGAATAACCCCCCGGGTATCACAGCGGCTACGCTAGCGAAAGCCACTGTAGACAGTACGCTTGCCAACGCAGCAGTGGCCCCGGCTTTTACAAGTGACACGCCTGCTCTTCCAAGAAACTCTGAAAGATCACGGCTTCCCTCCTCTTTCAGGTAAACGTCATGCACGTCGACAATGATGTCGATCACCGTTCCTATTGCTTGAACCTTGACGCCGCCTCGATAATCTTCCGCCACTGTCATAATCACTCTTCTAAATCCGCCGTACCCGGATTTTCCGTCCTTGGCAAAGCTTGCTCCGATGAAAGCGCTGCCACTACTTCCCAGCGCCGCGGATCTATGCGCCGTGCTCGCCAATGCGCCGCTTGTGCCATGCTTGACAAGATCGCTCAACAGGCGCCCCTTGAAAACGACTTTGTACTTCCCCTTCTTCCTCGCCTCTATCCTTACCTTCATCAATATCTTATCAAGCATCCTCCAATCTTCCTGAAGATAGCCAGCGCCTTCCTTAAACCAGATCGATGTGAGTACATCATTTCTCGAAATGTTAGCAACTGTAGTAGCAAGTGCAGAATACAGGCCTGATGGCTCGTTTCCTTTTTCCGGCACCTTGAAAATTTGACTAACCGGTGCCTCGACCGCAATACCTGCATCTAGTTTCTTGAGTACATCCGGCTGTAAGTCGCTGACAACTGCCTCGGTAACGCAAACATATTCCTGAATATCGGCACTACCCCGGCTACAGCTATATTCCTGCTTTGCCCCATGCGCACTCAGAAGCGCAACCTTCGGGTCATAATATGGATTGAACACATCCTGAAATTTCCGCACATCGTAGGGATCATTCTTGTTCGGGATAATGGAAAGCGACATTTCACGCTTACCCAAAATCACCATCAAAGGCTCAGGCTTTATCTTGGGATCAGGGCTGTATCTTTCAGCATCGAGTGTGGAAACAGTGAAATTTCCGATGACAGACGACCCGCGCGTCAAGACCAGGTCCCCGACGAACTCCCGACCAACCCACAGGTGCAGGCGCTCACCATCCTTGAAATTGACGGTCCGCACCAGCTTTTTACTTAGAGGACAATAGAAGTCAGACATGGCCCTGACTGTGTAGATCGCTCCAGGCTTGAGATTGATGTCGAAAAAGACATCCCGATGTTTCCTGAGAATCACCTTGAGGTTGTCACTAGAGCGCCAGCATCTGACAGCCTGGCCAGGCAGGTCGATACACTGCTCCTGTGGCTGGATAGCCCTTGTTCGATCGTTCGTGGTAGTCATCGGGTGTCCCCTTTGCGCCGTGGTTGGTCAGCACGGAAGGGGCCCAGCGGCGCATTGTTGATGACTGCTCTGCCACTACCATCCAGACTGACAGCCTTGACCGGTTGATCATTAAAGTGAAGGGTGATTGGTTCATCTGTAAGCGCATTGCCATCGGCATCCACATACTCGATGGCGAGATCGCGCTTGATATTCAACTCGCTAATCTTGTTAGCAATCTCCTTGCTTGGAACGCTGACCGGGCCGCCCAGCTCTTTCTTGCCAGCCTTGAACTCCACCTTGCCAGGCGCATGCAGCATGATGTCACCCCCTTCCAGCTTGACCATTGCCCCCTGCGCCGTCATCAACAAGTGCGCCTTCGCCGACGCCGACACCGTTTTCGTAACGCTAGCAACGGTAATCGCCTTGTCAGCCGTAATCCGCGTCACATCCGACAGACTCCGGCTACTCACCTTGCCGCTCGCAGCATGCAGCTTGATCCCGGTCTCCTGATTGGGCTTGCTGCCATTGCTCGCCTTCCCGTACGTGAACAGGCTGATGCCGCTGGCCGTGATGTGATGCCACGCGCCCTGCGCAGCAAAATTGATGTCCTGCCCGGCACTGACGTTCGACGTAAGCCCTGCACAAAACACCGCATTCGCGGGTGTCGCAGCGACGATTCCTTTTGGACTCGATAGCTGCAGATGCGGCTCCTGATAAGCCGTGGCCTGTCCACGCCCCGACTCATCACCGGCCAAGCCGCTGAGAACTTCAACCGTATGCGCAAGCTGCGCGATCGCCGGCAAGTCCCCCTCCCCAGCCTGGGCTTCCGCACCTGCCCCTTTGAGCACCGCGAGATGCTGCTGAGCAGTCGACGCCAACGCCCGCTGCAGGCTCTCGCTTTCTCTCACCTGCGCCAACGCCGCAGCGGAATCCATCTGTGCCGTTCGCGCGCCCTCCGTCGACAACAACATCCCGGCTCCGGCACGCAATGCCGCCGCATGCCCGGTCTTCAGTTCGCACCCTAGCCCCACAGCCTGCAATCGCTGGTTATCGGTCTGGTGCCGCAGATGCCCCAGGCTGAGTTCATCGCTGTCGCGATGGCCCGCCGCATGCCGCTGCAAGCTCAGTCTCGCTTGCGCGGCACTGTCGTCGAACACCAGTTGGCTGTAGGCTGCCTGTCCTTCCTGGCTCGCCCCCATCGCCTGGCCTTTAAAACCGGACAACACGGCAGGATGAGCATGCGTGCCCTCCTCGCCAGCGAACCAGGCCGGCGCATTCCCCGTCGAGGCGCCCGGCCCGACCATGGCCTGGTTATGCTGGGCGTCCACGGTCCCGCGCCCGTTGTACAGCGCGCCCACGATGACCGGCCGGTCGATATCGCCATCCAGGAAATCGACCAGCACCTCCTGCCCCACGCGTGGCACGGCATGACCGCCCCAATTGGGCCCAGCCACCGTCGCCAGCCCGGCAAGGACGCGGACCCAGGTGCCAGCCGTATCGTCTCCCGGCGCGCCGACGTGGCCATCGACAACTGGATGCGCGAGCCGGCTGTGGCTCGGCTGACCGGCCTTGCCGCGCTGCCAATGAAACTGGATCCTGACCCGATGATCCCGATCCGTATGAACGACGCTGCCGCGTGGCCCGACCACGATGGCGGTCTGCTGCCCCTGGATCGTGGGACGGGGATGCAGCAACAGCCCCTGCCCGTCGCTGCGGCTGGTCCGATAGGCCACCTGCACCCGGATCGCATCGATGCGATTCCGGTAGACCGGGCGCTCGCCGATATGCTGTCCGACCGCGTGCAGGCTGTCTTTCTGCTCGGCGGCGATGGTGTCGGCCAGCCGGGAATTGCCGACCGCCTGATTGACCCCGGCCTGCATCTGCGCCGTCAGGTTGTTATGCATCAGATGACGCACCCGCGTCACGATGAAGCGGCACGCGTTGCGCCCCGTTTCGTTGTCGTGGCCGGCGTGACCGTTCAAGGTAAACACCATTCCCGGCGCCATCGTGCGCACGGTCCCGGCGCCGATGAAGCATTCGCTGCGGGTTTCCAGCGCCTCCATCTGGTTATCGGCGATGCGCTGTCCGCGGTCGCGGCCCGGATAGGCATACTGCCCGGGTGCATCGCTGCTGACCATGCTGACCGGGCCTGCTTGCGTCCCTTCCGACGAGACCAGACGCTTGCCGCCGGAACGATAATCCCAGCTCTGCATGGCGACGCCGGTGGCGAGCAGGCGCGCCTCATGGCGCCAGCGATCCATGCTGTCCTCGCGCATGGCAGCGCCCGGCCGGGTGAACCGGATTTCGGCCTGGGAATTCGTCTTGAACGCGCCGTTATGGTCCGCGATCACCAGTTGATGGCTGCCCAGGCCGCGGCTGGCCGCGTCGCCCTGGTGCTCGAAATAATAGAACAGCCCTTCCTCGCTCATCAGGCGCTGCGCAAACGCCCAGTCGCTCTCCTGGTATTGCGTGCTCAGGCTGCGAACGGGATAGATGCTCCTGTCCGCGATATCGAAGCGCCACGCGGGCGCGAGCGTTCCGCGGCCTAGCCAGGCACGAAACACGGCATCGAGGATGTCGAACACGTTCTTGTCCTGGAATATCCGGCTGTCCCGCCCGAGCTCCAGGAAAGCGCACCATGGCTGCAGCACCAGGGTATAGCGCGCCATGCCGCCATTCGCGCCATTGATGTCGACCGACGTCAGATGACCATGAAAATGCCTCGGCCCGCTGCTCGTTGTCTCCAGCTCGAGCAGTGCCGGCTGGCCAAGCAATCGCCGCAGAGAAACGTTGGAGTCCTCGGACAAGGCGCTGATGGTGAATGCATAGTTTTCGCCGAGTGCCTCGTCGCCACGCACGCATTCGGCCAGCAACACGTCTGGCCCCAGGGGCGTGTGCAACCGCAGCAGCCGGCGCGATTGCGTAAAGTGCTGGAATAACGATGTGGCCTTTGCAAGCATGGCAGTTCCCCCGAGGCATCGGACACCCGATTGGATACCCACTCCGGCACCGATGATTTGCGCTGCCGCATGCCTTCCAACAAAACACTGCCCCATTAAAAAAGCCCCAAAACCGTCATCCGGCTTTGGGGCTTGATGCGCCCGAAGGCGCGTGTCAGGGTACCGCTTAGTTACGGGCAGCAGCCTTGTGCACGTCAGCTTGCGCTTCAGCACGCACCTGCTCGGTCTTGGCCGCAGCGGTCGCCTTGTCGGCTGCCGCATCAACTTGTGCCTTCAGCACTTTCTCGTCGGCCTTGATCATTTTCTTCTCGGCTTTCAGATTGGCGTCAGCCACTTTCCCTTCGGCCTTGGCCATTTCCTTGGCGCGGTCTTCCGGATCGGCCTTGGCCACTTTCGCCGCCGCGTCGGTGTGCGACTCGACCAGGTTGGCGTGGGCCTTCGACTTGGTCTCGGCGGCCTTGGCCATGGTCTTGTTCACTTTTTCGTCGGCCTTGACGGCGGTCTTGATTTCTTTCCGCTCTGCGTTGATCACGTCTGTCTCGGCATTGGCTTCTGCCTTGACCAGGCGATTATCGGCGGCGGTGGTTGCCGGTGCGGTGGTCTGTGCGTGGGCAGCGGTAGCCATCAGGCCGGCGATGAGGGTAGCGATCAGTTTGTTCATGATGTGTTCCTTTCTGGTGGTCTGCACAGCGCGGGGTTGCCTGTGCAGTCGTTGTTGTTCTTCAGTGATTCCAGAATAAGCCCATCGCATCGCCGGGTCTGTTAGGCAGCCCACAGTCAAATTGTCAGAGTTGTAAGCAAAGATTACTGATGAGCAGTCCCCGCATACAGGTCGATGATGTCGCCGATGCCGTCCTGGCACACCGGGCAGAACGCCTCGCTGCGGTCGAACATCAGGCATTGCATTGCCGGCCGGTAGTAGCCGCTGGCCTCGTAGTTTGCGCCTTCGAAGGCGCCGATCGTGTGCCGGTGCGGCTGCCCCGCAAACAGTGCGTTGGTGCGCTTCAGGTCTTCATGGAACAGGGCGCTCATTTCGGATTCAGGACGGTTTTCGGCGCGCAGCGCGGCGCGTTTCTTCTGGTAGGCGCGCGACTCGTCTTCGTACTCGGTCTTGGGCCATGGCGTCGGCAACGGCGTGCCGTCCTTCACATGACGCTTCCATTTGAGCTTGGCGGGGTCGCGTAGCGCGGTGACGTTCGGCTCCCACGGCTCCATGCGGCCGCTGGCCGGCTGGTAAGCCACCGGCGAGGTGTAGTACTCGTCGGCCAGGCCCGCGAAGTGGTGGCCGAATTCGTGCACGAACAGGTAGTCGGCCCAGTCGTTGCTGGCTGCCGCGGTGCTGAACTGGCCGAAGATGCCGCCCCCGCCATAGGTCTCGTTGTTCACCAGGATCTCGATGAATTCATACGGCGCATGCTGGGCGATGTCGCGCAGCGCGCGGTTGTCGAGCGTGAGCACATAGCGTTCGCTGCCGAAGATGTCGTAGCGCGTGCCCAGCGCCGATGGGTTGTGCACGCCGGTCGACGGACGGCTGATGCCGGATTTCTCGGTCGGCACCGCCATCGCCCACACATTGAAATCCTTGGCACGTTCGCGAAATGGCGACACCGAGAACAGGTGCTTGGTCAGGCGGCGTGCGTCCTGCTCGAACTTCTTGATGTCCATCTGCGTATAGCCGTCACCAAGGATCAGCAGGTCGACCTTGTCGGGCGACGGCCCGCTCGTGTGGATCGCGATCGGTTTCGCCAATGCCGGCGGCTGGCGCCTGACGACGTCTTGCGCATTCGGATCGACCTCGATGCTCCAGGCCACCGAGAACTGGTTGCGCTCGTCGCGCTTGAGGATGCGCACCCGCACCGGCTGCCCGAACTGCGGAAAGCGCACCGATTCCTGGAACGAGCGGCTGATCCGGTTCGCTTCCTCGGTGGTGCGCCATTCGCCGAACACGGTCGAGAAGCCGCGCGAGTACAGCAGGTCGCCAGTTTTGGCGTCGACCACCTCGACCCGGTTCTGGCCGCGATTGGTCTCGTCGAGGTTGCGCGCCATGCTGCCCGGCCAGGGCAGCGGCTCGATCACCACGCGCTCGATCGCATACGCATCCTGCAGCGCGTTGCCGCTATGGGTGTAGTCGAGACGGACCGTGGCCGGTTGGGCGGCCTGTACCGCAGGCATGAACGTCATGGCCAGCAGCAGCGCGGTAAGAGACTGGATCAGGAGACGGCGCATCGCGATTCCTCGGCAATAAGAGATCGCGCTATTCTAAGCTCATCGGTACTGACTCATCGGTACTGACTCATCGATACTGATACAGCGGTCTTTGCACCACGATCGGCCGGATGTCGAGCCGCACGTTATACACCGAATACGCTTCGCTGAACGCCGACTGGTAGCCCACGCTCTCGCCGACCCGACTGAGCTTGAACTCGAAGCCCAGGTCGGGCCGCTCGGCATTGGGACTGTCCAGCGACAGCCCGATCGCATCGGCCTGGTCGCTGTCGATCAGCTTGGCCATCAGGTCGACCACCGTACCGTTGCCAAGGATGTCGGCCGAGAACAGCGGTCCGCGCCAGTACGGCTTCTTGGCGTCGACCTTGCCGTGCGCCTTCTCGGGCGCCGGGGTGAAGGCCTTGGTGACCAGGTTGAAGCGGTCGCCGTTGTCGAGGTAACTCAGGCGTCCGTTGGCCAGGTTGAAGCTGCCGTCGCGGGTGGCGGCTTCGCTCAGGTCGACCAGCAGCGCGCCGCGGTAGCCGATCACCTCGACGTCGCGCTTCGGCCCCACCACCATCGCCGTGTTCTCGTCGATCCCCAGGCCGATCTTGTAGCCCTTGGCCAGCATGGCCGGCAGCATGCGCGCGAAGCGCCCGCGCACCAGCAGGTGCTGGTCGATGAAGACGTCGTCGCCGATGAAACCCAGGCCGCGCGTGATCTGGCGGCCGTCGTCGACGCCATGCTGCAGGGTCGACAGGATCGAACGCGGATGGCCGAACATGGTGCTGCTCATGATGGCGGCGCCGGCGCTCGAGCCGGCGATCACGCCGCCGCGCCGGTACATGTCCCACAGGGCGTCGAGCACTTGCGTATTGCTGCCGTCGGGCCGGCGCAGGACGCCGGTGATGCGGCCCTGGTCGCCGCCCGAGAAATAGGCGCCGCCGGCGGTGCGCACCGCTTCGGCCAGCTTGGGATCGTCGGCCGCGGCGCGCACGTCGGCGCCCTGCAGGTGCTGGGCAACCGGGACGAAGAAGGCATCGGCGCCATGGCGGTTCAGGCGTTCTACGAGATAGCTGCCGGCACGCTCGGGGCTGGCCGAAGCAGAGGCGAACACGGCGATGCGTGCGCCTTTTCCGCCTGCGAGCTGGACGATGCGCTCCCACACGGCATCGTTGTCGGCGCGCAGGGCGCCACCGATGATGACGAGCGAGCCTTTCGGTGGTACGGCTTCCTTGTCGGCGGCATGGCTGGCACTACTGGCCAGCAACGCCAACGCGACCAGGGCATGGACGACGAATCGGAACATAGGACTTCCCCTGATGAGTCATCAGCGTAAGCCTGATTCCAGATTCACGTCGCCATGTTGAGTGCGCTCAGGATAAATAGATGTTGGGAAAGTAACGCTCCATCAATGTCTCTGGATACAACGGGGCGGTAAAACCGAAGCGTTCGTACAAGCCGTGCGAGTCCTTGGTGGCCAGCGTGAAGCGGCGCAGTTTTTGCAGGCTGGGGTGGCGCAGCACCGCGCCGACCAATTGCTTGCCATAGCCATTTCCCCGGTATTCGGGCAGGACGAAGACATCCACCAGGTTGGCGAAGGTGGCGTAATCGGTGATCACGCGCGCGAACGCGATCTGGCGGCCGTCGAGGTAGCCGCCGAAGCACAGCGAATTCTCGATGGCGCGCTCGACGATCGGACGGGAAATGCCCACCGCCCACGTCGATTGCTCGCTGAGGAAGCGGTAGATCATCGGGATGTCGAGCCCGGACTGGTCGGTACTGACCTGGAAGCTGGAATCGTTCGTAATCATGGGCTTGCAATGCTGGCAAAAAAACCATTCTAGCGCCGTTTGACCGTCATATGGCTTCGATTGGGCCTTTACGCAGCTTTTTTTCGCTTGGTTTCCCTGAGTAATCTGCCCGCGAGATGGCATAGCGGCGACGCAGTTTATAATCGTCGGATCCCCAACCGGAATTCCACCATGACCGAACAATTCTCCAAAAAAGCCGAAGCCTGGTCGGCCCGCTTCTCCGAACCCGTGTCCGATCTCGTCAAGCGCTACACCGCTTCCGTGTTCTTCGACAAGCGCCTGGCCCAATATGACATCCAGGGCTCGCTGGCGCACGCCGAGATGCTGGCGGCCCAGGGCATCATCAGCGAGCACGATCGTGCCGAGATCGAGCGCGGCATGACGCAAATCCGGTCCGAGATCGAGGCCGGCAGCTTCGAATGGCTGCTCGACCTGGAAGACGTGCACCTGAACATCGAAAAGCGCCTGACCGAGCTGGTCGGCGACGCCGGCAAGCGCCTGCACACCGGCCGCTCGCGCAACGACCAGGTCGCCACCGACATCCGCCTGTACGTGCGGGCCGCGATCGACGACATCCTGGCCCTGCTGGCCGGCCTGCGCGGCGCCCTGACCGACCTGGCCGAGCGCCATGCCGACACCATCATGCCGGGCTTTACCCACCTGCAGGTGGCGCAGCCGATCACCTTCGGCCACCATATGCTGGCGTATGTCGAAATGTTCGGCCGCGACGCCGAGCGCATGCAGGATGCGCGCCGCCGCGTCAACCGCCTGCCGCTGGGCGCGGCCGCCCTGGCCGGCACCACCTTCCCCGTAGACCGCCTGCGCGTGGCCAGGACCCTGGGCTTCGACGACGTTTGCCACAACTCGCTGGACGCCGTGTCCGACCGCGACTTCGCCATTGAATTCACCGCGGCGGCGTCGATCCTGATGATGCACGTCTCGCGCTTCTCGGAAGAGCTGGTGATGTGGATCAGCCCACGCATCGGCTTCATCGACATCGCCGACCGCTTCTGCACCGGCTCGTCGATCATGCCGCAAAAGAAGAACCCGGACGTGCCGGAACTGGCGCGCGGCAAGACCGGCCGTGTGTATGGCCACCTGACGGGCCTCTTGACCCTGATGAAGGGCCAGCCGCTGGCCTACAACAAGGACAATCAGGAAGACAAGGAACCGCTGTTCGATACCATCGACACCGTCACCGACACCCTGCGCATTTTCACCGACATGGCCTCGGGCATCACGGTCAAGGCCGAGAACATGCGCGCCGCGGCGTTGCAGGGCTATGCCACCGCGACCGACCTGGCCGACTACCTGGTCAAGAAGGGCCTGCCGTTCCGCGACGCCCACGAAGCCGTGGCGCATGCCGTGCGCGCCTGCGACCAGGCGGGTTGCGACCTGTCCGAGATGTCGCTCGAGACGCTGCAGGGCTTCTCGCCGCTGGTCGGGCAGGACGTGTTCGAGGTGCTGACCCTCGAGGGTTCGGTGGCGGCGCGCGACCACGTGGGCGGCACCGCGCCGAACCAGGTGCGCGCGGCAATCGTGCGCGTGCGCCAGCAGCTGGCCGGGTAAGCTAGTCCTATTGCAGCGGGCCGGCGCTTCTCGCGTCCCGGCCCGCTTTTCATTTCCACTATCGACTGACGAATCAATGACCGCCCTGCCCGCACGCGACTACGCCGCCTTCCTGTTCGACATGGATGGCACCATCCTCACTTCGATCATCGCCGCCGAGCGCGTGTGGGCCAACTGGGCGCGCAGCCATGGCCTGGACGTCGACGTCTTCCTGCCGACCATCCACGGCAAGCGCAGCATCGACACGGTGCGCGGTGTCGGCCTGCCCGATATCGACGCCGAAGCCGAAGCGCAGCGCATCACGCAGGCCGAGATCGAGGATGTCGAAGGCATCGAGGCGATCGCCGGCGTGGCGGCCTTCCTGGCGACCCTGCCGCTTGACCGCTGGGCCATCGTGACCTCGGCCCCGCGCGCGCTGGCCGAGGCACGCATCGCCGCGGCCGGGCTGCCAACGCCGCCGGTGATGGTGGCGGCCGAAGACGTCCAGCGCGGCAAGCCGGCGCCGGATCCATTCCTGCTGGGCGCCGAGAAGCTGGGCATGCGCCCGCAGGATTGCCTGGTGTTCGAGGATACGCTGGCCGGGCTGCAGTCGGCCGAGGCGGCGGGGATGGACAGCATCGTCGTCACCGCCACCCACCACCAGCCGCTCGACACCCGCGTGAGCGGCGTGCCGGACTACGACGACCTGCGCGCAATCCGCACGCCGGAAGGGCTGCTGCGGCTGCAGCGCACGCGGTCCTGAGATGCATTGATCAGGGGAAGGCTCCATGCAGCGTTACGCCAACCGAAGCGGCCATTCCGGCGTGCTTGCCTACGAACTTGGGGCCGACTCAATCACCGTCAAGTTCACTGGCGGCGATCGCTACCTGTACACCCAAGACAGCGCGGGCGCGGTCCATATTGCACGGATGCGCGAGCTGGCGGAGAGCGGTCGCGGGCTGTCGACCTATATCAGCCAGCATGTGCGCGATCGCTATGCGCGCAAATTGAATTGATTAAGGCCTCAGCGAGCAGGCTCGAAAGAGTGAAGCTGAATCTCGGCATCAGGGAACGACGCGACCAGCTTTAATTCTCCGCCAAGCGCTTTGACGTAACCACGCAGCGTGCTGACGTACATGTCGTCCCGACGTTCCAACTTCGAGACCGCTGCCTGCTCAACACTCATTGCCCGGGCAACTTCAACTTGCGTCACATTCCTGGCTTTACGCAATTCCTGAAGCTGCATCTCGACCAGCATCGCTTCTGCGCGTGCAGCAGATCGCGCCTGCGCTTCAGGCGACATCCCGGCACGCAATTCATTGAATTTTTTAGCCATCGCCTTGCCCTTCCTTCTTAAGAAACGCGATATGCGTGTCGTACAGCCTGTCTGCCAACGGCACATGGACTTCATACCAACGGTTATCGCCCGTCTTGTCACCGCCAATTAAAAGAATGGCGTATCTGCGAGGATCAAACGCATACAAAATCCGGTATGGACGTCCTTCATGCTGCACTCGAAGCTCGCGCATATGCGAATGACGGGAACCCTGGATTCCGGAAGTATGAGGGAAGCCAAGGTTTGGTCCTCTCTCCTCGAGAAGCCGCACCGATACATCGACGGATTCCTGCTCGGACTCCGTCAGGCCTCCCCACCATACTCCTAGCTCATCGGTGTATTCTACTTCCCACCGTCCGGACATTATTCCCTCCAGAGACTATTCCGTCAAGAGCATATTTAGACTGGTCACATGAAGATAAGTTCCTGGCTTCGGGCAGAATCAGTTTCGCTTCAATACCAGCGTCAGGATGTCATAGCTCGCCACCAGCTCATCGCGCTGGTTGGTCACCTGCACATCCCACGCCACCACGCCCTGCCCCCGGCCCTGCTCGTCGGCCCGGTTGCGGTCGACCTTGCGCTTGCAGGTCAGGCGCGCGCGGATGGTGTCGCCGATCGCCACCGGCGCCACGAAGCGCAGGTTGTCCAGGCCATAGTTGGCCAGCACTGGCCCGGGCGCCGGCGACACGAACAGGCCGGCCGCCGCCGACAGCACGAAATAGCCGTGCGCGATACGCTGGCCGAATTGCGTGTCCCTGGCCGCGATCTCGTCGAAGTGCATGTAGAAGTAGTCGCCCGAGACACCACCAAAATTGACGATGTCGGCTTCGCTCACCGTGCGCCGGTGCGTCAGCAGGGAATGGCCCGTCTCCAGGTCTTCGAAGTAGCGGCGGAACGGGTGGATCTCGCTTTCCTTGACGGCGCCGCCGCGCACGTATTCGCCGGTGACGGCGCCCAGCATGGTCGGCGAACCCTGCACCGCGGCGCGCTGCAGGAAGTGCTTGACGGCGCGGATGCCGCCCAGCTCTTCGCCGCCGCCGGCGCGGCCCGGGCCGCCGTGCTTGAGTTGCGGCAGCGGCGAGCCATGGCCGGTGCTGTCGACCGCCGCTTCGGCGTCCAGGATCAGCACGCGGCCGTGCGAGGCCGCGGCCACCGGCACGGCGTAGGCGGCCAGCGCCGGATCCCTGGTGGCGAAGGTGGTCACCAGGCTGCCCTTGCCGCGCGCGGCCAGTTCCAAGGCCTCGTCGATGTCGCGGTACGTCATCAGGGTGCTGACCGGGCCGAAGGCTTCCACGTCGTGCACGGCCGCGTTGTCCATGGCGTTACGGCACAGCAGCAGGGTCGGCGCGAAGAAGGCGCCGCTGGCCACGTTGTCACCGACCGGATTGAAACCGTCGCGCGCGCTGAACAGCACTTCGTTGCCGCGCGCGAGCAGTTCCACGCGTTCGCTCACGTCGCGGTGCTGGTCCATCGAGGCCAGCGCGCCCATGCGCACCCCCTCGACTTTCGGATTGCCGACCGTGATCTTGGCCAGGCGTTCGCGCAGACGCTCGCCGACCGCGTCGACCAGCGTTTCCGGCACGATCACGCGGCGGATCGCGGTGCATTTCTGGCCGGCCTTGCCGGTCATCTCGCGCGCCACCTCCTTGACGAACAGGTCGAACTCGGGATCGTCGGGCGTGACATCGGGCGCCAGGATCGCGCAGTTGAGCGAGTCGGCTTCGGCCGTGAACGGCACCGATTCGCGGATCAGGTTGGGGTTGACGCGCAGCCTGGCGGCAGTATCGGCCGAGCCGGTGAAGGTGACGGCGTCGAAGCCACCCAGGCGGTCGAGCAGGTCGCCGGTGCTGCCGATCACGAGCTGCAGCGCGCCGGGTGGCAGCAGGTTCGACTCCATCATCATCTTGACGACGGCGTGGGTCAGGTAGCTGGTGGCGGTGGCCGGCTTGGCGATGCAGGGCATGGCGGCCAGGAAGCTCGGCGCGAATTTCTCGAGCAGGCCCCAGATCGGGAAGTTAAAGGCATTGATGTGCACCGCCACGCCGCCGCGCGGCACCAGGATATGGGTGCCGGCGAAGCCGCCGCGCTTGCCCAGCGCCATGGCCGGGCCTTCGTGCAGCACGTTCGACGACGGCAGCTCGCGCGAAGCCATGCTGGCGTAGGCGAACAGCGTGCCGATGCCGCCCTCGACGTCGACCCAGCTGTCCTGGCGCGTGGCGCCGGTCAGGTGCGAGATCTCGTACAGTTCTTCCTTGCGCTCCATGAGATACAGCGCCAGCGCCTTCAGGCATTGCGCGCGCTTCTGGAAGTCCTGGCGCATCAGGCTCTTGATGCCGGTCTTGCGGGCGTAGGTCAGGGCTTCGTCGAAATCGATCTTCTCGGCATGCGTGTGATAGATCAGCGCATTGTCCAGGGCGCCGTGCAGCGCGGTGTGCGATTCCTGGCCGTGCCAGCGGCCGGCGATCAGGCTTTGCAGTGTCGGGATGTTACCCATGTCTTGTCTCCTCAATGTCTCTTCAGGCTTTCGGCTTGTGCATGCCGTCGGCGTCGAATGCGATGCGTTGTCTGTCCGGCTCCACTTCGGTATCCGCCTCGACCTCGCGCATGGTTTGCAGCGAGCGCACGGCCAGCTCCTGGTACTGGCGGGTGCCAAAGCTTTTCCATTGCACGTCCTGGTCGGTCAGTTCGCGTATGACCCTGGCCGGCGTGCCCATCACCATCGAGCGCGGCGGGATCACCATCCCCGCCTTCACGAAACTCATCGCGGCCACGATCGATTCCTCGCCGACGACCGCCTTGTCCATGACGACCGCATTCATGCCGACCATGGCATTGCGCTTGACGCGGCAGCCGTGCAGCACGGCGCCGTGGCCGATATGGCCGTCGACTTCGACCACGGTATCCTCGCCGGGAAAGCCGTGCATCACGCAGGTGTCCTGCAGGTTGGCGCCTTCTTCAAGGATCAGGCGGCCGAAATCGCCGCGCAGGCTCGCGCACGGGCCGATATAGCAGCGCGGGCCGACGATCACGTCGCCGATCAGTACCGCCGACGGGTGCACGTAAGCGCTCGGATGCACCACCGGCCGCACGCCGTCGATCTCGTAGACCTTGACCATGGCTTTTACACGCGCTCCACGATCAGGGCGATGCCCTGGCCGACGCCGATGCACATCGTGCACAGGGCGTAGCGACCACCCGTGCGGTGCAGCTGGTTCACAGCCGTCGTCACCAGGCGCGCGCCGGAGGCGCCGAGCGGGTGGCCGATGGCGATCGCGCCGCCGTTCGGGTTGACGCGGGCGTCGTCGTCCGCCAGGCCGAGGTCGCGCGTGACGGCCAGGCCCTGGGCGGCGAAGGCTTCGTTCAGTTCGATCACGTCCATCTGGTCGAGCGTGAGGCCGGCCTGGGCCAGCAGTTTCTTCACGGCCGGCGCCGGGCCGAAGCCCATGATGCGCGGCGCCAGGCCGGCGGTGGCCATGCCGACCACGCGGGCGCGCGGCGCCAGGCCGTAGCGGGCGACGGCTTCGCCGGAGGCCAGCAGCAGCGCACAGGCGCCGTCGTTCAGGCTCGAGGCGTTTCCGGCGCTGACCGAGCCATCCGGCGTGACCACGCCCTTCAGCCTGGCCAATGCTTCGATGCTGGTGTCGGGGCGCGGCTGCTCGTCGGTGTCCACGACACGCGACTCACCCTTCTTGAGATGCACCGTCACCGGCACGATCTCGTCCTTGAAAAAACCTTCCTCGTGGGCGCGCGCCCAGCGCTGCTGGCTGCGCAGCGCGAATGCATCCTGGTCGGCGCGGGCGATGCCGAACTCGCGCGCCACATTCTCGGCGGTCTCGGGCATCGAGTCGATGCCATACTTCGCCTTCATCGCGGGATTCACGAAACGCCAGCCGAGGGTCGTGTCCTCGACCTTGGCGGCGCGAGAAAACGCGCTGTCGGCCTTGCCCATCACGAACGGCGCGCGGGTCATGCTTTCGACGCCGCCCGCGATCACGAGTTGCGCTTCGCCGGCCTTGATGGCGCGCGCGGCGGTGCCCACGGCGTCCATGCCCGAGCCGCACAGGCGGTTGATCGTATTGCCCGGCACGTCTTGCGGAAGGCCGGCCAGCAGCGCGGCCATGCGGCCGACGTTGCGGTTGTCTTCGCCGGCCTGGTTGGCGCAGCCGTAGAACAGGTCGTCGACCGCAGTCCAGTCGACATCCTTGTTGCGGGCCATCAGCGCCGCGATCGGCAGCGCGGCCAGGTCGTCGGCGCGGATGCTGGACAAGGCGCCGCCGTAGCGGCCGAAGGGGGTGCGAACGGCATCGACGATGAAGGCGTCGGTCATGAATCTCTCCGGTTATGGTTTGGGACGGCGGTCGACCACGCGCCGGGCCTTGCCGGTCAGGGTGCGCTCGATGCCTTGCGGCGGCATCAGGGTCACGCGGGTGGTCACGCCGACATAGGTCTTGATGCAGTGCTGCAGGTCGCGGCATAGCGCGTCCACCGATTCGGATGGCAGGGCGCAGTTGTTTTCACCTTCGCGCAACTCGCACAAAACCTCGAGCGTGTCGAGATGGCCGTCGCGCGCCACCACCAGCTGGTATTGCGGCGCCAGCGCCGGCATCTTGAGGATCAGTTCCTCGATCTGGCTCGGGAACACGTTCACGCCGCGGATGATCAACATATCGTCCGAGCGGCCCGTGATGCGGCCCATGCGGCGCATCGAGCGCGAAGTCGGCGGCAGCAAACGGGTCAGGTCGCGCGTGCGGTAGCGGATGATCGGCAGCGCCTCCTTGGTGAGCGAGGTGAACACCAGCTCGCCCTCTTCGCCATCCGGCAGTACTTCACCGGTATCGGGGTCGATGATCTCGGGGTAGAAATGGTCTTCCCAGATCACGGGGCCGTCCTTGCTCTCGATGCATTCGCTGGCCACGCCGGGGCCCATCACTTCGGACAGGCCGTAGATGTCGACCGCGTCGATGCCGGCGCGGGTCTCGATCTCGCGCCGCATCGCATCGGTCCACGGCTCGGCGCCGAAGATGCCGACCTTGAGCGACGATTGCGCCGGATCGAGCCCCTGGCGCGTGAACTCCTCGACGATATTGAGCATGTACGAGGGCGTGACCATGATGATCGATGGCTTGAAGTCGCAGATCAGCTGCACCTGCTTCTCGGTCTGGCCGCCCGACATCGGGATCACGGTGCAGCCCAGGCGCTCGGCGCCGTAATGGGCGCCCAGGCCGCCGGTGAACAGGCCGTAGCCGTAGGAGATGTGCACCAGGTCGCCCTTGCGCCCGCCCGCGGCGCGGATCGAGCGCGCCACGACGCTGGCCCAGGTATCGATATCGTTTTGCGTGTAGCCGACCACGGTCGGCTTGCCGGTGGTGCCGGACGACGCATGCACGCGCACCACCTCTTCGCGCGGCACGGCGAAAAGGCCGAACGGGTAATTGTCGCGCAGCGTCTTCTTCTCGGTGAACGGAAACTTCGCCAGGTCGGCCAGCGTCTTCAGGTCGCTCGGGTGCACGCCGGCCTCAATGAAGGCCGCGCGGTAGTGCGGCACGTTGTCATAGGCGTGCTGCAGCGTCCACTGCAGGCGTTGCAGCTGGAGCGCCTGCAACTCGTCGCGGCTGGCGCGCTCGATCGGTTCCAGCTCGCCGTCAGCAGGAATACGTTGGACCATCTCGATCTCCTCTTCGGTTTTTGATTCACGCATCCATCGGCACCAGGGTGCCGTTGATGCGGTGCGACTTGCCCCGGAACAGCGCGATGGTGCGCCCGTCCTGGTCGGTCACGGCGATGTCGTAGACGCCGGTCTTGCCCTGCAAGGCCTGCTCGACCGCCTCGGCCACCAGCACGTCACCTGGCCGGCCGGGCGCCAGGTAGTCGATCGTGCAGCCGGCGCCGACGGTGTTGAAGTTGTGCGAATTGCAGGCGAAGGCAAAGGCGCTGTCGGCCAGCATGAAGATGTAGCCGCCATGGCAGGTGGCGTGCCCGTTGAGCATGTCGTCGCGCACCTTCATCGACATGCGCGCATAGCCGGGGCGGATCTCGTCGAGTGTCATGCCCAGGCTGCGGCTGGTCGGATCGCGTTCGAACATCGTGCGGCCGGCCAGTTCGGCCAGCCGTTGTGCATCAAGCTGCATGAAAGCGTGCTCCTTGGGGATCGGCCGCCAGCTTGCGGCGCAGCAGCGGCGCCACGCGATAACGGTCTTCGCCATAGGTCGCGGCCAGGTTCGACAGCACGGCCACGACCTGGCGCAGGCCGATATTATCCGCCCAGGCCAGCGGGCCACGCGGATAGTTGACGCCCTTCTGCATCGCGATGTCGACGGCGCGGGCGCTGCACACACCCTGGTTCACCGCATCTGCGGCCTCGTTGGCCAGCATCGCCACGGTGCGCATCACGGCCATGCCGGGCACATCGTCCAGGCGCGTCACGGCAAAACCCGCAGCCTGGAACAGGCCGACCGCGGCTTGCCAGGCGCCGTCGCTGCACTGGTCGGCGCGGGCCAGCGCGATGCGGGTGGCGCCGGCGGCATCGAGCAGCAGGTCGAACAGGATCGTGTCGCGGTGGCCGTCCATCTCGGCGCGTTCGGTGGCGCTGCGACCATCGGTGAGGTGGATTGCGGCGCCCTCGCAATACAGGCCGGGCGCGGCCTCGATGGCGACCGGCTCGAGGCCTGCGCCGCGCAGGCGCCCGGCGAGCGCGTCGATCATGCCAGGAGCACCCGCATAGCGCACTGTCGACGGCTTGCTGCCTGCCGCTTCGGTCTGCGGCGCCGGCTTGGCGACATCGTCGCCATAGCGATAGAAGCCGCGGCCCGTCTTGCGGCCCAGGAAGCCGGCGCTGACCAGCTCCTGCTGCAGGATCGATGGCGTGAAGCGCGGGTCGTTGTAATAGGCGGCAAACACCGAGTTCGTGACCGAGAAGTTGACGTCGTGGCCGATCAGGTCCATCAGCTCGAAGGGACCCATGCGGAAACCGCCGCAGTCGCGCATCACGGCGTCGAGCGTCGCCACGTCGGCGGCCTGCTCCAGCAGCAGGCGCAGGGCCTCGGCGTAATATGGCCGGGCCACGCGGTTGACGATGAAGCCGGGCGTCGATTTGGCGTGCACCGGGCTCTTGCCCCAGCTTTCGGCGGTGGCGTGGACGACGTTCGCGACTTCACGGTCGGTGGCCAGGCCACTGATCACTTCGACCAGCGCCATCAGCGGCACCGGATTGAAGAAGTGCATGCCGACCAGGCGTTCCGGGTACTTGAGTTGCGCGCCGATGGCCGTGACCGAGATCGACGAGGTATTGGTGGCCAGGATGCAGCGCTCGCCGACGATGCTTTCAAGCTCGGCGAACAGGGCGCGCTTGGCGTCCAGGTTCTCGACGATGGCCTCGATCACGAGGACGGCGCCGGATGCTTCATGCAGCGACGCGATGCGCTTGAGGCGCTCGCGCGCCAGGTCGGATTCGACCGCGCCCATGCGGCCCTTCTCGACCAGTTTTGCATAGGTCTGGCCGATGCCGGCGATGGCCTTGTCGGCGGCATCGGCGCGGGTATCGAACAGCAGCACCTGGTGGCCGGCGGTGGCCGCCACCTGGGCGATGCCGGCGCCCATGGCGCCGCTGCCGATCACGGCGACCGTGCTGCCTGGAGGGATGGCGTGCATCTTCACTCTCCCTTGAAATGCGGCGTGCGCTTGGCGATGAAGGCGGCCACGCCTTCGCGGTAGTCGTGGCTGTAGCCGAGTTCGCGCATCATGTTCGCCTCGAGCTGCAACTGGTCTTCGAGCGAGTTGGCGTAGCTGGCCTGGAATGCTTTCTTGGTGAAGGCGAGACCCTTTGTCGGCGCCGCGGCGAAGTGTTCGGCCATGGCCATGGCTTCGTCCATTAGCGCTTCGTCGGGCACGCAGCGCCAGATCAGGCCCCATTCCTCGGCCTTTTCGGCGCTGAGCTTTTCGCCCAGCATGGCCAGGCCCATGGCGCGCGCATGGCCGATCAGGCGCGGCAGGTGCCAGGTGCCGCCGGTGTCGGGGATCAGGCCGAGTTTACTGAAGGCTTCGATGAAGCTGGCCGATTTCGCGGCCAGCACGATGTCGCAGGCCAGCGCCAGGTTGGCGCCGGCGCCTGCGGCCACGCCATTGACGGCGCAGATGACCGGCAGCGGCAGGTTCTTCAGGGTGAGCACCAGCGGGGCGTAGTACTTTTCGACCGATTCGCCCAGGTCGACGCTCGGCGCGCCCGGGTCGACGGCGCGGTCGGACAGGTCCTGGCCGGCGCAGAAGCCGCGGCCGGCGCCGGTCAGCACCAGCACGCGGACCGATCTGTCGGCCTGCACACGCGTGAGGGCGTCGCGCACTTCGAGGTGCATGGCCTGGGTGAAGCTGTTCAGGCGGTCGGGGCGGCTCAGGGTCAGGAGCGCGATGCCGTTCTCGATCTTGAACTGGATACTTTCGTAAGTCATGCCGGTCTCCGTGTTTGGTTTCATGACGTCGCAGCTGTTATTCGTGGATGTCGAAGTCGACGACGACCTTGTCGGTGACGGGGAAGCTCTGGCAGCTCAGCACGAAACCGCGGGCGACTTCGTAGTCCTCGAGCGCGTAGTTCACGTCCATCTCGACTTCGCCATCGAGCACCTTGCAGCGGCAGGTCGAGCACACGCCGCCCTTGCACGAGTAGCGCATGTCCAGCCCGGCGCGCAGGCCGGCGTCCAGCAGCGATTCCTTGTCCTTGTCCATTGTGAAGCTGGCGGCGTTGCCGTCCATGATCACGGTCACTTCGGTCAGGTTTCGTGCCTCCGACGCCACGGCGCGCGGCTTGCGCTCGCGCGTCGGTGCGCTGGCGGCGAACAGCTCGATGCGGATCTGTTCCTTGGCCAGGCCGGCTCCCTGCAGCGAGCGCGAGACGCCGTGCATCATGTCTTCGGGGCCGCAGATGAAGGCGATGTCGATGTCCTTGATGTCGATCCAGTGGCGCAGGAACTGGCCGCATTTTTCTTCGGTGATGCGGCCGTTGAACAGTTCGATGTCCTGCTGTTCGCGGCTCATCACGTACACCAGGCGCAGGCGGCCCATGTACTGGTCTTTCAGGTCGGTCAGTTCGTCGCGGAAGATCACGCTCGACGAGGCGCGGTTGCCGTACACGATGGTGAAGCGGCTTTCCGGTTCGGCCTGCAGCGTGGTCTTCACGATCGACAGGATCGGCGTGATGCCGCTGCCGGCGGCAAAGGCCAGGTAGTGACGGCTGCTGGTCGCGTCGAGCGGCACGTTGAAGTTGCCGCTCGGCGGCATCACGTCCAGGGTGATGCCGGGCTGGAGGTGCTCGTTGGCCCAGCCCGAGAACAGGCCGCCGCTGCAGCGCTTGATCGCCACCCGCAGCTGCGCGTCCTGCACGGCCGAGCAGATCGAATAGGAGCGGCGCACGTCCTCGCCATCGATCGTGGTGCGCAGGGTCAGGTACTGGCCCTGGCGGTAGGCGAAGGTGTCCTTCAGCTCGGGCGGGACGTCGAAGGTGACGGCGATGGCGTCGCGCGTCTCGTGCTTCACTTTCGAGACGGTCAGTGGATAGAACTTGCTCATGCTGGCCTCAGTGGCATTTGAAGTAGTCGAACGGCTCGCGGCAGTCGAGGCACTTGTACAGCGCCTTGCACGGGGTCGAGCCGAATTCGCTGGTCAGTTGGGTATGGGGCGAACCGCAGTGCGGGCAGCTGACGTCGGGCGCCGCGCGGCGGCGGATGCCGGCGTGCAGGCCGCTGATGTCGATCGCCTGTTGCACCGGCGGCGCGATGCCGTAGCCTTTCAATGCCGCCTTGCCGGCGTCGCTCATCCAGTCGGTGGTCCAGGCCGGCGACAGGCGGCTTTCGATGCGGACGTTCCCGATGCCGTGCGCGTGCAGGGCTTCGCTGACCGAATCCGAGATCACTCCCATCGCCGGGCAGCCGGAATACGTTGGCGTGATCGTGACCACGCAGGCGTCGTCTTCCAGGCGCACGTCGCGCACGATGCCGAGATCGACCACCGAGATGACCGGGATCTCCGGGTCGGCGACGTCGCCGAGCCAGCTCCAGACCTGTTCGACGCTGACGTCCTGGGCAGTCATTACCAGCTCGATCCCGGATAGGCGCGCTGCAGGAACTGCATCTCGGCCAGGATGAAGCCGAGGCGTTCGCTGTGGCGGCCCTGCTTGCCGCCGCGCTGCATCCAGGCCTCGGGCGACGGCATGGTCAG
This sequence comes from Massilia sp. HP4, assembly GCF_005222695.1. Lineage (GTDB taxonomy): Bacteria > Pseudomonadota > Gammaproteobacteria > Burkholderiales > Burkholderiaceae_D > Telluria. The sequence continues at coordinate 112,057 of NZ_STGG01000048.1, read as the reverse complement.
CGTGGCGTCCGCAAACACCTCGGCCATGTGGTCGAGGCACTGCTTGTGGATCGCATCGACCGGCGGAGCGACGCCCTGCCCTACCATCGCGTTGTCGATCTCGTCGTAGATGAACATCTCGCCGCTATACATCCACAGCTCGTCGAGCGCGGCCTGCATCATGGCGCGGCTCTTGTCAGTGCCGTCGCCCAGGCGCACCACCAGGTCGCCGCTGCGGCGCAGGTGGTAAGTTACTTCCTTGATCGACTTGGCGGCGATCTCGCGGATGCGTTCATCGCTCGAGCGGGTCAGGCCGTCCATCAGGAAGTAGTGCCAGGTATCGAACAGGAACTGGCGGGTCAAGGTGTCGGCGTAGCTGCCGTTGGGCTGCTCGACCAGCAGGCAGTTGCGGTAATCGTGAGCGTCGCGCAGGAAAGCGAGGCGGTCTTCGTCGCGGCCTTTTCCTTCGAGTTCGCCGGCATACGCCAGCCACATGCGGGTCTGGCCCAGGAGGTCGAGGGCGACATTGGACAGCGCCATGTCTTCCTCGAGCGCGGGGCCCTTGCCGACCAGCTGGCACAGTTGCTGCGACAGGATCAGGGCATTGTCGCCCTGGCGCAGCAGGTACTGGAATTTGGCGTCCATCTGCGCACTCACAGGTTTTTCACTTCTTCCGGCATCGGGAAGAAGGTCGGGTGGCGGTAGACCTTGCTGTTGGCCGGCTCGAACAGCGATTCCTTGTCGGACGGGCTGCTGGCGACGATGTCGGCGGCGCGCACGACCCAGATCGAGACGCCCTCGTTGCGGCGGGTGTAGACGTCGCGTGCGTTGTTGACCGCCATTTCGGCGTCAGGGGCGTGCAGGCTGCCGACGTGCTTGTGGGCGAGGCCGTGCTGGCTGCGGATGAAGACTTCCCACAGGGGCCATTCTTTGCTCATGATGTGTCTCCGTGATGCGTACAGATAGCGCGAACATAGGTTGAACGCGTCGGCGGCGAAGCCGCCAACCCTACGCGGCGGCTTGTTTGGCGGCTTGCTTGTCGGCGTGGGCGACGAGGGCGTCGCGGAACCATTCGCCGTCGTCCCAGGCTTTTACGCGCGTACGCAGGCGCTCGCGGTTGCAGGGGCCGTTGCCCTTCAGGACGTTGTGGAACTCGGACCAGTCGATCTCGCCGAAATCGTAGGAGCCGCGTTCGGCATTCCACTTGAGGTCGGGGTCAGGCACCGTCAGGCCCAGGTATTCAGCCTGCGGCACGGTCTGGTCGACCATGCGCTGGCGCAGCTCGTCGTTCGAGAACAGCTTGATGCGCCAGGCCGTCGATTGCGCGCTGTTGACCGATTCGGCATCGGACGGACCGAACATCATCAGCGAAGGCCACCACCAGCGGTTGAGCGCATCCTGGGCCATTGCCTTCTGCTCGGGCGTGCCCCTGGCCAGCGCCATCATGATGTCGTAGCCCTGGCGCGCATGGAAGGATTCTTCCTTGCAGACGCGGACCATGGCGCGGGCGTACGGCCCATACGAGCAGCGGCACAGCGGGATCTGGTTGATGATGGCCGAGCCGTCGACCAGCCAGCCGATCGCACCCATGTCGGCCCAGCTCAGGGTTGGATAATTGAAGATGCTCGAATACTTGGCCTTGCCGGCATGCAGGGCCTGCAGCAGTTCGTCGCGCGACACGCCCAGCGTCTCGGCGGCGCTGTACAGGTAGAGGCCGTGGCCGGCCTCGTCCTGGATCTTGGCCAGCAGGACCGACTTGCGCTGCAGGGTCGGCGCGCGCGTCACCCAGTTGCCCTCAGGGAGCTGGCCGACGATCTCGGAATGCGCGTGCTGCGAGATCTGGCGGATCAGCGTCTTGCGGTACGCTTCCGGCATCCAGTCCTTCGGTTCGATCTTGATCCCGGCGTCGATGCGCGCCTGGAACGCCTGCTCTTCGGCGCTCATGTCCTGTTCTGTGCGGACTTTCTTGAGGCCGGTCTCCACCATTTGTGCGTACATAGCTCGTCTCCGTGGTTCTCTACAATTGCAAACCCGTCCGAATCATAATACGATACAAAAAACTTGATGTACACAATAATTTTGAATCATATCACTGCACGAAAACTTGATTGCCATCATGAAACGACTGTCTTGCACTGAGTGGATCGCCCACAGCCTGGCCACCGATCCGCCGCGCCACAAGTCGCTGGTGGTGACCGTGTGCGGCGACACGATCGCGCAGCACGGCGGGGGTTTCTGGCTGGGGAGCATGATCGAGTTGCTGGCGCCGCTGGGCGTGGGCGACCGGCTGGTGCGCACCAGCGTGTTTCGCCTGGTGCAGGAAGGCTGGCTGACGGCCAGTCGCGAAGGCCGCCGCAGCCGCTATGCAATCGAGCCGAAGGCGCTGCCCCGCTTCGAACGCGCCAACCGCCGCATCTATTCGGCGCCCGGCCTGGACTGGGACGGCCGCTGGACTTTTGTACTGGCGCCGCATGGAAAAAGCGGCAGCATCGACAGCGAATTGCGCACCTTGCTGCGCAAGGAACTCGAGTGGGAAGGTTTTGCGATGCTGGCGACAGGCGTGATGGCGCATCCTGCCCCCGAGCGCGACACGCTGCGCGAGATCCTGGCACGCGCCGATGCCACCGACAAGGTGTTCGTGTGCCAGGTGGACGAACTGCCGGGCATGGCCTCGCGCCCCTTGCCCGAGCTGGTCGGCGACTGCTGGAATCTCGACGCCGTGGTGGCCGCCTATCGCGGCTTCATCGACAGCTTCGCGCCGCTGCCAGCGCTATTGGCGACGGGAGACTTCAGTCCCGAGCAGGCGTTCGCGATCCGTACCCTGTTGATCCACGCCTACCGCCGGGTGCAGCTGCACGATCCGATGCTGCCGCTGGCCCTGCTGCCACAGCCGTGGCCGGGGACCGACGCCCATGCATTGGCACGTGAAATCTACCGCCTGTGCCATGCGCGCGCCGAGGAGCACGTGCTGGTCATGCTGCGCAAGGAAGACCCGGCAACGCCAGGCGCCGACGCTGCCTATCACGGCCGCTTCGGCGGATTGCGGGATTGACAAGCGGACCACGAGACCACGCCCAAAAGCGGGTATCATTTCCGCTTCGACGCCTTTCCCAACACAGGACAACACCATGTCTATCAAGATCAGCAGCCAATTCGACGCTGGCGCCATCGAAGTCGTGAACGCCACGAGCGCCAACGCCATCGACCTGAACATCCGCAAGGACTCGCACGCCGACATCATCCAGTGGTTCTACTTCCGCCTGCAGGGCGCGCAAGGCGAAGCCTGCAGCATCCGCCTGCTCAACGCCGGCAACGCCGCCTATCCGGCCGGCTGGGAAGGCTACCAGGCGATGGCGAGCTACGACCGCGTGAACTGGTTCCGCGTGCCGACCGCGTTCGATGGCCAGGTGCTCACCATCGAGCACACCCCGGGCATGGACAGCGTGTATTACGCCTATTTCGAGCCGTACTCGTGGGAACGCCACCTGGAGCTGCTCGACCGCGCCCAGATGGCCGAGAACGTGCGCATGCTCGACCTGGGTTCGACCGTCGACGGCCGCGACCTGAACCTGCTGGTGATCGGCGAGCCTGCCGAAGGTAAAAAGAAGGTGTGGGTCATCGCACGCCAGCACCCTGGCGAGACGATGGCCGAATGGTTCGTCGAAGGCATGCTCGACGCGCTGCTCGACCCGGCCCACCCGTTCGGCCGCCAGCTGCTGAAGGAATCGGTGTTCTACGTGGTGCCGAACATGAACCCGGACGGCTCGGTGCGCGGCAACCTGCGCACCAATGCCGCCGGCGCCAACCTGAATCGCGAATGGCTCAATCCGAGCATGGAGCGCAGCCCCGAGGTGTTCCTGGTGCTCAAGAAGATGCACGAGACCGGCGTCGACCTGTGCCTGGACGTGCACGGCGACGAAGGCCTGCCCTATGTGTTCGTGGCCGGCAGCGAATCGCTCCCGAACTTCACCAAGGAACAGGGCGAAGCACAAGACCGCTTCATCGCCGACTTCAAGATCGCCAGCCCGGACTTCCAGGACGTGCACGGCTACGGCGCCACGCCCTACACCGACGAGACCCTGACCATGGGTTCGTCGCACATCACCCACGCCTTCGGCTGCCTGTCGCTGACGCTGGAACTGCCGTTCAAGGACAATGCGAACGACCCGGATCCGCAAGTCGGCTGGGACGGCGCACGCAGCGCGCGCCTGGGCGCGGCGGTGCTGCAGCCGGTGCTGAACGCGATCCGCGCGGTCAAATAAACGCTCTACCGATGAAAAACGCTCCGCAAGCCGGAGCGTTTTTCATCGTGCGCCCGCGTCAGATCGACATCCCGAGCCGCCGATCCAGCGCGAAGCGGCCGCTGCCGCGCACCGCGATGTACAGCGCAAGAAAACCCATCAGGAAGGGAAATTCGATGCCACGGTCGATCCAGGGCCAGGTGGGGCCGAGCGCGTAGCAGATGCCCGCCATCTGCAGGGCGATCAGGAGGCCGACCGGCCGCGCCCAGAATCCCAGCGCCAGCATCAGCGCGCCGCCCGTTTCCAGCAGCATGACAAGGAAAGCCAGCTGCGGCGCGAACGGCAACCCCATCACATCCTGGATCAGCCGGGTCGATCCCGCCATCGGATCGGCCATCGATCCATGCGAAACGCCCAGCGCCTTGGGAAGCCCATGAGTCAGCATGACGATGCCGAAGACCAGGCGCAACAGGGCATACAGGACGGGTTCGGCGTGCCGGTAGACGCTCTCCAGCTGTGGAACCAGCAGGCGTTCGTGCGCTGCAGCCGGGCCGGTGTCGTGGTGGCGCGTATTCATCGTTCATCCTTGGTGTCGTGATCGGTTGCCCATCTTGCCGGTTGACGCCGCTTGGATAAAGATGCTGAAATTGGCTAATTAATCCATCATTTCTCAACAATGGACCGTTTCGATGCATTAAAGCTCTTCATTCGGATCGTGGAACGGGAAAGCTTCACCGAGGCGGCCCAGGTGCTTGGCATGCCGCGTGCGACCGCGACCCACGCCATCAAGGAGCTCGAAAAACGGCTCGGCGCGCGCCTGCTCGAACGCACCACGCGCCAGGTCAGGCCGACCCTGGATGGCCAGGCCTTCTATGAACGCAGCAAGCGTGTGCTGGCCGAACTGGAAGATGCCGAAGCGTCGCTCAGCACCCACATCGCCGATCCACGCGGGTCGCTGCGCCTGGACCTGCACGGCGCGCATGCGACCATGATCATCCTGCCGCGCATCGGCGAATTCCACGACCGCTATCCCCACATCGACGTGGTGCTCAGCAGCGGCGACCGCCTGGTGGACCTGGTCGGGGAAGGCATCGATTGCGTGGTCCGCGCCGGGCATCCGCGCGATTCCACGCTGGTTGCCCGCAAGCTGGCCGACCTGCCCGAGATGATCTGCGCGAGCCCGGATTACCTGGCCCGGCATGGCGTGCCGCGCCATCCGCGCGACCTGGCGCAGCATCGCGGAATCGGATTTTTTTCACGAGGTAATCCCAACCAGTTTCCGTTCACGCTCATGGTGGATGGCCAGGTGACGCAGTTTGCGGCCAATGGCTGGCTGTCGGTGAGCGACGCCGAGTGCTATACGGGCGCTGCGCTGGCCGGTTGCGGCCTGATCCAGGTGCCACGTTTCAGGCTGGAAGAACATTTGAAGACCGGGCGCCTGGTCCAGGTACTGGCAGAGTGGCCATGTCCCGACTTGCCGGTGTGCGCGCTGTATCCCTTCCACCGCCAGCTGTCGCCGCGGGTGCGGGTGTTCATCGACTGGGTAGGCAGCCTGTATGCGGAGCGCTTTGGCGCAGGGGTGGCGCCGGACTAGAGCGCCACGCCGAGGTGCGACTGCACCCACGCGTTCGCATCGTCGCTGCTATCGAAATGCAGGCTCGCGATCGCGGTTTTATCCGGCGCGAGAAAGGTGGCGTACACCTTGCGGCTGTCCGCGCCGCCCGAGCTGAGCAGGTCGGATTGCGGGGCCAGCTCGACCGTGGCCACCAGGTCGAGATTGAGCAGCACCGTCTTGGGGCTGCTTTCCTTGTCGATACGGACGAATCGGCCCATGGCACTCTTCCTTTAGTTGCCGGCGATGACCATCTTCTCGATCAGGATCGAGCCGGTGGTCTTGTTGCCGCGCACGAGGGTGTCGTTACCAACAGCAACGATCTGCTGGAACATCTCACGCATATTGCCGGCGATGGTGATTTCTTCGACCGGATACTGGATGATGCCGTTCTCGACCCAGTAGCCGGAAGCGCCGCGCGAATAGTCCCCGGTCACGTAATTGACGCCCTGGCCCATCAGTTCGGTCACCAGCAGGCCCGTGCCGAGTTTGCGCAGCATGCCTTCGAAATCGTCGCTGCGGCGCGTGTCCTTCGAGACGATCTCGAGATTGTGCGAGCCGCCGGCATTGCCGGTGGTCTGCATGCCCAGCTTGCGCGCCGAGTAAGAAGACAAAAAGTACCCCTGCAGCACGCCATCCTGGATGACCTTGCGGCGCACGGTCTTGACGCCCTCTTCGTCGAACGGCGCCGAGCCGACCGCGCCGATCAGGTGCGGGTCTTCGACGACCTGGATATGCGATGGGAAGACCTGCTTGCCGAGCGTGTCGAGCAGGAAGGTCGACTTGCGGTACAGCGCGCCGCCCGACACGGCTTGCACGAAGGCGCCCAGGAGGCCCGCGGCCAGCGGTGCTTCGAACAGCACCGGGCAGGTGCGGGTATTGAGTTTGCGTGCGTTCAGGCGGGCCAGTGCGCGCTCGGCGGCGTAGCGGCCGACTTTCTCGGGCCTGGCCAGCTCTTTCGGATTGCGCGACGAGGTATACCAGTCGTCGCGCTGCATCCCATTGCCCTTGCCGGCGATCGGCGCCACCGAGATCGTGTGGCGCGAGAACGGGTAGCCGCCGATGAAGCCGCGCGAGTTGGCGCCGACGAAATGCGACTGCTGCACGTAGACGCTGGCGCCTTCGCTATTCGTGATGCGCTTGTCGACCTCGAAAGCGGCGTTTTCGCAGCGCTTGGCCAGCTCGACGGCTTGTTCGGTGTCGATCTGCCATGGGTAGAACAGGCGCAGATCGCGCGGGTTCGTTTCGAGCAGATCGGCATCCGGCAGGCCGGCGCAATCGTCCTCGGCGGTGAAGCGGGCGATATTGGCGGCCGCCTCGACGGTCGCCTTGAGCGAGGTGGTCGAGAAATCGGAGGTGCTGGCATTGCCGCGGCGCTGGCCCACGTAGACGGTCACGCCAAGGCCTTTGTCCTTGTTTTGCTCGATCGTCTCGATGTTGCCTTTACGCACAGAAACCGACAAACCGCTCCCCTCGCTGATCTCGACCGAGGCGTCGGTCGCGCCCTGCTCGCGGGCAAACGCAAGCACGTCGCGCGCCAGCTGTTTGAGCTGATCCTGGGTGTGGGTAAAAGCGGTGTCGTTCATAGGTGTTTTTCGTGGCAGGCCCTAAAACAGTTATCATAGCAGCCGTTTACAGTTTTCACTGATCGGCCCTGCGCCAATCAAATCCATTCATATCATGCCTAATCCAAATCGCGGCTCGGTCGGCTTCCAGTCGAACGAATTCGAACCCGAATACGACCGCCCATCCAAATCGGAACTCAAGCGCCAGTCGAACGAGTTGCAAAAGCTCGGCGAACAGCTCGTCGAAGCCCCGCGCGACCGCGTCAAGCGCGTGCCGATGCCGGACGATATTCGCGACATCATCCTCGAGACCCAGACCATCACCAACCACGAAGGCCGCCGCCGCGCCCTGCAGTTCGTGGGCAAGAAGATGCGTACCCTGGACGAGGAAGAAATCGCCGTCATCCAGCGCACCATCGACAGCTGGAAAGGCGCCTCGAAGGCCGAGACGGCCGCCCTGCACGCGCTCGAGCGCCGCCGCGAAAAGCTGCTGGCCGACGACAAGGCGCTGACCACCCTGCTCGAAGAAAACCCGGAACTCGACGTCCAGCACCTGCGCACCCTGATCCGCAATGCGCGCAAGGAAGTCGCCGAGTCCAAGCCACCGAAGGCTTATCGCGAGATCTTCCAGATCCTGAAGGACCTGGGCAAGAAGAAGAAAACCGACGCCGACGCTGAAGAAGAAGGCAACGATGACGAGTCAGAATCCGAGTAACAGCGCGAATAACCAGGAACTGGTGATCGGCCTGGTGTCGGTCTCCGACCGCGCCAGCGGTGGCGTCTACGAAGACAAGGGCATTCCGGCCCTGAACGAATGGCTGGCGGGGGCGATCACCACGCCCTTCCGTGTCGAAACGCGCTTGATCCCCGACGACCGCGCCAATATCGAAGCGACCCTGGTCGAACTGGTCGATACGGCACGCTGCCACCTGGTGCTGACCACCGGCGGCACCGGTCCGGCGCGGCGCGACGTCACGCCCGAGGCCACGCTGGCCGTCGCCACCAAGGAGATGCCCGGCTTCGGCGAGCAGATGCGCCAGATCAGCCTGCGCTTCGTGCCGACCGCGATCCTGTCGCGCCAGACCGCCGTCATTCGGGAGACCGACGCTCATGCTGCCCTGATCATGAACCTGCCAGGCCAGCCGAAGTCGATCAAGGAAACCCTCGAGGGGCTGAAGGACGACGCCGGCAACACCGTCGTCGGCGGCATCTTCGCAGCCGTCCCCTATTGCATCGACCTGATCGGCGGCCCGTATATGGAAACCAATCCGGCGGTGAGCAAGACCTTCCGCCCCAAATCGGCCTTGCGCCCGCCCGTCGCCTAACAAAAGAGAGCCATGACCCAGCTGCTTGAAAACATCGAGATCGAAACCGCGCCGAATCCGTCCATTGCCATCGTCTGGCTGCATGGCCTGGGCGCCGACGGCAACGACTTCGTGCCGATGGTGCGCGAATTGGACCTGTCCGGCCTGCCCGGCATCCGCTTCGTGTTCCCGCATGCGAACACGATGCCCGTGACGATCAACGGCGGCTATGTGATGCGCTCGTGGTACGACATCGTCGCCACCGACCTGGTGCGGCGCGAAGACGAAGCCGGCCTGCGCGCCTCGCAGCTGCAGGTCGAAGCACTGATCGCGCGCGAGAAGGAGCGCGGCATCCCGGCCTCGCGCATCATCCTGGCCGGCTTCTCGCAGGGCTGCGCGATGACCTTGCAGACGGGCCTGCGCCACCCGGAACCGCTGGCCGGCATGATGTGCCTGTCGGGCTACCTGCCGCTGGCGGGCGTCGCCGGCGCCGAGCGCCATGAGGCCAGCCTCGCCACGCCGATCTTCATGGCGCATGGCGTGCAGGATCCGGTGGTGCCGTTCGCGCGCGCCGAAGATTCGCGCAAGGTGCTCGAATCGCTCGGCTACCAGGTCGAGTGGCATGCCTACCAGATGCAGCACACGCTGTGCCTGGAAGAGGTGCAAGATATGGCGAAGTGGATTCGCAAGGTCGTCGCCTAACTCGTCGCAAAACGTCGCCACCCATTGGCGGCGCGGTCACGTCGACAGCGCCGCCTCCACCGCATCGCCCAGGCGCGACACGATCTCCGACAGGTCGGCCGGGGTCGCAATGAACGGCGGCGCCAGCAGCACATGGTCGCCATGCTGCCCATCGATCGTTCCCCCCATCGGATAGACCAGCAGGCCGCGCGCCATCGCCTCGGCCTTGAGCGCCGCGTGCAGCTTGCGCTCGGGCGCGAACGGCTCCTTCGTCTCGCGGTCCTTCACGAATTCCAGCGCCAGCAGCAGCCCGCGGCCGCGGATGTCGCCCACGTGGTCGTGCACCCCGAACACGTCTCCCAGCATGCGGCGCAAGACCGCGCCGCGGCTGCGCACCCGCGCCAGCAGGTCGTCGCGCTCGATCACCTGCTGCACCGCCAGTGCCGCCGCGGCGGCCACCGGATGGCCGATATAGGTGTGCCCATGCTGGAACATGCCGCTGCGGCTGCGCAGGCAGTCAACGATCGCCTTGTGCGCCAGCACCGCGCCGATCGGCTGGTAGCCGGCGCCCAGGCCCTTGGCCACGGCCACGATGTCGGGCGCCACGCCGTCCTGCTCGATCGCGTACATGGTGCCGGTGCGGCCCATGCCGCACATGACTTCGTCGGCGATGAACAGGATGCGATGGCGGTCGCATATCTCGCGCACGCCCTGGAAGTACCCCGGCGTGGGCGGGATCGCGCCGCCGGTCGCGCCGACCACCGGTTCGGCCACGAAGGCGATGATGTTCTCGGCGCCCGCGCGCAGGATGGTCGTCTCGAGCTCGTCGAGCAGGCCCGCGGTGTAGTCGTGCACGCTCAGGTGGGCCGCGCGGCCGCGATACTCGTAGCAGGCCGAGACCCGCAGCGCGTCCTTCAACAGCGGCGCAAAGGGCTGCCTTCGCCACTCGTTGCCGCCCACGCCCAACGCGCCGAGGGTGTTGCCGTGGTAGCTCTGGCGGCGCGCCAAAAAGCGCGTGCGCTGCGGCTCGCCCGTCTCGACCCAGTACTGGCGCGCCAGCTTGAGCGCGGTCTCCATCGCCTCGGACCCGCCCGAGACGAAGTACACGCCGCCCATGTCCGGCGGCCCGCCCTCGACCAGACGCGCTGCCAGCTGCTCGGCCACGTCGGTGGTGAAGAAAGCCGTGTGGGCGTAGGCGCAGCGGTCGATCTGGCGGTGCATGGCGGCGATCACGTCCGGGTGGCCGTGGCCCAGCGAAGATACGGCGGCGCCGCTGCTGGCGTCGATATAGGTCTTGCCATTGCTGTCGCGTAGCAGGATGCCCTCGCCGCCGGCCGCGAGGGGCGGCACCTGGCGCAGGCTGCGGTGGATGATGTGGCTCATGACAGGCTCTCCTCCAGTAGGGACGACACTTGACGATAAGCGCGCAGACGACGGCTTCTTTTGATTTTTAGCGCAGGCCGTGCGAATATTTTCCTGGGATCACTAACGGACAACACATGAGCGAGCATATGGGCGAGCGTCTGGGCCCCATCCTTGAGCACGAACTGACCGACGCCCAGCGCGCCGCCGCACGGGAAATCGCCGCCGGCCCGCGCGGAGCGGTCTACGGGCCCTTCGTGCCGCTGCTGCGCAGTCCCGAGCTGATGAGCCATGCGCAGCGCATGGGCGAATACCTGCGCTACCGCAGCGCGATCGGGGCACGGTTGTCGGAGCTGGCGATCCTGGTCACGGCGCGCCAGTGGGACCAGCAGGTGGAGTGGGCGATCCACGCGCCGATCGCGGCCCAGGTGGGGATTCCGTCGTCGGTCATCGCGGCCATCGCGGCGCGCGAGCGGCCGCGCGACATGCTGGTGGACGAGGCGGTGGTGCACGACTTCTGCATCGAGCTGCACGAGCACAAGGCGGTGTCGGACCCGGTGTATGCCGATGCGCTCGCGCTGTTCGGCGAGCACGGCGTGGTCGATCTCATCGGGATCAACGGCTATTACACCTTCCTGGCCATGGTGATGAATACGGCGCGCACCAGCGTGCCCGAAGAGGGCGACTGGCGCATGCCGGATTAGGAGCCTATCCCGATAGGTGGGAGTCGCTCCTGGCGCGCCTGGCAAGCGTGTGCATCGCCATGAGCTTCCCCCCACCTACCGGGATAGGCTCTAAGTCTTACTTTGGAAACGCGACGACTTCGGCCTGCTGCTCGCCCAGCCCCGCGATCCCCAGGCGCAGCTGGTCGCCTTTTTTCAGGAAGCGCTGCGGCGAACGGCCCATGCCCACGCCCGGCGGGGTGCCGGTGGTGATGATGTCGCCCGGTTCCAGGGTCATGAAGCGCGACACGTAGCTGACGATCTGCGCCACGCTGAAGATCATGCTCGACGTATTCCCGGTCTGCATGCGCTTGCCGTTCAGCTCCAGGTAGAGGTCGAGGTCTTGCACGTCATGGATTTCGTCGCGCGTGACCAGGAAGGGGCCGACCGGGCCGAAGGTGTCGCAGCCTTTGCCTTTGTCCCACTGCGAACCCATCTCGAACTGGAAGGCGCGCTCCGAGACATCGTTGACCACGCAGTAGCCGGCCACGTACTTCAGCGCCTCTTCTTCGCTCACATACTGCGCGCGCTCGCCGATGATCACGCCCAGCTCGACTTCCCAGTCGGTTTTCTTCGCGCCTTTCGGCAGCTGGATAACATCGTCCGGGCCGTTCAGGGAGCTGATCGCCTTGGTGAAGAACACCGGCTCGCTCGGCATCGCGGACTTGGTCTCGGCAACGTGGTCGGCATAGTTCATGCCGATGCCGATGAACTTGCCGACGCCCTTGACCGGCACGCCCAGGCGCGGGTTGCCGCGCACCAGCGGCAGGGTTTTCTGGTCGACTTTCGCCAGCTTGCGCAGCGCCTTGCTGGAAAGCTGCGAAGGATCGATGTCGTCGATGATCCCGGACAGGTCGCGCAGGCGGCCCTCTTCGTCGAACAGGCCCGGCTTCTCTTTGCCAGGGCGGCCATAGCGCACCAATCTCATGATTCTTCCTCGGTCGTGAACGCGCAGGCCGTGGCGGCCCGCGTCAAACCGGCGATGATACCAAGGATCGGCTACTGGCTTAGCAGATAAGCGCTGATGTCGATCGCATCGCGCTCGCTCACGCCCATGGCCGGCATCGCGTTGCCCGGGTCGATCGCCTGCGGATCCATGATCCAGCGCACCAGGTTGGCCTGGGTATTGGGCACCTTGCCGGCGATGTAGCGGCGCTCGGCCATGTCCTCGAGCGGACGGCCGACAAAGACTTTCGAGCCGGCGACGGTCGGCACGGCGTGGCAGGAATGGCAGGCATACTGGGTCAGCGCGATCTTGCCGCGTTCGGGGTCGCCCTGGATGCCGGGCGCCGGCCGCGTCGGCCCGCAGGCCGCCACCAGCACGGCCAGCGCCATCATCGCCGGGATGCGTGCTGCGCTCATGGCTGCTCTCCTTGCGTTGCGTTTGCCGCGGCGTCCTGGGCCGAGGTCAGGCGGCGAAAATCCTCCGGCGTCATGTCCGGCATGGTCGCCACGAAGGCGACGACGGCCCAGATGTCGCTATCGCTCAGGTGGTATTCCCAGGCCGGCATGCCGCTCATCTTGATGCCGTTGCGGGTGATCCAGTACAGCTCGCGGGTTTCCCAGTTGACGTCGGCGTCGACCAGCGGCCCCGGCACCGGCTGCATGCTCATGCCCTGCTTGAGTGGTGCCACGCCCGGCCCGCCATGGCACCCGATGCAGTTGGCCTTGTAGACGGCGGCGCCGCGCAGCACCTGCTCGCGCGTGCCCAGTCCCTCAGGCACCTGGATATGGCGCGCATGGTTCTGTACCGAGTACTGCAAGCCTTCCTCGAAGACGGTGTAGATCAGCGGGTAGTGCTGCTGGGTGGCGGCGATATTGTAGAAGCCGCCGCGCAGCACGATCAGGCCGATGACGGCGCCGATCAGCCCTGCCCCCAGCAGGGTCAGCACCATGGTCTTGACAATAAGTCGTGCGCGATTGGATAGCATGGCCTAGGGCGTTCAGTTAAAAAAATGACATCGAATTTCTTGTATTATAAAAGCCACAGCTTTTTCACGAAAAATCAACCGTGCGCATGAATATCTGTCTTTACGATCGCCTGCCTGTTGCATGGCGCGCCAGCGCCATGCTGCTGTGCGCGGTGCTGGCGAGCGCCTGTAGCAGCCAGGAGAAACCGACCCGCGTCGACGGCGGCGATCCGGAGCGCGGCCGCCTGCTGACCCAGCAATACCAGTGCGCTGCCTGCCATTTCATTCCCGAGGTGCAGGGCACGAACGGTGACGCCGGCCCCTCGCTGCAGTACATGGGCCGCCTGAGCTATATCGCCGGCAGCATCCCGAACCAGCCCGAGAACATGATCCGATTCCTGCGCAATCCGCCCGCGGTCAAGCCCGGCACGCTGATGCCGGCGCTCGGCATTTCCGAAGAAGAGGCACGTCATATGGCCGCTTTCATGTACACGCTCCAATGAAAGACCTGCAATCCGTCCTCCACCCGGCCGGCGCCGACGCCGCCATCATCCACCAGTTCACCTGGGTGCTGTTCGTCGGCGGCACGCTGATCTTTGTCTTCGTGATGGCCCTGCTGGCCCTGGCCATGCGGCGCCAGGCGCGGCCGATCCGGCCGGCCATCTGGATCTTTGGCGCCGGCATCGCCTTCCCGGTCGTGGTGCTCACCGCTCTTCTGGCCTGGAGCACCTGGCGCAGCGCACAGCTCGCGCCCCAGACCTCGCACGATGCGCTGACCATCTCGGTCACCGGCAAGATGTGGTGGTGGGAAGTGCGCTACCGCGATCCAACTACCAACCGTGAAATCATTACCGCCAACGAGATCCACATCCCGGTCGGCGAATCGGTCTACCTCGGCATGACGGCGTCCGACGTGATCCACAGCCTGTGGGTGCCGGCCCTGGCCGGCAAGCGCGACATGATCCCGGGCCGCGTCACCGGCCTGACCCTGCGCGCCGACAAGCCGGGCGTCTACCGCGGCCAGTGCGCCGAATACTGTGGCGAGCAGCATGCGCGCATGGCCTTCCACGTGATCGCCCTGCCGCGCGCCGAGTTCGACGCCTGGCTGGCGCGCCAGGCCCGGCCCGCGCTGCCGGCCGACACCACGGTGCTGCAGCGCGGCCGCGACGCCTTCCTGGACCAGCAATGCCAGGCCTGCCATACAATCCGCGGCGTGACCGACGTACCGCCATTCTCCGAGCAGGCAAGGATCGCCGACACCTCGCGCCTGGGTCCCGACCTGACCCACGTCGGCAGCCGTCGCGAGATCGCGGCCGGCACCCTGCGCAATCACCGCGGCACGCTGGCCGGCTGGATCGCCGACCCGCAAGCCATCAAGCCGGGCGTGTTCATGCCGCCTTCACAAGACCTGGACGGCGAAACCCTGCGCGCGCTGGCCACCTACCTCGAGCACCTGAAATGACGACGCGCGACACGACCCTGAACGCTCATTCACCCGATGAGTTGCCTAACTCCCTGCCCCGGCCGCCGCTGGAGCTGACCCGCCTCGAAGAGATCTGGGAAACCCCGCGCGGCTGGCGTTTCTTCAAGTCGGTCAACAACACCAATATCGGCCTGCTGTACATCGGCACCGCGATCCTGTTCTTCATCCTGGCCGGCATCCTGGCCCTGATCATGCGGGTACAGCTGGCGGTGCCGGACAACGACCTGGTGGCGGCCAGCACCTATAACCAGATCTTCACGATGCACGGCACCGTGATGATGTTCCTGTTCGCGATCCCCATCGTCGAGGCGATCGCGGTCTACCTGCTGCCGAACATGCTCGGCGCGCGCGATCTACCTTTCCCGCGCCTGTCGGCGTATGCCTTCTGGGCCTACGCCTTCGGCGGCCTGGCCTTCTTCTGCACGCTGTTCTGGGGCCTGGCGCCTGACGGCGGCTGGTTCATGTACCCGCCGCTGACCGGCATGAAGTATTCGCCCGGCCTGAACGCCGACTTCTGGCTGCTGGGGATCGGCTTCATCGAGATCTCGGCCATCGCCGGCGCGATCGAACTGATCGTCGGCATCCTGTTCACCCGTGCGCCGGGCATGACCCTGCGCCGCATGCCGGTGTATGCGTGGGCGATGCTGGTGGTGGGCGTGATGATCATCATCGCCTTCCCGGCCGTGATCGCCGGCACCGCCTTGCTCGAGCTCGAGCGTGCCTTCAATATGCCGATCTTCGACCCGGAACGCGGCGGCGATCCGCTGATCTGGCAGCACCTGTTCTGGTTCTTCGGCCACCCCGAGGTCTACATCATCTTCTTGCCGGCGGCCGGCATGATCTCGACCATGATCCCGACCATCGCCCAGAACCGCCTGGTGGGACGGCGCGTGATCGTGGTGGCGCTGGTGGGCGTGGGCATCTTCAGCTTCGGCCTGTGGGCCCACCACATGTTCACCGCCGGCCTGGGCGTGCTCGAGATGAGCCTGATCTCGGCGGCCAGCATGGCGGTCGCGATCCCGACCGGCATCCAGGTGTTCGGCTGGATCGCCACATTATGGAGTGGCCGCATCAAGCTGAATGCTCCTACGCTGTTCATGCTCGGCTTCATGTTCATCTTCGTGCTCGGCGGCCTGACCGGCGTGATGGTGGCCGTGATCCCGTTCGACTGGCAGGCGCACGACACCTATTTCATCGTGGCCCACCTGCACTATGTGCTGATCGGCGGCATGGTGTTCCCGGTGTTCGCCGCGATCTATTACTGGATGCCGCTCGTCAACGGCAACCAGATGTCGGAGCGCTGGGCCAAGCCGATCTTCTGGCTGCTGTTCGGCGGTTTCAACATCACCTTCTTCCCGATGCACTTCACGGGGCTGTACGGCATGCCGCGCCGGGTCTATACCTATTCGCACGAGATGGGCTGGGACTGGCTCAATATGGTCTCGACCGTCGGCGCCTTCATGTTCGCGCTCGGCATCCTGCTGATGATCGTCGACGCCACCCGCACCCTGCGCCGCCCAACGAAGGAGGTCGGCAATCCATGGAATGCGGCGACCCTCGAATGGCTGCCGTCCGAGGATTACGGCAACCGCAGCATCCCGATCGTCACCTCGGATGACCCGCTATGGGACCAGCCGACCCTGTCGAAGGAAGTCGAAGAAGGCCGCCACTACCTGCCCAATACCGTCACCGGCCGCCGCGAGACCATCGCCACCAGCCCGGTCGCTGCCCGCCCGGCCTACCTGATGATCCTGCCGGGAGACAGCTGGCTGACCGTGATCGGCGCCGCCGGCACGGCCGGGTTCTTCCTGCTGCTGACCGTGAAGGCGATGCTGCTGGCGTTCATCTGCGGCTTCATCGCGATCGCGTCCATCATCGGCTGGCTGTGGGAATCGGACCGCAGCGTCAATATGGTGAAAGCGCCGATCGGCGGCGGCATCGAGCTGCCCATCGGGGCGCGCGGCATGGCCTCGCATTCGTGGTGGGGCACCTTCATCATGCTGATCGTGATCTACGGGATCTTCTGGTCCTTTGCCTACACCTATATCCATACCTCGATGCGGCTCGAGATCTGCCCGCCGCCGGGCGCCTCGCTGCCGGACGGAATGTACACCATCGGCGCGGCCATCCTGCTGCTGCTTGGCTCCGCCCTGGTCTGGTTCAGCGGGCGCCTGAAGGGCCACGGCATGGCCTGGACCACGCTGGCAGCGCTGGCCTGCACCACGGCCGCTTTCCTGCTGGACGTGCACAGCTGGCGCCTGGTGCACCTGGACTCTACCCGCGATGCGTGGAATGCGTCGATCTCGATCATGCTCGGCTTCCAGGGCGTGATGCTGTTGGTGCTGCTGCTGGCCGCACCCTACCTGTGCGTGCGCGCCTGGCGCGGCCTGGTCAAGCCGGACAACCGCGCCACGCGCGACAATATCGCGCTGATCTGGCATTACGTGACCCTGCAGGGCCTCACCGCCATGGTGGTGATCCGCGGCCTGCTGCTGGTGATGGATTGAACATGGACGACCAATTCTTCCGGCGCGCCACGCGCGCCTCGCTTCCCTTCCTGATCTGGGCCGCGCACTTCGGTTTCAGCTACATCGTGGCGGCCGCCCAGTGCACACCGGGCGCGTGGCGGCCCGAAGGGCCGAACCCGTGGCTGCTGGGCGGCGTCACGCTGCTGGCCATGCTGGCCTGCGCGTGGACCGGCGCCGCCGCCGGCAAGCGCCTGCGGCAAGGGTCGACCGAGTTCGTGGATTATGTGGCGGCGGCCAGCGCGGTGCTGGCCTTCGTGGCGATCGCATGGACCGGGATGCCGGTCCTGCTGGTGAGGGGCTGCGCCTGACGGCGCATCAGCCGGGATCCGGCACCACGCGCCAGATCACGTTGCCGACGTCGTCGGCCACCAGCACCGCCCCTTTCCGGTCGATCGCGACGCCGACCGGACGGCCATGGGCCTCGCCATCCTTGTTGACGAAGTCGGTCAGCATGTCGACTGGCTTGCCCGCAGGCCGGCCATCCTTGAACGGCACGAACACCACGTTATAGCCCGAACGCGGCTTGCGGTTCCAGGAACCGTGGTTGCCGATGATGGCGCCGTTCCTGTAATGCGCCGGCAGCAGCGATCCTTCGTAGAAGGCCAGGCCCAGCGCCGCCACGTGGGCGCCCAGCGCGTAGTCCGGCACGATCGCCTGCTCCACCAGGTCGGGCCGCGGCGGCTTGACGCGGGTGTCGACGTTCTTGCCGAAGTAGCTGTACGGCCAGCCATAGAAGCCGCCATCCTTCACCGAGGTCAGGTAGTCGGGCACCAGGTCGCTGCCGATCAGGTCGCGCTCGTTCACCACCGTCCACAAGGCGCCCGTTTCCGGATTCCAGGCCATGCCGTTGGGATTGCGCAGGCCCGAGGCGAACACGCGCGTTTTTCCGCTCGCGATATCGATCTCGAGGATCGCGGCGCGGTCCTTTTCCTGGTCCATGCCGTTCTCGGCGACGTTACTGTTCGAGCCCGCGGTGGCGTACAACTTGCTGCCGTCCTTGCTGGCGATGATGTTCTTGGTCCAGTGGTGGTTCAATGGGCCGCCCGGTAGCGGCGCCACCTGCTGCGGCTTGTCGAGGATCTCGGTCGCGCCTTCCTTGTACGGAAAGCGCACCACCGCATCGGTATTGGCCACGTACAGCGAGTCGCCCACCAGCGCCATGCCGAATGGCGAATGCAGGTCCTTGAGGAACACGCTTTTCAACTCGGCCACGCCGTCGCCATCCGCGTCGCGCAAGAGGCTGATGCGGTTCGCGCTCGGCACGCCGGCGCCGGCGCGCTCCATGACCTTGCTCGTTACCCAGTTGCCGATGCCCTTCTTGGCGGGGCGCTCCGGCGCATTCGACTCGGCCACCAGCACGTCGCCGTTGGGCAGCACATAGATCCAGCGCGGATGGTCGAGCGCGGTGCCGAAGGCATTGACCGCCAGGCCCGGCGCCGGGGTCGGCGTCATGTTCGACGGCCAGCCCCTGGCCGGCGCGATGTTCACGGTCGGGATCAGGGTCTCGTTGGGCGCCTTCAAGGTCGGCTGCGAACCGACGTCGGCACCCATCGGCAAGGTCGATTTGTCGCCGCAGGCCGCCAAGACGAGCATGGCGGCGCCTGCGCACAGGGCCGGAAGTGGTTGGCGCATGACTTTCCCCAAGAATACAGAATGGAAGAAGTGTATCTGACAACGGATGCGGCCTCACACGTTACGGCTGAGCAAGCCCTGCCGAATCCGGCGCCGTGCGCCGGCGCGCGAAACGCCACAGCCCGGGCAGCTGGATCAGCACCAGCAGGGCAAACGCGGCGCGGTAGGCTTCGGGCGGCGCGCGGCCAAGCAGATCCGGGGTCCACAGCCCGATCACCAGCCCGAAGCCGGCCTGCACCACGAAGGCGCCGATGAAGATCAACAGGTTGAGAAAAGTAGCGGCGCGGCCCGTCAACTCGCGCGGCATCGATTGCGCCACGATCGCGTATTCGATGCCGGTGATCGTGCCTACCAGCGTGAACATCACCGACAGCATCGCGAAGCTCGGCCGATGGCCGACCACCATGGCCGCCTGCACCAGCACGAAAAAGGTGATGCCGGCGGCCGCCACGTCGAGCGGCGGCATGCCGCGCCGCCCCGCCCATTCGGTGGCCATGCCGACCGCGATCGCGCCGAACACCACCGCCGCCATGCCCAGGTAGAGCAGATAGGCGACGGCGGGCTCGGAAAAGCGGCCCACGTCCGACAACCAACGGCCGATCCACAAGCCCTGCACGCCAAAGAACACCGCATGCGGGATCAGCACCAGCGAAGCAACCGCGCGAAAGCTCGGCGCGCCCCACACTTCGCGCAGGGCCGGCAGCAGCGCGCCGCGCCGCGCGGCCGGGCCGTCGGCCTTCGGGTATAGCAGCGCGATCAACAGGCCGGTACAGGCCACCAGCGCCGCCAGCAGGCAAAACAGGCCGCGCCAATCGGTGTATTCGAGCACGGCGCGCACCGGCATGGTGGCGCTGGCCGCGCCCAGGCCGCCGACCGCGATCAGGTAGCCGTGCACCGACGGCAGCCGGTTCGGCGCGATCCAGGTGGAGATCGCCTTGACCGCTGCCATGAAGCAGCCCCCCAGGCCGAAGCCCATCACGGCGCGCGCCGCCAGCAGGCCAGCAAAGCTGCTGCAGTGCGCGAACAGCAGCGCGCCGCCGGACGCCAGCAGCAGCATCGCCACCTGCACCCGGCGCGGACCGTAGCGGTCGAGCGCCATCCCGACCGGCAGCTGGACCAGGGCGAAGGCGAAGAAGAAGGCGCTGGTGAGCAGCCCGAGCTGGCCCGGCGTGAGCGCCAGCGCGCCCACCAGGTGCGAGGCCAGCACCGCGTTCACGTTGCGCAGCAGCGAAGACAGGTAGTGCCCCAGCGCGAACGGCAGGAACACGTAGAAGAATACCCTCACGCCGGACAGGCGCAGGGGTCCAGGCGCCGCCATGGCGCTAGCGGGCTGCATCGCCGGACCCGGGCCGGCGCGTCAGGCCGCGTCGGCCTGGGCTTCGCCGCGCTGGCCGACCGGCACCAGCGGGATCACCCTGCCGCCGGGGCCGCGCAGCGGGCCGCCGCTTTCCAGCTCGAAGAAGAAGCGGTCGCGCCCGAAAGCGGGTTTCAGGTGATCGAGCCAGGTTGCATTGGCGTCGAACTTGGCGAAGAAGGGCCGGCGCACCCAATCGGGATTGCGCGCCTGCAGGAACTGCAGCGCGAACAGCTTTTCGCCGTTGATCGTCACCACGCCGTCGATCACGACCTTGCCCGGGAAGGCGCTCATCGACGGCCCGCGCACGGTGCGCGACAGGCCCGAGACCATCGAATACGCCTCCTGGAAGATCTCGTGGGCGCGCGCCAGCGGCAGCGCGAAGTAGTCGCGCGGGCCGGTGTCGCGCTCGACGAACATGTAATAGGGAATGGCGCCCAGGCGCACGCCGGTGGTCCACAGCTCGGCCCAGCTCTTCGGGTCTTCGTTGATGTGGCGGATCAGCGGGCCCTGCATGCGCAAGGTGGCGCCGGTGCCGACGATGCGCTTGACCGCCTGCTGGGCGATCGGCTGGCGGATCTCGACCGCGTGGTTGTAGTGGCCCATGATGGCCAGGTTCTTCCCGCTCGCGACCACCTTCTCGAACAGCCGCAGCAAGTCGTCGCTGTCCTTGTCCGACACGAAGCGCTGCGGCCAATACGCCACCGACTTGGTGCCGATGCGGATGTTCTGGATGTGGGCGAGTTCTGGCGCCAGCAGCGGCTCGAGGAATTCGGCAAGCGAGCGCGTATTCATGATCATCGGATCGCCGCCGGTGATCAGGACATCGGTCACGTCCGGATGCATCTTGAGGTAAGCCACCAATTCGCCGCACTCGCGCGCATCGAACTTCATGTCGTCCATGCCGACGAACTGCGGCCAGCGGAAGCAGAAGGTGCAGTAGGCGTGGCAGGTCTGGCCGGCGCTGGGGAAGAACAGCACGGTCTCCTTGTACTTGTGCTGCAAGCCCCTGAGCGGCGCATCGTTCACGCGCGGCACATTGTGCGTCATCTGGCCGGCCGGGTGCGGGTTCATGCGCATGCGGATGTCGTGCACCAGGCGCGCGATCGCGGCGTCGTCTTTCCTGACCAGCACCAGTTCGCGCAACTGCTCGTATTCCTGGGCCGGCAGCATGTCGCGGTGCGGGAAGGTCAGGCGGTAGATCGGATCGTCGGGCACGCGCTTCCAGTCGATCAGCTCATCCATCACATAGGCATTGGTGCGAAACGGCAGCACGTGGGATACCACCTGCACGGCTTCCTGCAGCTCGGGCGTGAGCCATTCCCATTGGCGCGCGGTGACGATGGTCTGGCGCGTATGCGGCTTGAACTTGGAGGGCGTCGGTGCAGTCGTGGTCACGAGAATTCTCCAGGAAGATGACGGGGAACCGGCAGCGAGTTGCCGGGAAGCACCTATCTTAGGGATCCCGTATGCAACAGGAATTGCCATCAATCAATCCGACTGCTGGCTCGTGACCTGTTTAGGACAAACCTCTGGCGCGGTAGGAATAAATGAGGCATGGACACAACGCGGTCGCTCCTCGACCTCTGCCGTTGTGCGAACGCAATCCGGCGTGGTCACGGCTCGGTACATTAGTGCGTGCGCTTGAGAAATATCCTACTTGCATTTACACGAAAGGAAGCCACCCATGAAGATGATCGCCACCGCCGCCGCCCTGTGCCTGGGGCTGGCCTCCACCAACGCCCTGGCCAACGAGCCGACCGAGAAGGACGCCATCGCGATGGCCGAGCGCGGCGCCGCCGTGATCAAGGCCAAGGGCAAGGCCGAGATGATGAGGCTTATTAACGCCAAGGACCCGAGTTTCGTCCAGGGCGCGCTGTATGTCGACCTGCGCGACGTCAAGACCGGCATCGTGCTCGCCCACCCCTACAACCCATCGATCGTCGGCAAGGACCTGACCGACGTGCCGGATGCGAACGGCAAGAAATACCGGCGCGAAATCATCGAACTGGCCGCGGCCAAGGGCAAGGGCTGGGTCGATTACCAGTACAAGAATCCGACCACCGGCAAGATCGAGCCGAAGACCACGTATATCCTGCTGGTCGACGACGTGGTGCTCGAAGCCGGCATCTACAAGAAATAAGCCCTGCCCTGCCGCCATCGCGCATGCCGCGCTGGCGGCCCATTCTTGCGGAGTGATTCCCATGCTGAACAAACTGCGGATCGGCCAGAAACTGCTGCTGGCCCCGGGACTCGTGCTCGTCCTGCTGACCCTGCTCTCGGCGGCCGCCTACTACGGCATGGTGCGCCAGAACGCTTCGCTCGAACACATGGTGCAGGTGCGCGCCGCGCGCCTGCAGGCGGTGGCCGACGTCGCCGGCGAGGCGCGCTTCGCGCACGCCAACGCCTACCAGCTGCTGGCCTGGGTCAACGGCAGCTTCGCCCAGAACCGGCTGACCGCCCTGACCGCGGACATCGGGCGCAAGCACGCCGCCATCGGCGACAAGCTGGGCAAGTTCGCGCTAGGAGCAGAGGCGAATGAACGCGCGCCGATCGAAGCCTCGCAGGCGGCGCTGGCGCGCTACCGCAAGGCGGTCGGCGAGACCATCGAAATGGCATCGGTCGACCAGTCGATCGCCACCAACTCGATGCAGACGGCCGAGCAGCAGTTCGTGGCGCTCGACGCCGAGTTGACCCGCCTGGCCCAGCTCGAGAAAAAGATGAGCGAGGATGCCCACGCCGCCGCCAAGGTAGAATTTCGCAGCCTGGGCTGGACCATGGCCGGCCTGGTGCTGCTGTCGATCGGGCTGTCGCTGGTGGTGACGATGCTGGTGCGCCGCTCGATGCTGGGCGGGATCAACGCGATCGCGCACACGGTCGGCGAACTGGCCGAGGGGCGCCTGGACGCGCCGCCCTTGCAGGCCAAAGGCCGCGACGAGATCGACGACACCGCGCGCGCGCTCGACCACACCATCGCACGCCTGAACGCCGCCCTGCACAGCGTAATGAATGCGGTGCGCTCGATCGACACGGCGTCGCAGGAAATCGCCAGCGGCAACCTCGACCTGTCGACCCGCACCGAGATGCAGGCCGGCTCGCTCGAGCAGACCGCCAGCACCATGGAGACCCTGACCACGGCCGTCAAGGACAATGCCAGCAATGCGCGCCAGGCCTCCGAGCTGGCGGCAGAAGCGGCGCAACTGGCCTCGCGCGGCGGCCAGGCGGTGCAGCAGGCGGTGACGACGATGGAATCGATCCAGGCCAGCTCGCGCAAGATCGTCGAGATCATCGGCGTCATCGACGGCATCTCGTTCCAGACCAATATCCTGGCCCTGAACGCGGCGGTGGAGGCGGCGCGCGCCGGCGAACAGGGTCGCGGTTTCGCGGTCGTGGCGTCCGAAGTGCGCACGCTGGCCCAGCGCTCGGCGGCGGCGGCCAAGGAGATCAAGGGCCTGATCGCCGACTCGGTAAGCATCATCGAGCGCGGCAACGCCTCGGTCAGCGAGGCCGGCGCCAGCATGGGCGACATCGTGTCCTCGGTGCGCCAGGTGAACGATATCATCGGCCGCATCAGCATTGCCAGCACCGAGCAGGCCGACGGCATTGCCGAGGTCAATCGCGCGGTCGGGCAGATGGACGGCATGACCCAGCAGAACGCGGCCCTGGTCGAGCAGGCCGCGGCGGCGGCCGAGAGCCTGCACGAGCAGACCGTCAACCTGGCCAGAGCGGTGGCGATCTTCCGCATCGCGCCCGGCCTCGATGGCGACGCTTCGAGCGACGAGGCGCAGCACGAAGCGGTGGCGCAGGAAGCGCCGGACGCCGGCTTCCAGGGCGTGGGAGAACGGCGCGTAGCGGGCAGCGCGATGCGGGGCGGCCCGGTGCGCGCCCTGCCCGCAGCACCTGCGCGGCGCCGCGCCTGAACTGCTGCCGGCTAGCGGAACGGCCGGCTCACGAACTTCGAGCCGGCCAGCCCGAAGCGCCACGGCACGTCGACCGCCTTCGAGATGCCGATGCGCGGCCCCGCCACGAGCGTCAACCCCGGTGCGGCCGGCAGCAGCTCGAATGGCGATTCCGACAACGCCATGCCGTTATGGGCGCGCGTGACACCGAGCGCCTGGCACAGCTTGCCCGGCCCGGAGCACAACAGCCGCTCATCCTGCGCGTCGCGCCGCACGCGCATGACATCCAGCCCCGCCACCGGCTCCAGCGCACGGATCAACACCCCGGCGCCGTGACCAGCCTCCTGGCACACGAAGTTCAGGCACCAGTGAATGCCATACGACCTGTACACATAGGCATGCGCGGGCGGTCCGAACATCGACGCATTGCGCTCGGTCGGCCCGGAATAGGCATGCGAGGCCGGGTCTTCATGGTCGTAGGCTTCGGTCTCGACGATACGCCCGCCGACACCGTCCACCAGCACCGTGACGCCGATCAGCCCCTGCGCGACGATCTCCGCCGGCTGCGAGAAATCGATCCCTGCAATTGTAGAAATCACCATGCGCCGATTCTAGCGCGGGACAGCGCGACCCGCCGTTTTGGTGAAATTGATACAAGGACAGAGTGATAATGGCATTGCCATGCTGCAATATCGAAATGACTCGGGTATAGTGGCAAGGTCCTCCGCATTTCCGCGAAGCATATTCGCGCCTCCAACTTCCATGAACACCGTCGTCGAGCCCATCCAGCAGATTGACCAGGTCGATGCCCTGATCAAGTCGATCCGCATCCCGCCGCGGCCCAGCCTGCTCGCCGACCTGCAGCGCGAACTCTCAGCGGAAGATCCCTCGCTGGACGCGATCGGCAAGATCGTCGCGAGCGACGTCGGCATGTCCGGCGCGCTCCTGAAACTTGCCAATTCGGCTATCTACGGCGGCCGGCGCAAGGCCAAGTCGGTCGAGCAGGCCATCCTGTTCCTGGGCATTAACCAGGTCGCCGCGATGATGACCGGCCTGCTGGCGCGCCAGGCGATTCCCGCCAATAGCGCGACCCTGGCCAGCTTCTGGGACATCTCCACCCGCCGCGCGCAGGCAATGGTGTTCCTGTCGCGCCGCCTGCGCATGGGCGAGACGGATGTGGCCCACACCTTCGGCCTGTTCTGCGACACCGGCGTGCCGCTCTTGATGGAGCGTTTCAAGGATTACAACGTCACCTATGGCGCGGCCTCGCTCGAAGCCGTCCGCCCCTTCACGGCGCTCGAAGTCGAGCGCCACGACACCAGCCACGCCGCCGTCGGCTGCCTGCTGGCGCGTAACTGGGGCCTGTCGGACCACGTCTCCTGGGCCATCCTGCACCACCACGACTACGCCGTGATCGACGACGCATCCACCGCCGCGCCGGTGCGCTCGCTGGTGGCGCTGTCGCTGCTGGCCGAGAACGCGATCTGCCGCTACCAGGGCCACGCCGAGTCGAACGAGTGGAACAAGGGCGGCGCTGCGGCCTGCGCCTATCTCGGTTTGTCGGACGAAGAAACCGCCGAGATCCTGGACGAATTGCTGGAAGCCTTCCACGAGGATTGACGCGCTTTACTTCTGCCTGACGCAAGCGGATACTGGGATGTAAATACCCGCGCGTACAGGGAGGAGACATGAAAACCCTCGCCATCGGATGGCTGTCGCTGTCCTTGCTGCTGGGCGGTTGCGCCAGCACCGCTCCCTCCCCTGCGCCACCACCTGCGCTGTTCGCCGATGAGCGCTTCGCGCCGCCATCCGAACCGGTCGGCGCCAGTGAACTGTTTACGCTCACGCCCGAGATGCGCGCCTATCTCGGGAGTCCGTCCTTCCGCCACCTGCTGCGCGCCAAGGGCATGCGCCACGGCCTGGTCGAGGCGCTCTACAGCAAGACCGACCTCAAGCTCGAATACGAATCCCGGATCACGCGCACGGCCAGCGAGACCTACGCCGCGCGCATGGGCAACTGCCTGTCACTGGTGATCATGACCGCCGCCTTCGCCAAGGAGCTCGGCATGCCGGTGCACTTCCAGAGCGTGGACGTCGACAGCAGCTGGAGCCGAACCGCGGGGCTCTACCTGGCCAGTGCCCACATCAATATCGGCCTGGGACAGCGCCTCACGGATACCCTAGGTGGCTATAGCCCCGAGCGAATGCTGGTCGTCGATTTCATCCCGCGCGAGGACGCAGCGAAGTTCCGCACCCGCGAGCTGGACGAACAGGACATCGTCGCCCTGTACCTGAACAACCGCGCGGCCGAAGCGCTGGTGCTGGGCAGCGTCGACGATGCCTACTGGTGGGCGCGGGCCTCGGTCGAGGCCCGGCCGGGAAAGGCAGGCACGCTCAACACCCTGGCTGTGATCTACCAGCGCCGCGGCGAGCTGGCGCTGGCCGAACGCACCTTCCAGGCCGCACTCGTGCAAGAGCCGGAAAACCTGGCGGTGCTGCGCAACCTCGAGCCGCTATTGCTCGCGCTGGGCCGGCCGCAAGAGGCGCAGGCACTGGCCAAACGGATCGCGGCGATCGAGCCGACGCCGCCCTATCACTACTTCGACCAGGGCATGGTGGCGCTCAAGGCCGGCGATTTCGACCAGGCCGTGACGCACTTCGCGCGCGAGGTGAAACGGGCGCCGTACAACGACGAGTTCAGATTCTGGCTGGGGATCGCGCATCTCAAGCTCGGGCACCTGGGCGATGCGCGCGAGCAGATCGCGCTGGCGGTCGATCACAGCACGCGCGGGGATATGCGCGAGGTGTATTCGGCCAAGCTGGCGTATTTGCGAAAGGTGGCCACGACGGGGACGCGGCTGCAATGAATCGCTCTGCCAACACACCTGCACCTTCACTACAGCGACATCTTGGATGCCGCAAATATAGAATGAATGAAGATTGCGACGATGCTTAATTCCACTAGCAGCACGATAAATACTAATTCCAGTAAATCTTTTTTTCTGCTCCAAACATAGGCTCTGAACGTTTTCAAGCTCTCGGGATAACGTGGTCCAACAAAATGCGTGTCATGGCGCAATTGTTGCAACGGAGCGAATTTGCTTATAAAGAGCGTCGTATTGGCACATCCGGCTAACACTGCAGTGATGACGATCGACAGGAAAATGAGTGTGTGAAGCCAATTTCCCACATCGACTTTATCGAAATTCAACTTGGCTCCAATAACCAAGGCTAAGGAGAGCAGCAACACTTGCGGCGTCAGATTACGCAGAAAATCCAGGAACGCAGCACGACCTTCGTCCAATATATACATGGCCTCTCCATTTGCAAAAAACATTAGTTTGTACATATTCTTTTGTCTTTGCAATTTCGGACGCATGAATTGGCTACTGCAAGATCAAATCACGGTTAGAGGTTCCCTATGTGTGCTATTCATCGCTGTGCAGCCTGCGCCAGATTTCATATTTTTGCTCGAACGACATTGCCATGTGCGCGGGCGAGCTTGATGGTAGGACAACGGTGCGATATCCGGCAGCGGCAAACTGAGGCGCAAACTTCCCGGATGCCTGACCATTGAAGCCAACCGTGTCCAGAATGGGGCATAACTCACGCAGGCGGTCAAAGTCATTGGCAGCCGGCTTTCGAATTGCCGAATCCAGGCTGCCAACACGCTCACATTCTCCCAGCACGTCCCACAGGCCGACACCATGCTCCAGCAGTCGAGACAAGCGTTCGGCGTAAGGCAGCGCTGCCAGATCCTCGTCCACGACGCTGGAAATTAGGCGCCAGAACTGGTTACGCGGATGGGCGTAATACTGTCCTGCGGCTAGTGAAGCGGCGCCAGGAAAGCTACCCAGCACGAGGATGCGTACGCCGGCGTCGAGTACCGGCGCCAAGCCGATGAGAGTGGCGGGAGTTGCAATCTGCATGACGACATTGTAGCGACGGTCTTGCCTAACGTCTTGAAACCCGGCCACGAAGGTGCTACCTTAGTAGCACCACATAAAAATGACGCCTACCATGTCGACAACATCACTCAAGCTCCCCGATGAACTCAAAAAGCGCGCAGCCAACGCTGCTCAAGAGCTCGGAATCAGTCCCCACGCATTCATGGTGGACGCAATCCGCCAGGCTTCCCACGCTGTTGAGCAGCGCGCGACCTTCGTTGCGCAGGCGCGCCAAGCAAGAACAGAGATGCTGGAAAATGGCGAAGGCCATCCGGCCGAGGAGGTACGGACCTACCTTCGCCAGCGTCTGCAGGATGGTCAAGTTGGCAGGCCCGCCAAGAAGCCATGGCGAGAATAAGCTATTCCAGTCGTGCGCTGGCTGACCTTGAACGGATCGGTGATTTTCTTGCGCCCGAAGGCGTCAACGCACAGCTTGAGACACTCGATTTGATTGACGAGGCGGTGCAGGTGCTCGTCCGGCACCCACTCATCGGTCGCCTGGCAGAACACGATCTGCGTGAACTCGTCATTTCGCATGCGAAAACCGGATATATCGCCCTCTACAGCTATGAAGCGGAGCAGGATGCCGTCCTGATTCTCGCCATCCGACACCAGCGCGAGGTCGGTTTTTACGGATAGTGCTCAGTCGCAGTAACGCAAACTGCATAAAAAAGCGGCGATACGCTCGCACGCACCGCCGCAAAGGGCAAACAATCTGCCAGGGATAAAACGTTAAATCAGCGCTGCGCCAGCGTAGCCGCTCCCGCCTGCGGCGCATCCCAACCACCGCCCAGCGAACGAATCAACGCCACGGTCGTCAGCGCGCGGTCGCCACGCAGCTGCACCGCGCTGCGTTCCACCGCCGCCAGGTTGCGCTGCGCATCGAGCAGTTCGAGGTAGCTCGACCGGCCAGCGTCATACAGCTTCTGCGCCAGGTCGGCCGAACGGCGCGCCGAGACCACTGCAGCGTCGATCTGCGCCGACTGGCCGGCCAGGATGCGCAGGCCCGACAGGTTGTCCTCGACTTCGGCGAACGCCACCAGCACGCTCTGGCGATAGGTGCCGACCGATTCTTCGAGCGCCGCTTCGCTGCGCACCACGTTGTTGCGGTTACGGCCACCGTCGATCAGGGGCATCGAGGCCAGCGCCCCGACCACCCACGAACGGCTGCTCCATTTGAAGACTTCGGAGAACACGCCGCCCACGCCGCCGCCGTCGGCGCTGATGGTCAGGGCCGGGAACATGGCGCCGCGCGCCACGCCGATGCGGGCATTGGACGCTTCCATCGCGCGCTGGGCGGCGACGATGTCGGGACGGCGCTCGAGCAGGGTCGATGGCAGGCCTGCCGGGATCGCCGGCATCAGGCTCGAGTCGAGCAGCGGGCTGGGGCCGGCCACGTAGTCGGCCGCCGGTTTGCCCAGCAAGACCGCCAGCGCATGCTCGGTCGTGGCGCGCTGGCGCTGCACGCCGATCGCTTCGGCGCGCGCCGTGGCCAGCTCGGTGCGGGCGCGCGACAGGTCGAATTCGCCGATGTCGCCCAGGTCGAAGCGGCGCTGGGTCACGCCCACGCTTTCTTCGCGCAGGCGCACGGTCTGGTCCACCGTTTCCAGTTCGGCGTCGAGCGCGCGCAGCCTGAAATAGGTCTGCGCCACGTCGGCCTGCAGCGCCAGCAGCACCGAGCGGAAGTTCGCTTCCGAGGTGGCCGCGTCGCCGCGCGCCGCCGACACGCCGGCCGCCACGCGGCCGAACAGGTCGACCTCGTAGCTGGCCGACAGGCGCGCCGTATAGCTGTTGCGCGCTTCGGTGTCGGTGCCTTGCGGCAGGTTCGACTCCAGCGGCGACAGGCGTGCACGCTGGGCGCCGATGCCGATCCCCACTTGCGGGATGCGGTCGGCTTCGGCGATGCCGGCGATGGCCCGCGCCTGCTTGACGCGGCTGGCCGCGACCGACAGGTTGGCGTTGTTGGCGGCGGCTTCTTCGATCAGCGAGCTCAAGGCAGGGTCGTTGAACGCCAGCCACCACTGGCCGCGCGGCTGGGCTTCGGCCGGCTGCGCCGGCTTCCAGCGCGAACCGTCGACACCCGCCACTTCCAGGTCGGCCGCTTTCGGCGCCTGCGACTCGCGGAAGGCGGTCGGGGTGGCGACGTGCGGCTGGACGAAATCAGGGGTAGCGCAAGCGGCGAGCAGCAGGGCCGCCAGCAGCGGCGCGACGCCGCGTCGAATGAATGGATTATTCATCTCAATGTACTCCTTCCGTGCTGTGCGCCACGGCGGGCGCCTTCGCAGGTTTTTCAAAACGCTTGGCCAGCATGCGCAGCAGCACGTAGAACAGCGGCGTCAGGAACAGGCCGAAGAAGGTCACGCCCAGCATGCCCCAGAACACGGCGATACCGATCGCGTGGCGCATCTCGGCGCCGGCGCCGCTCGAGAACACCAGCGGCACCACGCCGGCGATGAAGGCGATCGACGTCATCAGGATCGGACGCAGACGCAGGCGGGAGGCTTCCAGCGCGGCGTCGATTACGCTGCGACCATGGTCTTCGAGTTCGCGGGCGAATTCCACGATCAGGATCGCGTTCTTCGAGGCCAACCCCACCAGCACGAACAGCGCGATCTGGGTGAAGACGTTGTTATCGCCACCCGACAGCTTGACGCCGGCCAGTGCGCACAGGATCGACATCGGCACGATCAGGATCACCGACAGCGGCAGGGTCCAGCTTTCGTACTGGGCGGCCAGCACCAGGAACACCAGCAGCACGCACAGCGGGAACACATAGATCATGGTGTTACCCGACAGGATGTCCTGGTAGGTCAGCTCGGTCCATTCGTACGCCACGCCCTTCGGCAGCGTCTCTTTCGCGATCTGTTCCATGATGGCCTGGGCCTGGCCCGACGACACGCCAGGGGCGGCGCCGCCGTTCATCTCGGCTGCAACGTAACCGTTGTAGCGCGTCACGCGGTCCGGACCATAGGTGTCCTTCACGCGCATCACCGACGACAGCGGAATCATCTCGCCGCTATTGCTGCGCACCTTCAGGTGATCGATCTGCTCGCGGTGCGAACGGAACTCGGCGTCGGCCTGCACGCGCACCTGGTAGGTACGGCCGAACTGGTTGAAGTCGTTCACGTACACCGAACCCAGGTTGACTTGCAGGGTCTGGTTGATCGCGGACAGCGGCACGCCCAGCTGCTTGGCTTTCACGCGGTCGATGTCGGCGAACAGCTGCGGCACGTTGATCTGGAAGCCCGAGAACACGCCAGCCAGCTCCGGGGTCTGCCAGGCGCGGCCCTGCAGCGCCTGCACTGCCTTGTTCAACTCGTCGTAGCCGACGTTGCCGCGGTCTTCGATCATCATCTTGAAGCCGCCGGTCGTGCCCAGGCCGTTCACCGGCGGCGGCGACAGCACCAGCACGAAGGCGTCTTCGACGGCGCCCATGCGCTTGTTGATCTCGGCCGCGATGGCGTCGGCGCTCATGTCCTTGCCCTTGCGATCCTTGAACGGCTTCAGGCTGGTGAACACGATGCCGGCGTTCGGCGCATTGGTGAAGCCATTGATCGACAGGCCGGGGAAGGCGATCGACGATTCCACGCCCGGGATTTCCTTGGCAATGGACGACATCTGGCGGATCACGGCTTCGGTGCGGTCGAGCGACGCGGCGTCCGGCAGCTGGGCGAAGCCGATCAGGTAGGCCTTATCCTGCTGCGGCACGAAGCCCGGCGGCACTGCCTTGAACATGAACACCGCAGCCACGGCCAGCGCCAGGTAGACGCCGATGGCGGCGGTCTTGCGGCGCAGGACACCTTTCACACCATGCTCGTACTTCTCGGACGAACGGGCGAAGAAGCGGTTGAACACGGCAAAGAAACGGCCGAACACGGCATCGATCATGCGCGTCAGGCGATCCTTCGGCGCGTGATGCGGCTGCAGGATAGAGGCCGACAGGGCCGGCGCCAGGGTCAGCGACACGAAGGCCGAGATCACGGTCGAAATCGCGATGGTCAGGGCGAACTGGCGATAGAACTGGCCGGTGAGACCCGCCACAAAGGCGATCGGCACGAACACGGCGCACAGCACCAGCGCGATCGCGATGATCGGGCCAGACACTTCTTTCATGGCCTGGATGGTCGCATCATGCGGCGTGAGGCCATTCGCGATATTCCGTTCGACGTTTTCCACCACCACGATCGCATCGTCGACCACGATGCCGATCGCCAGCACCAGGCCGAACAGCGACAAGGTGTTGATCGAGAAGCCGAAAGCCAGCATCACGGCGAAGGTACCGACCACCGAGACCGGCACCGCCAGCAGCGGGATGATCGAGGCGCGCCAGGTTTGCAGGAAGATGATGACGACCAGCGCCACCAGCACCACGGCTTCGAGCAGGGTCTTGACCACCGAGTCGATCGATTCGCGCACGAACTGGGTCGGGTCATACACGATCGAATACTCGACGCCCTGCGGGAAGTCCTGCGCCAGCGTATCCATCGTGGCGCGCACGTCGGCCGACAACTGCAAGTCATTGGCGCCAGGGGCGGCAAAGATCGGAATCGCCACCGCCGACTTGTTGTTCAGCAGCGAGCGCAGCGCATACGAGCTGGAACCGAGTTCCAGGCGCGCCACGTCCTTGAGCAGGGTCGTGCCGCCGTCGGCGTTGGTCTTGAGGACGATGTCGCCGAACTGTTCGACGCTCTGCAGGCGGCCCACGGTGTTGACGGTCAGCTGGAAGTCGGCGTTCTTGGCCGGACCCTGGCCGATCACGCCGGCCGCGACCTGCACGTTCTGTTCGCGGATCGCCTCGACCACGTCGCCCGCGGTCAGGTTACGCGCAGCCACCTTCTGCGGATCGAGCCAGACCCGCATCGCGTATTCGCCGGAACCGAACAGCTGCACCTCGCCCATGCCGTTGATGCGGGCCAGCTGGTCCTTGACGTTCAGCACCGCGTAGTTGCGCAGGTACAGGTCATCGTATTGGCCATTGGGCGAATTCAGGTGCACCACCATCGTGATATTGGGCGACGATTTCACCGTGGTCACGCCGATCTGGCGCACCTCTTCCGGCAGCCGCGGCAAGGCGCGCTGGACCCGGTTCTGCACCGCGGTCTCGGCCTGCTCGACATTGGTGCCGATCTTGAAGGTCACGGTCAGCATCAGCGCGCCGTCCGAGGTGTTTTGCGAGGACATGTACAGCATGTCCTCGACACCGTTGATCTGTTCTTCCAGTGGCGTGGCCACGGTTTCGGCGATCACTTTCGGGTTCGCGCCCGGATACTGGGCGCGCACCACCACCGATGGCGGCACCACCTCAGGGTACTCGGAGATCGGCAGCTGGAAGATCGAAATCAGGCCGCCGACGAAGATGATCACCGACAGCACCGCCGCGAAGATCGGCTTGTCGACAAAGAATCTGGAAAAGTTCATGTTCGATTACTCCTTGACGTCGGCCAGCGCCACGGTGGCATCCTTGGCCGCTGGGGCAGGTGCTGCGGGCGCTGCAGGCGCCACCATCGGCACGATCTGCGCGGCGATCGGCGCACCGGGACGCACGCGCTGCAGGCCGTTGACGACGATCTTCTCGCCTGGTTTCAGGCCGTCGCGCACCACGCGCAGGCCGTCGTCCAGCGGTCCAAGCTTGACGGCACGGTACTCGGCCTTGCCTTCTTTATCGACCACATAGACGAATTTGCGGTCCTGGTCGGTGTTGATGGCGCGGTCCTGGATCAGGATCTGCTGGCTCGGCGCGCCGCCGGCGATCTGGACGCGGGCGAACAGGCCCGGCGCCAGCTGGCGGTCGGCGTTGGCCAGGGTGGCGCGCATGCGCACGCTGCCGCTGCGGCTGTCGAGCTGGTTGTCGACGAATTCCAGCTTGCCGCTGTGCGGGAAGCCTTCCTCGCCGGCCAGGCCGACCTTCACGTCGACCGGCTGGCCGGCGTGGGTGCGGCGGCTCACGCGCAGATAGGTGCTTTCGTCGCCGTCGAAGCTGGCGTAGATGCGGTCCAGCGACACGACCGAGGTCAGCACGGCGCTGGCGTCGACCAGGTTGCCGAGGGTGATCTCGGCTTTCGACACGCGGCCGTCGATCGGGGCGGTGACGCGGGTATAGGCCAGGTTCAGGCGCGCGGCCTCGTGCTCGGCGGTGGCGGCGCGGGCACTGGCGTCGAGTTCCTTCTGGCTGGCGTCGCGTTCGTCGAACTCGCGCTGGGCGATGGCTTTATCGGCCAGCAGGCGCTCGGCGCGCTGCAGTTCCAGGCGCGCCAGGTCGGCGCGGGCACGGGCGGCGGCGGCGGCGGCCTGGGTACGATCGGATTCGGCCTGGTAGGGACGCGGGTCGATCACAAAGAGAACTTCGCCCCGTTTGACTTCGGCGCCCGGCTTGAAATTGACGGCGGTGATGTAGCCCGACACCCGCGAACGGATCTCGACCACATCGATCGCTTCCAGGCGACCCGAGAATTCCTGGGTCTCGAGGACGGGTTTTTGCAGCACCACGGCGGCCGAGACCGGCGGCGCGGCGGGCGCTGCCGGTGCATCGTTGCTGTTGGCGTCGGCGCAGCCGGTCACACCGGCGCCGACCACGCCGGCGAGCGCCAGCGCGGCGACGATCACGCGCAGCTTGCCCTGCAACAGACCTTTTGTTTTGCCCAGTTCTGGATGGTTATTCATGATTAACCTTTCTTATTCACGACGATTGAAAAGACAATAAAACCCCGTCCGGCGTCGCCGACTTGTCGTGTCGAGCGAAACGCTGGCGAAAAGAAGCCCCTTCCACGCCTTGGCGCGGAAAAAATTTCAGGAAATGGATGAAGCGCGGCCGGTCAGTTCATGCCGGCGGCGCCGGGCTCAGGCCCGTGGACAGTCGCGCGCTGCTTGCAACCGCCGGCCCCGTGCCTGCTCGTTGTGATTCATGGCGACCCTCCTTTTCAGATTTACTCTTGCTTACCCGCTTTAGATGCGTAATACGCAGTTACAACGGTTCCCCCACCAGTGCCTTTGGCACGGTGTCTTGCGATGCGATGATTTGCCCGGCTGGCTCGGCCAGGCTTCAGGTGACTGGTGCTGAGCGGTCAGGCGCCCCCGCGCCCTTCCAGCCGCGCGAGGAAGCTGGAAATTTCAAGCATTGCCTGCACCTTGCAGGCGCACTCGTTGCGCCCGTTCGGATCCTGCAGGTCGGGTGCGGCCATGCGGCGCACGGTGGTGCAAATGCCGGCGTTGATCAGTTTGGCGCCGTATTGTTCAGCCTCGTCGCGTAA
Source organism: Massilia sp. HP4 (assembly GCF_005222695.1). Taxonomy (GTDB): domain Bacteria; phylum Pseudomonadota; class Gammaproteobacteria; order Burkholderiales; family Burkholderiaceae_D; genus Telluria. Next base: position 76,591 of record NZ_STGG01000048.1, on the reverse strand, counting down.
TGGATCGTCTTCGGCCGACAGGATCAGCGCCGGCGCGAGGTTCTTGAGGCGGCTCGAGTGCAGCGGCGCCGCATACGGATGCGAGCGGTCGGCCGCGTGCGGCAGGTAGCCGCGGTAGGCGGCCGCGCATACGGTGGCCGCCTTCTCGCGATCGGCGCAATAAGTCATTTGGCGCATCGAACCGGTGGACAGCGCCGGGTCGAGCATCGGCATCACCAGGATCTGGCCGGCCAGGGCCGGGCCGCCGCGGTCGCGCGACATCAGCGCGCACACCGCCGCCAGGTTGGCGCCGGCTTCGATGCCGGCTGTTACCAACTGCTTGCCATTCCAGCCCAGCTTGGTCTTGTTCTTCTTGGCCCACTGCAGCACCGCGTGGGCATCCTCGACCGCGGCCGGGAACGGGCTCACGGTCGCCAGCGTATAGGTGGTGGCCAGCACCAGCGGCAGGTGGTCGCATTCGGCCAGGCTGCGCAGGAAGTCGTCGCACTCGTCCAGGTCGCCGCTATCGAAACCGCCGCCATGGAAATACACCACCAGCATGTCGCGCTTGGCGGCCGGGCCGGCGGCATACAGCCGTGCGGCCAGCGGGCCGGTGGCGCCGCCGACCTCGAGTTCGCGCACGTTCAGGGTGCGGTCGACGGCTTCGAGCACGGCGCTCATCGGGCCGCCTCTTGTTTCTGGAGCTGGACGATGCGCTCGTCGACTTCGGCGCAGTCGCCGGCGCAGCTCATCTGCATCTCAAGGGACAGGGCGTGGAAGCCACGTGCTTCGGCGCCGGCGGCGCGCGAATAGGCATCGGTGCAGAGCAGGCCCGCCAGTGCGACACCGCTCAGGGCGACTGCTACCGTGGTAAAAATTCCGTTCTGAATGTTCCGATGGCTCATGGTCCTGCTCCGTCTTCTCTTGATAAATACTTTGTTGCGATGCACACATAATAGTCTTCATCTACAATCAGATAAAGATGGCAATACCGAATTGATTGTTCGGATTGCTGAACAATCCTCTTATTTTTTATTCTGACGAGAGATGAACAAGCTCCAGGCCATGGAAGTTTTCGTGCAGGTGGTCGACGCCGGCAGCTTTACGCGTGCCGCCGAAACCCTGCAATTGCCCAAGGCAACGGTATCGACGCTGATCCAGTCGCTGGAATCCTCGCTTGCCTCCAAGCTATTGCATCGCACGACGCGCCATGTGTCGGTGACGTCCGATGGCGCCGCCTATTATGAGCGCTGCGTGCGCATCCTGTCGGATGTGCGCGATGCCGAAGAATCGCTGTCGCGCCACCGTTTCAGCCCCAGCGGGCGCCTGCGGGTCGATACACCGACCGGTTTGACGTCCGAGATCCTGATTCCCGCCCTGCCCGACTTCTTCGAGCGCTATCCGGACATCACGCTCGAGCTTGGCACCACCGACCGTCCGGTCGACCTGATCGAGGAAGGCGTCGATTGCGCCGTGCGCGGTGGAGAACTATTGGACACCAACCTGATCGCGCGCCGTGTCGGCGTGATCAACTTCGTGACCGCCGCCGCACCCGCCTATGTGGAACGCTATGGCATGCCGATGCACCCGCGCGACCTGGAGCGCCACCGCTGCGTCAATTATTTCTCGGCCAGGAATGGCAAGATCATCAACTGGGACTATAGCCGCGATGGCGAACGGATCGAAATGACCCTGCCCGGCGTCATCGCCCTGAACGATTCGAGCGCCTATGTTCAGGCGGGATTGTCGGGCCTGGGCGTGATCAATATGACCGACTACCTGCTCAACGAGTACCTGGCCACCGGCAAGATGGTGCGCCTGCTCTCCGAATGGCGCTGCGATCCGCTGCCGGTGCACGTCGTGTATCCGCACAACCGCCACCTGTCGGCCAAGGTGCGGGTGTTTGTCGAATGGATCTCGGAATTGTTCGCCAACCATCCCAATTTGCGCCTGCAACCGGCCGATACCGCGGCGCCGGCGCCGGCGCTGCCGTCGGGGGTGCGCCAGATGGGACAGGGAGACTGAGCGGGCGTAAAATTACCGCTACAACAACCGGAGACGCCCGCCATGGAATTTTCCTCTACGCCGCGCGATATCGATGTCTTGCTGGCCCGCTATGCCGAGAGCCACCGCAATCCCGTCAATGAACTGATCCATTTCGTCTGCATCCCGGCCATCGTGTTCAGCCTGCTGGGCATCCTGTGGGCGGTCCATCCGGTCGTTGCCCTGCTGGTCGTGGCTGCGGCGCTGGTCTATTACGTCAAGCTGTCCAGGCCCTTCGCCCTGGGGATGGCGGCGATGGCGGCCGTGATGCTGGGGCTGCTGAACATGCTGCCCGATGGCACCGTGCTGGTGACCTCGATCGGGGTGTTCGTGCTGGCCTGGATCGGGCAGTTCATCGGGCACCATATCGAGGGCAAGAAGCCGTCGTTTTTCGATGATCTGAGGTTCTTGTTGATCGGGCCGTTGTTCGTGCTGAGCTTCTTGTATCGTCGAATGCGGCTGGCCTATTGACGAGGTAATGGTGGTGTTGCGCTTTTGATACATCATCGCCTTCCGCCGTCTTAAAAGATGCCGGCAAGAATGATGCGGGCGAACTATACTCCCGCGATGTCCTCTCCCGTCCTCTTCATCATCGCCTCATTGATTTGGGGCTCGACCTTCTGGGCCATCACGTTACAGCTGGGACACGCCGCTCCCGCCGTCTCGGTGGCCTACCGGTTCTTCCTCGCTGCAGCGGCCCTGTTCGTCATCTGCCTCGTGCGCCGCGACAGCCTGGTGCTGCCATGGCGCACCCATCGCTGGATGGCGCTGCAAGGGGCGCTGACCTTCGGCATCTCGTATATCTGCACCTATGAATCGGAGCAGCACATCGTCTCCGGCCTGGTGGCGGTGATGTTCGCGTTGATGGTGTTCTGGACCCCGATCTGGAGCCGCATCTTCTTTGGCACGGCGATCAGTGGCCGTACCTGGGCCTGCGGGGCAGTCGCCACCGTCGGCGTGGCCCTGCTGTTCTGGCACTCGATCGGCGATGCCTGGAAAGAACTGCAAGGCGGCGGTGACGGCCACTTCCTGTCTGGCGTGGTACTCGCGCTGGCAGCGACGATGGCCGCTTCCGCCGGCAGCATCGTGGTCAACAAGGTCAAGGAACAATGTTCCAATCTGCCCCTGACGATGGCCTGGTCGATGCTGTGGGGCGCCTCGATGGTAGCAGTGTGGTCGCTCGCCAATGGCGATGCAGTCATTCTCCCGGACAGCGCCAGCTATTGGGCCGGCCTGTTCTACCTGTCGATCTTCGGCTCGGTCATCGCCTTCTTCGCCTACTTCACCCTGATCGGCCGCATCGGCGCCAACAAGGCCGTCTACATCGGCGTGGTCACGCCGGTGCTGTCGGTGCTGCTGTCGGTCCTGCTTGAAGACTACCGTCCCGGCCTGCTCGAATTCCTGGGCATGGTGCTGTGCCTGGCCAGCGTCGCCTGGGCCGTGCGCGCGCCTGCCGTCAAGAGCGTGCAATCCGCTAACCTGAACAATGCCATCGAATCGCCATGAGTGTTAATACCGCCTTCTCCATCCGCCCTGCCCAGCCGCAAGACATCGCCCACATCCACGCCATGATCGTGGAGCTGGCCGTGTTCGAGAAACTCGAACACATGGTGGTCGCCACCGAAGCCCTGCTGCACGAAGGCCTGTTCGGCGCGCTGCCATCTTGCGAGGCGATCGTCGGCGAGGAAAACGGCGAAGTCGTCACCTTCGCCCTGTTCTTCCACAATTTCTCGACCTTCCTCACCAAGAAGGGTTTGTACCTCGAAGACCTGTACGTGAAGCAGTCGCACCGCGGCAAGGGCTATGGCACGCAGATGCTGCAACGCCTGGCGCAGCTGGCGGTCGAACGCGGTTGCGGGCGTTTCGAATGGTCTGTGCTCGACTGGAACGAGCCGGCAATCCAGTTCTATAAGGCCATGGGCGCCGATGTGATGCCGGATTGGCGCATTTGCCGCGTTACCGGCGACAGCCTGGCATCGCTGGCGCAGCGCGGCTAAGAGGACGAAGAAAAGCGTCAGACAAAAGAAAAGCCCACGAGGCGTTAGCGTCGTGGGCAAACCCATTTTGGCAAATGGGGAGGGGAGATGGGAATCACATGAATGACTATAGTCGGCCATTCTTATGGATCCATTAAGCCTTACATTTGCTTACCGCTGTAATTACTTGTCTCGATGTGTGCGCGTTTTTTCCATCATCGGCCAGGAGCGAAAGCCTGGCTTGAGGGCGATCAAGCACCTACCCAATGCGCCTGAAGGGTGTTGCGCCCGAAAGACAAGCGTCGTTTGATCAGCCAGGAAGATGCGGTGAGCGCAACACGCCGCCATTGACCACGGCCTGGCAGGGATTGAAACCGATCGCATACGCCAGGTCGGCGGGCCGCGCGATCTTCCACAAGGCCAGGTCGGCGCGCTTGCCGACCGTCAGCGTGCCGATCTCGGCCTGCAGGCCCAGGGCCAGCGCGCCATAGGCGGTCGCGCCAAGCAGGGCTTCTTGCGGCGTCAGGCGCCACAGGGTGCAGGCCATATTTATCGCCAGCAGCAGCGACGTCATGGGCGAGGTGCCGGGATTGCAGTCGGTGGCCACCGCCATCGGCACGCCGGCTTCGCGCAAGGCGGCGATCGGCGGCATGACCGTCTCACGTAAAAAGTAATAGGCCCCGGGCAGCAGCACGGCCACGGTGCCCGCGCGCGCCATCGCGGCGATGCCTTGTGGACTCAGGTGTTCCAGGTGGTCGGCCGACAGGCCCTCATAGCGCGCCACGAGTTCCGCCCCGCCCTGGTCAGACAATTGTTCGGCGTGCAGCTTGAGCGGCAGGTCGAGCTTGCGCGCCGCCTCGAATACGCGCTCGGTCTGGGCACCGGTAAAACCGATCCGTTCGCAGAAGGCATCCACCGCGTCGACCAGGCCCAGCCCGGCCAGCGCCGGCAGCATGCGGTCGCAAACCTCGGTCACGTAATCGTCCTGGCGGCCGGCGAATTCGGGCGGCAGCGCGTGCGCGCCGAGGAAGGTGGTCGCCACCCGCACCGGCAGCAGCTCGCCGATGCGGCGCGCGGCGCGCAGCATGCGCTCCTCGGCCCCGCGTTCGAGGCCATAGCCCGACTTGATCTCGAGCGTGGTCACGCCCTCGGCCAGCAGCGCGCGCACGCGCGGCAGGCTCGCCTCCACGAGGGCATCGACACTGGCCTGCCTGGTCGCGCGCACCGTCGACATGATGCCGCCGCCCTGGCGCGCGATGTCTTCGTAGGTGGCGCCGTTCAGGCGCGCTTCCCATTCGTTGCTGCGGTTGCCGGCGTGGACCACGTGGGTGTGGCAGTCGACCAGGCCCGGCGTCATCCAGGCGCCGCCGCAGTCGTGCACCTGCTTCGCTGGCGGCGCGTCGGCGCGGGCGCCGATCCAGGCGATGCGGCCATCCTTCACCGCCAGCGCGGCATCGGCCAACTCGCCGTAGCCGTCTTCCATCGTCGCCAGGTGGACGTTGGTAAACAGCAGGTCAGTCATACATTTCGTCGTCATCGTCTTCCGAGTAATAGTGGACGTCGACGATGTAGATCGTGGCCTGCCCCGCTTCGAGCGACCACACGGTGCCCTGGTCGAGGATCACGGCGTCGTAGCGCACCAGGCCGACGCGCTCGTCGTCGCTGGCCAGTTGCAGGCTGTCGCCCTCGGCCAGGAACAGCACGGTGACTTCGGCGCGCGCGACGAAGGTCGAGTCGCCGCTCAGGCGCCGCCGGCCGAACTGGTGCCAGCAGCGCTCGCTGCGCGACATGACGTTGAAATCGAGCGTCGGCCCGCGGTTGAGCCGGGCCTGCACCTCGGAGCTGCCGTCGAAGGCGACCACCGGCTCGGCCTGGCTGATCAGGGCCGGCTCGCCATCGATCTGCAAGGTCATGCCATGACCGTCGACCAGCGCCAAGGTGCGGTCCACGCCCGGGAACTGCGAAAAGGCGCCGTCCTCGGCGATGGTCGCCATGCTGACGCGCCAGTCGAAATCGTCGAAGTTGGCGTCATTCGGGCCGATCGCGATCTCGATCGTGCTGCCGCCGCCGTTCTTCCACGGCACCGGGGACAAACCTGCAAACGGAATCAAGACAGTCATTTCGCCACCTATTGGGTCTCTGCGCGCAAATCCCTGATCGCCTGGCGGTAACGCCCGGCAATCGCCTCCTGCGCCACGTGGCGCCCGTTTTCCACGACCCAGCGGCCACCGCACAGCACGTCGCGCACCAGGTTGTCGTTGCCACAGAATACAACACGTCCGAGCACTTCGGCCTCATTCACGCCATCCAGGTTCGGATGATCGTTGTCGAGCACCAGCAGATCGGCGCGCTTGCCGGCCTCGAGCCGGCCGACGCGGCGGCCGCTCGCATCGGCGCCGCCTGCCAGCGCCGCCTGCCACAGATAGTCGCCGACCTGGCGCTGCTGGCGCGTGTGCGCCACATTGCGCTTCTGGTGCAGCAGGCGCTGGCCGTATTCGAGCCAGCGCAATTCCTCGACCGGGCTTTGCGACACATGGCTGTCGCTGCCGATGCCGAAGCGCCCGCCCGCTTCGATGAAGGGCGCCAGCGGGAACAGGCCGTCGCCCAGGTTGGCCTCGGTGGTCGGGCACAGGCCGGCCACGGCGCCGCTCCTGGCCAGCGCCGCCACTTCGGTCTCGTTCACATGGGTGGCATGCACCAGGCACCAGCGCGCATCGAGCGCGACGTGGTCCATCAGGTACTCGACCGGCCGCCGCCCCGCATGCGCCAGGCACTGCGCCACCTCGCCCTGCTGCTCGGCGATGTGGATGTGCAGCGGACGTCCCTGCGGCAGGCCGCTGGCCAGCGCCCTGATCTGATCGATCGTGGCCGCGCGCAGCGAGTGCGGGGCGGCGCCGACCTCCAGCTGGCCGCTGCGCAGCGGCGCCAGGGCCTCGACGATGCCGAGCACGTCGTCCACGTTCGTGCGAAAGCGCGCCTGCGCCGGCGCCAGCGGCTGTTCGCCGAAACCGGCGTGGCTGTACAGCACCGGCAGCAGGGTCAAGCCCATGCCGGCCACCTGCCCCGCCGCCGCCACGCGCGCGGCCGTCTCGGCCGGCCGCGCATAGCTGGCGCCGTCGACATCGCGCTGCAGGTAGTGGAACTCGCACAGCGAGGTATACCCGTGGCGCAGGCATTCGGCGAACAGCTGGGCCGCGATGGCCTCGATCTGTTCGGGGGTGATGCGGGCGGCGAAGCGGTACATCAGGTCGCGCCAGGTCCAGAAGCTGTCCGGCCCGTCGCCGGCGCGCTCGGTCAGTCCGCCGAGCGCACGCTGGAAGGCATGCGAGTGCAGGTTGACCATGCCGGGCAAGACGTATTCGGCGCGCCTTGCGTCGGGCGAAGCCGGCGCGCCGGGCGACACCCGGGTCAGGTCGCCGTGCGCGTCCCATTCGAGCAGCACATCGCGCTGCCAGCCCTGCGCCAGCAATGCGTGGCAGGCAAACAGGGCGCTCATGCGCGCACCCACTCCACCGCGGCGCCTATCATGTCGAGCAGCAGCGGTTGCAGGCCGGCCGCAACGTCGGGGCGATAGTCGAACGGCGGCGCCTCGTTCATGTACAGGCACTGGCATTTCTCGAGCTGGATCGCGTGCACGCCGTTCGACGGCTGGCCGTAGTGGCGCGTGATGTGGCCGCCCTTGAAGCGGCCATTCAGGGCGATGGAATAGCGCTGCTGGGCACGCGCCACGCCGAGGATGGCCTGCTCCAGGCCCGGTGCGCAGGACTTGCCTTCGGCGGTGCCGAAGTTCAGGTCAGGCAGCTTGCCCTCGAAGAAGCGCGGTACGATCGAGGCGATCGAATGCGCTTCCCACAGCACCACGCGGCCATGTTCGGCCTTCAGGCGCCCGAGCTCGGACTGCAGCTGTTCGTGGTAGGGCCGCCAGTAGCGCTCCAGGCGTCGCTGCACCTCGGCCCCGTCGGGCTCCATGCCCTCGTGGTACAGACGCTCGCGCCCGAAGGTGTCGAGCGGGCACAGGCCGGTCGTGTCCAGGCCCGGGTACAGGTTGGTGTCCTCGGGCGGGCGATTCAGGTCGATCAGGTAGCGCGACCAGCGCGCCGAGATGGTCGAGATACCCATCTCTTCCAGGAAGCCGTACAGTTCCGGCAAGTGCCAGTCGGTGTCGGCGCGCGCCTGCGCGCACGGCGCCAGCGTGTCCGCCACCTCGTCGGGAATGTCAGTGCCCGCATGCGGCATCGATACCAGCATGGGAAGCCTGCCTGCCTTGAACCGGAACTCCATCGCGACTCCTGTAGTAACTATTTACGGGTGCAGCACGGTGAACAACTCCTTGCACGACGCCGACAGCGCGCCGTCGACCACCAGCTTGCGCGCGGCCTCGATATCGGGCGCGAAGAAGCGGTCGGCATCGTAGGGAGCGACCTGCTGGCGCAACTGCGCATGCACCGATTCCAGGGTCTCGGAACTTTGCAGCGGGCGGTGGAACTCGATCCCCTGGCTGGCCGCCAGCAGTTCGATCCCGACAATGACCGCCGTATTGTGCGCCATCTGGTCGAGACGGCGCGCAGCGAAGGTCGCCATGCTCACGTGGTCTTCCTGGTTGGCCGACGTCGGCAGGCTGTCGACGCTGGCCGGATGGGCCAGCGACTTGTTCTCGGACGCCAGCGCGGCGGCGGTCACGTGGGCGATCATGAAGCCCGAATTGAGGCCCGGTTCGCGCACCAGGAAGGCCGGCAGGCCGGACAGGTTGGCGTCGATCAGCAGCGCGATGCGGCGCTCGGCCAGCGCTCCGATCTCGGCGATCGCCAGCGCCAGCGTATCGGCCGCGAAGGCTACCGGCTCGGCGTGGAAGTTGCCGCCAGAGATGATTTCGCCGCCCGCATTTTCCCCAATAAACAGAAGCGGATTGTCGGTCACGGCATTCGCCTCGATCAGCAGGGTGCGGCCGGCATTCGCGATCAGGTCCATCACCGCGCCCATCACCTGCGGCTGGCAGCGCAGGCTGTACGGGTCTTGCACGCGCTCGTCGCCCACCAGGTGCGAAGCGCGGATCGCGCTGCCGGCCACCAGTTCGCGGTAGATCCGGGCCGCCGCGATCTGGCCCGGCTGGCCGCGCACCGCGTGGATGCGTGGATCGAACGGCGCGTCGCTGCCGCGCGCCGCATCCACCGACAGCGCGCCGGTGACCATCGCGGCTTCGAGCAGGCGTTCGGCCATGAACAGGCCGTGCAGCGCCAGCGCGGTCGAGACCTGCGTGCCGTTGATCAGGGCCAGGCCTTCTTTCGCCGCCAATGTCACCGGTTCGATGCCGGCCGCGCGCAAGGCGTCGCCGGCATCGACCAGCGCGCCGTTGTGGCGCACCGGCCCCACGCCCAGCATCGCCAGCGTCATATGGGCCAGCGGCGCCAGGTCGCCCGAGGCGCCGACCGAGCCCTGGCAAGGAATCGCCGGCATGATGTTGGCGTTGTACAGCGCGATCAAGGTCTCGACGATCACCGGACGCACGCCCGAATAACCGCGCGCCAGGCTGCCGATCTTGGTCAAGAGGATCAGGCGCACGATCGTATCCGACAGCAGTTCGCCGGTACCGACCGCATGCGACAGGATCAGGTTGCGCTGCAGGGTGGCCAGCTGGTCGTTGGGAATATGGGCCTTGGCCAGGATGCCGAAGCCGGTGTTGATGCCATACGCCGGGTCGCCCTTGGCGACGATGGCGTCGACCGTGGCGCAGGACGCCGCGATCGCGTCCCAGGCATCGGCGGCCAGGCTCAATGGCTGGCGCTCGGCCCATACCGCGCGCAGGTCGACGAGCGTCATCTGGCCCGGTTGCAGGGTGAAGTTCTTGGTATCGTTCATGGTTGCAAGATTCTTTACTTGATCATTGGGAGATTCAGGCCATTGCGCCTGGCGCAATCGATGGCGCTGTCATAGCCGGCGTCGGCGTGGCGCATCACGCCCGAGGCGCTGTCGTTCACCAGCACCCGCGCCAGGCGCTTGGCTGCGGCTTCGGTGCCGTCGGCCACGATCACCACGCCGGAATGCTGCGAGTAACCCATGCCCACGCCGCCGCCATGGTGCAGCGAGACCCAGGTGGCGCCGCCGGCCGTGTTCAAGAGGGCGTTCAGCAGCGGCCAGTCGGAGACCGCATCGGTGCCGTCGCGCATGGCCTCGGTCTCGCGGTTGGGGCTCGCCACCGAGCCGGTGTCGAGGTGATCGCGGCCGATCACCACCGGCGCCTTCAGCTCGCCCGTGCGCACCATCTCGTTGAACGCCAGGCCGGCCAGGTGGCGCTCGCCCAGGCCGAGCCAGCAGATGCGCGCCGGCAGGCCCTGGAAGGCGATCCGGTCGCGCGCCATGTCGAGCCAGCGGTGCACCCGCGCGTCGTGCGGGAACAGTTCCTTGATCTTGGCGTCGGTCTTGTAGATATCTTCCGGATCGCCCGACAGCGCCACCCAGCGGAACGGGCCGCGGCCCTCGCAGAACTGCGGCCGGATATAGGCCGGCACGAAGCCCGGGAAGTCGAAGGCATCCTGCACGCCCTCGTCCTTGGCTACCTGGCGGATATTGTTGCCATAGTCGACGGCATACGAACCCATGGCCTTGAAGTCGAGGATGGCGCGCACGTGGATCGCGCAGGCCTGCGCAGCGTCTTTCTTCAGGCGCGCATGCTGGCTCGGGTCTTGCTGCGCCGCCTTCCACTCTTCGACCGTCCAGCCGATCGGCAGGTAGCCGTTGATCAGGTCATGGGCCGAGGTCTGGTCGGTGACCAGGTCGGGCACCAGGCCACCCTCTTGCGCGCGGCGCACGAGTTCGGGCAGCACCTCGGCCGCATTGCCGAGCAGGCCGATCGAGACGGCTTCGCGCGCATCCTTGTGCTGGCGGATCATGGCCAGGGCGTCGTCGATGTCGCGCGCCTGCTTGTCGAGGTAGCGGGTGCGCAGGCGGAAGTCGATGCTGCTCTGCTGGCATTCGACGGTGAGCGACACCGCGCCGGCGAAGGTGGCGGCCAGCGGCTGGGCGCCACCCATGCCGCCCAGGCCCGCCGTCAGCACCCAGCGGCCCGCCATGTCACCGCCGAAGTGCTGGCGCCCCGCCTCGGCGAAGGTTTCATAGGTGCCCTGCACGATGCCCTGGGTGCCGATATAGATCCAGCTGCCGGCCGTCATCTGGCCGTACATGAACAGGCCCTTGCGATCGAGTTCGTTGAAGTGTTCCCAGTCGGCCCACTTCGGCACCAGGTTCGAGTTCGCCAGCAGCACGCGCGGCGCATCCGGGTGGGTCTGGAACACGCCGACCGGCTTGCCGGACTGGATCAGCAGGGTCTGGTCGTCTTCCAGGGTGCGCAGCGAGGCCAGGATCTGGTCGTAGCATTCCCAGTTGCGGGCGGCGCGGCCGATGCCGCCATAGACCACCAGGCGCTGCGGGTTTTCGGCGACCTCGGCGTCGAGATTGTTCTGGATCATGCGGTAGGCGGCTTCGGTCAGCCAGCTCTTGCAGCTGAGCTGGCTGCCGCGCGGGGCCTGGATGATGCGCGAGGGGTCGTAGCGTGGATCGTCGAGGCGGGGCGAATCGGTGGTCATGGCGGCTCCTTCGGTCGGTGACACGGCGCACGCCAGCGGCGCGCGCCGTAAAGCTGCTCTGAAGTCTAGGTTGTCTATACAACCTCGTCAATTCATTTTTTGAAGACCTGGCGGCCGGCCACCCAGGTCTCCAGCACGCCGGTCTTGTGGATGTCGTAGGTCGGCATGCGGAACAGGTCCTGGTCGATCACGATGAAGTCGGCCTGCTTGCCCGGCTCCAGCGAACCGAGGTCTTTTTCCTGATGCCCGGCCCAGGCCGCGTCCAGGGTGAAGCAGCGGAAGGCCTCCTTGAGCGACATCGCCTGGTTCGGATACCAGCCGGCCACCGGCTGCCCTTGCGCATCCTGGCGCGTGACGGCGGCGTGGATGCCGAAGAACGGGTTCGGCGACTCGACCGGGAAGTCCGAACCGCAGGCGATGCGCGAACCCTGGTGCAGGAAGCTGCGCCAGGCATAGGCGCCCTTGATGCGATCCGGCCCGATGCGGGTCTCGGCCATGTTCTTGTCGGACGTGGCATGGGTCGGCTGCATCGACGGGATGATGTCCAGCGTCTTGAAGCGCGGGATGTCGGCAGGCAGCACCACCTGGGCGTGTTCGATGCGGTGGCGCTGGGCCGCGCTGTTCGTCGCCTTCAACTCCTTCTGGTAGATGTCGAGGATCTGCTTGTTGCCGGCGTCGCCGATCGCGTGGACGTTGACCTGGTAGCCGCGGCGCATGGCCTTGGCCATCATCGCATCCATCTGCGCGGTTTTATGGAACAGCAGGCCGTGCGAGTGCGATTCGTCGCTGTACGGCTTGATCAGGGCGGCGCCGCGGCTGCCCAGGGCGCCGTCCGAGTACAGCTTGACGGCGCGCAGCGCATACATGCCGTTGCCGTAATTGCTCACGGGGCCGTTCGCTGCCAGCTGGTCGAAGTCCTTGTCGGTGCCGGCGATCATGCCGTACACGCGGGTGGTCAGCTTGCCCTGATCGGCATAGGCGCGGTACAGGCGGTCCTGGGCCACGTCGACGCCGGCGTCGTGCACGCTGGTCAGGCCCACGCGCGCCAGTTCACCGAGGGCACGGTCGAGCATCAGGCGCCCTTCGGCCTCGGTCTGCTGCGGCAGCACGCGGGTCAGCAATTCCTGGGCGGTGTCGACCAGCACGCCGGTCGCGTCGCCATTGGCGTCGCGCACGATCTTGCCGCCGACCGGGTCTGGCGTCGATTTCGTGATGCCGGCCAGCGCCAGCCCGCGGCTATTGGTCCAGCCGGCGTGGCCGTCGACCCGTTCCAGCCATACCGGGCGGTCCTTGATAACGCCGTCGAGTTCCTGCGCCGTCGGGAAGCGCCCCAGCTTCCAGTTCTCCTGGTTCCAGCCGCGGCCGCGGATCCATGCATGATCGGCATTGGCGCGCGCGTAGTCGCCGATCGACTTCAGGGCGCCGTCGAGCGAGGTGCTGTGGAACAGGTCGAGCTGGGTCAGTTGCTGGCCCAGGCCGAACACGTGGCCGTGGGCGTCTATCAGGCCCGGCAGCAGGGTGCGTCCCTGCATATCGATGCGCTTCGCGTTCGGCGCCTTCGCAGCGACGTCGGCACTGGCGCCGAGCGCGATGATGCGGCCCTTGTCGTCGAAGGCGATCGTGGTGAACTGGACCAGCTCACCCTTCCCGTTCAGGGTATAGCCGTTGGCGTTGTCGACCAGGGTGTCGGCGTGGGCCGGCAGGCTGCCCAGGGCAGCCAGGACGAACAGGGAGCAGTGCAGGGATAAGGGGCGCGCGCGCATGCTTTTTCTTCTCTCCGATAATGAGTTGTCCGCGCCTCGTGGGCACGGTTCGAAGAGTGTACTGCATGAGAGGCCGAGCGCCCTTCAGGTGGCGTCGTGGAAGATGATCCCCAGGGTATGGCGCAGGCCGCTCCGCACCCGGCTGACGCCATGCCGCATCGCCACCCGGTACACGCCGCGCGTGCCCTGCACCGGCCGCTGGTTAACCGCAAACACGACGGCATCGCCCTGCTCGAGACCCACCACTTCGGCGCGCGACTGCATGCGCGGGCGCTGTTCGGTGAGCACGAATTGGCCGCCATCAAAGTCTTCGCCGGGCTGCGACAGCAGCACCGCCACCTGCAGCGGGAACACCTGCTCGCCATACAGGTCCTGGTGCAGGCAGTTGTAGTCGCCGGCGCGGTAGCGCAGCAGCAGCGGGGTCGGGCGCAGCTGGCCGGCCGCGTGGCAAGTGGCGAGAAAATCCGCGTGCTCCGCCGGAAAGCGGAGCTCCAGCCCGAGCGCCGCCTGCCAGCGGTTGGCGATGCGCGCCAGCGGCGGATACAGGCTGGTGCGCAGTTCGGCCAGCGGTTCGGGCAGCGGATACCCGAAATACTGGTATTCGCCGCGGCCGAAGCCGTGGCGCTCCATTACCACCCGGCTGCGAAAGCGCTGCGGCTCGTCGTAGGCGGCAATGAAACGCGCACAATGGCGCGCATCGAGCAGGCCCGGAATCACGGCGCAGCCGGCATCGTCGAGCTGGGCAGCGACGTCATCCCAATCGATCATGACTGCTCCGCCTCGCGCTCGAGCAGCGCACGCTTGCGCTCGATGCCCCAGCGGTAGCCGGACAGCGCGCCGCCGGTGCGCACCACGCGGTGGCAGGGAATCGCGACCGCCACCGGATTGGCGGCGCAGGCCCCGGCCACGGCGCGCGCCCCACCAGCCAGGCCGACCAGTTCGGCCAATTCGGCGTAGGTGACAGTCTGGCCCGACGGAATCGCGCGCAGCGCCTGCCACACGCGCTGCTGGAAGGCGGTGCCGCGCACGTCGAGCGGCAGATCCAGGTCGGGGCCGATGCGCGGTTCCTCGACCAGGCCGATCACCAGCGCCACCGTGCGCTCGAAGCCTTCTTCCGCGCCGCGCAGCTCGGCCCTGGGGAAACGCGCCTGCAGGTCGTCCACCAGTGGTTCCGGCTGGTCGCCGATCAGGATCGCGCAGATGCCGCGTTCGGTGGCCGCGACCAGGATGGCGCCCAGCGAGCATTCGGCCACGGCGAAGCGGATCGTTTCGCCGTGGCCGCCGGCGCGGTAGTTCGACGGCTGCATGCCCAGCACCTGGTTCGACGCCGCATAGAAGCGGCCGCTGGAGCCGTAGCCGGCGCCGTACAGCGCTTCGGTGACCGAGGCGCCTCCTTCCAGTTCCTGGCGCACCCGGGCGCCGCGCCTGGCCGCCGCGTAGGCCTTGGGCGTGATCCCGGTGCGGGCCTTGAACACGCGGTGGAAGTGGAAGCGGCTCATGCCGGCGGCCTGGGCCAGGGTATCGAGGTCGGGCTCCTCATCCGACTCCTCGATCAGGCGGCAGGCGCGCGCCACCGCCTCGCGCTGGCGTTCGGCCAGCGGCGGCAGGTGCGGCGCGCAGCGCAGGCAGGGCCGGAAGCCCGCCGCCTCGGCTTCCTGGCTGCTGGCGTGGAAAGCGACGTTGGCGCGCTTGGCGCCGCGCGACGGGCACGAGGGCCGGCAGTAGACGCCGGTGGTGCGCACCGAATAATAAAAACTGCCATCGGCGCCGGCATCGCGCCGCTGTACGGCGTCCCAGCGCATATTGTCGATGTCGTCCCAATCCGTTGTTGTCATGATGATGTCCTCCTTCAGCAATAGCGACATCCTGAAGCTGCCGCCGCCAGGCCGCACTCCGGGTCTTGCTTTCGAATCCCCGATGCTAGAATCGGGCGTGGCCCCAGAGGCCAGGCATTCGGAGATTGAGTTTGGAAGCACAGACCGCGCAAGACAGCATGCAGGAAAAGTCGCCCATTTTCCAGCAGATCAAGGATTACCTGGTGAGCGAGATCGCCTCCGGCCGCTGGAAAGAGGGCGAGCTGGTGCCGTCCGAGCAGGCGCTGGTGCGCCAGTTCGGCGTGTCGCGCATGACCGTCAACCGCGCCGTACGCGAACTCACCGCCGAGCAGGTGCTGGTGCGGCGCCAGGGCTCGGGCACCTTTGTCGCCCCGCAAAAGTACCAGGCCACCCTGGTCGAGATCCGCAATATCGCCGACGAGATCCGCGCGCGCGGCAAGCTGCACGCCAGCCGCGTGCTGGCGCTGCAGGCCAGGGCCGCCGACGACGCGCTGGCGGCCGAGTTCGGGCTCGAGCCGGGCGTGCCCTTGTTCCATTCGCTGATCGTCCACTTCGAGAACGAGGTGCCGGTCCAGCTCGAGGACCGCTGGGTCAACCCGGGCTGCGCGCCAGCCTACCTGGAACAGGATTTCGCGCGCATCACGCCCAACGAGCACCTGATGGCAGTCGCGCCGCTGCAGGGCGCCTTCTATACGATAGAGGCCCAGCCGGCGCCAATGGAAGAGGCACGCCTGCTGGCGATCGAACCCGGCGCCCCGTGCCTGGTACTGCACCGGCGCACCACCTCGGCCGGCCGGGTGGCGTCGGTGGCCACGATGTGGCATCCGGGCCACCTGGCGCGCTTCACGGGCAGTGTCTGATAAATAAATACGGAATCGGACAACCCGTCGTGCCGGTTATTCGCCATAATGGCCCTCGCCCCGCCCTTACCCGTTCCGGATAATCACGCATATGCCGCCCGATGCCGCCGCACCCCGTTTTGCGCTACTGCGCGTGCTGGTGCTCGACGACGACCAACTCTTGCTCGAGGTGATGCGCGAGATGCTGGCGTCCTGCGGGCCTTGCGAGATCGTCCTGGAACTCGATGCGCGCCAGGCCCTGGCCCGGCTCGGCGAGGCGATGCCCGACGTGATGATCTGCGACCTGGTGCTGCCCGAGATGGATGGCATCGAGTTCCTGCAGGCCGCGGCGAGCCACGGCTACACCGGCAAGGTAATCCTGCTGTCGGCCCTCGAAGACGAGGTGCGCGAAGCGGCCGAAGAACTGGTGCGCGCCCTCGGATTGCGGGTGGCGGGTTCCTTCCGCAAGCCGCTCGCGCCAGAGCAATTGCGCCAGGCGCTGGAATGTTGAGATTTTGTACAAACCGCCGAACACTTTTTAAAAAATGGGGTATTATTCGCCTCATTCCCCGCCTGACACCCTCTAGCCGTTCTTCCAATATTGAAATTCGCACACAGTGCCTCCACCATTGTGTAGCTGCAATATTTGGCAAGTAAGTAAACACGGTAGCCGGTCGAGACGTTCCGCATGACTTGTCTCAAGGCGTTAATAACGATTCTTACCTCACATTGAGGAAACCATGAGCGAAAACATCAAACACATCAGCGATGCATCCTTCGAAGCCGACGTGCTCAAATCCGAGCAGCCGGTGCTGGTCGATTTCTGGGCCGAGTGGTGCGGCCCTTGCAAGATGATTGCCCCGATCCTGGAAGAAGTGGCCAAGGAATACGCCGGCAAGATCACGATCGCCAAGATGGACGTCGACGCGAACCAGGCCGTGCCGGCCCAGTTCGGTATCCGCGGCATCCCGACCCTGATCCTGTTCAAGAACGGCCAGGTCGCAGCCCAGAAAGTCGGCGCACTGGCAAAAGGCCAGCTGACCGCTTTCATCGACAGCAATATCTGATATAAGATAGCGGCGACGACGCGCCCGCGTCATCGCCACGCTTTACCTAGATTGGCCGGGAGCCACCCTCCCGCCTCCATTAACCCACGCAGTCCCCTCCCCTACCACATTCACCCGTCACGGGTCACCCACATAATGCATTTATCTGAACTGAAGGCGATGCACGTTTCCGCGCTGCTGGAAATGGCAATCGGCCTCGACATCGACAACGCAGCCCGCCTGCGCAAACAGGAACTGATGTTCGCGATCCTGAAGAAGCGCGCGAAACAGGGCGAACAGATCTTCGGCGACGGCGCCCTCGAAGTGCTGCCGGACGGTTTCGGTTTCCTGCGCTCGCCGGACGCGAGCTATATGGCTTCGACCGACGACATCTATATCTCGCCGTCGCAGATCCGTCGTTTCAACTTGCATACGGGTGACTCGATCGAAGGCGAAGTGCGTACGCCAAAGGATGGCGAGCGCTATTTCGCGCTGGTCAAGGTCGACAAGGTCAACGGCGAATCGCCAGAGGCTTCAAAGCACCGCATCCTGTTCGAAAACCTGACGCCGCTGCACCCGAACGAGCCGCTGCGCCTGGAGCGCGACATGAACGGCGCCGAGAACATCACCGGCCGCATCGTCGACCTGATCTCGCCGATCGGCAAGGGCCAGCGCGGCCTGCTGGTGGCGTCGCCAAAGTCGGGCAAGTCGGTCATGCTGCAGCACATCGCGCACGCAATCACGGCGAACCACCCGGACGTGACCCTGATCGTCCTGCTGATCGACGAACGTCCTGAAGAAGTGACCGAGATGCAGCGTTCGGTGCGCGGCGAAGTCGTCGCCTCGACCTTCGACGAACCGGCCACCCGCCACGTACAGGTCGCCGAGATGGTGCTCGAGAAAGCCAAGCGCCTGGTCGAGATGAAGAAGGACGTGGTCATCCTGCTGGACTCGATCACCCGCCTGGCGCGCGCCTACAACACCGTGATCCCGGCCTCGGGCAAGGTGCTGACCGGCGGTGTCGACGCCAATGCGCTGCAGCGTCCGAAGCGTTTCTTCGGCGCCGCCCGCAACGTCGAGGAAGGCGGCTCGCTGACCATCGTCGCGACCGCGCTGATCGAGACCGGCTCGCGCATGGACGACGTGATCTACGAAGAATTCAAGGGTACCGGCAATATGGAGGTGCACCTGGAGCGCCGCCTGGCCGAAAAACGCGTCTATCCGGCGATCAACCTGAACAAATCGGGCACCCGCCGCGAAGAACTGCTGATCAAGCCCGACCAGCTGCAGAAAATCTGGATCCTGCGCAAGCTGCTGTACTCGATGGACGAGATCGAGGCGATGGAGTTCATCCTCGACAAGATGCGCGCGACCAAGAACAATGTCGAGTTCTTCGACATGATGCGCCGCGGCGGCTGATACGCCACGCAACGCTTGACGCACGCAAAGGCAGCCTTCGGGCTGCCTTTTTGTTTGGCCTTTTTGTTTGGCATTGCCTGACGCCGAAAACCGCTTTATAATCTCCGGTTCAGTCCATCCCTGGCAAGTGATCGGCAATCGGGTCAAGAAGCTGTCTGACCGACGAAGTGCTGTTTGGCTACCAACTCAATAGAAAGCAGAACCATGAAGACCGATACCCATCCAGATTACCGCGAAGTCGTCTTCCACGACCTGTCGTGCGACTTCAAATTCATCACCCGTTCGACCATCAACACCCGCGAAACGATCAACCACGAAGGTAAAGATTACCCACTGGTCAAGATCGAGGTGTCGGCTGAGTCGCACCCGTTCTTCACCGGCAAGCACAAGATCGTCGACACCGCCGGTCGCGTCGAGAAGTTCCGCCAAAAGTTCGGCGCAGTCGGCTCGAAGACCTCGGTCGCCAACGGCTAATTGCCGCAGTAGAATCTTCGAAGCCCACGGGCTTCGCGAAAGAAGCCGCCTCCGCGGCTTCTTTTTTTTTCGCAGCTATACTACGCAGTTATTTTATCCATCAGATTTGCCGATGAAACCAGTCCGTCTTCCCGCCGCCGCCACCCTGGCGCTGCCCCGCTGGGCCCTGCTCGCGCTGGGCATGCTGTACATCCTGCCGGGCATCATCGGCCGCGACCTGTGGAAGGAAGACGCCGGCAGCTTCGGCATCATGTGGACCATGGCGCACGGCGGCCTGGATGACTGGCTGTACCCGAACATCGCCGGCCTGGCCAGCGTCGACGAAGGCCCCCTGGCCTTCTGGCTGGGCGCCATCTGCATCAAGCTGTTCGGCTGGATCCTGGGCGACGTGCTGGCCGCGCGCGTCTCGACCATCGCCATCTTCGTGCTGGGCACGATGTCGCTGTGGTACACCGCCTTCCACCTCGGCCGACGGGCCGAGGCGCAGCCGCTGCGCCTGGCCTTCGGCGGCCAGCCCGAGCCCAACGACTACGGCCGCACGCTGGGCGACACCGCCGTCCTGATCTACCTCGGCAGCCTGGGCCTGCTGCTGCAAAGCCACCTGACCCTGGCCGCGACCCTGCAGGGCGCGCTGCTCGCCTACTTCCTGTACCGCGCCGTGCGCTACGTGGAGCACACCAGCATCCGCAACGCGGTGCTGGTCGGCCTGGCCCTGGGCGCCCTGACGCTGACGCAAGGCTTCTTGCCGCCGCTGGTGCTGATCCTGGCCCTGTTCGCCTGCACCCGCTACCTGGACATGCCGGCAGGCCAGGCGCTGCGCGACCTGGCGGTTGCGGCCGGCGTCGGCTTCGGGCTGACCCTGGTGTGGATCCTGCCCGCCATCGCCGTGCAACCCTATGGCCTGTCGCCGGTTGCCGACTGGCTGGCCTGGAACGGCGAGCAGTTCGGCCTGCCGGGCTGGATCGCGGTCAAGACCTTCTTCCGGATCGGCATCTGGTTCTTCTGGCCGGCCTGGCCGTTCGCCCTGTGGGCGATCTGGGCCTGGCGCCGCCAGCAGCAGATGCTGCACATCGTGCTGCCGGTGTTCTTCTTCCTGGCCCTGGTGCTGCAACTGCTGTGCGACCCGGTGCCCGAGAACAGCGACTTCCTCAAGATGCTGCCGCCGCTGGCCCTGATGGCCGCCTTCGGCCTGCCGACCATGAAGCGCGGCGCGATCAACGCCATCGACTGGTTCTCGGTGATGGTGCTGACCATGCTGGGCGCCACCATCTGGTTGTTCTGGATCGCCAAGCTGACCGGCTGGCCGGCCCAGCTGGCCAAGAACGCGCTCAAGCTGGTGCCCGGCTTCACGCCCGAGATCGGCATCGTCACCTTCACCGTAGCCGCCGCCGCCAGCGTCGGCTGGGTGATGCTGGTGCACTGGCGCCTGTCGCGCCAGCCATCGGTGCTGTGGCGCGCCGTGGTGCTGTCGTCCGGCGGCCTGATCCTGCTGTGGGTGCTGTTGATGACGCTGTTCCTGCCCGACCTGAACTACGGCAAGAGCTACGCCGGCGTGGCCCAGCAGATCGCGGCGCGCCTGCCGGCCGACATCGACTGCATCGACACCAATGTCGGCCCGGCCCAGCGCGCTTCGCTGGCCTTCTATGGCCGCCTGCCCTTCGTCAGCCTGGCCGGCGGCAAGTGCGAGTATGTGCTGCTGCAGGACAGCCTGCGCAACCGCAACGACCGCGCGCTGCTGCGCAAATGGGGCGTGCGCAACACGGTCCCGCTGTGGGAAGGCCGGCGCGCCTCGGACCGCGACGAGCGCTTCAGGCTGTTCCGCAGGAACAAGTGAGCATCCACTTCCGGCAAGCCGCACGCTCGTGCGGCTTGTTTTTTATGCGTTTCGCGAGCAACGATATTCACCTGTGCGCGGCAAGTGTTGCCAATATGAGAACCTGTTCGTAAAGGATGCGTGTTTGCGTAGAGTCAAGCACCAGCCCGGAGCCGCTCGTCACAATGATTTAGTCGATGAGGATCAAAACCCGGGTTGAATGGATGTTGCGCCAGTTCAATTTATTGGTGCCCGACCGTTGCACAAGATGCTGTGAGGGAGAGATCACCATGAAGAGTGTGACGTTTTCAGAGATCGTGCGCATCCGGGAGCGCCCCGGCTTCCTGCGCCGCACCGATACCTGGCGCCAGTCGCTGCCCTGGGCGCTGACCTTGCTGGGCGGCCTGCCGCTGCTGGTGCTGGTGCTGCACCTGATCGACCCCGACGCGCCGCTGCCCTATGTGGTGCTGCCGGCCATCGTGGGCGGCCTGCTGCCGGTCTTCATGCTCGGCCCGGGCCGCTTCGAGATGCGCACCCGCTTCGACGCCCACTACATGATCAGCACGCTCGACGAAACGCTCGGCACGCTGGGCTACCGGCGCCTTGCTGTCGACAGCACCAGCATCCGCTACTTCCGCCCACGGCCGTGGTTAAGGCGGCAAGAGGGCGCGATCAATGTCGCGGTGCGTGAGCATGTGCTGGAGATTGTCGGGCCGGTGGGGAGCTTAAGGCTGTTGCAGCATCGGATTGCGCGCTGAGCGGACAGGCAGGGCTGGCGGACGGCCATACTGGCCCATTCCCCCCCGGCGATGTCAATTTCTTGTTCGCACTGGTCAGTTGTATGCACCATGTGCTAAGATGCGCGCCTGCTATTGGGCCTCTGTGGCGGAATTGGTAGACGCACTTGACTCAAAATCAAGCGCCGTAAGGCGTGCCGGTTCGATTCCGGCCGGAGGCACCACCCGCATCAAATTGTCGTACCCAGCGCGAAGCCCGCATCCTTACAGGAACCGCGGGCTTTTTGCTTTCCGCGCTTCCGCTTCTTTCCCCCTGCTTGCAACATCCTTGACCCTCCCCGGCGCCATGCCCTAATGTAGCGCCATGACCACCTCCCCCCCCACCGACGAAATCCGCCAGATCGTCGACCAGGCCATGCAAGCCGCCCGCCACGAGACCGCAGCCGGCAACCTGGACCAGGCGCTCGCCCTCTACCGGGCGGTATTCGAACTCCAGCCTGGCCATGCCGGCGCCCACCATGCGCTGGCGGCGCTGACGCGCCAGACCGGCGACCTGGCCGCGGCGATCCCGCATTACGCCGCCGCCCTCGAGGGCGACCCGGCGACCGCGGCCCACTGGCTCGACTACCTTGCGGCGCTGGTCGAGGCACGCCAGTTCTCCGCCGCAGCCGAACTGCTCGCATTGGGCCGGTCCAATGGCCTGCAAGACCCGGCGCTCGACGACATCGAACGACTGCTCGCGGGCGCCAGCGCGCCCGATGCCGCCGAGATCGACGCCGCCGCCACGCTGTTCGCGCAAGGCCGGCTCGATGAAGCGGAGGCGGCCGCGCGGTCGCTCGTCGAGCGCTTTCCCCAGCATCCGTTCGGCTGGAAGCTGATGGGCGGCGTGGCGCACCGGCGTGGGGCGGCGGAACAGGCCCTGCACGGCATGGCGATGGCGGCCCGGTTCGACCCTGACGACGGCGAGGCGCTCAGCAACCTGGGCCTGCTGCTGATGCGCGCCAACCGGCTGGATGAAGCGGAAATCACCCTGCGGCGGGCGATCGACCAACAGCCGGACAACGCGGACGCCCATAACCACCTGGCCATCACCCTGGCGGAGCTGGGCCGGCTGCTTGAGGCGCAAGCCAGCGTCTGTGCGGCGCTGGCGATCGCGCCGCACCATGAACGGTCCAGCATCACCTACGCCTTGGTCCTGCAAACCCAGAGCCGGCTCACCGAGGCCGTGGCCGCCTATCGCGCCTTGCTGGAACGTAGTCCCGACAATACCGACGCCCACAGCAACCTGCTGTTCTGCCTGAGCGAGGTGAGCGGGATCACGCCAGAAGAACTGTTCGCCGAACATCTGCACTACGGCCGGCAGGTCGCGCGCAACGTCGCACCGCCCGCCCCTTTTGACAACACGCCCGATCCCGAGCGCCGCCTGCGCGTCGGCTTCGTCTCTGGCGACCTGCGCAACCATGCGGTGGCGACGTTCATCGAGCCGGTCTTCGAGCACTTCGCCGGGCGTCCTGGCGTGGAGCTGTACGCCTACTACACCCATACCCTGAACGACGCCACCAGCGAGCGCCTGCGCGGCCACCTCGACCATTGGCGCGGCGTGTCCATGCTCGACGATGCGGGGCTGGAACAGCTGGTGCGCGCCGACGGCATCGACATCCTGTTCGACCTTTCCGGCCATACCTCCTTCAACCGCCTGCCCGCCTTCGCGCGCAGGATGGCGCCGCTGCAGGTGTCGTGGATGGGCTATCCCGGCACGACCGGCGTGTCGGCGATGGATTATGTGCTGGCCGACCGCAAGTTCCTGCCGCACGGGCGGTTCGACCACCTGTTCACGGAAAAACTGGTGCAATTGCCGTTGTCGGTACCGTTCGTGCCCCATGCCCACGCGCCCGACGTCGTGCCGCTGCCGGCCCTGGAAAACGGCCACATCACCTTCGGCAGCTTCAACCGGCTCAGCAAGATCAATCGCCAGGTCGTCGGAGCCTGGGCGGCGCTGCTGCGCGCCGTGCCCGATGCGCGACTGCTGGTGGCCGGGATGCCCGCGGGCGATGGCCGCGGTCAGTTGCTGTCGTGGCTGGAAGAAGAAGGCATTGCCCCGCAGCGCCTCGACTTTCATGGCCGCGCCGGCATGGTCGAGTACCTCACGCTGCACAACCAGGTCGACCTGGCGCTCGACACCTTCCCCTACTCGGGCGGCACCACGACCATGCACGCCGGCTGGATGGGCGTGCCGACCCTGACCCTGGCCGGCGGCACGGTGCCGGGACGGCAGAGCGCCAGCTTCCTCGAGCACAGCGGGCTGGCGCACTTCATCGCCAGCGATGCCGGGGATTTCGTTGGCAGGGGCACGGCCATCTGCGCCGACCTGCAGGCGCTGGCCGCCATCCGCGCCGGGCTGCGCGGATACTTCATGCTGCCCCAGTCGGACACCATGGTCCGGGTCGCCGATGGCGTCGAGCATGCGCTGCGGCTGATGTGGCGGCGCTGGTGCCAGGGCCTGCCGCCGGAAAGCTTCGAGACCCCGCTGCCGCCGGCCCCGCCTTCTCAGTCATAGGCACGTTCGATCCGCTGCGCCGTGCCGTCGCGCGCCATCGCGCCGAGTTCGGCGTTCAGGCGTGCAACCAGCGTGTCCGGCACCGACCGGTTGCAGGCCAGGTAGACCTCGATCTGGTGGAAGGCCAGCACCGGCACGATGTGCTTGTCCCACCCATGCTGCTGCAGCACGGTGCTGCCCCGGCGCCAACTGGCGGCCCACAGGTCGATCCGGCCCTGCAGTAGTTTCTGGGCATTCAGGAAGTCGTTCGGGGCGGCGTCGGTGACGAAGCCGCGGCCGCGCAGGTAGGCGTCGCGCGCATCGCCGTGATAGGTGCCGATGCGCAGGCCGCGCGCCTGTTCCAGGCTGGTCAGCGCCAGCTTGCGGTCGGCGCGCCCCATCAGCACCCATTGCGCCGCATCGAGCGGCCCGATCCACTTGAACAACGCTTCGCGTTCTGGCGTGCGGGTGGTGGAGTACACGCAGGTGTCGGGTCGCTGCAGGGCGGCCGTATAGGCGCGCTTCCAGGGCAGCAACGCGATCTCGTAGGCCACGCCGGTACGCGCCAGCGCACTCCTGAGCTTGTCCGTGGCGATGCCGACCACGCGGCCATTTACAAGCATGCTGGACGGCGCCGAGGTTTCAGTAGTGAGGTAAAGGCGCGGCTGTGGCGCACTGCGCGCCGCGCCCGGACAGGCGGCCAGGATGACAGCGGCAACGCAGGCTTGCCATATCGACATGCGACCTCCTCTTGTGGCCGTGGCGGACGCGGCTGGCGGCGTCCCCAGTGGGTCCAGCATACCAGCGGGCATGATTTCCGAACAACGAATGCACTGAAATGGTCGCTCCCGCGCTACAAAACCTCGCCAATCATCTGACAATTCCGGTCGCCAACAACATTTCCATCTGGGAAAATGCCATACTTCGCAGTCATTTCTCACCAATTGTTTCGCTGTCTGACTGGCCCCCCGAACTCATGTTGCAGCTCTTTAGCGCCCCGACCGACCCTTCGATGCTGACCTATGGCGTGTACGAACCACGCCTGGTCGTGCTGTCGGTGCTGGTGGCGATCTTTTCATCCTGGATGGGCTTGCAGATCACGGGCCGCGCCAGCACGAATGCAGCGCACCGCGCCATCGTGCTCGGCACCGGCAGCCTGGCGCTGGGCGCCGGCGTGTGGTCGATGCACTTCATCGGCATGCTCGCCTTCAACCTGTGCACGCCGGTTCACTACGACCACTGGACCACGCTGCTGTCGGCCCTGCCCAGCATCGGCGCGTCGTGGGTCGCGCTGAACCTGATCTCGCGCCCAGCGCTGCGCCTGCCCCACCTGCTGGTGGGCGGGGTGCTGGTCGGCGCCGGGATCGGCGCCATGCACTATGCCGGCATGGCCGGCATGCGCATGCGCCTCGACCTCTACTACGACCCGGCCATGTTCGCGCTGTCGATCGTGGTCGCGGTGGTGCTCGCTACACTGGCGCTGGGCGTGCGCCACGGCCTGTCGCGCTTCGAGTCGATGACCGATGCGCGCCGCCTGCTGGTGGCGGCAGTGGTGATGGGCTGCGCGATCGCCGGCATGCACTACACCGGCATGGCGGCCGCGCGCTTCGCCGGCGAAGCCGATCCGATGGGCCTGTCCGGATCGAACAGCGACTTCCTGGCGCTGTCGATCACGGTTATCACGGTCGCGCTGTCGCTGGGCGTGGTCGCCGCCAACGGCCTGCTGCGCTACCGCGCGATGTACCTCGACCTGGCGCGCAGCGAAGCCTGGATGCGCGCCCTGCTCACGACGACGGTCGATGGCGTCATCACGGTCGGACGCGACGGCACCGTCACCGAATTCAATGCCTCGGCCGAACGCATCTTCGGATGGCGCCGCGACGAGATCGTCGGCCGGAATATCTCCCTGCTGCTCAATGAAAAGGATCACCAGGCCGAGCGTGGCCTGCTGCACGTGCTGGCCAGGGGGAGCCTGGAAGGCGTCAACGCCAGCATGGAAACCTTTGGTGTGCGCAAGGATGGCAGCCAGGTGCCGGTACGCGGCGCCCTCGGCCACGCCCAGATGGGCGAGCAAGACCTGTTCGTCTGCTTCGTGACCGACATCAGCGAGCGGCGCGCCATGGAGCAGGCACTGCAGACCAGCGAACAGCAGTTCCGTTCCCTGATCGGCAATATTCCCGGCATCGGCTATCGCAGCATGCTGGGCAATGACTGGCCCATGATTTTCATCAGCGATGCCGTCGAGCGCGTGACCGGCTACCCGGCGACCGACTTCGTGGGCGCGCCTCCGCGCCGCGTATTCGGCGCCCTGATCCACGCCGAGGACCGGGTCCGGGTCGCCAAGGAGATCGGCCTCGCCTTGCGCGAAGACCGGCCGTTCCTGATCGAATACCGCCTGTTGCATGCCGACGGCAGCGTGCGCTGGCTGTGGGAAAACGGCACGGCGGCGCGCAACGACGCGGGCGACATCCAGTGGCTCGACGGGGTCATCCTCGACATCACCGAACGCCGCGTGATGGAACAGGCACTGCGCGACGCCAAGGAGGCCGCCGAGCAGGCGGCAGCGGCGCGCGCGACCTTCGTGGCCAATATGAGCCACGAGATCCGCACCCCGATGAATTCGATCCTCGGCTTCACCGACGTGCTGCTGGACGGCGAACTGAACGTGGAACAGCGGCGCCACCTCGACACCATCCGCAGCGCCGGCCGCGCCCTGCTGCGCCTGCTCAACGAGATCCTCGACACCGCCAAGCTCGAAAAAGGCGCGGTCGAGCTGGAACAGAACGACTACAACCTGCTGTCGCTGATCGACGAACTGTCCTCGACCCTGGCCGCGAACGCGCGCGCCAAGGGCCTTCACCTGGACATCCAGTACGACCCGGCGCTGCCGACGGGCCTGCGCGGCGACGAGTTGCGCATGCGCCAGGTGCTGACCAACCTGCTCGACAATGCGATCAAGTTCACCGCCAGCGGCAGCGTGACGCTCAAGGTCGGCGCCGAGGGCGACCAGCTGTGCATCGCGGTGGTCGATACCGGGATCGGCATCGCGCCCGAACGCCTGGCCGCCATCTTCGATCCCTTCACCCAGGCCGACGCCTCGATGACGCGCCGCTTCGGCGGCACGGGCCTGGGCACCACGATCAGCAAGCAGCTGGTCGAGCTGATGGGCGGGCGGATCTGGGCCGAGAGTGAGCTCGGACGCGGCACCACCTTCCACGTGCGGGCGCCGCTGGTGCTGGCGCGCTTCGCGAGCCAGGCGCCGCGCGTGCGCAGCGCCGCCGTGCTGCCGCCGCTGCGGGTGCTGGTGGCCGACGACGTGCCGCAGAACCTGGAACTGATGCAGCTGTTGATGACCCGCCGCGGCCACACCATGACCGCGGTGCGCGACGGTGCGGCGGTGGTCGAACTGGCCGCCAGCGGCGAATACGACCTGGCCCTGATGGACTTCCAGATGCCGACCATGGACGGCCTGGCCGCCACCCGCGCCATTCGCGATCAAGAGGCGGCGAGCGGCCGCCAGCGCCTGCCGGTGATCGCGATGACCGCCAGCGTGCTGCAGGAACACCGCAAGGCCAGCGTCGACGCCGGCATGGACGGTTTCGCCAGCAAGCCGGTCGACTGGTTCGCGCTGTCGCACGAGATCGCGCGCGTACTCGGCCTGCCCGGCAGCGCGCCGGACACTTCCGGCGCCGGCACTGCCCCGCGCGAGGTGCTGAACCGGCGCGCCGGCCTGCACCGCTGGAGCAACCGCGAAGACGCCTATGCCGAGGCGCTCGAGCACTTCGGCCGCCAGTACGCCGACCTGGGCCAGGCGCTGCGCCTGCACGCGGCCGGCGGCGAGCACCTGAAGCTGCGCATGCTGGCGCACAAGGTGCGCGGCGCGGCCGCCAATATCGGCCTCGAGCTGCTGGCCGACGCGCTGGCCGCGCTCGAGCAAGCCACCAATACGGTGCCGACCGACGCGCGCCAGGTCGCCAACACGCTGGTGGTCGCCAACAATGCGCTGGATGCGGCGCTCGCCGCGCTGCGCGCGGTGGCCGCGACGCCGGCGCCGGCGGCCCCGGGCAACCGGGTCGACCTGGCGCGCGCGCAGCGCGCCGGCGGCGTGCTGCTCGAGGCGCTGCGGCGCGGCGCCCTGAACGACGGCGCCATGGCCAGCCTGGCCGCGGCGCTGGCGGCGCATCCGGCCGCCACCCGCGTGACCCAGGTCCAGTCGGCGATCGCCGACTTCGACTTCGACCTCGCCCTCGGGCACCTGGAGACCGTCATGGAGCTCTTGGGTGATGGGGCACTTGACGACGCTTCCAGCCAATCCGCAGCATGAGCCAACCGAATACCCGCCCGCTGATCCTCGCGGTCGACGACGAAGCCAGCAACCTGCAGTTGCTGCGCCAGATCCTGCAGGACCACTATCGCCTGCTGTTTGCCAAGGACGGCGCGCGCGCGCTCGAACTGGCGCGCCAGGAGCAGCCCGACCTGGTGCTGCTGGACGTGATGATGCCCGGGATGTCGGGCTACGAAGTGTGCGCCGCCCTCAAGGCGCATCCCGCCACCGCCTCGGTGCCGGTGATCTTCGTCACCGCCCTGACCGAGACCGCCGACGAAGTCGAAGGCTTCGAGGCCGGCGCGGTCGACTACATCACCAAGCCGGTCAGCCCGCCCGTGGTGCGCGCCCGGGTGCGCACCCACCTGTCGCTGGTGCGCATGGAAGAGCTGCGCGCCAGCCGCCTGGAGATCGTGCAGCGCCTGGGCCTGGCGGCCGAGTACAAGGACAACGAGACCGGCCTGCACGTGATCCGCATGAGCCACTTCTCGCGCATCCTCGGCATCGCCGCCGGCATGACCGAGATCGAAGCCGACGACCTGCTGCATGCGGCGCCGATGCACGACGTCGGCAAGATCGGCATCCCCGACCGCATCCTGCAAAAACCGGGGCCGCTCGATCCGGACGAATGGAAGATCATGCAGGGCCACGTGACGATCGGCGCCGAGATCATCGGCGAGCACGATGGCGGCATGCTGGCGCTGGCGCGCCAGATCGCACTGACCCATCACGAGAAATACGATGGCAGCGGCTACCCGCACGGGCTGGCCGGCGAGGATATTCCGCTGGTGGGCAGGATCGTGGCGATCGCCGACGTGTTCGACGCGCTGACCTCGGTGCGGCCCTACAAGAAAGCCTGGACCGAGGAAGATGCGGTGAATTTCCTGCGCGAGCAGAAGGGCCGCCACTTCGATCCGCAATTGGTGGACCTGTTCGCCGACCAGATGCCGGCGATTCGCGAGATCAGGCTGCGCTGGGCCGAGACGGCCTGACCGGCCTCTCGATGATCGTAGGGTTGGCGGCTATGCCGCCGACGCGGTGATGGTTGGCGGCTCCATTTTCGCGCCGGATGATCTTGTGGTTAACGATCACCGCGTCGGCGGCGGAGCCGCCGACCCTACGGCCTCGGCATCCTTATCTTCCGCGACCGCGTCGCTTGGTTTGACGGCGCGCCTTGCCACCAGCTCGTGGTACAGCGCCGTGTAATTGGCCGCCATCTTCTCGGACGTGAACAACTCTTCATAGCGCTGCTCAGCGCGCCGGCCCATGGCGCGCGCCATGTCCGGGTTTTCCCACAAGGTGCGCATCGCGGCGCGCAGCGCCGTGGCGTCGGACGGCGGCACCACCAGGCCGGTGTCGCCATCGACGTTGATATAGGTGGTGCCGGTGCCGATCTCGCTCGAGATCATGGGCTTGCCGTACATCGCGCCCTCGAGCAGCGAGATGCCGAAGGCTTCCGAGCGCAGGTGCGACGGGAAGGCGACGGCATAGCTCAGGGTCAGCAGCGCGACCTTGTCGGGTTCATCGATCGCGCCGACGAACATCACGTTCGACAGGCCCAGGCGCGCAGCCTGCTCCTTGAGCTCTTGCTCGATGGGGCCGGCGCCGACGATCACGATCGGATAGTCGGTGCCTTTCGCGGCCTCGAGCAGAATGTGCAGGCCCTTGTAGTAGCGCAGCACGCCCACGAACAGGAAGAATTTGGGGCCCACCCGCTCGCGCCAGTGCGCCAGGCGGGCCGGGTCGGGCTGGGGATAGGTGTCGCGATCCAGGCCGAAGGGAATGACCGTGGTCTTCGCAGGATAGCGCGCCAGCACGGTCGACGAGCCCAGGTAGTTGGGCGAGGTCGCGACGATCGCATCGACGCTTCTCAGGAAGCGGTGCTTGAGCGGCTGGTACAGGCGCAGCAGGTGGCGCTGGCGCACGATGTCGGAGTGGTAAGTGACCACCGTCGGCTTGTCGACCCGGGCCATGAAGTGGGCCAGGTCCATGAACGGCCACGGGAAGTGGTAGTGCACGACATCGGCCTGCTTCGCCAGGCGCGCCAGCGCGCCGATCGACTGCACCGAGATGGCGTTGGAGGCGATTTCGGCATTGAGCGGCACGCGGTGCACCATATGGCCTTCGAACTCGAACGGGACCAGGTTGTCGTGGCGCGACAGCGACAGCACGGTATTGGTCACGCCGAGGCGGCCGGTGCCCACGCACATCTGGCGGATCACCTGTTCGACCCCGCCCACGGAATCGGGGTGGTAGGTCTTGTAGAAATGAAGGACACGCATAATCAGCTCAGCTTACTGCGAAAGGACGGCACGGTACACCTCTGCCGTCAGGCGTGCGGTGTTTTGCCATGTCAGTTGTTCGGCGCGGGCGCGTCCGGCGCCGATACAGCGCGCGCGCGCAACAGGGTCGGTGGCCAGGATGCGCATGGCGTCACCGATGGCGCCACGCGACAGCGGGTCGACCAGCAAGGCCGCCTCGCCCGCCACCTCGGGCAGCGAGGTCACCGTCGACGTCACCACCGGCACGTTCGAGGCAAAGGCTTCCAGTACCGGAATGCCATAGCCTTCATACAGGGATGGAAAGACGAACACGCCGGCGCCGGCATACAGGTGGCGCAATTGCGCATCGTCGGTCAGGCGATCGAGCCAGGCCACGTTCTCGCCCGCGGCCCGCGCCGCCCTGAGCGCCGCCGCCAGGCTGTCGCTGCGGGCGCCGGGAGCGCCGACGACGACCAGGCCGCGCTCGGCGCGCAGCGGCGCAGGCAGCGCCAGGTAGGCCTCGAGCACGCGCTCGAGGTTCTTGCGCGGTTGCAGCGTCCCAACAAAAAGGAAATAACCCGGCTGCAGGCCGTAGGCCGCCAGGGTACCGCTGACCGCTTGTGGATCGGGCGCCGCCAGCCACGCTTCGTCGACACCATTGGGAACGACCGAGATGCGCCGCTCGTCGATGCCGAAGCATTCGACCAGTTCCGCGACCGCGAACCGGGACACCGCGATCACGTGGTCGGCCTTGCGCGCCGCCTTGACCTGTAGCCAGTTCTTCAGCTTGCGCAGGCGCGGGTTGCACCATTCGGGGTGCTTGATCGGCAGCGCGTCGTGCAGGGTTGCCACCACCGGACAATCCATGCGCACCACGCGATAATCAGTCGCGTGGAAGATATCCAGCGGCATGTGGACCCGGTGCGCACCCGGCGTCACCAGCTCTACCAGGCTCGCGGCTTCGAACGATGTGGGAAAAGCCTGGCCGATCGAGATGCCGGCCTGGCCCTGGCGCGGACGCGGCCAGGAATACGGCGCCACCTTGCAGCCGGTGGCCGGCAGGTGCTGCATCAAGGCCCGGGTATAGACACCGATGCCGTCCAGCCGGCCGCCCGTCAGGCCAGGCTCGACCATGGTGGTCCCCAGCCCGACCTTGATGACTGCGGGTTTCACGCCCTGTACATCCAATCCAGCGTCTCATGCAGCGGGGTCGGCGCCAATTCTCCGATCGCGGCGGCCAGCTTGCGATTGCTGCCGGTCAGCTGCAGCACGTCGTTGGCGCGCACGAAGGCGGGGTTGACTTGCACGTCGATACGATAGCCGGCGATCTCGCCCATCGTCTCGATCACGCTCGATAACGAGTGCGGGGTCCCGGAGCAGACATTGAAGGCTTCGCCCGCAGGCGCCGCCGCCAGCAGGCGGCGATAGCTGCGCGCCACCATGCGCACGTCCGAGAAATCGCGGGCGATGGCGAGGTTGCCCAGCTCGATGCGTTTCTCGTTGCGGCGGAAGTGATTGACGATCTTGGGCAGCAAGAAATTCTCTGCCTGGCCCACGCCCGTATAGTTGAATGGCCGCGCGATCGTGATCGGCAGCTTGTCCATCCACAGGCGCGCCATGTATTCCATCGCCAGCTTGCTGACCGCATAGTCGTTGGCCGGGGCCGGCGGCACGCTTTCGTCGATGACGGGCACATTGGCGTTGCCATAGATATTGGCCGACGAGGCCAACAGCACGCTGGTCGGACGATGCGACCCCGCGCTCAGCGCTTCGAGCAGGTTGCGGGTGCCGACCACGTTGACGCGGTAGATCGCCTCGACGTTGGCATGGCCCACGAAGGCGATGCCGGCCAGGTGGGCCACGACATCGGGCCTGGCTTCGGCGACCATGGCGGCCACCGCGTCGCGGTCGCACAGGTCGACCGCGAACATATCTGGTCCGAGCTCGTCGCCCGGCATCGCGGTGCCGAACACACGGTAGCCTGCGGCCGTAAGCTCTTGCGCCAGGTAATGGCCGGTGAAGCCGCGCAGGCCCGTGATCAGGGCGCGGCGGCCCTCCCCTTCGCGTTCCGTCGCCCGAGGCGCGAGAGCGGAAACGTCATCCGTGGCCAGGCGCGTCATATCAGAACGAGAAACCCTGTTCGTTGCGGCGCAGGTCGGCGTCGACCATCATCTGGCACAGCTCTTCGAGCGTGGTCTTCGGTTCCCAGCCCAGCTCGCGCCTGGCTTTCTCTGGGTCGCCGATCAGCAGCTCGACTTCGGCCGGACGGTAGAATTTGGGCGACACGCCCACCAGCTGCTTGCCGCTCTTGCTGCAATGGGCAACCTCTTGCTCGCCGCTGCCGCTCCAGTCGAGCGTGACGTCGGCGGCCTTGAAGGCCATGGTGACGAAATCGCGCACGGTCTCGGTGCGGTTGGTCGCCAGCACATAGGTGTCGGGCTTGTCGGCCTGCAGCATGCGCCACATGCCTTCGACATATTCCTTGGCGAAGCCCCAGTCGCGCTTGGCGTCCATATTGCCCAGCTCGAGCAGCTCCAGCTTGCCCTGCACGATCTTGGCCACCGAATCGGTGATCTTGCGCGTCACGAACTCGCGGCCGCGCAGTGGCGACTCGTGGTTGAACAGGATGCCCGAGGAACCGAAGATGTCATACGATTCGCGGTAATTGATGGTCATCCAATGCGCGTACAGCTTGGCCACGCCATACGGGCTGCGCGGATAGAACGGGGTATCTTCTTTCTGCGGGATGGCCTGCACCTTGCCGAACATTTCGGACGTCGACGCCTGGTAGAAGCGAATCCTGGGGTTGACGATGCGGATGGCTTCGAGCAGGTTGACGGCCCCCAGGCCGGTAATCGAGGCGGTGGTCACCGGCTGGTCGAAGGACACGCCGACGAAGCTCTGGGCCGCCAGGTTGTATACCTCGCTCGGCTGCGCCGATTCGATCAGGCGCAGGCTCGAAGCCAGGTCGGTCAGGTCGTATTCGACCAGCGACAGGTTCGGGTGCGAGGTGATGCCGAGTTCATCGATGCGCCAGAAATTGACCGAGCTCGAACGACGGTAGGTGCCGGTGACGTGATAGCCTTTTTCCAGGAGCAACTGGGCCAAATAGGCGCCATCCTGGCCGGTGATACCGGTGATGAGGGCTCGTTTGTTTTGCATGTTCTTGGATGGATAAGAAGGTGGTCTTGCGGGCGCCACGCGGTAGCTGACGAGCCCGGCCAAGCAAGGATTGTAACAGAGGAGGTTGGTTTGCCGGATTGCGCGACAGAAATCAGTGCAATTAGGGCAACACTTATCTGAACATTATGACCCGAAAATGACGCGCCGCGCCGGTCGCTTACGGTTTGTTACCAGTGTCTTTGCAGGATGACAAACAGCGACAGGTGGATACAAAAACGCCTGACCTCGCGCAAGAGCGCCAGGCCAGGCGTGGCAAACTCAGCCGTTCAAAACTTACCGCTGGGAAACTGCATCCACCACGGCCAGGGCTGTCATATTGACGATCCTGCGCACCGTGGCCGAAGGGGTCAGGATATGGACGGCGCGCGCGCAGCCGAGCAGGACCGGGCCGATGGCGATGCCGTTGCCGGCCGCCGTCTTGACCAGGTTGTACGAGATATTGGCGGCGTCGATATTCGGCAGCACCAGCAGGTTGGCTTCGCCCTTCAGGGTCGATTCCGGCATGATCTTGGCGCGCATCTTGACGTCGAGCGCGGCGTCGCCGTGCATCTCGCCGTCGATTTCCAGCTCGGGCTTCTGCTGCTGCACCAGGGCCAGGGCGGCGCGCATCTTTTGCGCCGATTCCGAATTGGCGCTGCCAAAGTTCGAGTGCGACAGCAGGGCCGCGCGCGGCACGATGCCGAAGCGTTCCATCTCCTCGGCCGCCATGATCGTGATCTCGGCCAGCTGCTCGGCGTTCGGGTTCTCGTTCACATGCGTGTCGACCATCGCCAGCTGGCGTTCCGGCGTGATGATGAAGTTCATCGCCGCGTACACATTGGCGCCGGGGCGCTTGCCCAGCACCTGGTCGATGAAGTCCAGGTGCATCTGGGTGGTGCCGTAGGTGCCGCAAATCATGCCGTCGGCTTCGCCCTTGTGGATCATCATGGCGCCGATCAGGGTGTGGCGGCGGCGCATGGCCAGCTTGGCCAGGTCCGGGGTCACGCCCTTGCGCATCACCATCTGGTGATAGGTGGTCCAGTAGTCGCGATAGCGCTCGTCGAAGTCGGGATTGATCACGTCGAAGTGCACGCCCAGCTTGAGGCGCAGGCCGAATTTCTCGATGCGCTGCTCCAGCACCGCCGGACGGCCGACCAGGATCGGGCGCGCCAGCTTTTCGTCGACCACCACCTGCACCGCGCGCAGCACGCGCTCGTCCTCGCCCTCGGCGTAGACGATGCGTTTCAGTTCATTCGGCGCCGCCTTGGCCACGGTGAACAGCGGCTTCATGAAGGTGCCGCTGCGGTACACGAACTGCTGCAGGGTCTCGGCGTAGGCTTCCAGGTCTTCGATCGGACGGGTGGCGACGCCGCCGTCCATCGCGGCCTTGGCCACGGCCGGCGCGATATGCGTCAACAGGCGCGGATCGAACGGCATCGGGATCAGGTATTCCGGACCGAAGGACAGGTTCGAGATGCCGTAGGCCGAGGCCACGATGTCCGACTGCTCGGCGTGGGCCAGGTCGGCGATAGCATGCACCACGGCGATTTCCATTTCGCGCGTGATGGTGGTCGCGCCGCAGTCCAGCGCGCCGCGGAACATATACGGGAAGCACAGGACGTTGTTGACCTGGTTCGGGTAGTCCGAACGGCCGGTGGCGATGATGGCGTCGCCGCGCACCGCTTTCGCGTCTTCGGGCAGGATCTCGGGGTTCGGGTTGGCCAGCGCCAGGATCAGCGGGCTCGGGGCCATCTGGGCGACCATGTCCTGCTTGAGCACGCCGCCGGCGGACAGGCCCAGGAAGATGTCGGCGCCGGGAATGACGTCAGCCAGCGAACGGTGCGGCGTGTCTTGCGCGAAGCGTTCCTTATCCGGGTCCATCAATTCGACGCGGCCTTTATAGACCACGCCGGCCAGGTCGGTGACGAAGATGTTCTCGATCGGGAAGCCCAGGTCGACGATCAGGTCGAGGCAGGCCAGCGCGGCCGCGCCGGCGCCCGAGACCACCAGCTTGCATTCCTTGAGATTCTTGTTGACGACCTTCAGGCCGTTCAGGATGGCGGCGCCGACGATGATCGCGGTGCCGTGCTGGTCGTCGTGGAAGACCGGGATCTTCATGCGCTCGCGCAGCCGGCGCTCGATGTCGAAGCACTCGGGCGCCTTGATGTCTTCGAGGTTCACGCCGCCGAAGGTCGGTTCGAGCGCGGCGATGATGTCGACCAGTTTATCGGGGTCGGTCTCGTTGATCTCGATGTCGAACACGTCGATCGCGGCGAACTTCTTGAACAGCACGCCCTTGCCTTCCATGACCGGCTTCGACGCCAGCGGGCCGATATTGCCCAGGCCCAGCACGGCGGTGCCGTTGGAAATCACGGCGACCAGGTTGCCGCGCGCGGTGTACTTGTAGGCATTGGCCGGGTCCTTGACGATCTCTTCGCATGGCGCGGCCACGCCCGGCGAATAGGCCAGCGCGAGGTCGCGCTGGTTCAGCAGGCCCTTGGTCGGCGCCACGCTGATCTTGCCGGGACGGGGAAACTGGTGATACTCGAGCGCTGCTTGACGCAGTTGCTGACGTAATTCTTCTTTTTTGTCAGATGACGAATCCATGCTGGGCAGCCTTCCTGGAACAAATCGGGGCTTTCGATTCTATCAGACAGCATGTTGTCAATGGCTACGTATTTTTACCATTCGACCTGCCATTTCTATGTGCGGTTGCAGCATTTCTCGCCCATGTACAATCGCCGCCATGCTTTCCGAATTCGACCTCATCAAACGCTACTTCAAGCGCGACCGCCAGGGACGCGCCACGCTCGGCATTGGCGACGACTGCGCACTGCTCACGCCCGCACCCAACCGCCAGCTCGCGATCTCGACCGACATGCTGGTCGAAGACCGGCATTTCTTCGCCGGCGCCGATCCTGTCATGCTGGGCCACAAGGCGCTGGCCGTGAATCTCTCGGACCTGGCCGCGATGGGCGCCCGGCCCGTGGCTTTTACCTTGTCGCTGGCGCTGCCGCAGGCCGACCCGGCGTGGCTCGAAGGATTCTCGCAAGGCCTGTTCGCGCTGGCCGACGCGCATGAGTGCGAACTGATCGGCGGCGACACGACCAAGGGCCCGCTCAATATCTGCATCACCGTGTTCGGTGAACTTGCGCCCGGCCACGCGCTCCGGCGCTCGGCGGCCCGCCCCGGCGACGATATCTGGATCTCGGGCACGCTGGGCGATGCGCGCCTGGCGCTGGCCGGCTATTGGAAAGAGGTCGAGCTCTTCCCGTCACTGCAGGCGCAGGCCGCATCGAGGCTGCACATGCCCACGCCGCGCGTGGCGCTGGGCCTGGCGCTGGCCGCGGCCCCATGCGCCCATGCGGCGCTCGACATCTCGGATGGTTTGATCGGCGACCTCGGGCACATCCTGGCGGCATCAAGCGTCGGCGCCACGCTCGACGTCGACGCACTGCCGGCCGGCCCGGTGCTGGCGCGGCAAGGCCGCGACCTGCGGCGCCGCTTCACGACGGCCGGCGGCGACGACTACGAACTGTGCTTCACGGTGCCAGAGGGGCAACGCGATGCAGTGCTGGCGGCCGCGGTGCAGGCCGCGACACCGGTCACCCGGGTCGGCACGATCGAGGCCGCGCCCGGCCTGCGCCTGGTCGACGCGCACGGCGCGCCGCTCGACCTGGGGCTGACAGGCTGGGACCACTTCAGCGGAACGTAGGCAGTCTCAATGCGACGACACGAATACCGGATTGGCCTGCGGCGGCAGGGCGAAGCTGGCGCGCATGCGCCTGGCTTCCTGCGCCGGGGTCAGGCCAAACAGGCGCTTGAACTCGCGTCCGAACTGCGAGGCGCTCTCATAACCCACTTCCGACGCCGCGACCGCCGCGCTGCGCTCGTTGCGCACCATGAGCAGGCGCGCCTGGTGCAGCCGGGTCGATTTTAGATACTGGATCGGCGTGGTGCCGGTCACCGCCTTGAAATGGTGGTGGTAGGTGGGCACGCTCATGGCGGCGTCCAGCGCCAGCTGTTCCACCGTCAGCGGCTCGCGGTAGGCCGCGTGGATGCGGCGCAGGGTCTTGAAGATCTTGCCGAAGCGGCCCTGCTGCGCCAACGCAGCGCGCATGGCGCCGCCCTGCTCCCCGGTCAGCACGCGGTAATACAGCTCGCGCAACAATCCGCGGCCCAGCACCGCCGCCGCCAAGGGGTCGGCCAGCGCCTGCACCAGGCGCAGCACGGTCGCCGCAAAAGCCGCATCGACCGGCGTCGAGACCATGCTTTGCGCACCCGCCTCTGCCAGCCTGCCATGCTGCTGGATCTGGAGCAGCACGTCGGCCGCCAGTTCGAAATCCAGGTGCAGGTAGATGGCCAGCAGCGGCTCGGCCGCGCTGGCCTGGGTCTCCATCGTGAACGGCACCGGCACCGCCACCGCCAAGTAGTGCTGGGCGTCGTAGCGATACACCTCGCCGCCGAAATAACCCTGCTTGCTGCCCTGGCAGACGATCACGATGCCCGGGTCGTACAGCACCGGCGTGCGCGCCAGCGGGCGGTCGGAGCGCAGCAGCCGTACATCCGGCAACGGCGTCAGGTTATAGCCCTCCAGCGCGCACAGCGACTGCAGCAGGGCGACGGTTTGTTCACGATCACTCATAGGATTGGGCTAGAAATCTGCTATTTCAGGCATCAAGGGTGCAAGTTCGGAGAATATCATGCCAGTCATCGCAAACAAGGAGGAACCATGAGCAAGCTATTCTTCATCACCGGCGTCAGCAGCGGTTTCGGCCGGGCGCTGGCCCAGGCGGCCGTCGATGCGGGACACCAGGTGGCCGGCACGGTGCGCAGCGCAGGGCAGGCCGCCGACTTCGCGGCCCTCGATGCGGCGCGCGCACATCCACAGCTGCTGGACGTGACCGATACCGCCGCCATCGACGCAGTCGTGGCCCGGGTCGAACGCACACTGGGCCCGATCGACGTGCTGGTCAATAACGCCGGCTATGGTCATGAGGGCGTGCTGGAAGAATCGCCGCTGCAAGAGATGCGCGACCAGTTCGAGGTCAATGTGTTCGGCGCGGTGGCCATGATCAAGGCCGTGCTGCTGGCCATGCGCCGGCGCCGCCGGGGCCATATCGTCAACATCACTTCGATGGGCGGCACCATCACCATGCCGGGCATCGCCTATTACTGCGGCAGCAAGTTCGCCCTGGAGGGCATCTCGGACACCCTGAGCCAGGAACTGGCCCCGTTCGGCATCGCGGTCACCGCCGTCGCGCCGGGATCCTTCCGCACCGACTGGGCTGGCCGCTCGATGGTGCGCAGCCCGCGCGCGATCGACGACTACGACGCCAGCTTCGCACCGGTGCGCCAGGCGCGCCTGGAAAAGAACGGCAGGCAGCCCGGCGACCCGGCGCGCGCGGCGCAGGCCATCCTGCGCCTGGTCGAGAGCGACAAGCCGCCCGCCCACCTGTTGCTCGGCAGCGATGCACTGGGCCTGGTGCGCACCGCCCTCGCCCAGCGGCTGGCCGACATCGACGCATGGGAAACCGTGACCTGCTCGACCGACGGCTGAACGGGCGAGCGCGCCGACAGGAAATGAGCGCTTGACGAGTTCACCTACCAACAGGTAGGATGGCTGCATGAAGAAACTGTCCAACACCTCGGAAGATATCCTGACCTGCGCCCGCGCCCTGATCGTGGCCGGTGGCTACAACGGCTTCAGCTATGCGGACATCGCCGACGTGGTCGGCATCCGCAAAGCCAGCATCCACCATCACTTTCCGAACAAGGTCGACCTGGTCAAGACCATCGTGGTGCAGCACCGCGCGGCCACGGCCAACGGCGTTGCCCACCTGCAGCAGGCAATCCCCGAACCGCTGGGACTGTTACGCGCCTATATCGCGTACTGGGAAAAGTGCATCGCCGACCTGAGCGCGCCGTTCTGCGTGTGCGCCCTGCTGGCCGGCGAACTGCCGATCCTGCCGGCCGAGGTGGCGGTCGAGGTGCGTTCCTACTTCCGCTTCCTGTCGGGCTGGATGGCATCGCTCCTCGAGCAGGGTGTACAGCAGGGCACGATCCGGCTGACGCAATCGCCCGCGGTCGAAGCCGAAGTCTTCATGGCCACGGTGCACGGCGCGATGCTGTCGGCGCGCGCCTATGGCGATGCGAAGGTGTTCGGCGCCATCACGACGACCCAGCTGGAGCGTCTCGCCGTGCCGGCATGATGAATCAAGCCGGGCGTCCTCGCCGAGGACGCCCGGATCGAACCCGGTCCCGCGATACCAGGCGCGCCGTGGACCGGCATTTTTTTGCGCCACAACTCTACCAACTAGTAGGTATGCTTATGAACAATATTACTATCCGCCGTTTCATTCCCATGCTGGCCGTCGCCTCGACGCTCGCCGTGGGCGCCGTCGTTTCCAACCCGGCCATGGCGGCCGGCAATGCCCAGGATCGCGTCAATGTGCGTGGCAAGATCGTCAGTTTTTCCGCCAATACCCTGCAGGTGAAGAGCCGCGAAGGCAATACCGTGACCGTCGCCCTGGCCGAGGGCTACAAGGTGGCCGGCGTTGCCCGCGCCAGTATGGGCGATATCAAGCCGGGCAGCTTCGTCGGCATCGCTTCCCTGCCGAAGGCCGATGGCGGCGACGGCGCGCTCGAAGTGCTGGTGTTCCCGCCCGCGATGAAGGGCCTCGGCGAAGGCAGCTACGCCTGGGACCTCAAGCCGAAGAGCAATATGACCAATGCGACCGTGGCCAATGCGGTCCAGGGCGTCGACGGCCATACGGTCACCGTGACCTATCACGGCAAGGAAAAGAAGATCGCCATCCCCGAAGGCACCCCGATCGTGACGCTCGGCGCCGCCACCGCCGACGACCTCAAGCCAAACGCGGTCGTCTTCATCCCGGCGATGAGGGATGCCAAGGGCAAGCTGGTGACGCAGCAGGTCGTGGTCGGCAATAACGGCATCGTGCCGCCGATGTAAGCGGTTAGTAGGCAAACGGAGGTCCCCATGCACATCCCCCAGGCAGTCCAGGAAACGAAGGCGGCGCCGCGCGTCGTCATGTTCCAGCGTCACGCCGTCGTCACGCGGCTCACCCACTGGCTCAACGCCGTCTTCTTCTGCGTACTGGCGGCCAGCGGCATGCAGATCTTTAACGCATGGCCGCAGCTGTACTGGGGCCATGCCGGAGCCGACAGCATGCAGGCCGTGCTCGAGCTTGGCGCCTTCCCCGCCTGGCTCACCTTGCCCTCGGCGCAAGACCTGGCCGCCGGCCGGCGCTGGCACCTGTTCTTCGCCTGGTGCTTCGTCTTCAACGGCGCGGCCTACCTGGCCTATGGCCTGCTGAGCGGGCATATCAGGCGCCACCTGCTGCCGCGCCGCCGCGAGCTGGCCCCGCGCCATCTCTGGCACGAAGTGGTCGAGCATGCCCGCCTGCGTTTCGCCCACGACGAGCGCGCCCGCCATTACAACGCGCTGCAAAAACTCAGCTACCTCGCCGTCATCGGCCTGCTGCTGCCGCTGATGGTGCTGACCGGACTGACGATGTCGCCGGGGATGAATGCCGTCGCCCCCTGGCTGCTCGACCTGTTCGGCGGGCGACAGTCGGCGCGCACCCTGCACTTCATCAGCGCCGCGCTGCTGGTCCTGTTCGTCGTCGTCCACCTGGCCATGGTGCTGCTGTCCGGCCCGTGGAACAACCTGCGTTCGATGGTGTCGGGACGGTATGCGATACAACAAGGAGGCTCCCATGACTGATTTCCAAGCCGGCCGGCGCCGCTTCCTGGCAGGCGCCGGCGCCCTGGCCCTGGCCGGCTGCGACCTGGGCGGGCCGTCGACCGGCGCCGGCGCCAGCTCTGGCGAAATACTGCGCCTGGCCGAAGGCCTGACGATGGCGTCGCAGCGCAACCTCCAGGGCCGTACCGCCCTGGCGCGCGAATATACCGAGGCCGACATCTCGCCGCGCTTTCGTGTCAACGGCACCAGCATGCCCGACAGCGACACCTACACCGCCCTGCTCGATAACGGCTTCGCCGACTGGCGGCTGCAGATCGACGGCCTGGTCGCGCGGCCGCAGTCGTTCTCGCTGGCCCAGTTGAAGCTCCTGCCGTCGCGCACCCAGATCACGCGCCACGATTGCGTGGAAGGCTGGAGCGCCATCGGCAAGTGGACCGGGGTGCCGCTCGGATTCTTGCTTGGCGCGGTCGGGGTCATGCCATCCGCGCGCTACGCGGTATTCCACTGCGCCGACGAGCTGGAACAGACGCTCGACGGCAGCGGCCGCTACTACGAAAGTATCGACATGGTCGACGCCTTCCACCCGCAGACGATCCTCGCATATGGCATGAACGGCGCCGACCTGGGCGTCGGCCATGGCGCGCCGCTGCGGCTGCGCGTCGAGCGCCAGCTGGGCTACAAGCAGGCCAAGTACCTGATGCGGATCGAGCTGGTGGAGAGCTTCAGCGACCTGTGGGGCGGCAATGGCGGCTTCTGGGAAGACCGCGGCTACGAGTGGTATGCCGGCATCTAATCAACCGACGGAGGACATCATGAACAAACACACTTTACCGACCAATCACGCCGCCAATGAGGGCTGGCTCAAGCGCTACTACTTCGTGCGCGCGGTCTTTTCGATCTGCTGGGTAGTGGCGGTGCTGACGGTCGCCCAGGGTTCGCCCGTGGCCAGCGCGGTGCTGCTGGTCGCCTACCCCGCCTGGGATGCCCTGGCCAACGTGGTCGACGGCCGCCGCAGCGGCGGGCTGGCGGCCAACCGCACCCAGTTCCTGAACGTCGTCGCGAGCCTGGCGGTCGCGCTGGCGCTGGCCGTCTCGCTACCCGACATGCACCGCGTGCTGGCGGTGTTCGGCGCCTGGGCCATCCTGTCGGGACTCCTGCAGCTGGGCACCGCCGTGCGCCGCTGGAAGTCGTATGGCGCCCAGTGGGCGATGGTCTTGAGCGGCGCGCAATCGGCGCTGGCCGGCGCCGTGTTCATCGGCCAGGCGCGCATGCCGGCCGAACCCACGATCGCCACGGTCGCCGGCTACGCGGGTTTCGGCGCCTTCTACTTCCTGGTGTCGGCGCTGCTGCTGCAGTTCCGCCCGCGCCGCCTCAGGGCCGGCTAGCGCATGGCGCTGGCATCGCATCCACTGGTCACGCCGCTCGATGCGCGCTTCATCCACGGCGCGGTCGAGATCGAGCAGACCCGGGCCGGCCTCCTGCCGCACCGGCTGCCGGCCTGGGCCCGGGCCCGCTCGCGCGATCCGCGGCTGGCCCTGGCCGCAGCGCAAGGCGCGGGCGTGCGGCTGGCTTTCCAGACCGCCTCGCGCTGGCTTG
The DNA here is from genome assembly GCF_005222695.1 of Massilia sp. HP4. GTDB lineage: Bacteria > Pseudomonadota > Gammaproteobacteria > Burkholderiales > Burkholderiaceae_D > Telluria. Next base: position 33,482 of record NZ_STGG01000048.1, on the reverse strand, counting down.
ATCTCGTGGTTCGCGCGCCCTGGCCCGCGGTCGGCCCGGATGGCGTCTACGACCTGCTGGTCGACGGCCGCCTGGCGCGCCAGGCCAGCGTGCGCAGCGCGCGGCCGCTGAAGAGCGACGTCGTGTCCGGCATGAGCACGCCGGTCGGCGCGCAGATGCAGGTGCTGCGCTTCGGCGACCTGTCCGGCGCACGCAAGACGGTCGAGATCTGGCTGCCGCACGACCAGGCGATCGAGCTCGTGGCCCTGCGCTCGCCGGCACCGGTGGCGCCGCTGATCATGTCAAAAAAACGCCGGTGGCTGCATCACGGCGGCGCGATCAGCCAGGGCGCCAACGCCGCCCATCCCACCGGCACATGGCCCGCCGTCGCCGCCCTGCGCGGCGGGGTCGACCTGCTCAACCTGGGCCTGAGCGGCAACGCCCTGCTCGACCCTTTCCTGGCCCGCACCATCCGCGCCCAGGACGCCGACCTGATCAGCCTCAAGATCGGCATCGACCTCGTCAACACCGACCTGATGCGCCTGCGCGCCTTCGGCCCGGCCGTGCATGGCTTCCTCGACACGATCCGCGACGGCCATCCGGCCACGCCGCTGTTCGTCGTTTCGCCGCTCTGCTCTCCGATCCACGAAGACGTGCCGGGGCCGACCAAGTTCGAGACCGATGCCCTCGCTGCGGGCCGCGTGCTGTACCGGGCCGCCGGCGACGTGAACGAGATTGCGCAGGGCAAGCTGACGCTGGGTGTCATACGGCAGGAGCTGGAAGCGATCGTGCGCGAGCGGGCGGCGGTCGATCCCGATCTGCATTATCTGGATGGGCGGCGGCTGTTTGGCTTGGCCGACAGCGCGCGGCTGGCGCTGCGCGATGAATTGCATCTGGATGACGCGAGCCATCGGCGCATTGGGGAGCGGTTTGCCGAGCTGGTGTTGATACCGAGCCATGCAACGGTAGCCCATCGGGAGCTTGCGCCGGATTGGACGTCCGCTGGGTATGCGCACGATTCTTTACAATTGCGATAAGAACTGGTTAGGATGTAGTTTCCACGCGGAAAATATCCTAACCATGATCAGCATCTTTAATCCCTTCGGTCTGTATGGCGTCGCCGGCGAGCTTGCCGAGTCTTTCGTCGACAACGTCGTTCGCGACACGGTGACGCCCTGTCCTGGCAGCGTCGTATATTGCGGGCTGCTGAATAACAATGTCGAGCACTCGGGCATCTATGTCGGTCCCGGCCGTATCGTTCACCTGGACGGGAGCGGGCGCATCGAGGCGGTCACCCCGGAAGAATTCTTGTGTCGCCTGAATGGCTGGAACATGGCCATGACCATTTACGTTTCGTCGCGCAACGGCCATGCGGTCGGCGATGAAGAGGTGGGACGCCGCGCCGTGTCCATGATCGGTCAGTCGCGAAAATACAGTGTCATCTTGGACAACTGCCATCAATTTACCGCCGGCTGTCTGACCGGCGAGTTCGACAACGCAAACAATTTCTTGTGGATGCTAAAGAATCGTTCGAGCGAGGTGCTCGGCAGCAGGGAGTGGCGCGCCTGGAATCGCTAGTCCGATCTGGCTGGAGCCCTGCGCGCATGTGCGACGGCGCATCTTCTATTCAAGACACTACGCCGCCTCCCCCTGCGCATCCTCTTCACGCGGCGCCTTGCGATCGTCATACGGCCCATACGTCATCCAGTAATGCCGGAACGCGAGTCGGACATTGTCGCGCAGCTGCTGGTCGTCCCACGGCTTGGTGTAGAAGCGGTAGATCGCGCCGCGGTTGATCGAATCGAGCACCGAGTCCACGCCGGTATAGCCCGACAGGATGATGCGGATGGTCTCGGGATACATCTCCTTGACCTTGCTGAGGAATTCGGTCCCGCTCATCACCGGCATGCGCTGGTCGCACAGGATCACGTGCACCCGATACAGCGCCAGCAGCTCGAAGCCCTCGGCCGGCGAGGATGCCGTCAGCACGCGGTAGCCGTCGCGCCTGAACAATCGGTGCAGCGCGGTCAGCACGTTCGGGTCGTCGTCGACGATGAGCAGGGTCTGCACCTTGTCGTCGGCGGCCTGTTTTTCTTCTGGCTTGGCGCGATTGGACACCACCATCTCGGCCAGCTGGTCGGCCGGCAGCGCGCGCGAGAAATAAAAGCCCTGGATCTGGTCGCAGCGGTGGCGGCGCAGGTAGGCCATCTGGGCGCGCGTCTCGACGCCTTCGGCGATCACCTGCATGTGCAGGCTGTGCGCCATGCTGATGATGGCCAGCGCGATGGCGGCGTCGTCCGGGTTGTTGACGATGTCGCGCACGAAGGCGATATCGATCTTGAGCTTGTCGATCGGGAAGCGCTTGAGGTAGGCCAGGCTCGAGTAGCCGGTGCCGAAATCGTCGATCGAGATCCGGATCCCCAGCGCCTTCAGGCGCGTGAGCACTTCGGTGGTGTGCTCGGCGTTCTGCATCAGCGCGCTCTCGGTCAGCTCCAGCTCGAGCAGACCCGGCTCGACGCCGTGGCGCGCCAGCGCATCCTTGACCACCCCCTCGAGGTCGCCCTCGACGAACTGGCGGCTCGACACGTTCACCGCCACCCGCACGTCGCGCACCTCGGCCGCATTCCAGGCCGCGATCTGGCGGCAGGCCTCGTCGATGATCCAGTCGCCGACCCGCACCACCAGGCCGGTTTCTTCCATGATCGGCACGAATTCGGCCGGATACACCAGGCCGAAGCCGGGCCGGTGCCAGCGCAGCAGCGCCTCGGTGCCGGCGATGCGGCCGGTGTTCAGTTCCATCTTGGGCTGGTAGTGCAGCACGAACTGCGAATCTTCGAGCGCCCCGCGCAGCGCCAGTTCCAGGTCCAGGCGCGCCAGCACCTGCACATTCATGCCGGCAGTGAAGAAGCGGTAGCCGTCGCGGCCGGCCTCCTTGGCGCGCACCATGGCGGTGTCGGCATACTTGACCAGCGCGCCCGGCTCGACCGTGTCGTCCGGGTACATCGCGATGCCGATGCTGGCCGTCAGCGCCGCCTGCTGGCCGTGCAGGTCGAACGGCAGTCGCAGGGAATCGCGCACGTCGTTCGCCATGTTGACCGCGTCCTGCTGCTCGCGCGGCATGGTCAGGATCAGCGCGAACTCGTCGCCGCCCAGGCGCCCGACCGCGTCGCGCACCTTCACGCAGCGCACCAGGCGCGTGCTGAACTGGCGCAGCAGCTCGTCGCCGCCGCGCGTGCCGAGGGTGTCGTTGATCACCTTGAAGCGGTCGAGCGTGATGCACAGCACCGCCACCCGCCAGTTCTTGTCCTGGGCCAGCTCGATCGTGTCGCGCAGGTTGTCGAAGAACAGGCTGCGGTTGGGCAGGCCGGTCAGGGCGTCGTAGCTGGCCGCATGGCGCAGCGTTTCCTCGGCCTGGAGGCGTTCGCTGATGTCGCGCGCGACCGCGATCAGCATGCGCTGGCCGCTATGCGCCGGGTCCTGCTCGTGCAGCTTCCAGCTGATCTCGACCGCCACCGAGCCTTCGCCGCCGGCGCGCAGCAAGTCGGTCTGGACGATGTCGGCCTCGGAGTCGCCGTCGTGGGCGCCGCCGCCGCCCAGCAGGCGCTCGAGCTGGGTGCGCGTGGCCAGGCCCAGCGCCACCGGGTCGATGCGCAGCAGCGCGTCGCGCGAGAAGCCCAGCATGCGGCAGGCCCCCTCCGAGACGTCGACCATCGCCATGCTGGCGGTGTCGATCAGGAACAGGGCATCCGGCGTGGCGTCCATCGCGCCGCGAAAACGCGCCAGTTCGGCGGTGCGTTCGCGCACCTGGCGTTCGAGCTCGGTGCCGTGGTCGCGCGACTCGCGGTGCAGCAGGCGCACCTCGAGCAGGTTGCGGATGCGGGTCATCACCTCGACCGTGTCGATGGGCTTGCCGATGAAGTCGCGCGCGCCCGCCTCGAGCGCCGCCAGTTTTTTATCCGGTTCGGCCGTCACCACCAGCACCGGCAGCCACGAATCGCTTTCCAGCGGCTTCAAGGCCTCCATCACGTCAAAGCCATTCATGCCCGGCATGTGCAGGTCGAGGATGATCAGGTCGAAGCGGTGCTTGAGGTGCAGCGCCACCACCTGGCGCGGATCGTTGGTGGAGCTGACGTTCTCGTAGCCGGTGGTCTTGAGGAGGTATTCGAGCAGCTGCACGTTCACCGGCTCGTCGTCGACGACGAGGATGCGCGCGCGCCGGATGTCGGACAGGGAAATCATCGGTCCTTCCTTTCCGCCGGCGCGCCCTTCCCGGGCTGCTGGGCCAGCGTACTCAACGTACTCAACGTACTCAACGTACTGTTAATCGCTTCAGTGAATTTGTCGATCTCGATCGGCTTGGTGAGATAGCGGTGGAAGCCCGCCGCCATGCCGCGCTCGATATCGCGCGGCATGGCGTTGGCCGTCAGCGCGATCACCGGAATCCAGGTCGTCTCGGGATCGGCGCGCAACTGGCGCAGCACCTCGATGCCGCTCATGCCGGGCAGGTTCAGGTCCATCAGGATGACCTCGGGGCGGTGCGCCTTGGCCAGCTGCAGGCCAAGGTGGCCGTCGGGGGCCGACAGCAGGCGCAGGTCGCGCCGGAAGGCCACGATCTCTTCGACCAGGCGCAGGTTGGCGGGATTGTCCTCGACATACAGCACCAGGTGCGGCTCGCCTTCCTCGGGCACGGCCGCCGGGACGCTCTCGGCATCGGGAGCGCGCTCGGGCAGCGCCGACGCCAGCGGAGCGGTGCTGGCCAGCTCGATCCAGAACACGCTGCCCACGCCGGGGCTGCTGGTCACGCCGATCTGGCCTCCCATCAGTTCCACCAGGCGCTTGGTCACCACCAGGCCGATGCCGGTGCCTTCCTGGGCGCCGGCTTCCTGGCCCAGGCGGTTGAAGGGCTGGAACAGGCTGGCCACCTGCTCCGGATTCAGCCCGTGGCCGGTGTCCTGCACCGACAGTCGCAGGCGCCCCTCTGCCGGCTGCTCGCAGGTGACGACCACCGCGCCCTCTTCGCGGTTGTACTTGACGGCGTTCGACAGCAGGTTGAGCAGCACCTGCTTCAGGCGCGTGCGGTCGGCCATCACCACCGCCCCGTCCACCAGCGGGAACAGGGCGCGCACCTTGCGGGTGGCGGCGATCGGCTCGATCATGGTGCGCACCTCGAGCAGGATGTCGGCCAGCGCCACCGGTTCCATCGACAGCGACACGGTGCCCGATTCTACCTTGGCCAGGTCGAGGATCTCGTTGATCAGCGTGAGCAGGTGGCGGCCCGACTTGAGGATGTGGTTGGCGAATTCCTTCTTCTGCTCCAGGGTCGAGGGCAGCGTGTCGGACGTCAAAATCTGGGCGAAGCCGAGGATCGCGTTCAGTGGCGTGCGCAGCTCGTGGCTCATCGAGGACAAGAAGGCCGACTTGGCCTGGTTGGCGCTCTTGGCCTCTTCGTTGGCGTTGGCCAGTTCGGCGTTGGCCAGCGCCAGCTGCAGGGTACGTTCATCGACACGCTGCTCGAGCTGTTCGTTCAGGCGCATCACTTCCTGCTGCGCGCGCGAACGCTGCTGCGCCTCGCGCAAGGTCGTGCTGTGCGAATCCTCGAGCTCACGGGTGCGGCCCTCGATCTCGGTCAGCATGGCATTGAACGAATCGGCCAGCTCGGCCGCCTCGTCGTCGCCGATGCGCGGCGCGCGGCGCGAGTAGTCGCGCGTGGCCACCACCTCGCGCGCGATTTCGCTGATCGCCGTGATCGGTTCCGTGATGCCGCGTCCCAGGCGCCACATCATCAGGTAGGCGATCGCCATCGCCAGCAGGGTCACCCCGGCGGCGATCGCGAGATAGTCGATGGTGCGCGCCAGCAGGCGGTTCTCGGCGCGCAGCACGACGGTGCCGACCGTGTCGCCGTTCTCGACGATGGGCTGGCGCACCACCAGGTCGTTGTCGTCGCCGCTGTCGCGCGACAGGCTGGCTGGGTCCAGGCGCTCGGGAAGCTGGTGGGCAGGGCCGGGCCGCGGTTCGCCGGCGGCGGCGTAGGACGCGAACAGCACCCCTTTTGCGTCGTAGATGGCAGCGGCGCGCACCAGGGGGCTGGTGCGCAGCAGCGCCAGGTTCTCGTTGGCCAGGCGCGGGTCGTCGAAGCTCAGGGCGGCGGACGTCATGTGGCCGACCAGTTCGGCCTGGGTCGAGAGGTCGTTCACCAGGGCGCGGTGGTAGCTGCGCAGGTCATACGCGATCACGATGGCGATCGAGACCAGCAGCGCGACGAACGTCGTCGTCATCACCACCGCCACCAGCTTCTTGCGGATAGAGCGCTGGCGGCTCATGCTTCCTCCACGGACCGCTCATGCATGCGCGGCATGTAAAAATTCTGACAAAAACAAGAAATCGGGCATCCCAGCATAGCAGCACGCTTGCAAAGTGTGTCGCACGGAACATTTTCAGGTCGCCAGCGGGGATCATGCAAGGACGACAACGCGGCAGGCACTGTAAACGTTCCCCTGCTGTTTGGGTAGCAATTTTTGAAACGCTGGCATGTCGTGCGGCCACATGGCGCGCTAGAATGGGTCGTACGCGGACAAGCCCGGCCGGTTTTCCCGACGCGGCATCCGCCGCGGCCGGCGGCTTGCAAAGGAGACCCACGTGACGAACGAACTTACCGAACTTGCCCAGAAGGTCAGCGACACTCTCGGGCCAAAAAACCTGATGCTGGCCACCGCCGAATCCTGCACCGGCGGCGGCATCGCGTACACGCTCACCGAAATCCCCGGCTCGGGCGACTGGTTCGACTGCGGCTTCGTGACCAATTCGAACACCGCCAAGAACGAGATGCTGGACGTGCCCGACGCCGTGATCGCCCAATTTGGCGCGGTCAGCGAAGAAGTGGCGGCGGCCATGGCCTCGGGCGCCGTGGCCAACAGCAATGCCGATATCGGCGTCTCGACCACCGGCATCGCCGGCCCGACCGGCGCCGTTCCCGGCAAGCCGATCGGCACCGTGTGCTTCGGCTGGGCGCGCGGCGACCATGTGCATACCGAGCGCCTGGTCTTCCAGGGCGACCGCCAGGCCGTGCGCGAGCAGTCGATCGCCCACGCGCTGCGCGGCATCCTGCGCTTCGTGGAATAAAAGCCACCATGCCGCCCGCCAGCGGGCGGCTTTCCTCCGTATCCACGATAATAGCGGGGTGTACGCAAGCCGCCCAGGCGCTTGTCATTGAATTACGGAGCAGAATAGTTGAACATCCCCACCCTGATGGTCCCCCTGATGCTGGCCGCTGCTCCCGCTACGGCGCCGGCGCCCGGCCAGGCCCAGGACCAGCCCCCCGCGCCCGCATCGGCGCCAGTCCCGTCGATCGCCTTTGAAAAAACCGTGCTACCCAACGGCCTGCAGCTGATCCTGGTCGAGGACAAGCGCCTGCCGATCGTGGCCGTCAACCTGTGGTACCACGTGGGCCCGGCCAACGAGGCCCCGGGCCTGACCGGCTTCGCCCACCTGTTCGAGCACATGATGTTCGCCGCCACCCGCCACATCCCGCGCGGCGAGGCCGACCGCCTGCTCGAAGGCGCGGGCGCGACCGACAGCAATGGCGGCACCGGCTTCGACAGCACCAGCTACTACGACACGGTGCCCGGCAACCAGCTTGAACTGGCGCTGTGGGTACATGCCGACCGCATGGGCTACCTGCTGGACGTGCTCGACCAGCAGGCGCTGACCAACCAGCAGGACGTGGTGCGCAACGAACGGCGCCAGACGGTCGAGGGCGAGCCGTATGGCATCGTCGAGGAAGCGCTGCTGCAGACGCTGTTCCCCAAGGGCCATCCGTACGCGGCCTCGATCATCGGCTCGCACGCCGACATCCAGGGCGCGCGGCTGGAAGACGTACGCACCTTCTTCACCGATTACTATGGCCCCAACAATGCCAGCCTGGTGATCGCCGGCGACATCGACAAGGCCAAGACGCGCGAGCTGGTCACGCGCTATTTCGGCAAGCTTCGGCGCGGGCCCGATGTAGTGCGGCCCCAGGTCGTGACGCCGCCGATCACGGCCGAGCGCCGGGTCGTGGTGCGCGACCGGGTCGAGCTGCCGCGCGTGTTCATGGGCTGGCTGACGCCGGCCGCCTACCAGCCGGGCGACGCCGAGCTGGCGGTGGCCGCCACCATCCTCGGCGGCGGCAAATCGAGCCGCCTGTACAAATCGCTGGTGTACGAACGCCAGATCGCGCAGGACGTATCGAGCACCCAGACCTCGCTGGCCTTGAGCTCGACCTTCGTGGTCGACGTCACCGCGCGCGCCGGCCACACGCCGCAGGAACTGGAAGCGGCGATCGACGCCGAGCTGGAACGGCTGCGCCAGGACGGCCCGACCGAGCGCGAAGTCGAACGCGCCCGCAACAGCCTCGAGACCGCCCTGCTGGCGTCGCTCGAGAAACTGGGCGGCGACGGCCTGGCCGAGCAGCTCAACCACTACAACCTGTACACGGGCGACCCCGGCTACCTGGCGCAAGACCTGGCGCGCCTGCGCCGCATCGACGCGGCCGCCGTGCAGCGCGCCGTGCAGGCCTGGCTCAAGCCGGAGGCACGCGCCGTGGTGACCGGCGTTCCCGGCAAGCCGAAGGTCGACGATCCGCGCGCGCCCAAGCCGTCCAAGCCTGCGCCGGCGCCGAACACACACATTGCGCTCAACGAGGCCGAACCGTGGCGCGCGACGCCGCCCGTGGCCGGCCCCACGCCGAAGGTAGTGCTGCCGCGCGGGGAAACCTTCAAGCTCGCCAACGGCCTGACCGTGATCCACCACCACAATCCGGCCCTGCCGCTGGTCTCGAGCCAGCTCGTGATCAAGAGCGGCGGCGCGGCGAATCCGGCCAGCCTGCCAGGTCTTGCCGGCTTCACCGCCCAGATGCTGGAAGAAGGCACCGCCACACGCAGCGCGCCGCAGATCGCGGACGAGATCGCGCAGCTGGGCGCCTTCATGGACACCGGCAGCAGCGACGACGTCTCGACCGTCTCGCTGCTCTCCCTGCGTTCGACCTTTGCCCGCGCGCTGGAGGTGGTGGCCGACATCGTCCAGCACCCTTCCTTCCCGGCCGCCGAGATCGAGCGCCAGCGGGCGGACCGCCTGGGCTCCCTGACCCAGCAGCGCGACGATCCGGAAACGGTGGCGGCGCTGGCGGCGGCCGGCGCCCTGTTCGGCAGCGCGCATCCGAAGGCCTACGGCCAGCTGGGCCTGGAGCCGGCGATCCGCGCCACCACGCGCGAGGACATCGCCGGCTTCTGGCAACGCCATTACGTGCCGTCCAATGCGGCGCTGGTGGTCACCGGCGACATCACGCGCGCCGAGCTGGAAGCGCTGGCCCAGGCGCAGTTCGGCGCCTGGCCGGCGTTCGATGCGCCCGCGCTGGCGCCGGGCGAGGCGCGCCCGACACAGGCGCGCCTGGTCATCGTCGACCAGCCGGACGCGTCCCAGACGGCGCTGCAAGTGGCCTGCATGGGGCCGAGCCGCGATACACCCGATTTCCCCGCCCTGCAAGTGATGAACGGCGCATTGGGCGGCATGTTCTCGAGCCGGCTCAATAACAACCTGCGCGAGACCAGGGGTTATACCTACGGCATCTACTCGCACTTCGACTACGACCGCGCCCCGGCGCCGTTCTCGGTCGAGGCCAGCGTGCAGCAGGACGCCACCGGCGAATCGGTGCGCGAGATCCTGCGCGAGATCGCGGCCATGCGCGAGCAGCCCTTGTCGGACGCAGAACTCACGGCTGCGCGCAACGCCCAATTGCTGTCGCTGCCCGGCCAGTTCGAGACCAATGCCGACATCGGCGCCAGCCTGACCGAATTATTCGTTTACGGCCTGGCGCCGGACTACTACGACCAGCTGGCGCGCCGGCTGGCCGAAGTTGGCGTACAAGACGTGCAGGACGTGGCGCGGCGCTATCTCGATCCGGACAAGATGATCGTGGTCGCTGTCGGCGAGCGGCGCAAGATCCTGCCGCAGCTGCAAAAGCTCGGCCTGGGCCAGCCGGAGCTGCGCGACGACGACGGCCAGTTGCAGCCGCCGACCAAAAGCAAGAAACCTTAGGCGACCGGACAGGCCAGGCGCTCGGCCTGGTCGGTCATGTCCATCGCCGCGGGATGGGCATAGCACACGAAATCCCGGCCGCGCGCGAAGGCCAGCAAGGTCATGCCGGCCTGTTCGGCCAGGGCGATCGCCGCGGTCGTCGGCGCCGACATGCCGACCAGCGCTGGCACGCCGGCCATGATCGCCTTCTGCGCCATCTCGAAACTGACCCGGCTCGTGATCAGCAGGAATCCTTCGGCAGGCTGGACCTGGGCTTGCGCCATCGCGCCGATCGCCTTGTCCAGCGCATTGTGGCGGCCAATGTCCTCGCGCACCAGGCGCAACTGTCCGTCCATCCCGCACCAGGCCGCGGCATGGGCGGCGCCGGTCAGATGGGTCAGGTGCTGCCTGGCGCCGATAGCGGCCAGCGCGCGGCGTACGCCGTCGGCATGCAGGCCGCGCGCCGGCACCAGGGCCGGCAGGCTGCGGCGCACCTGGCGCAGGCTGTCCACGCCGCATAGCCCGCAGCCGGTGCGGCCGGCCATGCTGCGCCGGCGCTCCTTGAGCGCCATGAAGGCCGCGCCGGCGATCTCGAGATGCACGGCGATGCCTTCCTCACTCTCTTCCACCTCGATGCCATGGCAGTCGGCGGCGCGGGCGATGATGCCTTCGCTGAGCGAAAAGCCGAGCGCGAATTCTTCGAGCCCGGCCGGCGTGGCCATCATCACCGCATGCGAGATGCCGTTGTAGACCAGCGCCACCGGCGTTTCGTCGGCCACCATGTCCTCGACCCGGGTGAGGACGTCGGCGCGCATGCGCACCACCTGGCAGGCGCGGGCGGTCGTGGTCATGGGTGGCGGCAAGTCTTTCATTGGCATGGGTTCCTGGTTGATGGAGGCCATTCTAGGACGGTTGCCAGAAATACCGTGTTCGACACGATCACCTTGCCCAACGCGGGATTTTCACCTAACATGTGAACACTTATTCATATGTTAGTTTCGAGCCTTGCCAGTGAATTCGACCATCGACCACGCCCACGCCCATCCAGCGGCCCAGCCCATCGCCCCGCCGCCCGAGGAAGCCATCGGCCAGCTGGCCGACCTGTTCCACTTGCTGGGCGACCCGACCCGGCTGCGCATCGTGCTGGCCTGCCTGGCCCAGCCGACGGCGGTGGGCGAGATCGCGGCCGGCCTGGCGCTGTCCAGTTCCCTGGTCAGCCATCACCTGCGCCTGCTGCGCGCGGCCCGCATCGTCAAGGCCGAGCGCCAGGGCAAGCAAGTTTTCTATTCGGCTGCCGACGCCCACATCAGCAGCCTGCTCTCCACCATGTTCGAACACATCGCGGAACCCGCCAACGGAATGGACGCATGAGCCACGCACACGATCACCAGCACGCGCACGACCATGATCACCACGGTCACGACCACCACGATCACGGCCACCACGATCACGGCCACTCACATGGCTTCGGCCACCACCACCATCACCTGCCCTCGCCCGACGGCCATGGCCGCGCGTTCGCGCTGGCGATCGGCCTGAACCTGGCCTTCGTCATCGTCGAGTTCACCTACGGCTTCATCGCGCATTCCACCGCACTGATGGCCGACGCCGGCCACAACCTGTCCGACGTGCTGGGCCTGATGCTGGCCTGGGGCGCCGCCCTGCTGGCCAAGCGCGCGCCCAAGGGCCGCTACACCTATGGCTTGCGTGGCTCGTCGATCCTGGCGGCGCTGGGCAATGGCCTGCTGCTGATGGTGGCCTGCGGCGCCATCGCCTGGGAAGCGGTGCAGCGCATCGCCGAGCCGGCCCCGGTGGCCGGCGCCACGGTGTCGATCGTGGCCGCCATCGGCGTCGTCATCAACGGCTTCTCGGCCTGGTTGTTCCTGGCCGGCAGCAAGGGCGACCTGAATATCCGCGGCGCCTACCTGCACATGGCGGCCGACGCCGCGCTGTCGCTGGGAGTGGTCATTTCAGGCCTGGCGATCATGTTCTCGGGCTGGACCTGGATCGATCCGGTGGTGAGCCTGGTGATCGTGGTGGTGATCGTGATCGGCACCTGGTCGCTGCTGCGCGAATCGGTGCAGCTGTCGATGGCGGCCGTGCCGCCCAATGTGGACGCGGGCAAGGTGCAGGCCTTCCTGGCCCGCCAGCCGGGCGTGACCGAAGTCCATGACCTGCACATCTGGGCCATGAGCACGACCGAGACCGCGCTGACCGCCCACCTGGTGATCCCGGGCGGTTACCCCGGAGATGCGACGCTCGACGCGATCGAGCGCACGCTGCGCAAGGAGCATGCGATCCACCATTGCACGCTGCAGGTGGAACAGGGAACGATCCATCACCACTGCACGCTGCAGGGCCATGCGCATTGAAACGAATTAGCCGGCCAGGTTGGCGTACAAGGCCGTGCTGAGATAGCGTTCGCCGAACGACGGAATGATGGTGACGATCAGCTTGCCCGCATTCTCCGGCCGGCGCGCCACCTGGATCGCGGCCCACAGCGCCGCGCCAGATGAAATGCCGACCAGCAGCCCTTCTTCGCGGGCGGCGGCGCGCGCCGTCTCGAAGGCATCCTCGTTCTTCACGCAGATCACTTCGTCGTAGGACGAGGTGTCGAGCACCTGCGGCACGAAGCCGGCGCCGATGCCCTGGATCGGGTGCGGCCCCTTGGTTCCCTTCGACAGCATGGGCGAGGCTTCGGGCTCGACCGCGATGACTTGCAATCCCGGCCGCCGCGGCCGGATGACGTCGCTGACGCCGGTGATGGTGCCGCCGGTGCCCACGCCCGCGACCAGGATGTCGATCTTGCCGTCGGTGTCGCGCCAGATCTCCTCGGCCGTGGTGCGGCGGTGCACCTCGGGGTTGGCCGGATTGTTGAATTGCTGCGGCATGAAGGCGCGCGGATCGTTCGCCACGATCTCTTCGGCGCGCCGGATCGCGCCGACCATGCCTTCGCTGCCGGGCGTGAGCACCAGCTCGGCGCCATAGGCGCGCAACAGCATGCGCCGCTCGCTGCTCATGGTTTCGGGCATCACCAGCTTGCACCGGTAGCCGCGCGCCGCGCACACCATCGCCAGCGCGATGCCGGTATTGCCGCTGGTGGGCTCGACGATGGTGGTGTCAAGCGTGATGAGACCGGCCGCCTCGGCGGCCTCGATCATGGCCAGGCCGATGCGGTCCTTGACGCTGTGCGCCGGGTTGTGGAATTCCAGCTTGCCGACCAGGTCGGCGCCGCTGCCCCGCGCCAGCTTGCGGATGCGCACCAGCGGGGTATTGCCGATCAGTTCAGTGACATCGTTCGCGATTCTCATGCCGCCTCCCGTTGTCGAACAAACAGCGTTATTTGACGTCCAGCAGTTCCACGTCGAAGATCAGGTCGGAATCCGGAGGAATCGCGCCGCCCGGTGCGCCGCGCTTGCCGTAGGCCAGCGCGCTTGGGATGATCAGGGTGCGCTTGCCGCCGACCTTCATGCCGGCCACGCCCTGCTCCCAGCCCTTGATGACGCGGCCCGCGCCGAGCTGGAAATCGATCGGCTCGCGGCCGGCGTCGAGCGACGAGTCGAACTTGCGGCCGCGCTGCTGCTTGGCCAGCGGCTTGTGGAACCAGCCGGTGTAGTTGACCACGACATGGTTGCCGATGGAAGCTTCCTTGCCCTGGCCGACCACGCGGTCCACGATCTCGACCTGGGGCGCAGGGGCTTCGGCCACCGGCGCCGGGACCTGGTTCTCAGGCGGCGCGACTGGCGGCGTGCCCGACTGCTGTACGTCCGGCGGCGGCTGGGTGGTCGGCTTGCTGGAATCCTGCGCGCCTTCCTGCGCCTGGACGCTCGCGGCGGCCAACAGCAGGGCAATGAATGCGGATCGACGAATCATGTGTGCTCTTCCAAAATGGGCAACCGGAGTTGCGACCATCTTATGATAACAAGGCCGCTTCGGCTTGCACAGTTTGCCCGGCCGGGGCGCTGCTTGCCTCGGCGGCCGCTTCGGCATTCGCGGCTTCGGCCAGGCGGCGCAGCACCTGGCCGGCCGTGACCATGCCGAAGGTGGCGGTGACGACCATGCTGGAGCCGAAGCCGGCGCAATTCAGGCCCGTGATGCTGTTCGGATCGACCGCGCAGGCATCGCCCGCATCGGGATAACGCAGCGGCTCCATCGAGAATACGGCGTCGATGTGGTATTTCTGCTTCTCGCCGCGCGAAAAACCGTATTGCGCGCGCAGGATCTTGCGCACTTTCTTGAGCAGCGGCTCTTGCTCGGTACGGGCCAGGTCGCGGATCTCGACCTTGGTCGGATCGATCTGCCCGCCCGCGCCGCCCACCACCACCAGCGGCATCTTGTTGGCGCTGCACCAGGCGATCAGGGCCGCCTTCGGCTTCACGCTGTCGATGGCGTCGACGACGTAGTCGAAATTCTTATCCGCGATCATTGCCGGGATATTCTCGACATCGATAAAATCCTCGACCAGTGTGACCTGGCAGAAGGGATTGATCTGGGCGATACGTTGTTTCAATGCCTCGATCTTGGCCATGCCGACGGTCGACGACAGCGCCTGGATCTGGCGGTTGATGTTCGACTCTGCCACATTGTCGAGGTCGATCAGGGTCAGGTGGCCGATGGCGCTGCGCGCCAGCGCCTCGACCACCCATGAGCCGACGCCGCCGACGCCGATCACGCAGACGTGCGCCGCACGGAAACGTTCCAGCGCACGCTCGCCGTACAAGCGGGCGATGCCGCCAAAACGGCGTGCAAAGTCGACTTCTTCTTCCAAAGTTGCCGAAAAGAGCTGAGAGTTGATCTGGTTCATCCCGATATTGTAGCGGACAGGCCTTTCGCATCTGCACTAAAATAACTCTTGGATAATCAAATATTTTTGCGCGTCGCTAACACGACACGAGAACGCCATGAACTCCCTCCTGCCCGACACCGCTCCCGACTTCGACCAGCCGATCGCCGTGCTGAAACATTGCCACGGCCGCATCCGCAAGCAGCTCGCGACCCTGGAAAAACTGATCGCGCACCTGCCGCAGCACGGCGCCGACGAGCAGGCGCGCCAGGCAGCGACTGCGGTGCTGCGCTACTTCGACAAGGCGGCCCACCTGCACCATGACGACGAAGAACAGGACCTGATTCCGATGCTGTATGCCACCGCCCAGGGCGAGGACGCCGCCACCCTGCGGGCGCTGGCGCCGACCATCCTGCAAGACCACAAGGATATGGATGCTCTCTGGCAAGATCTGCACGAGCAGCTGACCGCTGTTGCCGAAGGCACGGATTCGGCCCTGTCCGAAAGCCAGGTGCGCCGCTTCGTGGCCAGCTACACCTCACATATGGAGCGCGAGGAAGGCACGATGGCGCCGATGGCGATGCGCCTGTTCTCGGCGGAACAGATGGCGCGCCTGGGCCAGGCCATGCAACTGCGGCGCGGCATCGCCGTACCGACGGCTCCGCTGTCGCCGGCGCTGGGCCAGGCGGTGGCCGACCTGCGCAAGGACTATGGCCAGGCCAGCCTGGACGAGGCCGACGTACTCGATGATCCGATCGACCAGTTCACGGCCTGGTTCGAGCAGGCCCTGAAGGCCGAGGTCAACGAGCCCAATGCGATGTCGCTGTCGACTGTCGCCGCCGACGGCCGGCCAAGCTCGCGCATCGTGCTGGTCAAGCAATTCGATCCGCGCGGCTTTACCTGGTACACGAATTACGACAGCAAGAAGGGGTCGGATTTGCGCGATAACAGCCATGCCGCATTGCTGTTCTTCTGGAGCGAACTCGAACGTCAGGTGCGCATCGAAGGACGTGTGGAGCGTGCCGCGCCGGACGAGAGCGACCGTTATTTCCGCAGCCGCCCTCTCAAGAGCCGGCTGTCGGCGATCGCCTCGCAGCAGAGCAGCCCGATTGCCAGCCGCGCGCAGCTCGAAGAAAACTATGACGTCGTGGCGCAGGGGGCCGGCGAGGATCCGGCGCGTCCCGACAACTGGGGCGGCTATCGCCTGATCCCCGATCGCATCGAATTCTGGCAAGGCCGGCGCTCGCGCTTCCACGACCGCATCGTCTACGAGCGGCAGGAAGACGGCAGCTGGCAGCGCCAGCGTTTGCAACCGTAAGCGGCGCTTCAGGCTTCGAGCCGCGGCCGGTTGCACCTTGATAAGGGGTGGACCGTGTTCGATCAGATCAAGCTGTCGGCCTGGCAGTCGGGCCTGCGCGGCAAATTGCTGCCGTCGAAGTTATCAGTGCCATTGCGTGTGGAACTGTGGAACGGGGAACGCATCGACCTGTCCCCAGACCCGCCCCGGGTCACGATCCGCCTCCCCGGCCCTGCCGCGCTGCGCTACCTGCGCTCCCCTTCCCTGTACAGCCTGGGCCGCGCCTATGTCGAAGGTGCGATCGAGGTGATGGGCCGCGCGGCCGACATCATCGCGGTCGGCAATGCGCTGGCGGCGTCCGGCGCGACCGACGGCGCCGGCAACAAGCGCAACCGCCTGGCCGATGCGCTGCGCTCGCGCACCAATCACACGCGCGAAACCGACCGTGACGCGATCCGCTACCACTACGACGTCTCCAACGCATTCTATGCCGCCTGGCTCGATCCCGGCATGGTGTATTCCTGCGCTTATTTCGAACGCGGCGACGAAGACCTGGCCACTGCGCAGACGCAGAAGATCGACCATATCCTGCGCAAGATCGACCTGCGTCCCGGCCAGACCCTGCTCGACATCGGCTGCGGCTGGGGGGCGCTGGTGCTGCGCGCGGCCGAGAAGTTCGGCGCGCGCTGCGTGGGCATCACGCTGTCCGACAACCAGGCCGCACTGGCGCGTGAACGCGTAAAAAAAGCCGGGCTGCAAGACCGGATCGAGATCCGGCTGCAAGACTATCGCGACGTCGACGGCCGCTTCGAGCGCATCACCAGCGTCGGCATGTTCGAGCACGTCGGCGTGCAGCACCTGACGGCGTATTTTACCCAGGTGGCGCGCCTGCTGGCGCCGGGCGGCGTGGCGATGAACCACGGGATCACCACGACCGACGCCGACAATGGCGCGACGCCCTACGGCGGCGGCCAGTTCATCGACGAATATGTGTTCCCGCAGGGAGAACTGGCGCACCTGGCGACCGTGGTACGGGCCATGCAACAAGGCGGCCTCGAAGTGCGCGACGTGGAAAACCTGCGCCGCCACTATGCCCACACCTGCGCGCTCTGGACCGACAATTTCGAGAACAATGCGGCCCATATCCGCACCCTGACGGACCCCAGGCGCTTTCGCATCTGGCATGTGTACCTGGCCGGCTGCGCCTATGCCTTTGCGCACGACCGGATCAGCCTGTACCAGATCGTGTGCGGCAAGGCGGGGAGCGATGTGGGGCAGTTGCCGTGGTCGAGGAAATATATGTATGCGTGATGCGGCATACCGGCATTGGGTTACCCCTTCAGCCGATCCGTGAAGGTCTTGCGAAACTTGGCCACCTTCGGCGCCACCACGAAGGCGCAATAACCCTGCAGCGGATGCTGGGCAAAGTAATTCTGGTGGTAGTCCTCGGCCTTGTACCAGGTTTCCTGCGGCAGCACTTCGGTGACGATCGGCGCATCCCACACCAGGCCCATCTCGCCGATCACCTTGTGCGCGAACTCGGCCTGCCCGGGCGAGGTGGTGAAGATCACCGAGCGATACTGGGTGCCGACGTCGTTGCCCTGGCGGTTCAGGGTGGTCGGGTCGTGGATGGTGAAGAAGATCTCGAGGATGTCGCGGTAGGCGATCACGGCGGGATCGAATTCGAGCCGCACCACCTCGGCGTGGCCGGTCGTGCCGCTGCACACCGCCTCGTAACTCGGATTGTCGACCTGGCCGCCCATATAGCCCGATTCCACACGGGTGATGCCACGCGCCTCGAGATACACGGCCTCGAGGCACCAGAAGCATCCGCCGCCCAGGATGGCCACTTCGGTTGCTTTTTGCTCACTCATAGTTCACCTTGGCATTTGTATGATGGGATATCGTTTAATGTAGCGCAAAGCGTCCCTTTCTGCATTGAACTCCCAGGATAGTCGTCCCGGTCACGGCCCGTTGCGGCAGGGACGCGCCCGACGATGGCATAATGAGCGCCAACGCTCAGGAACCGCATGAATACACTTTCCGCCCGCGCCACGACGCGCGGCTTCGACACAACGCATTTTCGCCACGCCTTGTCGCAATTCGCGACCGGCGTGACCGTCATTACCACGCGCCTTGCCGACGGCAGTTTCCGCGGCCTCACCGCCAGCTCCTTCAACTCGGTCTCGCTCGATCCACCGCTGGTCTTGTGGAGCCTGGGCGCCGGCGCCAACAGCCTGCCCATCTTCAGCGGCAACTCGCACTACGTCATCAATGTCTTGTCGGCCGGCCAGGAAGAACTGGCGCTGCGCTTCTCGCGCCGCACCGAGAACCCGTGGGCGGACGTCGACTACGAATTGTCGCGCACCGGCCTGCCGATCCTGAAAGGCGTGTCGGCGTGGTTCGAATGCCACAACCGCAGCCGCTACCCGGAAGGCGACCACGTCATCTTCGTCGGCGAGGTCGAGCAATGTCAGGTCCATCCGCAGCCCGCCCTGATCTTCCACGGCGGCAAATTCGGCAGCACGGCTGGCCAAAAATAGAAATTCCTGTCGCAGTTTCAAAAGATACGAGTACGGTACGTTTCTATAATGTCCAGGCATGCCGCCCCGCGGCGCCGACCGAACTAGAACTGAGACAGGATTTGCCATGACCCGTACCGACTCGTCCAAAAAGCCTTTCGCGGCCCGAGCCTCCTTCCACTGGGATGACCCGCTGCTGCTGAACAGCCAGCTGACTGACGACGAGCGCATGGTGCGCGATGCGGCCGCCGCCTATTGCCAGGACAAGCTGCAGCCGCGCGTCCTCGAGGCCTTCCGCCACGAGTCGATGGACGTCTCGATCTTTCGCGAAATGGGCGACCTGGGCCTCCTGGGCCCGACCATTCCCGAGCAATACGGCGGCCCGGGCCTGAACTACGTCGCCTACGGCCTGATCGCGCGTGAAGTCGAGCGCGTCGACTCCGGCTACCGCTCGATGATGAGCGTGCAATCCTCGCTGGTGATGGTGCCGATCCATGAATTCGGCAATGAAGCCACGCGCCAGAAATACCTGCCCAAGCTGGCCACCGGCGAATGGATCGGCTGCTTCGGCCTGACCGAGCCGAACCACGGCTCCGACCCGGCCTCGATGGTAACCCGCGCACGCAAGGTCGATGGCGGCTATCAGCTAACCGGCAGCAAGATGTGGATCACCAATTCTCCGGTGGCCGATGTGTTCGTGGTCTGGGCCAAGGACGATGAAGGCGCGATCCGCGGCTTCGTGCTCGAAAAAGGCTGGAAGGGCCTGTCCGCCCCGGCGATCCACGGCAAGTTTGGCCTGCGCGCCTCGGTGACCGGCGAAATCGTCATGGACAATGTGTTCTGCCCCGAAGAAAACGCCTTCCCCGAGGTACGCGGCCTGAAGGGCCCGTTCACCTGCCTGAACTCGGCGCGCTACGGCATCGCCTGGGGCGCGCTGGGCGCCGCCGAAGACTGCTGGCATACGGCGCGCCAGTACACCATGGACCGCACCCAGTTCGGTAAACCCCTGGCGGCGAACCAGCTGGTGCAAAAGAAGCTGGCCGACATGCAGACCGAGATCACCCTCGGCCTGCAAGGGTGCCTGCGCCTGGGACGCATGAAGGACGAAGGCACGGCGGCGGTCGAGATCACCTCGATCATGAAGCGCAACTCCTGCGGCAAGTCGCTCGACATCGCCCGCGTCGCGCGCGACATGCTGGGCGGTAACGGCATCTCGGACGAGTTCGGCATCATCCGCCACATGGTCAACCTCGAGGTGGTCAACACCTATGAGGGCACGCACGACATCCACGCCCTGATCCTGGGCCGCGCCCAGACCGGCATCGCCGCGTTCTGATCAACGGGCGACACGCCGCGCGGCCTGGGACTGCGGCGTATCGCCCAGCGGTACCAGCATGGCGCCGCGCGCCAGCGCACGCACCAGCGCCGCTTCGCCGACGCGCAGGCCGCGTCCGCGCAGCTGCGGCAGGGAGCGCACCGGCTCGGGCGTGATCTCGACGGCGGCGCGCACCAGCAGGCGCTGCAAGGGCCGCAATGGCGCCGGCACGATGGGCGCCCCGGCCATGATCCGCATGAAGTCCGCGAGGATGGTCGAGCCCTCCAGTCCGGGCGCAGTGTCCGCCAGCATCGCTTCCCATTCCTTCCATGAGCGCGGGGCGCCGGTCGCGCCATACAGGCGCGCGGCCGGTTCGGCTTCGGCAAAGGCTCGATCCTTGTCGACCGCGCTCAAGGAGCGGACGTAACGGTGATAGGCCTCGGTGAACCCGAACGAGGCGGTCGCCTGCACCCAGTCGAGCAGGCGCGGATCGTTGGCATGATAGGCCACGCCGTCGGGCGTGCTGCCCTTGACCCGCCCATGCATGCGCACCACGTGCGCGATCATTTTCTCGGCCTGCGAGCGCGGTCCGTACACCGTCATCATCGCCGCCGCACCGGTGCGGCGCAGGCGCGTGCCCGGATCGCGCTGGAAGCTGCTGTGGTCCCATACGCCCGAGCGCACCGACGGTTCGGCCAGTTCGAGCAGCACCGCCGTGACCCCGCCCACGAACAGCGACACCGGGTTGGCGAATACCCGCCACGCGATCCCGTCATGCGGCGCCAGCGCCGGTTCCCCGGCGGGCTGGCTGAAATCGAAGGCCATGCCCGCAGGCGGCTGCATCAAGTCCCGAACCGCACCGAACATCGTCCATCTCCCTGTAATGACATGGCACGTCATGAAGACGTCACGGCCTATTCATATCATCCCTTCAATTTTTGCGTCTCACAATTCATTGAAGGGTTCACATGCATCACGCCAGTCCGTTGCGCCGTCTTCCGCTTGCCATCGCCATCGGCGCCGTCCTTGCCCTGAGCGCTTGCGGCGGCTCCGGCCATCACGACGATGCCGACATCGTCGTCGTGATGCCACCGGCGCCTGCCGAACAGGGCGCGGCCGATACGGCGCCGGTCCCGGCCGTCACGGCCTTCGTCGACACCGTCGCCACCAACCAGCGCGGCGACGCGCGCTACGCCACCCTGGCGACGAACGCCGGCGTGCGTGTGCTGGGAGGCATGCTCGACATCTGGAAGCCGCTCACCGACATCGTCGACGCCGGCCAGACCGCCCCTGCCGTTGAAAGCTTCCCCGCCGTCGTCGCCTCCAGCTGGACCGGCTTGCCGAACGATGGCACGCCAGGCGGCACGGTCGTCAACGCGCAAGTCCACAACGCGAACATCGACTACGTGGTCAGGGCCACCGCCGGCCGCACGCCCGAGCAGACGCTGCTGGCCTACCTGGACGACCGCCGCGGCAAGGGCTACAGCACCGCCAGCGGCATGGGGCCATTGACCGCCGCGTGGCGTGCCGCTTCGCGCCAGACCACCACCATCAATGACATGCCGCAGGACGCCGTCACCGTCAAATATGAAGACGGCGGCAACAACAACGGCGTCGGCGGCGCCGCCAACCCCGAATTCGGCAAGGTGATCGACCTGGTCAATGCGATGGGCGCCAACGGCTCGACCGAACCGGCCAAGCGCTTCTACAAATACGCGCGCCCATACCGCTGGAGCAGCGCGGTCCAGGTGGTGCCGCAACTGGAACCGGCCAAGAGCACCACGCCTGGCACCGACGGCGGCTTTACCAGCGGCCACTCGGCGGAAGCGACCCGCAACGCGGTCGCCATGGCCTATGTGGTGCCGGAGCGCTTCCAGGAACTGGTCGGCCGTGGCCTCGAGCTGGGCGAGAGCCGCATCTTCGCCGGCATGCACTCGCCGCTGGACGTCATCAGCGGCCGCGTGCAGGCACAAGCGATCGCCGCCGCCAACCTGATCGCCGCCGGCGCCACCACCCGCGCCGCCGCCCGCGACCAGGCACAGGCAACGCTGATGAAGCTGACCGATACCAACGCCGGCACCTTTGCGGCCTATGCCGTTTCGGGCACGCCGGCCAACGACCGCTTCGCCGACTATGCGACCAGCAAGGCCAACTACCTGCGCCGCATGACCTACGGCCTGCCGCAGATCGGCCCGGCCACCGCGCCGGCGGTGGTGCCGAAAGGCGCCGAAGTCATGCTGGAGACCCGCCTGCCCTACCTGAGCGACGCGCAGCGCCGGGTCGTGCTCAAGACCACCGCGATCGCATCCGGCTATCCGGTGTTGGACGATCCTGAAGGCTGGGGCCGCCTTAATCTGTTTGCCGCCGCCGACGGCTACGGCGCCTTCACCGGCAATGTGGTCGTGAACATGGATGCCAGCAAAGGTGGCTTCCACGCCATCGACCGCTGGCGCAACGACATCTCGGGCAGCGGCAAGCTGGTCAAGCAAGGCTCGGGGACCCTGAAACTCGGCGGCCGCAGCAACTTCAGCGGTGGCATCCAGCTCGAAGGCGGCACGCTGGAAGCCCTGTCGATGGTTGCCTTCGGCACCGGCGACGTCTACGTCGCCGGCGGCGCCACGGTGGTCAACAACACGGCCGGCACCCTGGCCCTGGCCAGGCAGTACACCCAGCTCAAGGACGCCACGCTGGAAATGCGCGTCGGCGCCGTCACCCACGGCCACCTGAGCGTCGCCGGCGCGGTGACCATCGGCGGCGGCACCTTGCGCATCAAGTTCCACGACGGCTACAAGCCGGTCGCCGGCGCAACGCTGACGGTGATCACGGCGGGCAGCCTGAAAGGCAAGTTCGACACCATCACCGTCGAAGGCTTCACGGTGACGCCGACCTACACCGCGACGGGACTGCAGCTGCGCCTGGGCGCATGAGCCTGAGCGCCGCGCCGATGTGAATGGGGCCGGGATCGCTGTCGATCCCGGCCCCATTGTATGGTGCCGCTTATTCGTCGAAGTCTTCGGCCAGGTTCTTCCAGCCACGGCTCTTGGCGAAGGCCGCGAATTCCTCGGGCGCTTCGAGCACGATCAGGCGGCTTTCTTGCAGGCCGGGGTCGCTGTGGCTGAAATCGGGCCCCTGGTAGCCGACCGCGCGCAGGCGGTCGATGATCTGGCGCACCAGCACCGTGTCCTTGTAGGCGCCCGGTTCGAGCTTGGCCGCGAATTTCACATATACGTCGATGATTCCGTAGCCCTCGTCGAAGATCGTGATGTTCTTGACGTCGAGGGTACGGCCCTGTGCGTCCCTGGCCTGGAAGGCGCCGGACAGTTCAATATCGGAATCGGTGGTCATGGGATGAAGCATATCACCAGCGCGCGCGTGGCGCCGCCACGCGCAGCCCGGGTCGACCGCTCGCCCTGCGTATCAGGCGCTTTCATCGGCTTTCGACACGATCAGGCCGCGTAGCACCTCGGCACAGCGCTGGGCCTGCCTGGCCTGGGCGCTGTAGTCGAGCGAGGCCGCGATCTGCTTGTTGCGCAAGGCGTCGTCCGACATCCGGCGCAGCAGCATTTCTTTTTCCTGGAGCGCGCGCATTGCACTCCAGATCGAGTCCTCGACCAGGTCGCCCTGCAGCGCGACGAGATTGCGCTCGGTATAGGCGTGACCGGTATGGCAGCGGAAGCGCCGCGGCTGCTGGTCCTTCAGCTCCCACAGGGTTCCATGACAGTCGGGACAGGTAAAAGTCGAAGGCTGAGCGAGCTCTTCCAGACGGTGCATTTCCACTCCCTCCATGCCGAATCTGTTCTCCAGTTCCACCCACTGCGGTATGTCAGGTGCAGTGCCGGGCGCCGCTCCCCCCTGCGCATTCGCCTCGGCCAGCCGCAGCAAGGCCTGCGGGATCTCTTCGAGCTTGAGCACATGGTCGACGTCGACGTGATCGATGGCGCTGGCAGGCATGTCGGGCACCATCGCTTCGGCGGGATCCTGCACCACGGCAGTGCCGCCACAGGCCTTGATGGCCGCCAGGCCGGCCGTTCCGTCGTCCAGCGCCCCGGTCAGGATCACGCCGGTGGCGCGCGCGCCGAAGGCCGCAGCGGCGGCGCGGAACAAGGGATCGATCGCCGGCCGGGTGTGGTTTTCCCTGGCCGTCCTGGCCAGCACCACCTTGCATTGGGCGCCCGAGCGGACCATGGTCAGGTGGAAATCTGGCGGCGCCACCAGGATCCGGCCTGCCTCCACCAGGTCGCCATGGCGGGCTTGTCGCACCGGCAGCACCGAGGTGCGCGCCAGCAGCGAGGGCAGGATGCTCTCATGCGTGCCGATGTGCATTACGACCAGCACGGCGGGCGTAAAGCCCGACGGCAGGCCGGCGACCAAAAGGCGCAGCGCTTCCACCCCTCCGGTGGAAGTGCCGATGACAACGATATCGCGGGCGGGAATCGGGGGCGTTTTCATCTCCCGACAATGATCCGTGTTCAGGCTGAAGTCGGTGCGCTGGCGCACAGGCGCACATATAGTTCAAGCTGCAGATCACTCGCTCCTGGCTTCGCTCAGCGCAGATACGGTTTCGCACAACACCTCGACCGACACCGGCTTGGTCAGCCAGGCCGAGAAGCCCGCATCGATGGCGCGCTTGCCCCCCTGCTCCTGGCCCAGCCCGCTTGCCGCGATCACGGGCAAGCGCTCCAGGCCCGGCATCTTCCGAATCGCCGCGATGAACTCGTACCCGTCCATATCCGGCATGGAAATGTCTGAAATGACGGCGTCGAATGTCCCTTGTCCGAGCAGGTCCAGGCCCTGCCGGGCGGTCGACGCTACCCGGACCTCGGCGCCCTCGAGTTCCAGCAGCATCTGGAATACCGAGGCGGTGTCCTCCGAATCGTCGACCAGCAACAGCCGGCGACCGGCGATGCTCGGCAGGCCAGCACCGCTGGCGTCCTCGCCGACAGCCTGCGCCGTCTGCGACAGGGGCAGGCACAAGGTAAACGTGCTGCCCTGGCCGATGCCGGGCGAACGGACTTCGACCTTGCCGCCATGCAGCTCGGTAATCTGGCGCACCAGTGCCAGGCCGATCCCCAGGCCCGTCTTGTTGCGCACCACCGTCGCCGTCCCCTGTCCGAACATGTCGAACACGCGCGGCAGGGCTTCTTCGGAAATGCCGGCCCCGGTGTCGCTCACTTCCAGGCGCGCCTGGTCGTGCTCGACGCCCAGGACGACACGCACCGTGCCGCCGGCCGGGGTGAACTTGACGGCATTGCTCAGCAGGTTGAGGATCACCTGCTCGATCCGCACCGGGTCGACCGCCACCATCACCGGTTGGGTGTAGGGGACGAATTCGAGCTGCAGGTTGTCGACCGCCGGGTCGGTGCGCATCGCATCGACCAGCTTGCCCGCGACGGTCGCCAGGTCGACCTCCTGGATCGCGAGCGTCAGCTTGCCGGTGGCGACGCGCGAAACGTCCATCAGGTCTTCGATGATCTTGGCCTGGGCCGTCACCGATTCGCGGATGATGGCGGCCGAGCGCAGCGCCGGCGCCGACTCGCGCACCGCCGGCAGGCGCCCCAGCAGCTCGGCATTGATATAGATGATGTTGAGCGGGTGCCGCAGTTCATGCGACATCACGGCCAGGAATTGGTCCTTCAGTGCATTTGCCGACTCGGCATGCGAACGGCCGGTCTGCTCGCGCGACAGCGCCACTTCGCGCTGTTCGTCGTGGTGGACGCGCGAGGTCTGGTCGCGCATGATCTTGGCATAGCCTTCGAAGTCGCCCTTGTGCAGTATCGTGGTGACCCCGGCGCAGAAGAAGCGGCTGCCGTCCTTGCGCAGGTACCAGCGCTCGTCCTCGGCGCGGCCGTTGGCGCGCACGCCGCGGCGCTCGCTGTCGGGCACGCCCGCCACGCGGTCTTCGGGCAGGTACAGGCGGTCCAGGCTGGCGCCCAGCATGTCCTGTTCGGAATAGCCGAAGTTGCGTTCGGCCCCCTTGTTCCAGGCCGTGACCAGGCCTTGCCTGTCGGTGGTGATGATCGCGTAATCGTCGGAGCTGTCGGCCACCAGCCGCATCCACTCCTCGCCGATGCGGGCCTTGGCTTCGGCCTCGCGCCGGCGGCTGATGTCGATAAAGGTCATCACGGCGCCTTCGATCTTGTCTTCCGTCGTGCGATAGGGCAGCAGGCGCATCAGGTAGTAGCGGCCATCGTTGCTGCGCAACTCGCGCTCGACGGGGTGCAGGGTATCGAAGGTGCTGGCCACGTCGTCGGCCAGCTGGCCGTACTCGAGCCGGTGCGTGATATCGAGCAGCGAGCGGCCGATATCGGTCGCGATGATCGAGAAGATGTCGGCCGCCCGCGGCGTGAAGCGCTTGATGCACACCGCCCGGTCGACGAAGATCGTGGCGATGTCGGTGGACGCGATCAGGTTGTTCAGGTCGTCGTTCGCCTTGCCGGTTTCTTCGACCTTCACTTTCAGCTCGTAGTTGACGGTGACCAGTTCCTCGTTCACCGACTGCAGTTCTTCCTTGCTGGTTTCGAGTTCCTCGGTCGCCGAGCGCAGCTCTTCGTTGATGGCCTGCAGCTCCTCGTTGGAGGCGCGATGCTCCTCGTTGGAGACCTCGGCATGCTCGATCGTCTCTTGCAATTTGTGCTTGCTGCGCTGCAGCTCGGCTTCGAGCTGGTTCAGCACCAGGTCCTTCGGCTCGACGACGCTCTCGCCCGGCTGGGGGTTCATCGTCCTTTCGATTTCCTCGAACAGGATCAGGACGAAACCGGTATTGGCGACCTCGTCGGTAAATGGCCGGACGATCATGTTGACGAAGAAGGTCGCGCTCTCGCGCTTGATCATGACCCGGTGCGCTTCGACACTGTTGCCGCTCTGGAGCGCCTGGTACAGGGCCATGCGCAATTCGAGCCGCAGCTCGGGCAGCACCAGCGCCATCACATTGCGCGACGGTTCGCCACCGATATGGCGCAGGAAGCGGCCGGCGGTATCGGACATGTGCACGATGTCCGAATCGCGGTCGACGATCAGGCTCGGCGGCGCGAATTTCGACAGCGCGCGCTGGTGCACCTCGCCGAAGGAAAACTGGGGACGCGGCGCCACGCCGGCCAGCAGCGGTTCTGGAGTGCGGTGCGGCACAGGACTTGCCAGCGTGGGCAGGTAGCGCGCCGTGCGGGACAGGGTGCGGGCGCGATAGATCCGGTTTTTCTTGTCGAACGGTACGAAATACTCCGACGCCGCATCCGCCGATTCCGACGAGCCGAGGAACAGGAAGCCATCCGGATTCAGGGCCGCGTGGAACTTTTCCAGCACCCGCAACTGTGCTTCGCGGTTCAGGTAGATCAGCACGTTACGGCACGAGATCATGTCCAGCCGCGAGAACGGCGGGTCGCGCAACAGATTGTGGGATGCGAACAGGATGCGGTCGCGCACCGACTTGCGGATGCAGTAGCGCCCTTCTTCTTTCGTGAAGAACTGGCGGAGCTTGATCGCTGGCACATCCATGGCAATTGCGGTGGGATAAGTGCCAGCGCGGGCGACCGAGATCGCATGCTCGTCGATATCCGAGGCGAAGACCTGGAGTTCCGCCGGCTTGGGCAAGGTCGCCGCGTGTTCGGCCAGCATCATGGCAATCGAATACGCCTCCTGGCCGGTGGCGCATGCGGCAACCCAGACGCGGATCTGCTGGCCCGACGGCTTGTTGCGGAACAGGTCGGGGACGACCGTCCGCTCCAGCACCTCGAACGCCTCCCGGTCGCGGAAGAACGCCGTCACGCTGATCAGGAGGTCTTTCAGCAGCAGCTGGAATTCGATCGGTTCCCGTTCGAGCAGTTCGGCGTAGTCGGACAGCGTGGTCACGCCCTTGACCAGCAGGCGCCGCTCGATGCGGCGCAACACCGTGGCGCGCTTGTAATGGCGAAAGTCGTGACCGGTATCGGCGCACAGCATCGTGATGACGCGCTGCAGGGCTTCCTCGTCGCGGCCGTTGGCGCTATCGCCGATCGCAGCTCCCCGGACGGGTTCCTGTTCGGATTCGACGGCAACCAGGGGGAGTTGCATGTCGCGCGAAGTCTTCCACAGGTCGACCAGTTTCGCTGCCATCTCATGGGCAGGAAGCACGAAATCGACGACGCCGGTGGCGATGGCGGCAACCGGCATGCCCTCATGGTCGCAATCGGCCGGATCCTGCGCCAGCGTGACACCGCCTAGCTCCTTCACCCGCCCCAGGCCGACCGCACCGTCCGAGCCGGTGCCGGACAAGACGACGGCCACGGCGCAGCGCTCGTGCGCCTCGGCCAGCGTGCGGAAGAAGAGATCGATCGCGGTGTGCTTGCCGCGCGGCCGCTCGAGCGCTGTGACATCGAGGTGGCCATCGTCCATCGACAATTGCTGGTTCGGCGCGATCACGTAGACTTGGCCGGGCTGGATAGGTTGCCGCTCGCTTACCTGGTGCACGGGCATCTGCGTCACCCGCTGCAGGATGGCGCCCGCGGCGCTGTCGTGCTCTGGCGCCAGGTGCAGGATGACGACGAAGGCCATGCCGTGCTGGGCCGGCATCGCGCCGAACAGACGCAGCAAGGCCGGCAAACCGCCGGCCGACGCCCCGATCCCCACTACGGGGAAAGCCAGACCGCTGGGTACCGCTCGTGCGGGCGTCTGGTTGGCTGCAAGAGCGAGTGGCTTGCCAGTATTCATCTTTTTGAAGACTCAAGAGTGAAAATGCAGTCTATCCGATGAATATCATTAAAGTAAGCCTTTATGCAAACAAGTGTTACTTGCGAAAGCTGCGCGATTGTGCAGGTAGTCGTCGCGCTGTTCGCTGCCTCCTGGCGAAGCCGCCTTGCAGCGCCTACACTTCCCACTGCAGCTTGAAGGTCAGCGACCGGCTCCGCTCGTCGGCCAGCGGCAGCTTGTCGTCGACCACCCCGAACGACACCGTCCGGCCCACTCGCCACTGGTAGCGATACAGCAGCGAACGGTGGATCTGGCGGTCGTTCCATGCCTCGAGCTGGGTCACGCCATCGTCGCGCCGCGCGGCCCAGGTGTTCTGGGCCAGCAGGCGCAGCGAATCGCGCGAGCTGAAATGCAGCATCGCCAGCCAGCGCCAGGCGGTGTCCGAAAACGCCGGCTGGCCCAGGGTGCCCTGCACCCAGGCCCGGTTCACATGATGGTCCAGTTCCAGCGACCAGCCGCGCGTGTAAGGCGAACCGAGGGGAAAGCGCAGCCCCAAGTCCAGGATCACGTTCCCGCCCGGCCCCACCCGATCGGCATCGACGTCGAGCTGGCGCCCGAGCGCCGCCTCGAATGCGATCTTCGAGATCCACGGCGCCGGCGTGGTTTCGACGCCGAAGTTGACCACCCGCGTATCGTGCAGGCGCCCGCCCGGCCCGGCGCGCTGGCGGTCGAAGCCCAGCTCGACCCACACGCCGGTCTGCAGCGGCGCCGCCATCCACACGCCGGGACGCAGCTTTCTCTCGACGGTCTCGCCGCCGCGCTGGCGGTTCGCGCTGTCGGCCAGCGTGCGCATCTCGTGCACGATCAGATAGGTCTCGAATTCGTACAATTCCAGTGAACCCAGCGCTTGCGGCCCCAGGATGCGGTTCATCGATCCCGTGAGGCGGGCAATGCCGGCCTGCGGCACGAAGCCATTGTCGTTGACGAAACCGGGCGCGATCGCTTCCACCTCGGCCTCGTGCCACCAGCGCGCGCTCTTGTGCAGGTACTTGCCCCACAGGTAGCCGCCCGACTCGCCACCCACCCTGGCGGGCACGCCGTCCTCGGCGAAGCCGGCCGTGGTGCGCGAGGCCATCGCCACGCCCGACAGCTGGTGCTGGACGCCGCCATCGGTCGCGCCGCGCCATTGCGCATCGACGCCCAGCACGTCGTTGGTCCCGAAGCGGTGGTAGTCGCGCTGCGAGGCAAACGCGCCCAGCAGCAGGCCCTCTTGGTGCCAGCGCGCCCGCGCCATGCTGGCGACGGTGCGCCGGGTCTGCGCATACTCGAGCGTTTCATACGGCCGGCCGCGCAGCACCAAGCCGCTCGGTTCGTCGCGCAGGCTCATCGCGGTGGCGTCAATGTGCGCGCCGCGCCAGGTCGCGCGCAGGCCGTATTCCGGATCGTTGATGGTGCGCGAATAGAAGGCCGGCAGCGGCAGGCCCAGCACGTCGGCGCTTTCCAGGAAGAAGCCGCGCTTCTCGGGCAGGCTGAGCGCGACGTTGCTGGCGCCCTGCGACAGCGGCTCGTCGATCTCGACCTGCGAGAAATCGGGATTGATGGTGGCGTTGAACACCCAGTCGGCGCGCGGGCGGGCGTTGATCTCCAGGCCCAGCTCGGCCTGGCTGCCGCGCAGGCGCTGTCCCGGACTCGTGGCGCGTGCGCCGCGCACCGTCAGTTCGGGGCGCAGCTCGACGAAGCGGCGGTCGCGCACCGTTTCCACGGTGGCGTCCATGCCGGCGATCTCCTGCAGGAAGCTCAGGTGGCTCAATGCATCGATCCGGAACGGCGCCGTCACCAGCAGGGCGCCGTCCGCATGCGGCACGCTGCGCTCGACCATCACGCGCCAGTTGCGGCCGTCCGCGTACGGGAAGCGCAGGTTCGACAGCGGCCAGCGCACTTCCATGCTGTAGCCGTCGGGCAGGATCTTGACGGCGGTCTCGACCGGGAAGTCCGGGCCCAGGTCGGAGGTGTCGTCGTCGGCGCGGTGGATGCCGTCGCTGACCACGCCCAGGGTATTGATGCGCACGAACTGGGCCGAGCGGCCGTGGCCGGCGGGGTCGATCCAGATGCCGATGAAATCCTGTTCCATGGCCACCTTGTCGCGCCGCGCCAGCAGGCCGCGGCGCCGCTCGGGCGCCGGGTCCCAGGCACGGATGCCGAATACCAGCGCGCCGTCGTCGACCACCAGCTGCACGCTGGTGCGCAGGCCGCCGGCGGCCGGCTGGCCATCGCGCGGCTGGTGCTTGTGGAAGTCGTCGTACAGCGGGGCGCGCTGCCATGCCCCCTCGTCGAGCACGCCGTCGATGGCGGGTGCGTCGGCGGCGTCGATGCGCAGTGCGCGCAAGCCGTCGCGCTCGCTTGACGCATGCGCTGCGCCGGCAACCAGGAGGACGGAGAAGAACAGGGAAAATCGGCGCTGGTTCACGGACTTGGCCTTGCTCGGGAAAAGGCTGGGCAGTCTAGCACGCAGGTTGTTAAAAAGAAAATAGGACAACCATTCCATGCACCATGAATTACAACTGTGAAAGAGACTTTCATCCATGTCACAGTCCGTGGTATGGCGTTCTCATCTGACAATCTTTAGCGCTACCAAGCGTCGCGCCACCTTGTGCGCACCTGTAATTACGCTACCATCGATGCACAACGCATGCCGATCGTATTGGCCTCCCGCTTCAAGAGAGTGAGAACAGATGAGTGCGATGCAGCCCATGCTGGATCCATCCCTGCCCGGCCAGGCCGGGCCCTTGTCACTGACGTTGCTGCTTCGCAATCTGCCGGGCGCCGTCTACCGCTGCCATAACGACCGCGACTGGACGATCGAGTTCATCAGCGAGGGCGTCGAGAAGCTGACTGGCTATTCGGCGGCGGCCTTCACCGCGCGGCCCGGCATGGCCTTCGGCTCCATCATCCTGCCCGAAGACCGCGCGTCGGTGGACAGTGCGGTCGCGCTGGCGCTGGCCCAGGGCCGCGCCTACCAGATGACCTACCGGATACGCACTGCGGGCGGCGAAATTCGCTGGGTCTGCGAGCAGGGCGCGCTCAACCTGACGAACGGGCGGCCAGGCATGCTCGAAGGCTTCCTGTCCGATTTCACGCGCCTCAAGCTGGCCGACCTCAAGATGCTCGAACAGGCCTCATTCCTGCAACGCGCGCGAGACGCCATTATCGCAATGGACATGTACTCCACCATCACCTACTGGAACCAAGGGGCCGAGCGGCTATACGGCTGGAGCGCGCCGGAAGCGCTCGGCAGGCGGTTCTGCGACCTGTTATGCGACAAGCCTGCCCTCTACGAAGAGGCCTTCCGGCATACGCTCCAGAACAGTGAATGGTCGGGCGAACTATCCCACGTGCGGCGCGACGGCTCGACCGTGGAAACCGACACCAGCTGGACGCTGCTGGGGCCAGACAATACGCTGGGCGCCTGCCAGAAGATCCTGGTGATCGGCACCGATATCAGCGAACGCAAGCTGAACGAATCGAGGATCTTCCGCCTTGCCTACTTCGACCACCTGACCGAGTTGCCGAACCGCGCCAACCTGCTCGACCACCTGCGCCGCGCCTTGCTCGGCAGCGCGCGCACGCGCAAGTTCGGGGCGTTGATGTTCTGCGACCTCGATAACTTCAAGTTCCTCAACGACAGCTGGGGCCATGCGACCGGCGACGAACTGCTGCAGGCGGTGGCGCGCCGCCTCGAACACTGCGTGCGCGAGGCCGACATGGTGGCGCGCCTGGGCGGCGACGAATTCGTGGTGCTGATCCAGCCGGTCGAGGACAGTCGCGAACTGGCCGCGAGCCAGGCCGAGACCGTGGCCGCCAAGGTGGTCGCGGCGCTGGCCGCGCCGTTCCAGCTGGGCGAGCTCAATTACTCGGTATCGGTCAGCATCGGCGTGGTCACCCTGTGCGGCACCCACGACACGGTCGAGTCGGCCCTGCGCCAGGCCGATGCCGCGATGTACCAGGCCAAGGCCGCGGGCCGCAACACCTTCCGCTTCCACGATCCGGCGGTGCAGGCCGCGTGGTCGGCGCGCGCCGAACTCGAAGGCGGCCTGCGGCGCGCCTTGCAGCATGACGAATTCGTGCTGCACTACCAGCCCCAGCTCGACCGCTCGGGCCGCGTGATCGGCGCCGAGGCCCTGCTGCGCTGGCGCCTGCCCAATGGACGCGTGCTGTACCCGGCCGAGTTCATCGCCGTCGCTGAAGAGAGCGGGATCATCATCGACATCGGCAGCTGGGTGTTGCGCACTGCCTGCGCCGAGCTGGCGCGCTGGCAGCGCATGCCCGAGATGGCCGGCCTGACGCTGTCGGTCAACGTCAGCGCGCGCCAGTTCATCGAAGCCGATTTCGTGTCCATGCTGCAGGCGATCTTCGAGCACAGCGGGGTGCAGCCATCGGGCCTGAAACTGGAACTGACCGAAAGCCTGGTGATCACCGATTTCACCCAGACCGCACACACCATGACCACGCTCAAGCGGCGCGGGCTGAGCTTCTCGCTGGACGATTTCGGCACCGGCTACTCGTCGCTGGCCACCCTGCGCAAGCTGCCGCTCGACCAGCTCAAGATCGACCACTCCTTCATGCGCGACGTGCTGACCGACCACAACGACGCCTCGATCGTGCGCTCGATCATCGCGCTGGGCGACAGCCTGGGACTGCAGGTGATTGCCGAAGGGGTGGAGACCATGGGGCAGCGGCAGTTCTTGTCGGATGCCGGCTGCCATATCTACCAGGGGTTTCTTTACCAGTGCGCACTGAGCGCGGAACACTTCACGCAGTATGCAAGAGGTGTTCACTAGTAGGGTTGGCGGCTGCGCCGCCGACGCGGTGATGGTT
>NZ_STGG01000047.1 GCF_005222695.1 Massilia sp. HP4 | reverse complement strand
CTCGCTGCCAACCATCGGTGCCGATGACGCGCCGGATGATCTCGCTGCCAACCATCACCGCGTCGGCGGCATAGCCGCCGACCCTACAAAAAGCCCGCGCGAGGCGGGCTTCGGTCACGTGGCGAACGCCGCGTTCAGAACTTGTAGCCCACCGCCAGCACGATCGCCACCGGATCCAGTTTCATGAACTGGGTCTGGCCGGTCGAGAAGTGCACGTCGGTGCGCAGGCGGGTCTTGATGACGGTGGCGTCGGCGAACCAGCGCTCGTCGAAGTTCATCGCCACGCCCACTTGCGCGCTATAGGTCAGCTTGTTGTCGATCTTGAAGGTGGTCGGCACGTCGCTGCCCGGGTTGGTGATCGCGGTCATCTTGCCCGAACCGCGTTCCTTCATGAAATAGGCATAGGTCGGACCGATGCCCACGAAGGGACGGAAGGCCGATGTCGGCGAACCGAAGCGGTATTGCACGAAGGCGGTCGGCGGCAGCGCCTCGACCTCGCCCAGCTTGCCGGTGCCGTCGATCGCGCCGGCGCCATAGATGCTGTGCTTGTACGGCGTGCCGAGCGCGCCTTCGACCGAGATATTGTCGGTCAGGCTGTACGACAGGATCAGCACCGGCTGCATGTCGTTGCCGACGTCGGCCTTGGTGCCCGGCAGTGCCGGCGCGCTGATGTCGCCGCTCTCGACCTTCGGCATCAGGCGGTTGAAACCGACCTTGGCGGTGATCTGGCCGGCCGATTGCGCATATGCGCCGGACGCGAATGCCAGCCCGGCAGCCACACCCAGCACCTTGATCATGCTGTTGAAACGAACTTTCATGCTATCTCCTGATATGTGTGTGAGGGCCCGTCGCCAGGACGGGCCCGCCGCTGCGTGCTCTTACAGCCAGCCCTTGATTGCCATGTCCTTGAAGACGTAGCGGGCGATGAGGTCGTTCTCGAACGGGGTCGGGTGGATCCCGTCGGCGAACATGTAGCGGCTCACATCACCGGCAACCGTGTTGTTCGCGGTGCAGATCAGCGAGGTGGTGCCCAGCGCATTTTCGGCGCAGGCCGGGGCGCTGGTGTTGGTCAGGCCGTATGGGCCGGGGTTCTTCACCTGGTCGTTGCTGACGGTGTACAGGTCGGTGTACAGGATGCGCGCATCGTCGGCGCCCAGGCCGGCCTTCAGCTGGGTGTTGAAGGCGTTGACCATGGCGGTGACCAGTTGCTGGATGGCGGCAGGACGCGACCTGGCGGTCGGGGTGCTGGCGACGTCCGGCAGGTTGGCCACGATGACGTACTTGGCGCCCTTGGCCAGCAGTTCGCTCTTGACCAGGCCGGCCATCTGCGCGCCGGCGGTGCCCAGGGCCGTGACCATGGCGGTCGCATTGGCGGCGGCGTAGGCGCCCGCTGCCGTATTGCCGGCGGCGGTGCCGTCGGCCTGGGCGGCGGCCACGATCGGGCCATACACGGCCGGCTGGGCCACGGCCTGGTTGCCAGGCTGGGTCGCGGCGGCGCGCACGGCAGCCTGCACCACGGTCTGGTCGGTCTTGCCCGGACGTGCGTTCTCGGTAGCGATCGCCACGCCGATGGCCTGGGCCGCGGCTTGCGGATTGGTTGCGCCGGCCGCCAGGCGGGTCGCCAGAGCGGTGGCGAAGGCCTGCGCGCCGGCGGCGGTGCCGGCGCTGGTCACGGCGGCCAGCTGCATCAGCACGTCATTGCCGCCCGACAGCACGGTCACCAGCTCGGTGCCGGTGAACTTGTTGCCGGTCTTGGTCAGGTGATTGGCGATCTGGGTGACCATCGGGGTGGTCATTTCGCCGATCGGCGAGCCGGTCGCGGCATTGCCCGGGCCGATCGGGTTGACCACGCGCGAACCGCCCTGCGCGTAGTTGAAGCAATTCGGGTGGTTCACGATCGGCACGTTGAAGCCGAGCGAAGCGTCGCCCACCAGGCCGGTCTGGGCGGCGCACGGCGCCGGCAGCTTGAGCTGGGCGGCCATGAAGTCGAGCCAGATCTTGCCGGTCAGGTCGGGATTCTTGGCGGTGCTGTCGCCATTGATGGTGAACTTGCCGCCGCCGGCAGCGGCGACCGCGCCGACGCGGTAGGTGCCGACGTCCGACAGGCTGTCGCCGAACGACACCATATTGGTGAAGGTCAGCTTGGTGGTCTGGTCGCCGCCGGCCGGGCTGCTGCCGCCGCCGCATGCGGTCAGGACCGCCGCCGTCAGAACGGCCAGCGCGAGTTTGGTATGACGCATTGTGTCTCCTGATTAGAAATTATTGTGAAACGAACGCCCGTGCTATTCGCATCGTGCTTACTATGCCAGCGTTCAAACAGCTTGTATAGCAAATTCCATTGCGCGTAGGCATTTGGCTACCACACCTATCAAAAGAGACAGGTGAGGCTGAGGGAAGGGATTATAACCATCGTTTTCCGCCCAGAAAGAGGCGAATTTGTAACGGGCAAGGACAGAATGCAGGGCGTTTGAGCCCCGTCATCCGCATTATTGATATAAATTAAACTTTTGTATTGAGCAGACCGTGGACAATGCCCGTCGAGCCGTGCGCAGCGCGGCGCAGGCGGTCATTGACGCCCAGCCAGTCGCCATCCTGCGGCGGCGCTTCGACCAGGATCACGTCGGCGCCCTGCCCGTCCATCGCGCGCAGCGCCGCGTACAGCGCATGGGCAAAGCCATCGGGCGCCGCCGGCAGGCGCAAGGCGGCGTGGGTGAGCGGCATGTCGCTGGTGTGGATCAGGGCCACCTTGCGGCCGGCGCCATGCAGCGCGGCCACCGTCTCCAGCAGGGCCGCGCGCTCCTGCATCGCCACCGGCGTATGCGGCGCGTAATGCGATTCGAGCGTGCCCGAGGCGCGCGGGGCGGCGGCATCCGGCGCGCCCGGCAGGCGGTCGATCACGGCGGCGATCGCCTCCGCGCTGATATGGCCGGGCCGCAGCAGCACCGGGCCGTGCGTATCCAGGCGCGACAGGTCGACGATGGTCGATTCGATGCCGACCTGCGAGGCGCCGCCGTCGAGCACCATGGCCACGCTGCCGTCGGCGCCGAATTCATCCTGCACGTGCCGGGCCAGGGTCGGGCTGACATGGCCGAACTTGTTGGCCGACGGCGCGGCGACGCCGCCCCGGCCACCCTTGAAGGCGCGCAGCAGCGCCAGCGCCACCGGGTGTGACGGGCAGCGCAGGCCGACCGTATCCTGGCCGCCGCTGACGGCGTCCGGGATATTCGGGGCGCGTTTCAGGATCATGGTCAGCGGGCCAGGCCAGAAGGCATCGGCCAGCGCCCGCGCCTCGGGCGGGATGCCGCAGGCCCAGTAGTCGAGCGGCGCTTCTGGCGCCAGGTGCACGATCACCGGGTGGTCTTGCGGACGGCCCTTGGCGGCGTAGATGGCGGCCACCGCCGCCGGGTTTTCGGCGTCGGCGCCCAGGCCATACACGGTCTCGGTCGGGAAGGCTACCAGCGCGCCCGCTTCGAGCGCGCGGGCGGCGGCGTCGATGGCCGCCGGGTCGAACTGCTGGGTGTCCATCTCAGGGCTCGATTCCCAAAATGGCGCACGCGGCGCGCAGGCTGTCCTGCGCCCCGGCCAGCGTCGGCGCGACAAAGGTCACGTGGCCCATCTTGCGGCCGCGGCGCGGGTCGTTCTTGCCGTACAGGTGCAGGTTGGCACCAGGCAGCGCCAACACCTTGTCCCAGGCCGGTTCGCGTGCATCTTCGCTGTCGCCCTCGAACCAGACATCGCCCAGGATGTTGAGCATGACGGCGGGCGAATGCTGGCGCACATCGCCCAGCGGCAGGCGCGCCATTGCGCGCACCTGCTGCGCGAACTGGCTGGTGATGCAGGCATCCATGGTGTAGTGGCCGCTGTTGTGCGGGCGCGGCGCCATCTCGTTGACGACCAGGGCGCCGTCTTCGAGCACGAAGAACTCGATGCACAGCACGCCCACATAACCCAGTTGGGCGACGATCGCGCGCGCCGCATCCTGCGCCTGCCTGGCGCAAGCCTCGGACACGTTCGGGCCCGGCACGGTGGTGGTGAACAGGATGCCGTCGCGGTGCACGTTCTCGGCGATCGGATACACGACAGACTCGCCATCGTGGCCGCGCGCGGTCAGGACCGACACCTCGTAGGCCAGCGGCAGCATCTTCTCCAGCAGGCAGGTCACGCCACCCATGGCGTCGAAGGCCGTGCGCACGTCCTCGCGCGAGCGCACGCGCACCTGGCCCTTGCCGTCGTAACCCATGCGCACGGTCTTGAGGATGCCCGGCAGCAGGCTGTCATCGATGGCGTCGATGTCGGCATGCGAGGCGATGGTCTTGTGCGGGGCCGGCAACACCTTCGAGGTCGGCGCGCAGTCGACGAAGAACTTCTTCTCGAGGATGCGGTCTTGCGCGATCTGCACGCACAGGCTCGATGGCGCCACAAAACTGTCGGCAGCCAGCCGCGCCAGGCTGTCGGCAGGGACGTTCTCGAATTCGGTGGTGACGGCCGCGCACAGCGCCGCCAGTTCGGCCAGCGCGGCGGCGTTGTCGTAGTCGCCTTCGATGGTGCGGTCGGCCACCTGGCCGGCCGGGCAATCGGCGCTCGGCTCGAGCACGGCGACCTTGTAGCCCATGGCCTGGGCGGCGTGGGCGAACATGCGGCCGAGCTGGCCGCCGCCCATCACGCCGAGCCAGGTCGAGGAATCGGCGGATGGAAGAAACGGTTGATTCATGGGTTTATACGGGAAGAGTCATGGCCTGGGCGGCGGCGGTCTGGTCGCGGCGGAACTGCTCCAGCTTGTCGGCCAGCGCCTCGTCGCCCGCGGCGATGATCGCCACCGCGGTCAGCGCCGCATTCGCGGCGCCGGCTTCACCGATGGCGAAGGTGGCCACCGGCACGCCTTTGGGCATCTGCACGATCGACAGCAGCGAGTCCTCGCCACGCAGGTATTTCGACGGCACCGGCACGCCCAGCACCGGCACGATGGTCTTGGCGGCCACCATGCCCGGCAGGTGGGCCGCGCCGCCGGCGCCGGCGATGATGGCGCGCAGGCCGCGCGAACGGGCCTGTTCGGCATAGGTGAACATCTCGTCCGGCATGCGGTGGGCGGAGATCACCTGCGCCTCGAACGGGACGCCAAACTGCTTCAGGATGGCGACCGCGTTCTGCATCACGTCCCAGTCGGACGAGGAACCCATGATCACGCCGACCAGCGGTTTTGCTTGTTCGGACATCGCGTTACGCCTTCAGCTTTTCGCCGGTCAGGCGTTCGATGGCTTCGAAATACTTGGCCTGGGTTTTTTCGATGACGTCGGCCGGCAAGCTTGGGGCCGGTGCGGTCTTGCCCCAGTCAGTCAGGGTTTCCAGGTAGTCGCGCACGAACTGCTTGTCGAACGACGGCGGCGACATGCCCGGCGCGTACGAGTCGGCCGGCCAGAAGCGCGAGGAATCCGCAGTCAGGACTTCGTCCATCAGGTGCATCACGCCGTTGTCGTCGAGACCGAATTCGAACTTGGTGTCGGCGATGATGATGCCTTTCGTCGCGGCGTATTCGGCAGCGGCGGTGTACAGCTTGATGCTGATATCGCGCATTTTCGCGGCCAGTTCGGCGCCGATTTTTTCTTCCATCTGGGCGAACGAGATGTTTTCGTCGTGCTCGCCGATATCGGCCTTGGCGGCCGGGGTAAACAGCGGCTCGGGCAGCTTGTCGGCCTGGCGCAGGCCGGCCGGCAGCTCGATACCGCAGATCGCGCCACTTTGCTGATAGTCCTTCCAGCCCGAACCGATGATGTAACCCCGCACGACGGCTTCGACCATGATCGGCTTCAGGCGCTTGGCGACGACGGCGCGGCCGCGCACCTGCTCCACCTCGTTCTCGGCGACCACGCTTTCCGGCGCCACGCCGGTCAGGTGGTTCGGCACGATGTGACCGAGCTTCTCGAACCAGAAATCGCTCATCTGGTTCAATACCATGCCCTTGCCCGGAATCGGCTCGTTCATGACCACGTCGAAGGCCGACAGGCGGTCGGTGGTGACGATCAGGATCTTGTCGTCGCCGACGGCATAGTTATCGCGCACCTTGCCGTGACCGAGCAGTGGCAGGGACTGGATGGAGGATTGGTAGAGGCTGTTCATAGATGGCTATCAGGAAAGCGGAAACCGGCGACAAAGGCCGCCGGTTGAGAAAGTCAGGCCGTGTAAGCCTGTGCAATACGATATTTTACGTCAAAAAGGCCGGCAATCCGACTTATTGGACGATCTGGGCCAGTTCGCCGGCCTTGTAGCGCTCGGCCATCTTGTCCAGCGGAATCGGCTTGATCTTGCTGGCCTGGCCTTCGCAGCCGAAGGACAAAAAGCGCGCCTTGCACACTTCCATCGCCGCTTCGCGCGCCGGTTTCAGGTAGTCGCGCGGGTCGAACTTCGACGGGTTCTGGAACATGTATTTGCGGATCGCGGCCGTCATCGCCAGGCGGATGTCGGTGTCAATATTGATCTTGCGGACGCCGTGCTTGATGCCCTCCTGGATCTCTTCGACCGGCACGCCATAGGTTTCCTTCATGTCGCCGCCGAATTCGCGGATGATGGCCAGCAGCTCTTGCGGCACCGACGACGAGCCGTGCATCACCAGGTGGGTGTTGGGGATGCGGGCGTGGATTTCCTTGATGCGGTCGATCGCCAGGATGTCGCCGGTCGGCTTGCGCGTGAATTTATAGGCGCCGTGCGAGGTGCCGATGGCGATCGCCAGTGCGTCGCACTGGGTGCGCTTGACGAAGTCGGCCGCCTGGTCGACGTCGGTCAGCAGCTGTTCGCGGGTCATGGTGCCGTCCGCGCCGTGGCCGTCTTCCTTGTCGCCCTTCATCGTCTCGAGCGAGCCCAGCACGCCGAGTTCGGCTTCGACGGTCACGCCGATCGAGTGCGCGAACTTGACGACTTCTTTCGATACTTCGACGTTGTATTCATAGCTGGCGACGCTCTTGCCGTCGGCCTCGAGCGAACCGTCCATCATCACCGAAGAAAAGCCCGAACGGATCGCGGCCATGCAGACGGCCGGAGATTGCCCGTGGTCCTGGTGCATGACGACCGGGATGTGCGGATAGGCTTCGACGGCGGCGTCGATCAGGTGACGCAGGAAGGCTTCGCCCGCGTATTTGCGCGCGCCGGCCGAGGCCTGCATGATGACCGGGCTGTTGGCAGCGTCGGCGGCGGCCATGATGGCCTGCACCTGCTCCAGGTTGTTGACGTTAAATGCGGGCAAGCCGTAGCCGTTTTCGGCGGCGTGGTCCAGCAATTGACGCAGTGATACGAGTGCCATGGTTGTACTCCAAAACAATAAAGAAACTTGTTCGGGAATCCCGAATGCCGAGCGCGGCGCCATCCGTCCTGGATAGCGCCGGGCAAATGCCGCTATTGCGTCTCAGGCCACTCGTGGGTTCCCTTTAATCGAATTCGGGCGCGCGGTCGCCGGCGCGCACGATCTTGAGTGCATTGGTACCGCCGGCCTCGCCCATTGGCGAACCCCAGGTGACGATGATCAGGTCGCCCTTGCGGATGAAACCTTCGCTGATCAGCAACTCTTCTGCCTTGCGCAGCACGGCATTGCTGCCGCCGCCCTGCGGCAGGTTGAATGCTCGCACGTTCCGGTACAGCGACGCCTTGCGCTGCGTCGCCTGCAACGGGGTCAGGGCGAAGATCGGCGTCTCGATGCTGTGACGGCTCATCCACAGGGCGGTCGAACCCGACTCGGTCAGCGCCACGATCGCCTTCACGCTCAGGTGGTGGGCGGTGAACAAGGTGCCGTAGGCAATGGTCTGGTCGATGCGGGTGAACTGCTGGTTCAGGAAATCGACGTCGGTCTTGTTGTACTCGGATTGTTCCGCTTCGACGCAGATCGCGGCCATCATCTCGACCGTCTCGATCGGGTACTTGCCCGATGCGGTCTCGGCCGAGGTCATGACGGCGTCGGTGCCGTCCAGCACGGCGTTGGCGACGTCCGACACTTCGGCGCGGGTCGGCACCGCGTTGACGATCATCGACTCCATCATCTGGGTCGCGGTAATGGCCAGCTTGTTCGATGCGCGCGCCATGCTGATCATGCGCTTTTGCAGCGCCGGCACGGCGGCGTTGCCGACTTCGACCGCCAGGTCGCCGCGGGCGACCATGATGCCGTCCGATGCGTCCAGGATCTCTTGCAGCAGTGGGATCGCTTCGGCGCGCTCGATCTTGGCGATCATCATCGGCTTGTGGCCATAGGGCTCGCCGGCGATATTGGCCAGCTGGCGCGCCATTTCCATATCGGTCGCGCTTTTCGGGAACGAGATGGCCAGGTAGTCGGCCTGGAAGCTCATCGCGGTCTTGATGTCTTCCATGTCCTTCGAGGTCAGCGCCGGCGCGGTCAGGCCGCCGCCCTGGCGGTTGATGCCCTTGTTGTTGGACAGGTCGCCGCCAACCTTCACCGTCGTAAAGATCTCGTGACCGACGACGCGGTCGACGATCAGCACGATCAAGCCATCGTTGAGCAGCAGCTTGTCGCCCGGCTTGACGTCGCGCGGCAGCGCCTTGTAGTCGAGGCCGACGCGCTCCTGGTTGCCCAGCTCGCCGTTATCGCCCCACTTGGCGTCCAGGATGAAGCGGTCGCCATTGGCCAGGACAATCTTGCCTTCTTCAAACTTGCCGACACGGATCTTGGGACCCTGCATATCGGCCATGATGGCCACTTCACGGCCGCACTCCGCGGCAGCGCGCCGTACCAAGGTCGCGCGATCGATATGGTCCTGCGCCTTCCCGTGCGAGAAGTTCAGGCGCACGACGTCGACGCCGGCGCGGATCATTTTGACGAGAATATCGAAGTCGGTCGAAGCAGGGCCGATGGTTGCGACGATCTTGGTGCCACGGTACATGGATTGTCCTTGTATAAAAACAAAGCGCAGACTGGCTGCGCTAGGGTCTCAAGCAGTTTCTTATGAGGCGCTGCGTTGCAGCAGGATGTCGACAGCAGGCAACGTTTTGCCTTCCAGGAATTCCAGGAAGGCGCCGCCGCCGGTCGAAATGTAGCCGACCTGGTCGGCAATTTTATATTTTGCGATCGCGGCCAGGGTGTCGCCGCCGCCGGCGATCGAAAAGCCCTGGGAATTGGCGATGGCCAGCGCCAGGGTCTCCGTGCCCTGTGCGAACTGGTCGAATTCGAAGACACCGACCGGACCGTTCCAGACGATGGTGCCGGCCTTGGCGACCTGCTCGGCCAGCATGGCGGCGGTCTTGGGGCCGATGTCGAGGATCATGTCGTCATCGAGCACATCGGCCACGTCTTTTACCGTTGCGGCCGCGGTCGGGGCGAATTCTTTCGCGCACACGACGTCCACGGGAATCGGCACCTGCGCGCCGCGCTGCGCCATTTTCTCGATGATGGCGCGGGCTTCGTCGACCAGGTCGTTCTCGACCAGCGACTTGCCGATGTTCAGGCCCACGGCCTTCATGAAGGTATTGGCGATGCCGCCGCCGACGATCAGGTTATCGACCTTGTCGGCCAGGCTTTGCAGGATGGTCAGCTTGCTTGATACCTTCGAGCCGGCGACGATGGCCAGCAGCGGACGCTGCGGCTGGCCCAGGGCCTTGCCCAGGGCGTCGAGTTCAGCGGCCAGCAGCGGGCCGGCAGCCACGACCGGGGCGAACTTGGCGATGCCATGGGTGGTCGCTTCGGCGCGGTGGGCGGTGCCGAAGGCATCGTTCACATACACATCGCACAGCTTGGCCATCTTCTGCGCCAGCTCGTCGTTGTTTTTCTTTTCACCTTTGTTGACGCGGCAGTTCTCCAGCAGCACGACCGAGCCTGGGGCAACGTCGACGCCGTCCACCCAATCCTGTTTCAGTTCGACCGGCTGGCCCAGCAGCTCCGACAGGCGCCTGGCGACCGGCGCCAGGCTGTCTTCGGGCTTGAATTCGCCTTCGGTCGGACGACCGAGGTGGGACGTCACCATCACCGCCGCACCAGCCTTGACCGCGGCCTGGATCGCCGGCACCGAGGCGCGGATGCGCGTGTCTTCGGTAATATTGCCAGCATCATCTTGTGGAACGTTCAGGTCAGCGCGGATAAAGACGCGCTTGCCCTGCAGCGCTTGTCGGTCGATCAGGTCTTGCAGGCGGGTGAAACGGAGAGCGTCCATTTGGTCAGCGTGGCAATAGTGAAAAAACGTCATTGTACATTAGGCTGCGGCGCCGAAAACGTGG
This sequence comes from Massilia sp. HP4, assembly GCF_005222695.1. Taxonomy (GTDB): domain Bacteria; phylum Pseudomonadota; class Gammaproteobacteria; order Burkholderiales; family Burkholderiaceae_D; genus Telluria. The sequence goes on along the minus strand of NZ_STGG01000047.1, from coordinate 162,347 downwards.
AGTACGCGCAGCAACGTAAATACAAGCATGCCGAATAAAATCGTCAGCAGCATATTCCGGCGCCACAGGTAGAACAGGAAGGCGGCGACGCCCGCCAGCAGTTTCGGATTGGCCAGCGTCAGCTGGATGTCGCCCTGTGTATCGATCAGAAAATCGGGACCGATGATGGCCGCCAGCGCGCAAGCCGGGGCATAGCGCAGCATTTCCTGCACCCGCGGCGGAATCGTCACGCGGTGGCCGATCATCCAGAACGAGCTGCGGGTGGCGGCCGTGGCCACGCACAGCACGCCGATGACGACCCAGATTTCCCAATCAGCCACGGCGCACCTTCGCTTTCGCCAACGTCTCTTCGATCACCATCGCGGTAACCATCCCCACCAGCACCGCCAGCAGCAGCCCCAGCTTGTATGGCAGATCGTAGGCGATCACCGAGACAGCGCCCGCCACCAGCACGCCGCACAGCGCCGCGTTATTGATCATCAGCGGCACCATGATGCACAGGATGGCCAGGGTGCCGGCAAAACCCAGCCCCCATTCGGCCGGCACCGCACTGCCGAGGAAGATGCCGATGAACGAACCGACCTGCCACGCGATCCAGTTCGGGAACATCAACCCCTTCAAATAGGATAATTTCCCAATTGCAGGTTCCAAGGTAGGATAGCGCTGCAGGAAAAGCGCGACAGTGAGGTCGCCCGAGATATAGCCGAGATAAAAGCGCTGCTTCCATGGCAGGTGGGCGAAATGCGGCCCCAGCAGCGCGGAAAAGATCACGAAACGCAGGTTGACCACCAGCGCGGTGGCGAAGATGACCCAGATCGGCGCCTGGGCGGCGATCAAGGGCAGCGAGGCCAGCTGGGCCGAGCCCGCAAACACCAGCAGGGTCATGCCCAGCGCCTGCGGCACCGACAGGCCGCTCTTGACCATGGCGATGCCGACCACCAGGCCCCAGGCGGCGATGCCGAACAGGGTCGGCAAGCCGGTCTTGAAGCCTTCGTTCCAGGCATCGCGGTCGGGCGCGTCGCCGATGGCGGCGGGATGCGATCCCTGTCCGTCGACCGCGCTCATATTGCAGGCCGCAGCGCGCACATCACGATATGAGTTGTGGCATTCTTGCAACGGCAACCGGGGATGACGGCGATGACGGCGGGCGTGAAACGGTCGGGCATGAAGCGCATGTAAGGATGTGGCACCAGTTGGACGCCCAATATAACAGGCGGCGTTCTTGCTCTTTATGTTGGGTGCATTATTTTACGGTCATTTCGACAATAGAGCGAATCCGTTAAAATCCAGTCTTTGCCCAACTTGCCTGACGGAGAGAAACAGATGAACCAAAAGACGATGCCAGTGGTGGAGCTCACGGCCAAGGACCTGCCGGCCTATTGCCCCAACCCGGCAATGCCGCTGTGGTCCTCGCACCCGCGCGTCTTCCTCGACTTCGACCACCACGGCGAGGCCAAGTGCCCGTACTGCGGCACCGGCTACCGCCTGGCGCCGGGCACCGTGCTCAAGCACCACTGATCTCCGGAGGCACGCAGTGCCTCTTTTCGATGCACTATCCCGCCCCCTCGTGGCTGCCCGGCGGCCACCTGCAGACCATCTATCCGGCGACCTGCGTCGCCAAGCCGCCGGTCGCCTACCGGCGCGAGCGCTGGCATAGCGCGGATGGCGACTTCGTCGACCTGGATTTCGTGGATGGCCAGCCCGGCCAGCCGCTGGTGGTGCTGTTCCACGGCCTGGAAGGCAGTTCGAACAGCCATTACGCGCGCGGCCTGATGGCGGCGCTGGCAGCGCGCGGCTGGTCGGGCGTGGTGCCGCATTTTCGCGGCTGCTCGGGCGAAGCCAACCTGGCGCCGCGCTTCTATCACTCGGGCGACGCCGGCGAGATCGACTGGATCGTCCGCACATTGCGCGCCCGGCACGAAGGCGTGCTGTATGCGGCCGGCGTCTCGCTGGGCGGCAATGCGCTGCTGCGCTGGCTGGGCGAGTCGGGCCACGGCGCGGAGATCGTCGATGCGGCCTGCGCCGTGTCGGCCCCACTCGACCTGGCGCGCGGCGGCGAAGCGCTGTCGTCCGGCTTCAATCTGCTGTACACCCGGATGTTCCTGCAGACGCTCAAGCCCAAGTGCCTGGCCAAGCTGGAGCAGTTTCCCGGCCTGTTCGACCGCGCCGCCCTGCTGGCCGCGCGCGACCTGTACGCCTTCGACAATGTCGTCACCGCGCCGCTGCACGGCTACCGCGACACCGACGACTACTGGCACCGCGCCAGCGCCCGCCACGTGCTGCACGCCATCACGGTGTCGACGCTGGTGCTCAATGCCCGCAACGATCCATTCCTGCCGGGCGTCCACCTGCCCACATCCGCGTCAAGCGCGGTGACGCTCGAGTATCCGGCGCAGGGCGGGCATGTCGGTTTCAGCACCGGCCCGTTCCCGGGACGGATAGCCTGGCTGCCGCAGCGGATGCTGCACCATTTCGACCGGCACGCCGGCACGCGCGCGCTGGAACGGCCCGAATCATGCGATGCTGCCTGACACTATGGACGATATCGTAAAACAGGCAATGGCCAAGTGGCCGAACGTACCCCACTGCTACGGCTGGCTTGCGCTGGACGCCCGCGGCGGCTGGCGCATGCGCGACGAAGCGGCCCAGCGTGCCGATGCGGCAGGCGACCGGCTGAACAATGAAAAACTGGTGGGTTTCATCAACCGTAACTACCTGCACGACGAGCGCGGCAACTGGTATTTCCAGAACGGGCCGCAGCGGGTGTACGTGAACCTCGAGGCGACGCCCTTCATCGCGCGCACCGATCCGCAGCAGGGACTGGTGCTGCAGACCGGGCAGGCGCTGGCGGACATCGAACGGGTGCTGTTGAGCGATGCCGGCGCGCTGGTGTTCGTGGCCGGCGAGGTGGTGGCGCAGCTGGACGACCGCGACGTGGCCCAGGTGCTGGGCCTGCTCGAACTCGATGGCGCGGCGGCGTCCGACGAGGCGGTGATGGGCTGGCTGGAGCATGGCGCAGGCACGCTGTTGCTGCCATGGAATGGCAAGCGGCTTGCCGTCGAACAGATCGACGGCGACGACCTTCAGGAGACATTCGGATTCAACCGGATGCCGGCGTCGTAATCACCGCTCCTCGGCTTCTTCCTTCGCCTTCTTCTGGCGCTCCTCCAGTTCGCGCACGCGGGCATCGATCACGGCCTGGTCGTAGAACGACACATCGCTGGCCTTGCGTGCCAGTTCGAACTGGGCCATCGCCGCCGGGACGGCGCCGGCCAGCACGTACGACTCCGCCAGCGACATATGCTGCAGCGCCATCTTGCCCTGCTTGGCATAAGTCCTGGCCAGCAAGTCGTGCAGCTTGCGTTCCTCGCGGTACTGCTGGGTCTGGTCGCGCAGGAAGCGCGCCGCCTCGTCGAAGCGGCTGGTCGCGATCAAGGCCTCCGCATACTGGTGCGCGAGCGCGCGCGACAGCGGGTAGCGCTGGCGCGCCGCATCGGCCTCTTTCACCGCCTCTTCCAGGACCGATGCCGGCTGGCCCGGCGCCATCTTGATCTCCAGCGACAGCCCGGCGAACATGGTCGCGCCATCGCCCACGTTCGTCGAGGCCACCGACAGCACGCCTTCGCGCGGCTTTATCGTCTCGCGCGCCTTGTCGAGCCAGCGCTGCGCCCCGGCCAGGTCGTTCTGCTTGAGCGCCAGGTAGGCCAGGCCATACTGCGCGCCGACCTGCCATTGGCGGTGGGGCTGCTCCTTCAGCTGGTTCTCGAAGGCGATGCGGGTGTCGCGCCGCCCCTGCTCGCTCGGGTCCTGCAGCACCCGGATGCGCGCGCGCACCAGGTGGAAGTCGAGACTGTCGACGCGCTGCTTCTTGGGAATCTCGCGAATGCGCGCCTGCATGTCGGTGATCCGCTCCTGGGTCAGCGGGTGGCTGCTCAGGCTGGCCAGGCCAGGGGGCAGGTCGCCATACAGCCTGGAGGCGGCTTGCAGGCGCCGGAAGAAGGCGACGATGCCGGTGGTGTCGTAACCGCCCGCCTCCATGATCTGGAAGCCGACCCGGTCGGCCTCGCGCTCGGCGTCGCGGCTGAAGTTCAGCTGGCGCTGGACAGCCAGGCCCTGGCCGCCCATCAGCACGCCCATGGCTGCATCCGAGCTGGCCCGGGCCGCCAGCGCCGCCAGGAGCATCGAGGCCAGCGGCAGCAGCACATCCTGCTTTTGCTGACCCAGCCTACGGGCGATATGGCGCTGGGTGACGTGGCCGATCTCGTGCGCCATGACGCCGGCCAGCTCCGACTCGGTCTGGGCCGCGATGATCAGGCCCGAGTGGGCGCCGATGAAGCCGCCCGGCATCGCGAACGCGTTCAGGGCCGGATCGCGCACGGTGAAGAAGTGAAAGTCCGAATTGGTCTCGCCGCGCGCGCCGGGCACGGCGGCGACCAGGCCGCTGCCAAAATTGTTCAGGTATTCGGAGATCGGTTCATCGTCGAGGTAATCGCGGTCGCGCCGGATGTCGCGCATGAACTCCTCGCCCACCCTGCGCTCGACGATGGGCGACAGGTCGCCGCGCGCGGTATCGCCGAGCGTGGGCAGGCGGGTCGAATCGGGCCGCCGGAGCACGTCGGATTGCCCGGCAACAGGGAATGCGGTCACCAGGCACAAGGCCATGACGGACAGGGAAGAGCGCCAGCGGCGCGTCATTGCTGGACGGACGACGGATTTCACGGTGCTATCATACCTGCATCCGGGCATGAGTTGCTGCCCTGCGAACCATTTTGTAACCTGAACGTATTCACCGAGTCATGACGAATCCTACCCCGACCGCAGACCATTTGACCCACTTCGACGCCACCGGCCAGGCCCATATGGTCGACGTCGGCGCGAAACAGGACACGCATCGCATTGCGGTCGCGGCCGGGACCATCCGCATGAAACCCGAGACGCTGGCCCTGATTACCTCAGGGAATGCGAAGAAGGGGGATGTGATCGGGATTGCGCGGATTGCGGCAATCATGGCATCCAAGCGCACGAGCGACCTGGTGCCGCTATGCCATCCACTGCCGATCACCCGGGTGGCGGTGGATTTCGAGATCGACGAGGCGGCCAATAGCGTGCACTGCCGGGCGCAGGTGGAAACCATCGGCAAGACCGGGGTCGAGATGGAAGCGTTGACGAGCGTGCAGGTTGGCCTGTTGACTGTGTACGATATGTGCAAGGCGGTCGATCGCGGGATGGTGATGACCAATGTGCGGGTGCTGGAGAAGCACGGCGGCAAGAGTGGCGACTGGATGGCTGAAGTAGATCAGTAACAGCATCGACAATGCCGCTCAGTGTCAGCTGGGCGGCATCATCTCAATCAGGGCGCTTTATTCACGCACATTCGTCAGGCCTGCATAGCGGGCTGGCCAAGTGCGTGGTATTGCGCTCGAGGTCGACCAAATTTATTGCTGCCGGTGCTGCGCGGGAAATTCACCAGGACCGCGGCGGCGACGCACGGCTACGGCACTCATGAATCCCAGGCCAAGCAGCGACAGCGTTGCTGGCTCCGGCACTTCGGTGGCATTTGGCTCAAAATTAATGCGTAGTATCGTATCGGAGTTATACGACAACCCTTGCCAATTGATTGCAACCCGAGAATCATTAAAATCAACCCTGGATATATCGAAGCCCGCGAATGTGGAACTGGAATCGATACTCGCAGTGGAGAAATCAAAAGAATTTCCGCTGATCAAGTTAAATATCAGGCCGTTGAATGTGTTTGAAAGCCAGGTTGGCCCGGGATGGCTGGTGGAAAAATCGAACTGCATGGACGTATCGGTGACATCAACGGTGATGGAAGTGACGTTTTCAACATTGACCACGGTTTCGATCCCGTCGCCGACGATAAATACCGGCGGTGTCTCCACGGATTGACCATAGGGTGTAGATGGGTTTGGATAGAAATAGTCCACACTAAGTTGACGTCCGATGAATCCTGCATGCGCGGAAGAAATGCTCCCGAGCAAAATTACAGACGCCATCGCTAATAGGCGAGTTTTTCGGTTCACAGTATTCCCCTAGAATCGACTTCAATATGTGAATGAGCCAGGCAGCTCGACCGGCGCATCTAGCAACGCGAGCTGCCGAGTTTCAAAATATAATTATTGGCCATGATGTCAGCTGTGCCTCGGACCTCCTTTACTGTGCGATTAATCAAGTTGAGATTTTCTTTTCTGCAAGTAAAGGATGGCAGCGATTCGCCCGGATCCATTAGCTATTCTCGGGATTTACTCAATGCCCAGACCCGATTTTCCATTTGGAAATTGATCTAGATTTATGCTATCGAGATAATTTAGCACTGAAATTTAGAGCAGTTGCAAGAATATTTACGCTATAGCGAAATAGATACAAGCTTTGCACTAATCTTGTCGAGTGGAAGCATTTCTCGGATGGTTTTTCTGGATCGCAGCCGGCAAGAATCCAGGCGCCTCCCTTGTGTGCGCTTCGCACGAGAAGCGCGTGGAGTTCGTTCCGGCATACGGGGGTTCGAGAGGCGGAGGTAGGTGTGGAAACTGAAGGACCGATATTGACACCAGACGATCCGGTAAGCTGCGCAACGCTATATACATCGTCACTACTCGGCCTATACTGATGGGCAACGCACTGACCGCGTTTCCTAATTCAACCTGCTTCTGCCCAAGAGGATGTGTCATGACGAACGCAACCCCGCAGTTCACCGCAGCGACTGTCCAATTGAACGCCCTGCCCTATCAAGTCACGTTCCTGAAAATCGCCAATGTGTACGCGGATTCGACCCGCACCAGCATCGAGCAGCTGTGGATCAGCTCGTCCAAGATCGTCATGGAAGAGACGATGAAGGCCTTCATCGCGGCATCGCAGTCGTGCGCCCAAGCGCTGACGAAAAACGCCGTTTCGGTCCAGCAGCAGTCGTTCGGCCGGCTCATCGGCGCCAACCAGAAGGCGGTCGAGATCATGGGCCAGAGCTTCGCCGAGGCGCTGTCGGCCGGCTGGAAACCCCCGCGCTGAGCAACTTAACCTCTCCTAAGCACGCGCTGCATTAACTTCTTGCTACCACCTATCGGTTGCAGGCAGTGACATTCCGATACATTGAAGGCATGAGCCTGCTGCTATCATGCAAGCTTTTCTCTTCGGCAACGTCCACTTGCTTGTCTTACCGATATGAACAGTGCCCAAGCCCATGAGCTGAAGCCCCAGGAATTCGAATTCGAGACGCTCAATATGCAGGTCGGCGTCCGCCTGCAGTTGATTACTCACCGGCGGGTCAAGCCAGTGCCGCATTTTTCCAGCCTCATCGGCTACGTCAGGGACGAATACCTGATCGTCAGGATCCCCCTCGAGGATGGCGTGCCGATCGGGCTGACCGAAGGCGAGCGGGTGACCATCCGCGTGTTCTCGGGCGTGAATGTGTGTTCGTTCGCCTGTTCGGTCGAGCGCGTCTTTGGCCGTCCGCTGAACTACGTCCACCTGTCCTTTCCCACCTCGATCCAGGGCACCAGCCTGCGCGGCGCGATGCGGGTACGCGCCGATTTGCCGGTGCGGGTGACGGGCGCCAGGCACGGCATGGCGCCGATGGATTGCCTGCTGGCGAATGTGTCGGTGACCGGCGCGCGCATCGATTCTTCGCAGCCCTTGCCGCCCGAAGAAGACATCGTCGACCTGCAGTTCGCGCTGGTGGTCGCGCCCGACAACAAGGAAACGCAGGTGCGCACCCGGGCCAATATCAAGAACCTGGCGGTCGGCAAGCCCGCCGATGGCCGGGCCGAGATGTACAGCTATGGCGTGCAATTTCTCGACCTCGATCCGGTCCACTACACGCTGCTGCAGAACATGACCTACGAAGCGCTGCTGGCCGATCGCGGCAAGATCGTCTAGGCCCAGCCTTTCGGCAGGGGCAATCCCTCTTCGATCGCCAGCCGCTCCATTGCCGCTTCCAGCACCACCCGCGCACGGCCCGAGGCCAGCGCCAGTTCGGCGTGCAGCGCGGCGTCTTCCGGGTTGCGCGAGGCGCAATGCTGGCTGTAGCGCTCGAAGCTTCCCACCATCAACAGCAGTTCGGACAGGTGGCGTGGGCATTCGCAGGTCAGACGGTTTCCGGCCGCCGAAATATTGGCCAGATCTTCGTCGGCGAAGCGCGGCGGCGCCAGGGCGGTGGCAGGAGCCTCTTGCGGCGGCGGGCGATGGCCGATCAGGGCCGACTGGCACAGCAGGGCCAGCTCGTTCAGGTCAGCGGGAATCCGCGCCACCAGGCAGCCTTGTGCCCGCAAGGCGCGGATCGTCGCACTGGAACAGAACCGGTACAGCACGACAACCGCGGCGACGCCAGTCGCTTCGCGTGCGGTGGCGATCGCGGGCATCACCCGCTCGTCGAGCTCGGATTGTTCGATGACCAGCACGTCAGCGCCGGAATCTCGCGGCAATTCTTCGGCCATTGCAAGACCCGCGCTGTGGCCGCGCATGTCCAGGCCAAGGGAATTCTGCCCCATCGCGGCCACGCGGCGCGCCAGCATGGCGCCGACCAGCAGCACGCGCACCGGCGCGGACTGGACGGCGCGGGCCTGGCCATCCAGGCCTAGCATCGATTGCAGCTGGTCGCGGGAGAGGCCAGCGAGCACGCCGATCGAGTGTCCCTGGTCGACCAGTTGCTTGAGCAAGCCAAGGCGCGCGACCTGCTCGGCCGAATACAGGCGCTGGCCGCGCTCGGAGCGCTGGGCGTCCGACAAGCTGTAGCGGCGCTCCCATACGCGCAGCGTTTCAACTGGCAGCCCCGCAAGCCGTGCGGCGGCGCCCGTGCGGTACATGATCCGCTCTTGTCCCGTCTTGAATGAATCCGTCATCGAACATCCCGCCATTAAGCCAATTGATTTTGAAAATAAATGATGTCACAACCTCAAGAGTATCGTACTGCGATGCTCAACAGTGCGCAAATCGTGCGCCAGGTTCAGCCGCACGATTTGCCTTTTCACAGCCAAATCGTAGAACGAACCATAATTGAACCTATTTTATAGGACAAGAATGCGTCACACATTAGACCGCACGGGCAAAATTGGATAAATTCACATCGAGATCGGTTCATCGTGAACCATCGAAACTCACCATGGAGTCGACAATGAAAAAGATCCTGATCGCTTTGCCCCTCGCCTTCGCCTTCGCTTCTGCCCAGGCAGCGGATATCGTGGATACCGCCAAGTCGGCCGGCACCTTCAATACGCTGGTCACCGCGGTCCAGGCTGCCGGTCTGACGGACACGCTGAAAGGTCCGGGTCCGTTCACGGTCTTCGCCCCGACCGATGCGGCATTCGCGAAGATTCCCAAAGCCAAGCTCGACGCCCTGCTGAAAGACAAGGCAGCGCTGTCCAAGGTGCTGACCTACCACGTGGTGCCTGGCAAAGTCATGGCGGCCGACGTCAAGCCTGGCGACGTCAAGACCGTCGAAGGCAGCGCGTTCGCGGTGAAAGTGGCAGGCGGCAAGGTCATGGTCGACAAGGCCACCGTCACCAAGACCGACATCGCAGCCGACAATGGTGTGATCCATGTGATCGATACGGTCATCATGCCGAAGTAAGCGGGCTCCTTCCTTGCCGGTCAGTGCCCCCGCCACGCCAATGGCGGAGAAAGATGTCGGCTTCATGCCTGATGACATCGTGGTAAATTGCCGGCTTGTCTACGGCACCCGGCCGTGGCACTGATCGACGAGGATGGAATGACATTTCGCTTGCTGACGATGGCGGCGGCCTTGCTGGCCGCCACCACCGCGACGGCCGCGCCGCGCGGCTTTACCGTGGAAGACCTGGTCAATATGGAGCGGGTCGGCAGCCCGGCCGTGTCGCCGGACGCCACGCGCGTGATCTATACCGTGCGCAGCACGGACATGGAAAAGAACCGCGGCAATACCCAACTGTGGATGGTCGACCTGCGCGCCGCCAAGCCGGCGCCGCAGCGCCTGAGCCAGCATGCGTCCAGCAGCAGCGACCCGGAATGGTCGCCGTCGGGCGACGCCGTGTATTTCCTGTCGGCGCGCTCGGGCTCGTCGCAGGTATGGCGCCAGCCGGCCGCCGGCGGCGAGCCGGTGCAGGTCACCAACCTGCCGCTGGACGTCGACAATTTCCGCCTGGCGCCCACGGGCGACCGCCTGGCCTTCAGCCTGGCCGTGTTCCGCGATTGCACCGACCTGGCCTGCACCAAGTCGCGCCTGGATGCGAAAGAAAAGGACAAGGCCACCGGCAAGGTCTATGACCGCCTGTTCGTGCGCCACTGGGATACCTGGGGCGACCACCGCAACGCGGTGTTGTTCTCGGCACCGCTGGGTGCGGATGGCAAAGTGGGCAGCGAGCCTGTCAGCCTGTCCGGCTCCCTCGACGGCGACGTGCCCTCGAAGCCGTTCGGCGACCGCGAAGAATATCGTTTCAGCCCGGATGGCAAGACCATCGTGTTCTCGGCGCGCATCGCCGGCAAGACCGAAGCCTGGTCGACCAACTTCGACCTGTACAGCGTGCCGGCCGCCGGCGGCGCGGCGCCGCGCAACCTGACCCAGGACAATCCGGCCTGGGACACGAAAGGCACGTTCTCTCCTGACGGCCGCACCCTGGCCTACCTGGCGATGGCGCGCCCCGGCTTCGAGGCCGACCGCTACCAGGTCATGCTGATGGATGTCGCTACCGGCCAGAAGCGCAAGCTGGCGGCCGACTGGGACCGCTCGGCCGGCAACCTGGCCTGGCGCACGGACGGCAAGGCGCTGATCGTCGATGCCGAAGACATCGGCCAGCACCGACTGTTCTCGATCGACGTCGCCAGCGGCAAGGTGACGCCGCTGACCGACAAGGGTGCGGTGGGCGCCTATGACCTGCGGCGCGATACCCTGGTCTACACCCACGCGAACCTGCAGTCGGGCGCGCAGCTGTTCTCGATGAAACTGGGCGGCAAGCCGAATCAGCTGACCGACCTGAACGCCGAGCGCCTCAAGGATGTGCGCTGGGGCGAGTTCGAGCAGTTCTCGTTTGCCGGCGCCAATGGCCAGACCGTCTACGGCCATGTGATGAAGCCATGGAATGCACAGCCGGGCCAGAAGTATCCGGTCGCCTTCATCGTCCATGGCGGCCCGCAGGGCAGCTTCGGCAATAGCTGGAGCTATCGCTGGAATCCGCAGGTATATGCGGGCGCGGGCTACGCGGCGGTGTTCATCGACTTCCACGGCTCGACCGGCTATGGCCAGAAGTTCACCGATTCGATCAGCAACGACTGGGGCGGCAAGCCGCTGGTCGACCTGCAGAAAGGATATGACGCGGCGGTGCAGAAGTTCCCGTGGCTCGACCGTTCACGCGATTGCGCGCTGGGGGCTTCCTACGGCGGCTACATGATGAACTGGATCGCCGGCAACTGGTCGGATGAGTTCAAGTGCATCGTCAACCATGACGGCGTGTTCGATACGCGCGGCATGGCGTACTCGACCGAGGAGCAGTGGTTTACCGATTGGGAGAGTGGCGGTCCTTACTTCAAGGTGCCGGAGAATCATGAGCGCTTCAATCCGGTTCATCATGTGAACAAGTGGAAGACGCCGATGCTGGTGATCCAGGGCGATCTCGATTTCCGGATTCCGACGGCGCAGGCGCTGGGGACCTTCACCGCGCTGCAGCGCATGGGTGTCGACAGCAAGCTGCTGGTGTTCCCGGATGAGAACCACTGGGTGCTCAAGCCGGCGAACTCGGTGCAGTGGCATCACACTGTGGTGGGGTGGTTGGATCAGTATTTGAAGACGCAGCCTGCTGGAAAGTAAAGCTTGGAAAGCAAAAAGCCCGCTGCGAAGCGGGCTTTTTGTCGATCTTTCGGAATTACGGAGGCGTGACTGGTGGGGTAGTTGCAGGAGTAACACTGTTCTTCTCGAAGGCCAGCTTCACAGCTTCGTTCTCGGTGCTGGCTTCGATTTCCCAGGTAATCGCGCTCGAGCCGAGGGTCGGGGTGAACGTCACGGTCGAGGTATCAGTGTCGGATCCGATGTTTTTCAGAGTAATTTCGATGACGCCTGCGTCTTCTACGGTCAGCGATGCAACTTCATTGGTCTCGGTGAAGGCGCGGAACGTGCCTTCGGCATCATCAGTATTGCAATCATCCAGACTACCAGCTTCCTGACCGCACATTGCGACCGCGGTTTTGAACGGATCGACAGCCGACAATGCGTTTGCAGCCTTCGCTTTCGCAGTGTAGTCGCTGTATGCTGGAATAGCGACAGCAGCCAGGATACCGATAATCGCGACAACGATCATCAGTTCGATCAGAGTAAAGCCGCCTTCGGCCTTCTTGGTTTGCATTTGCTTGAAGTTCATTTTTCTCTCCAGGGTGGTATGTCAAAGTTGGGACTACGTGTCTTGTGCTGCTCTGCTGCTACGCTTTCCTATATGCAAGCGCTGTGCCAGCCCGAAAACAGCAGAAAACGGTCGATTTTATTAATCCCGAGATAACAAAACCCTGTGCCACGACAAAATTTGGCGTGTCAGGTGACAAAAATTGTCAGTGCCGCACAGCAATTTTTGTCAGGTGACGATTCTTGGCGATGAAAAATGGAACTGCAAACAAAACGGGGAGCCGAAGCTCCCCGTTTTAGAAGTCGATCAAGAGATCGCCAGGATTACAGCATCGCCTTCAACAGACGCGCCATTTCCGACGGGTTCTTGGTGACGGTAATACCGCAGGCTTCCATGATTTCCAGCTTGGCTTGCGCGGTATCGGCGCCGCCCGAGATCAGCGCGCCGGCGTGGCCCATGCGCTTGCCTGGAGGCGCGGTGACGCCAGCGATGAAGCCGACCACTGGCTTCTTCATATTGTCCTTGATCCAATGAGCGGCGTTCGCTTCGTCAGGACCGCCGATTTCGCCGATCATGATGACCGCGTCGGTATCAGGATCGTCGTTGAACATGCGCATCACGTCGATGTGCTTCAGGCCATTGATCGGGTCGCCGCCGATGCCGACTGCCGACGATTGGCCCAGGCCCAGCGCGGTCAGCTGGCCGACTGCTTCATAGGTCAGGGTGCCCGAACGCGACACGACGCCGATACGGCCCTTGCGGTGGATGTGGCCCGGCATGATGCCGATCTTGATTTCGTCAGGGGTGATCAGGCCTGGGCAGTTCGGGCCCAGCAGCAGGGTCTTGGAACCGGCCTTGGCCATGCGATCCTTGATTTCCATCATGTCGCGGACAGGGATGCCTTCGGTGATGCAAATTGCCAGGTCCAGCTCGGCTTCGACGGCTTCCCAGATCGCAGCGGCTGCGCCTGCTGGTGGGACATAGATGACCGACACGGTCGCGCCGGTTTCCGATGCGGCTTCCTTGACGGTTGCGTAGATCGGGATGCCTTCGAAATCTTCGCCGGCTTTCTTCGGGTTCACGCCTGCAACAAAGGCTTCCTTGCCGTTCGCGTAGTCGCGGCACATACGGGTGTGGAATTGGCCGGTCTTGCCGGTGATGCCCTGGGTGATGACTTTGGTGTCTTTATTGATCAGAATCGACATTTTTATTTCCTTAGCGAATTAGGCCGAATTATGCTTTACCAGCGGCGGCGGCGACGACCGACTTCGCTGCGTCTTCCATCGTGTCTGCGGCGATGATCGGCAGACCCGAGTCAGCCAGCATCTTCTTGCCCAGGTCTTCGTTGGTGCCCTTCATGCGCACGACCAGCGGCACTTGCAGCGACACGGCTTTCGATGCGGTGATCACGCCTTCGGCGATGACGTCGCAACGCATGATGCCGCCGAAGATGTTGACCAGGATGGCCTTCAGTTCGGGGTTTTTCAGCATGATCTTGAATGCTTCGGTCACTTTCTCGGCCGTAGCACCACCGCCCACGTCCAGGAAGTTGGCCGGCTCGCCGCCGAACAGCTTGATGGTGTCCATGGTCGCCATGGCCAGGCCGGCGCCGTTCACCAGGCAGCCGATGTTGCCGTCGAGCGAGATGTAGGCCAGGTCGAATTTCGATGCTTCGACTTCGGCTGGATCTTCTTCGTCCAGGTCGCGGTAGGCGACGATTTCTGGATGACGGAACAGGGCGTTGGCGTCGAAGTTGAATTTCGCGTCCAGGGCGATGATCTTGCCGCTGCCGGTGACGATCAGCGGGTTGATTTCGGCCAGCGATGCGTCGGTATCCCAGTAGGCTTTGTACAGGCCTTGCAGGTTGGCGCGGGCGTCGGCGATCGAGCCGGCAGGCACGCCGATCTTGGCGGCGACGGCATCGGCGTCGGCGTCGGTCAGGCCGACGGCCGGATCGATCACGACGTTGTGGATTTTTTCAGGGTTGCTGTGCGCGACTTCTTCGATGTCCATGCCGCCTTCCGACGAAGCCATCAGCACGACTTTCTGGGTGACGCGGTCGGTGACCAGCGAGACATACAGTTCCTGCTTGATGTCGGCGCCTTCTTCGATCATCAGGCGACGCACTTTCTGGCCTTCAGGGCTGGTCTGGTGGGTCACCAGCTGCATGCCCATGATCTGCTCGGAGTATTCCTTGACTTGTTCGATCGACTTGGCGACCTTGACGCCACCGCCCTTGCCACGGCCACCAGCGTGGATCTGTGCCTTGACGACCCAGACCGGACCGCCCAGTTCTTCAGCGGCTTTGACAGCGTCTTCGACCGACATGCACGGAATGCCGCGCGGAACGGTCACTCCGAATTTTCGGAGGATCTCTTTGCCCTGGTACTCATGGATCTTCATGCTGGCTTCCCTTCTTCTATTTACTGAATTAGAAATACGGTTGAACTACAAAAATAAAAACGACGAACGCTAACCCGAGACGGCCTTGATCGACCAGCGTGGGTAGTATTTGGCCACGGCAGGGCCGTCGCTGCGCAGTGCATGGCAACGGTCGAGCTCAAATGGACGGTCGGTTGACGAACCGCCGAGCCCGCCTGGGGCATCGACATTGTCGTCAGCAAAGGCTTGCAAGGCTGCGGTCGGCAGCACCTGGGCCAATTCGGTCAGATGGGTGCAGCCGAGCACGCCGGATAGGCGGTCTTTCAGATGCAGCCGGAAATGGTTCACGAGCGAGAGCCCGATCAACTTCTTGTAGGCAGGGCCGATGGTATCGCAGTAGCCCGGATACGGGACGGCATCGGATGCGGCTTCGGCATCGACGATGGTCAGGTCGCGGTCAATGGTTACGCGCAGCTTGAGGTCGTGCACCGGCGTGCCGCCGGGCCGTTCGCCGGAAGCGAGTGCGACAGTTCGCGTCTTCACATCGCGGATGCTGGCATCGAGGTCCCACAAGCCATCGTCGCGCGCGAACGCTTCGACTGTGATGGCGCGCGTATGCCGGAGCGAGCGCGATACGGGAGGTGACAAAGGCATAAATACCAGTGCCGTCGAGACGGCGGTTAGTGATGCAGCCGGTGTGCTACGTTGCACGTCGCCGCAGCTTCTGCGACAACAACCGCTCATGCGGCGCTGCTTAAACCCGCAAAGTTTAGCACAGCGTCCACAGCGGCGCTTGGGAAAGAAAGGCTGGTAAGGGAAACTACGGGGAGATGCGGGGACTTCACAGGACTATGACGGCGCGTTTGCCGCTTATATTATTTGCCTGTCTTTAGTAGGAGACGCCACCCCATTCACGACGTGAATGAAAGATATGTATCCGGGATGGGGATCGGTCGAAGACCCGGTAGGAGCAGGAAGCAAAAAGCGCCAGCGTGCAGCGCCATTTCCCGTTGAGGAATATGCCTGGGCATATCGGGAATGACGCTCCACGCTGGCGCCTGGAGCAGTCGGTATCTCAGCCGATGAAGCTTCGTAGCGGTCAGCCTTCGTCGAACTCATCGTCCGCCGGGCTGCCCTGCATCGCCGTTCGCGCCGCGCGCTGGGAAAAGCCGCGCTGCAATAAAAAACGCATCTGCTTGGCCCGCATCGCCGCATCGGCAGCGACGGTGCCGAACTTGCGCTGCCAGACTTCGATGGCGCGCGCGGTCTCGCTGTCGGACAGCTCGGCCTTGATCTCGACCAGCGCATCGCCGGTGACCCCATGGCTTTGCAGCTCGGCCACCACACGGCTATTGCCGTAGCGGCTGGCCTTACGGTTGACCAGGGATTCGGCGAAACGCTCCTGCGACAGCCAGTTATTCTTTTCAAGGAAATCCAGGAGGGCGTCGACGTCTTCGTCCTCTTGCGCATACTTGGCTAGCTTGCGCCGCAACTCGAACCGGCTGTGCTCGCGCTGCGACAGGTAGCGCAACGCGCGCGCCTTGAGGCTCAGTACGGGTGCTGGCATGAGGTCACCGTCGACGACAACATGGTGCGGACGAGCACGGCGCTACCCTGCCGTACTGCCCGCACCAGGCGATTACTCACCAACAGCCTGCAGCTTCGGCTTGTCGCCGTCGCCTGGCGCCACCGGTGGCAGTTCGCGCACGCCCAGGGCGGCGCGGACCTTGTTCTCGATTTCACGCGCCAGGGCTGGGCGATCCACCAGGAATTGACGGGCATTGTCCTTACCCTGGCCAATACGCTCGCCGTTGTAGCTGTACCACGAGCCCGCCTTCTCGACGATCTTGTTGTCGGCGCCCAGGTCCAGGATTTCGCCTTCGCGCGAGGTGCCTGCTCCGTACAGGATGTCGAAGTGGGCCTCTTTGAACGGTGGCGCGATCTTGTTCTTGACGACCTTGACCTTGGTTTCGTTACCGATCACCTCGTCGCCCGACTTGATCGAACCGGTACGACGGATGTCCAGGCGCACGGAGGCGTAGAACTTCAGTGCGTTACCGCCGGTGGTGGTCTCTGGGCTGCCGAACATGACGCCGATCTTCATGCGGATCTGGTTAATGAAGATCACCAGGGTGTTGGTGCGGTTGATCGAACCGGTCAGCTTGCGCAGCGCTTGCGACATCAGGCGTGCCTGCAGGCCCGGCAGCGAGTCGCCCATATCGCCTTCGATCTCGGCGCGCGGGGTCAGTGCCGCCACCGAGTCGATGACCACCAGGTCGACGCTGCCCGAACGCACCAGCGCGTCGGTGATTTCGAGCGCCTGTTCGCCGGTGTCTGGCTGCGAGATCAGCAGGTCACTCAGGTTGATGCCCAATTTCTGGGCATAGGTGACGTCGAGCGCGTGCTCGGCGTCGATGAAGGCACAGGTGCCGCCCAGTTTTTGCATCTGGGCGATAGTCTGCAGGGTCAGGGTGGTTTTACCCGACGATTCAGGGCCGTAGATCTCGACGATACGACCGCGCGGCAGGCCGCCGACGCCCAGTGCGATGTCAAGGCCCAGCGAGCCGGTGGAAACAGTCTGCACTTCCTCGACCGGCGCATTGGCATCCATGCGCATGACCGAGCCCTTGCCGAACTGCTTTTCGATTTGCGCCAGGGCGGCTGCCAGCGCCTTGCCCTTTTCAGCGGCGTTCAATGCGGATTTTTTGTCGTCCATGGTGTACTTTCAATCGTGGAGTAGGCAAGGTGTGGGCGCGCACGCGCACTTCAAGAGCCAGTACTGTATAAAAATCCAGTGGTTTTTGCAAGCACTAATACGTGATCATCTTGTCAATAAATTGGTCGAGGCTCGCATTGTTGCGACAAATCAAACACAATACGGGTCTGAGTTTGTCTAACGCGATAACCGAGGTGCCCCTATGCGAATTCTGCTCGCTGAAGATGATAGCGTACTTGCCGACGGCCTGACGCGATCCCTGCGCCAGTCTGGCTACGCCATCGATTACGTCAAGAACGGCCAGGATGCCGACACCGCCCTCTCCACGCAAGAGTTCGATCTCCTCATCCTCGACCTCGGCCTGCCGAAGATGTCGGGCCTCGAGGTGCTGCGCCGCCTGCGCGCGCGCGCCTCGCTGCTGCCGGTCCTGATCCTCACCGCCGCCGATTCCGTCGAGCAACGGGTCGAAGGCCTCGACCTCGGCGCCGACGACTACATGGCCAAGCCGTTCGCCCTGTCCGAACTCGAAGCGCGGGTGCGCGCCCTCACCCGGCGCGGCGCCGGCGGCGGCCCGGCCGTGGTGCGCCACGGCCCGCTGGTCTACGACCAGGTCGGCCGCAGCGCCTATATCAACGACCAGATGCTCGACCTGTCGGCGCGCGAGCTCGGCCTGCTCGAAGTGCTGCTGGCGCGTACCGGCCGCCTGGTCTCCAAGGAGCAATTGGTCGACCACTTGTGCGAATGGGGCGAGGAAGTCTCGAACAATGCGATCGAGGTCTATGTGCACCGGCTGCGCAAGAAGATCGAGGTCGGCGGCGTGCGCATCGCCACCGTGCGCGGCCTGGGCTACTGCCTCGAGAAATTTTCCGAGGCCGCCGCGGCAGAATCGGACAAACGTGCGGCCGAACGTGCCGCAGCGAGCGCAACCGTCGCCGCCGACAGGTGAACGAGCGCGACGCCGGCTTCACGGCCGAGCCGGTGCAAGGGCCGAGCCATGTGCCGATGGCCCCGGCCACCCCGACCGAGCCGACCTATATCCCGCCCAATCCCGAGCCGGACGAAAACATCCGGCATTCGCTGTTCGGCGAAATCCTCGACTGGATGCTGGCCCCGCTGCTGCTGCTGTGGCCGATGAGCATTGCGATTACCTACCTGGTGGCCAAGTCGATCGCCAACCAGCCTTTCGACGACGCGCTCGAAGACCGGGTCACGGTGCTGGGACAGCAGGTCCGCAGCGTGGGCGGCAAGGCCGCGGGCCAGCTGCATCCGTCCGGCCGCGACATCCTGCGCGCCGACGACGTCGACAGCGTCTACTACCTGCTGGCCGGCCCCGACGGCGAACTGCTGGACGGCGACCGCGACCTGCCGCGCCCCAGGATGGACGCGGCCGACGAGCATGCGCGCAGCGGCGCGGTCGAGTTCCGCAACGACAGCATCCACGGCACGCCGATCCGGGTTGCCTACACCTATGTCAACCTCGACCCGCTGCACGAACGCGCCGTGCAGCAGCCGCTGGAGCCGCCTCATCTGCCTCCCCTCGCGCTGGTGCAGGTGGCCGAAACCCTCGACAAACGCGCGCATCTGGCGGGCGAAATCATCAAGGGCGTGATCCTGCCGCAATTCATCATCTTGCCGGTGATCCTGGCCCTGGTGTGGTTTGCGCTGTCGCGCGGCCTCTCGCCATTGGCCGAGCTGCAGCAGCGCATCCGCGCGCGGCCCCAGGATGACCTGTCGCCGATCGATCCGCGCCAGGTGCCCGAGGAGATCTCGCCGCTGGTCGGCTCCTTCAACGACATGCTCGAGCGCCTGGGCGAATCGGTGGCGATGCAGAAGCGCTTCATCGCCGACGCCGCGCACCAGATGAAGACGCCGCTGGCCGGCATGCGCATGCAGTCCGAGCTGGCCCTGCGCCAGCTCGACCCGGCCGAGATCCACCGCTCTCTGGAGCAGCTGGCCAAGAGTTCGGAATCGGCCACGCGCCTGGTGAACCAGCTGCTGGCGCTGGCGCGCGCCGAAAATCAACCGCAGGCCGGCCTGGCCTTCGCCGAGATCGACCTGCCGCTGCTCGCGCGCGAGACGGTGCAGGACTGGGTGCAAGCCTCGTTCGCGGGCGAGATCGACCTGGGCTTCGAGCCGCCCGCCAACGACAACGAGCCGGTCGTGATCGCCGGCCAGCCCCTGATGCTGCGCGAGCTGCTGTCGAACCTGATCGACAATGCGCTGCGCTACACCCCGGCCGGCGGCAGCGTCACGGTGCGCGTGCGCCGCGACGCCGCCACCGGGAGGGCGCTGCTCGAGGTCGAGGATACCGGCCCCGGCATCGCCCCCAACGAGCGCGAACGCGTGTTCGAGCGCTTCTACCGCATCCTGGGCAGCAATACCGAAGGTAGCGGCCTTGGCCTTGCGATCGTGCGCGAGATCGCGCAGCAGCACGGCGCCGAGATCGACATCTTCAATAACCCGCGCAGCCAGTCCATGCGCTTCCCGGGCAGCCTGTTCCGCCTGACTTTCCCACCCCCGGTCCATGAACCAGACGACGCCACCTGAACCCCGCAACGATCATGACGACGCCGCGCGCCGGCGCGCGGCCGCCCGCGCCGCGCACTGGGAGCGCAGCCGCAAGATGACCATGCTGCTGCTGGTGTTGTGGCTGGCGACCGGCTTCGGCACCGTGTTCTTCGCGCGCGAGCTGTCGCGCTTCGAAGTGTTTGGCTGGCCGCTGTCGTTCTACATGGCGGCGCAGGGAGCGTCGCTGGTGTCGCTGGCGATCATCGGCTTCTACGCCTGGCGCATGCGCCGGCTTGACCGCGAGGCCAGGACTGCGGCCGGGGACGAACCACGATGAGCGGCAAGCCCCCTTATTTCAGCAAGCTGGCGCGCTACTATCTCTGGTACACCGGTTGCTTCGCCCTGTTCCTGGTTGCGGTCGCCCTGCTCGAGCAGGAAGGCATGCCGCGCCTGTGGATCGGCTACCTGTTCATGTTCGCCACCATCGCCCTGTACGCGATCATCGGCGTCATCTGCCGCACGTCGAGCGTCACCGAATACTATGTCGCCGGCCGGCGTGTGCCGGCCATGTTCAACGGCATGGCCACCGCCGCCGACTGGATCTCGGCGGCCAGCTTCATCAGCCTGGCCGGCGGCCTGTACTTGCAGGGTTTCGACGGCCTGGCCTTCATCATGGGCTGGACCGGCGGCTTCGTGCTGGTCGCGCTGCTGATCGCGCCCTATCTGCGCAAGTTTGCCCAGTACACGGTGCCCGATTTCCTGGCGGCGCGCTATGGCGGCGGCGCCGGCGGCCGCGGCGCCGCGGTGCGCGCGCTGGCGGTGGGCGCCACCATCCTGGTCTCGTTCACCTACGTGGTGGCGCAGATCTATGCGGTCGGCCTGATCGCCTCGCGCTTCACCGGCGTCGATTTCTCGATCGGGATCTTCCTGGGCCTGGCCAGCATCCTGGTGTGCTCGTTCCTGGGCGGAATGCGCGCCATCACCTGGACCCAGGTGGCGCAATACATCATCCTGCTGGTCGCCTTCTTGATACCGACCATGTGGCTGTCGGCCAAGCACGCCGACAACCCGATTCCCGCCGTGGCCTATGGCTCGCTGCTGCCCAAGCTGACCGCGCGCGAAGCGGCGCTGGCGCAAGACCCGCGCGAGGAAGAAGTGCGCGCCGAGTTCCGCCGCCGCGCCGCCGAATACGCGGGCCGGCTAGCCCTGCTCCCCGAATCGTGGGAGACCGGCAAGGTCGACGCCCAGCGCCAGCTGGCGGCCGCGCGCGCGCGCAATGCTTCGCTGACCGAGGTGCGCCAGGCCGAGCGCGCGCTGGCTACCTATCCGAATTCGGTCGACGAGGCGCGCTCGCAATGGAGCGAGCGGCGCGACGCCAACCTGGCGCGCGCCAGGCCGCCCGAGCCGCATGCCGAACCCTTTCCCGGCGCCACCAAAGAGGAATCGGACAACCGCCGCAACAACTTTCTGGCGGTGGTGTTCTGCCTGATGTTCGGCACCGCCTCCCTGCCCCATATATTGATGCGGGCCTACACCACGCCGTCGGTGAACGACACCCGGGTCTCGGTGTTCTGGACCCTGTTCTTCATCCTGCTGGTGTACCTGACCATTCCGGCGCTGGCGGTGCTGGCCAAGTACGACATCTATACCTCGCTGGTGGGCAGCGACTTCTCGGCCCTGCCCACCTGGATCTCGTACTGGGCCAATGTGGACAAGGCCAATCCCCTGGTGAGCGTGGCCGACATCAATGGCGACGGCATCGTGCAGCTGGCTGAATTCGCGATCGACGCCGACGTGCTGGTGCTGGCCACGCCCGAGATCGGCGGCCTGCCCTATGTGATCGCGGGCCTGGTCGCGGCCGGCGGCCTGGCGGCAGCGCTGTCGACCGCCGACGGCCTGCTGCTGGCGATCTCCAACGCGCTGTCACACGACGTCTACTACAAGATGGTCAACCCGAGCGCCTCGACCCAGAAGCGGGTGACGATCTCCAAGCTGCTGCTGCTGGGGGTGGCCTTCATCGCCGCCTACGTGGCGTCGCAAAAGCCGGCCGACATCCTGTCGCTGGTCGCGGCGGCGTTCTCGCTGGCCGGTTCCACCCTCTTTCCGGTGCTGGTGCTGGGCGTGTTCTGGAAACGCGCCAACCACCAGGGCGCGATCGCCGGCATGATCGCCGGCTTCGCGGTCTGCCTGGTCTACATGTTGCGCGCCAGCCCGGCCCTGGGCGGCAGCCTGGACGCCACCTGGTTCGGCATCCTGCCGATGGCGGCCGGCGTGTTCGGGGTGCCGGCCGGGATGATGGCCGTGGTGGCGGTCAGCCTGCTCACCGCGCCGCCCAGCCGCGGCAGCGAGGGCATGGTGGATTACATCCGCGCGCCGGAGTGAGCCGCCGGCAGGGGCCGGCGCCCCGCCCCTGCCCGTGGCTCAGACCTGGAAGTCCCAGTCCAGCGCGCCGCGCTGGTGGCCGACCATCTCGACCGACTCGACGAAGTTGCCGGCGACCTGTTCCAGGGTCATGCCGCGCTCCGTCATCGCCGCCGTCCAGAACGCGAGCCCAGCCGCATCCGCCGCGCGGTCGAACAATGCCTGGTAGAGCAGCCCGATATCGTTGGCGGCATCGCCGTTGAAATCGCCATGCTGCGCCAGGCGCTCGGCCGATGCGACCATGTCCAGCGCAATCGCGCCCCAGCTGACGCCATCGTCACGGCGCTCGGCCCAGAACTCGAAGCCGTACAGGTCGGCCTGGCGTCCGAGCACGGTCTGGTACATGCCGGCCAGCGTCGTCAAGCCCGCGGCATTCTCCACCGCGACAGCGCCATCGCTGAACTGCAGTTGCTCGACATTGACCACCAGCGCCTTGGCATCCGGCGCGGCCTTGCTGTTGACGACCACATGGCCGTGGTGGAACACGACGTCGAAGTCCTCGCGCTTACCCGCGAACGTGACCGCGTCGCTCCCCTGGCCGCCGTGCAGCGTCGAGGCGCCGCTGGCCGCGACCTGCTGCGCGCTGGCGCGGCCGCTGGCCGAGCCCTGATCCACCGGTACAGCGGGGGCGAACGTGAGCAGGTCGCTGCCGCCGCCGGCGAACACGCCGTTGTTGCCGCCCGCCAGGACCGTGAAGTGCTGGCTGGCGCCGTCGCCTGCCAGGATGGCGCCGTTGCTGCCGGTGAACACCGTCGCGGCGCCGACCAGGGCAGCGAAATCGATGTCGACCAGTTCCATCCTCGCATCGTTCGCCAGGCCGGCGGTCTCGATCACCAGGGCAGTGCCCAGGTTGCCGCCCGGATTGGGTCCGGTCAGGACCAGCGCATTGGTCGTGCCCAGGTTGCTGACAGGCTTCACGGTGTGCACCAGCAGCGAGCTGTAGCTCAGGCCCTGCAGGAACGTGGTGCCGTTCTGGACGAGGTGGCCCTGGTCGTCCGGCGCATGGGTCGGCGTGGCGGCCCTGATCGAGGCGATCAGGAATTCCAGCCCGCTTGCTGCGCCGACGCTGGCGCCGCTGGTCGACAAGCCGTAACCTGTCGGCAGTTGCGCCAGCAACTGGGTCTGGCCACCACTGGTGGCCAGCGGGATGTCGGCCAGGCTGGCCTGGCCATCCGTTTCGTCGCGCCCGCCCGTGACGATCGGCACGGCGACCGTCGTGCCGCGCACGCCTCCCGGCAGGGTCACCGGCGTGGTCGTGACCGGCATGCCGTCGATCACGGTCGGCGGATTCGGGGTCGGATTCGGGGTCGGATCGGGATCCGGATTCGGGTTCGGGTTCGGGTTCGGGTTCGGGTTCGATACCGTGACCGTCAACTGGAATGGATCGCTCTTGGCCGATTCATTGCCGGCCTCGTCATCCTGGGTCACGCTCAGGGCATAGGTACCGCCCCCCAACGCGACGTCGATGCTCCACAGACCTTCGGCATTGGCCTGGCTGGAACCGATCCGCTGGTTGCCGTTGTACAGGTGAACCATGGCGCCCGGCTGCGCGCCACCGCCCTCGATGACCTGGGTGGTGCTCTCGGTGCGGCCGTCGCCTTTTTCGCCGGTATCGCTGTCGACGGCCAGCTTCGGCGCGTCCGGTGCATCCGGCGCACTGGTGTCGATCGCCAGCGTCGGAGTCGCGCCATCGGTACCGACATTACCCGCCAGGTCGGTATAGCCGCCGCCGGCGACCGTGATGCTGGCGTTGCCCTCGAAGCCGTCGGTCGGCATGAAGGTGGCCGTGCGCGTGGCGCCGCTGCCGCTGATCTCTGTCAGGGTACCGCCGCTCACGACCACGTCGCCCGCCGCGCCGTTCCAGGTGAAGGTCGCACCCGGATCTTCGGTAAATGTGAAGGTGATGGTCGCGTTCTCGCCGCGCTTGAGTTCATCCACATTGCTGGTGATCGTCACACCCGGGGCCAGGGTGTCGAGATGGTAGTTCCTGGAGTATTCCGTGCCGGTGTTGCCGATGGCGTTGGCCACCCGCACCGCGACGGCTTCCTCGCCCACGACCAGCGTGGTCGCGATTGACCAGCCGTCGGCTTCGACGCTCGCGCGGTTCCAGTTCTTGCCGCCGTCGACCGACACTTCGACGTATTCGCCGGCCTTCAGGTCTGCGTTGAGCGCACCGCTGATGGTCTGCGCCGCGGTCTTGGTGACGAGGTCGGTCTGCGAGACGCCGGTATCGGCGGAAAACTTCAGGCTGGTCGCCACGGTCGTCGGCGCGTTGGTGGAGATCTCGATCCTGAGCGGATCCGATGGCGGCCCCTCGTTGCCGAACGCATCGGTCGCAACGGCGGTGATGTCGTATTCGTCCGCCACCAGCACGACCTGGCTGGTGATGCTCCAGCTGCCGCCGTTCGCGACGGCCGAGCCGATCTCGACGCCGTTGGCGAACAGCGTAACCGTGACGCCCGCTTCGGCCGTGCCGCTGAAAGTCGGGATGGTGTCGCCAGTGATTTCATCCTCGTCCGAGGTGCCGGTGTCCGACTCAGGGTCCAGGTCGGGGACCGATGGCGCCCCCGGCGCCCTGGTGTCGAACGACAGCATCGGGGTGAGGCCGGGGCCGCCATTATTGCCAGCTTGGTCGATATAAGAGCCGGCCCCGATCGTGATGCTGGCGGTAGTGGCGTTGGCGTCGTCGGTCGGGGTGAACACGGCGGTGAACGTCAGGCCGTCTTTCTCCAGCTCGCCCAGCGTGCCGCCGGCGACCGTGACGTCTGCGCGGGTGAAGGTGGCGCCCGGGTCCTCACTGAAGGTGAAGGTGATGGTGGCGGTTTCGCCGATCTTGAGCTTGTCGACGTCGCTGGTTATCGTCACGGTCGGCGGGGTGGTATCGATCGTGATTTCCTGGCCCGCGACCAGCTCGCTCTCATTGCCGTTGACGTCGAGCGCCCTGGCGCTGATCGTGTGCTTGCCGTTGGCCAGGTCGGCGACCGGCGTGATCGACCAGTTGCCGTTGACGGCGGTGCCGCTGCCGATCACGTTGTCGTTAGCGTCGTACAGGGTGACCGTAGCGCCGGACTCGGCGGTGCCGGTGAAGTTCGGCCGTGAAATGGCGGTGACCCCGTCTGCGTTCGACCAGCCGATGTCGCTAGCCGCCGCCAGCACCGGCGCGCTGGTCACGGGCCGCAGCGTGTCGAAGGTCAGCGCCACCGGCACCGCGGCCGCGCTCTTGTTGCCGGCCAGGTCGGTGAGCAGGTCGGCGCCGATCGAGATGCTGGCCGTCCCATTCTCGGTGTTGGCATCCGGCATGAACAGCGCGGTCCAGACAAGGCCCTCGCCATCGAATTCGGACAGGGTGCCGCCGGTGACCTCGATGTCGTCCTCGGTGAATGCCGCGCCTGGCGCGTCGCTGAAGGTGAAGGTGATGGTCGCGGTCTCGCCGGCCTTGAGCTCAAGCTTGTCGCTCTCGATCTCGATGGTCGGCGCGTCGGTGTCGAGCTCATACTCGTATGCGCTGACCGGGCCGGGATTGCCGATTGCATTGATGACCCGCACCTCGACGTCATTCGCGCCCGGCGCGAGGGTCGTGTGCAGCGTCCAGCCAGTGGTGCCCTGAACGATCGTGGCTTCCTGCCAGCTGCCATCGGCAATACGGACCTGGACCTTCTCGCCGGCGCCGAGGGCGGCGGACAGCTCGCCCTGCAGCAGCTGGGCCGCGACGTTGGTGATGCGGTCGCCCGGAATGCCGGTGTCCATCTCCAGGCTGAAGCTCAGGTTGACCGTTGCTGGCGAGGCGGTGACGATCGTGACGTCGAGCGCATCCGAGGCCACACCCTGGTTGCCGGCGAGGTCGGTCGCCCTGACCGTGAAGGCATAGGCACCGCCGCCAAGCGCCTCGTCGACCGTGACGCTCCACTTGCCGTCGGTATCGGCCTTGGCGGTGCCGACCGCTTCGCCATCGGCATACAGGGTGATGGTCGCATCTTTCTCGGCGGTGCCGGTGACGGTGGGCGTGGTGACGCCGGTGATGTTGTCCTGCTTGTCGTTGCCGCTGTCCGACGCATCCGTCAGGTCGGGGGTGGACGGCTTGCCTGGCGCGCTGAAGTCGTACCGGTAGTCTTCGTCGAAGACCGGGCCGGCATTGCCGGCGGCGTCCACGACGCGCACCCGCAGGGTGCCTTCTGCCAGGGCCAGCGTCGCGGCCAGTTCCCAGGTACGGCCACTGGTCGTGGCTTCGTTCCAGGTCGCGCCATCGAGTGATACCTGGACCTTTTCCCCATCGCCGAGGTCGGCGCTGATCGCGCCCCTGAGGGTCTGCGCCGCAACCGACGTCACCAGGTCGCCAGGGACGCCGGTATCCGCCGAGAACGTCACGTTCGATACGGTGGTGCCCGGCGCCCTGGTATCGAAGGCGATCGCATCCGAGTTGCCGCCGCCGCCGTTGCCGGCCTGGTCGGTGTAAACGCCCGGGTCCACCGTGATGGTTGCCGACCCATTATCCACACCCGCCTGCGGGTTGAAGGTGGCGGTGAAGATCGTGTTGTTGCCATTGGGCGTCAGGGAGGTGATGATGCCGCCGCTGCCGGTGACCTTGATGTCCTCGGTCGTGAAATCCTTGACTGCTTCGCTGAAGGTGAAGCTGATGGTCGTGCTCTGGCCGACCTTCAGGGGGGCGCTGGCGTTATCGGTGATGGCCAGCGTCGGGGCCGTCGTATCGAGCACGATGGCGTTGTTGGCACCGAGCGAGCCGGCTGTGCCCGGCGCGGGCAGGGTCAGCACGGCGTCGGTACTGTCACCGGCGAGCCGGATGCTGCCGCCGTTGGGCAGTAACGCCGTGGTGCCGGCGTAATCGAGATCAGGCGAGTCGTCGCCGGCGGCCACCGTGTAGCTGAAGACCAGCACCTTGGTGCCACTGCCGTCGACATAGGTCGCCTGCCTGCCGGGGACGCCGGTTGCCAGCAGCAGGGCCGGGGTGCCGGTGACGTCGACCGCCTGGTCGAAGGTTACGCTGACCAGGATGGTGCCGCCCTCCTTATGGGCCGTGTCGTACGCCGGGGCGGCCGACACCGAGACCACGGCCGGTACGGTGACCGCGGGCCGGATGTCCGACACCACGAATTCGTCGATCATCAGCGGGGACATCATGCCGCCGAATGACGATTGGTCGGCCTTCAGCGTCAGCTTGGCGATGCCGACCAGGTTCAGGAACGACACATCGACGTAGGCGACTTCGTTGCCGGTCCTGATGGTATCGAAGGGCACGGGAGCGCCCATCCGGTCGCCCTTGGCGTCATAGGCCTGGAAAATCAGATTCTGCACCTGGAATTGGGTATTGGCATTGGCGATCCTGATCAAATTGGGCGTGAATACCTTGTCGGCGCCGAACGAGAAGGTCAGCATCGTCTCATGCTTGCCCTGGACGTCATTCCCAACGTAGCCTTTGTCATAGAACGCGACATCGCGGGTTTTCCCATCGATGGTCAACTGATAGTTGCTGTCGCCGCGGACGTTATAGACGACATCGTAGGCGGCGTTCGCGTTCGCGTACACTTGCGTACCTTTGCTGTCGAAGTTCCCGGCGGTGCTGAAGTTGATGGTGCTGGAAATGGCCAGGGTGTGCTGGTACAGCGCCGCCAGCGCTGGATCGACCAGGGCCGCCGTCTCGATGTCGCCGCTGTTGATCTCCAGCCGCCAGTCACCGCCGAGCGCCGCGTTGCCGGTCAGGTCATCCGACGCCGCGACGTCGGCGCCGGTGGCGATCGCCAACTGGTCGACCAACGCCTGGCCGGCACCGGCGCCGACCTTGCAGCCATACAGCAGGATGTCGGCGCCTTCGGCCAGGCTGGCGCCGATCGTCTGCAGCAGCGCACTGTTGGCGGGCAGGTTGGCGCCGTCGATGGTCGTCGACCCCAATGCGATGCGTCCTTCGGCCCCATGCGAAATGATGTGCAGGGCATCGATGCCTGTACGCCCCGCCACCGCGT
This sequence comes from Massilia sp. HP4, assembly GCF_005222695.1. Classification (GTDB taxonomy): domain Bacteria; phylum Pseudomonadota; class Gammaproteobacteria; order Burkholderiales; family Burkholderiaceae_D; genus Telluria. The sequence goes on along the minus strand of NZ_STGG01000047.1, from coordinate 134,034 downwards.
CGGCGATCTGCCGCAACCCGTCCTGCCTCGAGTCCAGGATCACAATCTCCTTGCCCGCGCCGAAGCCGCGGACCAGCACCTCGATATCCGGCACCTGATCGTCGATGAAGACGATTTCCTTGCGCGCGGCGGCAATTGCCAGTTCCGGCACGGTCTGGCTGAATACGGCGGCGTCGATGGCCGGGTTCGGGGTCGATGCGATGAACAATTCACCGAGGGCGGCCTGCTGGTGTTTGGACGTCATGCTTGTTTTCCTTGTTGTGCGTTCTGCGGTGCGATCACATTGGCGGCGCTGCCGACCGTATCGGTCCAGAAGGACATCTTGTCGAATCGGTCGAACAAATCGGGCGGGATGATGGTCTGGCGCGGCTTGTACTCCACGCGCGAGCGCACCTTGTGCAGCCCCGGCGCGCCGAGCCGGGTATCGAACTCCTCGGCGTCATACTCGACGTTGTCGAAGTCATGCGCGAAATGCGGTTCGCCCAGGAAGTCGTACACCAGCGGGATGACCTTGGCCGGCGCGCGCGCCAGCAATTCGTAATCGACCAGCAGCAGCGACGACGCATGCTCGCCATAGAAGGCTTCGCGCAGGGCGGCCCAGGGATGGCCGACGGTGCCGTCGTGCTGGCCCAGGCCTTCCAGGCGGCTGGTCACGGTGCCGCGCGCGCCCGCGCTGCCGAACAGGCGTGTGTGTTCATACGGATTGGCGCGGTACAGGCGTTCAAAGCTGTCCATGATCCAGGCCACGCTGCGCACGCAGGCGATCACTTTCGCCTCCGGGAACAGATCGCGCACCAGCGGCATACGGGCGCACCAGGAGCGGCTGGTGTCGAACACGACCTCGCGTCCGACATCCGAATAATAGGAATCGAACAGCCCGCGCAGCAGTTGGCGGCGCTTGTCGCGCCCGACCATGGATGCGAATTCGCTGCCGGCGCTGACCTGGCCCAACACGGCATTGCACAGCGACCCCACTGGACTACTCATGCCTGCATGAAAGCGCGGGTTTTGCAGCAGGATGCCGGATAACAGGGTCGAGCCCGAGCGCGGCAGGCCGGAGATGAAATGGAATTTTTGCTGTGAAACGGCAGGCAAGGAAGTCATGGGGCACCGACAGGCAGGATGGTAACGCGATCGAGTATCGGCCGATAATGCTTGAGAAGTAGCCTCAAGGCAACAACAACAATCGATACCCGTGGTATTTTCAGCATGACAACTCAAAGACGCTGCCTCGGTCGTGAAAATTGATGAGATTTCAGCCACACATGAAATGCTAGGCTGGCACTGCCGACACCGGCCATATAACAACGATTTTCACGGAAAAACCCCATGCCTGTATTTACCCGCGCCGTAGGCGCCGCGCTTCTTGCCGCGTCCGCCCTGTGCGCAGTCCCGGCCCTGGCCCAGGCGCCAGCCGCCGCGGCCGCGCCGCCGCCGATCTCCGCCTTCTACGCCAATGTCGCCCTCGGCGGCGCAAAGCTGTCGCCCGATGCCCGCTACCTGGCGGCGCGTTCAAGCGCCAAGGACCAGCGCGATTTCCTGGTCGTGGTCGACCTGCAGAACAATAGCGGCAAGATCGTCGCCTCGTATACCGACTCCGACGTCGGGGAATTCGAGTGGGTCAATAATGAACGCATCGTGTTCGACACCCGCGACCGGACGGTCGGCCAGGGCAATATGCGCACCGCCCCCGGCCTGTACGCGGTCGACCGCGACGGCGGCAGGTTCGTGCAACTGGCCGAGCGCACCGGCGGCGGCATGGTGGCCGGCGGCCCCAGGGCCGCGCGCAAGCTGCTGCCCTGGAATACCTTCCTGCTGGGCCAGAAGGGCCTGCAGGATTCGAACGAAATCTACGTCGTCCAGCCCGCCTTCGATATGCGCGGCGAGCCACGCTACGTCGACCTGCTGCGCGTGGACACGGTGACCGGCTTCAGCCGGACCGTCCCGCGCCCCGGCAATGCGCGCGGCTGGATGCTCGACCACAAGGGCGAGCCGCGCATCGTCACCACCATCGCCGAAGGCACCGTGACCCTGCACTACCGCGAGCCGGCCAGCGGCGACTGGCGCGTGATGACCAGCTACAAGGCCTATGGCGACGGCAGCCACGCCATCGAACCGGTCGGCTTCGCGCCGGACGGCACGCTGTATGTGGCGGCGCGCAACGGCAAGGACACCACCGCCCTGCATACCTTCGACGTCGCCGCCGGCAAGCTCGGTCCCGAGCCGGTGCTGGTCGCGCCCGGCTACGACTTCGCGGGCCGGCTGGTCGCCAACCGCGCCGCCATGCTGGGCGTGGCCTTCACTACCGATGCCTCTTCGAACGAATGGTTCGACCCGGGCATGAAGCAGGTCCAGGAAAAACTCGACAAGCTGCTGCCGGCCACCATCAACCTGGTCTCGGTGCCGGCCCAGGCCGATTCGCCATGGGTGCTGGTGTATTCGTATTCGGACGTGTATGCGCCCAGCTACGCCCTGTACAACAAGACGACGGGCCTGCTGAACAAGATCGGCGACTCCCGCCCCGGCCTGGACCCGGCCCGGATGGGACGCCAGCAGTTCGTGCGCTACAGGGCACGCGATGGCCTCGACATCCCCGCCCTGCTGACCCTACCGCCCGGCAAGGGACACAAGAACCTGCCGATGGTGATGCTGGTGCACGGCGGCCCCTATGTGCGCGGCGCCTCCTGGGGCTGGAACCCGGACGCGCAATTCCTCGCCTCGCGCGGCTACGCCGTGCTGGAGCCCGATTTCCGCGGCAGCACGGGCTACGGCGCCAAGCACTTCAAGGCCGGCTGGAAGCAATGGGGCCTGTCGATGCAGGACGACCTGGCCGACGGCGTGCACTGGCTGGCCAAGCAGGGAACGGTCGACCCGCAGCGCGTTTGCATCGCCGGCGCCAGCTATGGCGGCTATGCCACCCTGATGGGCCTGGTCAAGGATCCGGACCTGTACAAATGCGGCATCAACTGGGTCGGCGTCACCGACATCGGCCTGCTGTTCGACAATGGCTGGAACTTTACTTCGGACATGTCCGAGGAATGGAAGGTATACGGCATGCCCGAACTGATCGGCGACCCGGTCAAGGATGCCGAGCGCTTCAAGGCCACGTCGCCGATCCAGCAGGCCGCGCGCATCACGCAACCGCTGCTGCTGGCCTATGGGGGCGTCGACCGGCGCGTGCCGATCAACCACGGCACCGGCTTCCGCAACGCCGTCACGCGCACCAACAAGAACGTCGAGTGGGTCGAGTATCCTGACGAAGGCCACGGCTGGGGCCTGGAAAAGAACCGCATCGACTTCTATACCCGGGTCGAGAAATTCCTCGACAAGCATATCGGCAGCGGCGCCGCGCGCTGATCTCAGGCGGCGATGATGCCGCGCCGCTGCAACGCGTCCAGCAGCTTCGCCACCTCGTCGCCGACCGACGAGGTGGCGCTGTCGACCAGCACCTCTGGCGTCTCGGGTGCTTCATAGGGAGAGGAAATGCCGGTGAACTCCGGCAGTTGGCCGGCCCGCGCCTTGCGGTACAAGCCTTTCGGGTCGCGCGCTTCGCACACCGCCAGCGGGCAGCGGCAATACACTTCGATGAAATCTGGCGCCGGCACCAGCGCCCGCGCACGCTCGCGGTCGGCGCGCAGCGGAGAAATAACCGACACCAGCACGACCTGGCCCGCCCGATGGAACAGGCGCGCCACTTCGCCAATGCGGCGGATATTCTCGGAACGTTCGGGGAGGGAAAAACCAAGGTCGGCGCACAACCCGCCGCGCACCTTGTCGCCATCGAGCACGAACACATTGCAGCCGCGTTCGAACAGGGCACGCTCGGCGGCTTCGGCCAGGGTGGTCTTGCCGGCGCCGGAAAGCCCCGTGATCCAGACCACGGCGCCGCCGTGGCCGGCCCGCGCGCGCCGCTCGTCGCCAAGGACGGGAGTGGACGGCGCGGGCAAGGTCATGCGCTTACAGGACGACGGTCTGCGCCTGGCCTTCTTCGCGGGCGCGGATCTCGCCGATGCGGTACACGGTCTCGCCGGCCGCTTCGAGCTGGGCGAACGCGGCATCCGCGTTCTCTTTCGAGACGATCACGGTCATGCCGATGCCGCAGTTGAACACGCGGTGCATCTCGGCATCGGCCACGCCGCCGTGCTGCTGCAGCCACTTGAACAGCGGCGGCATGGTCCACGACGAACCGTCCAGCACCGCGGTCAGGTTGTCTTGCAGCACGCGCGGGATGTTCTCGACCAGGCCGCCACCGGTGATGTGCACCAGGCCCTTGACTTCCATCGACGCCATCAGCGCCAGCAGCGGCTTGACGTAGAGGCGGGTCGGCGCCATCAGCACGTCGGCCAGCTTGCGGCCGTGGAAATCGGATTCGAGGTCGGGATTGGCTACTTGAATAATCTTGCGCACCAGCGAGTAGCCGTTCGAGTGAATGCCCGACGACGCCAGGCCCAGCACCACGTCGCCGGGAACGATTCTTGAGCCGTCGATGATCTGCGATTTTTCGACCGCGCCGACGGCGAAGCCGGCCAGGTCGTATTCGCCGTCCGGGTACATGCCCGGCATTTCAGCGGTTTCACCGCCCAGCAGGGCGCAGCCCGACTCTTCGCAGCCCTTGGCGATGCCCGAGACCACGGCGGTGGCGGTCGCCACATCCAGCTTGCCGCAAGCAAAGTAATCGAGGAAGAACAGCGGCTCGGCGCCCTGCACCAGGATGTCGTTGACGCTCATGGCGACCAAGTCGATGCCGACCGTGTCGTGGCGGTTCAGTTCGAACGCCAGCTTGAGCTTGGTGCCCACGCCGTCAGTGCCGGATACCAGGACCGGTTCCTTGAACTTCTTGCTGATCTCAAACAGACCGCCGAAGCCGCCGATGCCGCCCAGTACGCCTTCGCGCATGGTGCGCTTGGCGAGGGGCTTGATCGCTTCGACCAGGGCGTCGCCGGCATCGATATCGACACCCGCGTCGCGGTAGGAGAGAGAAACATTAGATGGTTGGCTCATGGTATTTGGCAGCGGAGGCGGTAAAATAGGAGGCGACCGGCGAAACTGGTCAATCCACTATTTTAGCAAAACGGTTCCACTCATAAGCCGTTTAACGAAGATAACAACGAAACTTGACCTTACTGGCATGCCATTTTTCCCCACGTCAGGCATGAAACGGCCCACGCCATGAAACAGCTGGTGCTCGATTTAGGCGCCGAGCCGGCCCAGAGCCTCGACACCTTCCAGGTCGGGGCGAATGCCGAACTGGCGCACCTGATGCACCTGTTCGCCGAGCGCAGCTCGCGCGAGCACTTCGCATACCTGTGGGGCGACACCGGCGCCGGCAAGACCCACCTGCTGCACGGCCTGGCGGCCAGCCCCGGCGCGCGCTATATCGCGGCCGACGCGCCGGCCGCCTCTTTCTTGCACGCCCCCGACGTCACGCTCTACCTGCTGGACGATTGCGACCGCCTGAGCCCGCAGCGCCAGATCGACGCCTTCGCCCTGTTCAACCAGATCCGCGAACACGGTGCCTATATGGTCTGCACCGGCCCGGTGCCGCCGGCCGTGCTCGGGGTACGCGAAGACCTGCGCACGCGCATGGGATGGGGCCTGGTGTACCAGATCCATGGCCTGTCCGACGATCAGAAGATCGAAGCGCTGACACACGCCGCCGAGGCGCGCGGTTTGACGCTGTCGGCCAGCGTGTTACCCTATTTGTTGTCTCATTTCAAACGCGACATGCGTTCCCTGTCGACCATGCTGGACGCGCTGGACCAGTATTCGCTGGAAACCCAGCGCCCGGTCACGCTGCCCCTGCTGCGCGACCTGCTGTTGCAAGAGAACCTGCCGCTCGAACCCAAAGAATGAAAAACCTTGCCCTGTTTGACCTCGACCACACCCTGCTGCCGCTCGATTCGGACCACGAATGGGGCGAGTTCCTGGCACGGGTCGGCGCGGTCGACGGCGATGCCTACCGCGCCCGCAACGACGCCTTCTTCGCCCAGTACAACGCCGGCGTGCTCGACCCGGTCGAATACCTCGAGTTCGCGCTCGGCACCCTGGCGAGCTTTCCGCGCCATGAACTCGACGCCCTCCATGCACGCTATATGCGCGAAGTGATCGAGCCGGCGATCACCCCGCAAGCCCTGAAGCTGGTGCGCGAGCACCAGGACGCCGGCGACCTGGTGGCGATCATCACCGCCACCAACCACTACATCACGGCGCCGATCGCGGCCGCCTTCGGCGTCGAGCACCATATCGCGGCCCTGCCCGAGGTCGATGCACAAGGCAAACTCACCGGACGCCTGGCCGGCACCCCGACCTCGGGCCCGGGCAAGATCACGCATATGCACGCCTGGCTGGAACGCCTGGGGCAGCCGTTCGGCAGCTTCGGCCGCAGCCATTTCTACAGCGATTCGCACAACGATATTCCGCTGCTGTCCATCGTCTCCCATCCGGTCGCGACCAATCCGAGCGCCGCGCTCGCGACCCATGCGCGCACGCAGGGCTGGCCAACCATCCAACTATTCAATGATTAAAAAATTCATCCGTAAAATCCTGGGTGTGAAAGACCAGCGCGACACGACCGAAGCTGTCATCCTCGGCCCCGCCGAGCACGGCATCGACCCCAAGAACGTCTCTTCCAACGCGATCCGCGTCACGCAGACCTTGCAGGAAGCCGGCTTCAAGGCTTTTGTGGTCGGCGGCGCCGTGCGCGACCTGCTGCTGGGGGTCAAGCCCAAGGACTTCGACATCGCCACCGACGCCACGCCCGAGCAGGTGAAAAAACTGTTCCGGCGCGCCTTCATCATCGGCCGCCGGTTCCAGATCGTGCACGTGATGTTCGGGCAAGACCTGCTCGAGGTGACGACCTTCCGCGGCAACGGCAGCGACAACGCGCCGAAGGACGAGCATGGCCGCGTATTGCGCGACAACAGCTTCGGCCCGCAGCACGAAGACGCCGCGCGGCGCGACTTCACCATCAACGCGATGTACTACGATCCGGCCACGCAGTCGGTGCTCGACTACCACGGCGGCATCGAGGACATCCGCGCCAAGACCTTGCGCATCATCGGCATGCCCGAGGCGCGCTACCGCGAAGACCCGGTGCGCATGCTGCGCGTGGTGCGCTTCGCGGCCAAGCTGGGCTTCACGATCGAGCCGACCACGCGCGCGCCGATCCCCGTGATGGCGCCGCTGATCGACAACGTGCCGGCGGCGCGCGTGTTCGACGAGATGCTCAAGCTGCTGCTGTCGGGCCACGCTCTGGCCTGCCTCAAAGAATTGCGCTCGGCCGGCCTGCACCACGGCCTGCTGCCATTGCTGGACGTGGTGCTGGAGCAGCCGATCGGCATGAAGTTCGTGACCCTGGCGCTGGACTCGACCGACGCGCGCGTCAAAGCCGGCAAGGGCGTCTCTCCCGGCTTCCTGTTCGCCTCGCTCCTGTGGCACCAGGTGCTCGAGAAATGGACCGCCTACCGCGCCGCCGGCGAAGCGCCGATCCCGGCACTGCACCTGGCGGCCGACGCCGTGCTCGAAACGCAGACCGAGAACCTGGCGCTGCAGCGCCGCATCGCCACCGATATGCGCGACATCTGGGCCATGCAGCCGCGCTTCGAGCGCCGCGCCGGCCGCGCGCCGTACAAGCTGCTGGAACATCCGCGCTTTCGCGCCGGCTACGATTTCCTGCTGCTGCGCTGCGCCTCGGGTGAACTGCCGGCCGAAGTCGGCGAATGGTGGACCGAGTTCTATGCGGCCGAAGGCGGCGACCGCGAACGCCTGGTGGCCGTGGCCAGCACGCGCGAGCGCGAAGGCGGCGCCAATGGCGGTGCGCCCAAGAAGCGTCGTCCGCGCCGCGGTCCGCGCAAGAGCAATGGCGAGGGCGGCGCAGGCACGCCATCGGCACCGGGCGATTCGTCGGAATGAAGGCCTGGGTCGGGATCGGCGCCAACCTGGGCGACGCGCAGGCGAACGTGCTCGATGCGCTCGCGCGCCTGGCGCGGCTCGATGGCAGCACCTTGCTGCATACCTCGAGCCTGTACCGCACCGCCCCGATCGATTCGGGCGGCGACGACTACATCAATGCCGTGGCCTGCCTCGACACCACCCTGGCGCCGCACGACCTGTTAAAGGCGCTGCAGGACATCGAGCAGGCCCATGGCCGCGAGCGGCCCTACCACAACGCGCCGCGCACGCTCGATCTCGACCTGCTGCTGTATGGCGACGAGACGATCGCCAGCCCGACCCTCAGCGTGCCGCACCCGCGCATGCATGAACGCGCCTTCGTGCTGCAGCCATTGCTCGAGATCGCACCCGACATCGTCATTCCCGGCCACGGCCCGGCGCGCAATTTCGCAGCGCTGGTGGCCGGCCAGGTCATCGCCAGGCTCGCCCCGGAAGACACGCCATGAACCTGCCCGTCTGGGCCCAGACCACGGGCCTCCTGATCCTGTCGAACGTGTTCATGACCTTCGCCTGGTACGGCCACCTGAAAGGCCTGCAGCACCGCGCCTGGTATGTGGCGGCGCTGATCAGCTGGGGCATCGCGCTGTTCGAATACCTGCTGCAGGTGCCGGCCAACCGGATCGGCCACACCCAGTTCTCGCTGGCCCAGCTCAAGATCATGCAGGAGGCGATCACCCTGACCGTGTTCGTGCCGTTCGCGATGTCCTACATGAACGAGCCGTTCAAGCTCGATTATGTCTGGGCGGGGCTGTGCCTGGTTGGAGCCGTGTATTTCATTTTCCGTTCCTGAGGACGAGCGACAAAGGGTTGCGCAAAGGCGCAACCCTTTCATTTCACCGGCAACCCGGCGGCGGCAGCAGCAGCAGCGAATTAATGATTGCGGCGCCGGCGCAGCAGGCCGAATCCGAGCAATCCGGCGCCGAGCAGCGTGAGCGAGCCGGGTTCAGGCACTTCGCTGACGACCACTTCGGTGAAATCGGCCAGGATGCGCAAGGTGGAAGTGCCGCCTTCTTCATTGGACCAGATATTCGATGTGAACTCCCCTGCACCCGGCACCAGCGAATACCGGATATTGGAAACGGTAACATTACCAAGGATGAACGATAAATTATCGAGGTCATCCAGCAACAAGCCCTGGATGGTATCGTCTCCGTTACTGGTATTAGTGATGGAGAAATTGAATTGCTCGCTATCGTCCGATATATCCGGCTGGCTAAAGCCGATATTCAGCGTAAAAATGGCGTTGAATAAATCCGGCGTCCAAAGATCCGCCGTGGTACGGTTCAGCCATACCAGTTCACCCAGTACGACGCCGACGGCATTGGTTTCTTCGGTCCATGCCTGATCGTTCGTCCTGAGGGTGGATCCGGGGGTGGCGAGTTGCCCCCATTCGATCTGCTTGCCATCCGGCGTGGTACTGCAAGTCCCAAGGCAATTGAATATGGGAATAAGCGGATCGAACGTGCCACTCGAACTGCCTTGTACCGTGATTGCACTGGCATTGCCGGCAACGGCCAGGAGGGAAAAAGCGAGGGTCATGGTGCCGATTGCGGAACGAAGATTCAACATTTTGCTTGTCCTTTCAGGGATATGAGTTTTTCATTTCAAGCTGTTGTTTGCAACTTATCCAATCGTCGGTTTTACATTTTCCTTTCTGGTCGTTTTGCGTGATTTATCGCAAAGCCAGAATCATGCCAACCGCATAAACCATTGATTATTCAGCGATCCGACTTTCCGGCTTTTATGCACTGTAAATATATTCGACTCCGCCGAAAGGCGGAGTGATTACATGATTTAATTGAATGGGTTTTTCGATAGGTGTCCCGTACCGGTCGCGCCGGGCGGGCGCCGGGCGCTTGCCCGGATCTCCACGCCCGCATGCACGTTCGCGGGCGCCGCATTACACTACGCAGTCTGGACGTTTCCGTTTTTCAAAGGATTTTTTGTATGAGCTCTTATTTGCAGGGTAACGACATGACCCCGACCGCAGCGGCCACGGTGCCGACGCCGGTGCCGGCATTGCCGAAGGCCGTGACCGTTCCCGCGCTGCTCGCCAAGCGCGCAGCCGGCGACAGGATCGCGATGCTGACCTGCTACGACGCCAGTTTCGCCTCGCTGATGGACCGCTGCGGCGTCGAGATCCTCCTGATCGGCGATTCGCTGGGCATGGTCTGCGCCGGCCACGACTCGACCCTGCCGGTGACGGTGGCCGACATGGTCTACCACACGGCCTCGGTCGCGCGCGGCAACAAGAACGCGCTGGTGCTGGCCGATATGCCCTTCGGCAGCTACGGCAATCCACAGCAGGCCTACGACAGCGCGGTGCAGCTGATGCGCGCCGGCGCCCACATGGTCAAGATCGAGGGCGGCGCCTGGCTGGCCGGCACCGTGCGCCTGCTGGTCGAGCGCGGCATCCCGGTGTGCGCGCACATCGGCCTGACCCCGCAGTTCGTGCACCAGCTGGGCGGCTTCAAGGTGCAGGGCAAGACCGGCGAAGGCGCCGAGCGCCTGAAGGCCGATGCGCTGGCGCTGCAGGCGGCCGGCGCCGCCGTGGTGCTGCTCGAGGCGGTGCCGGCGGTGCTGGGCAAGGAAGTCACCGAGCTGTTGTCGGTGCCGACCATCGGCATCGGCGCCGGCCCCGACTGCTCGGGCCAGGTGCTGGTGATGCATGATCTGCTGGGCGTGTTCCCGGGCCGCAAGGCGCGCTTCGTGAAGAACTTCATGGACGGCCAGACCAGCATCGACGCCGCCGTGATGGCCTATGTGGCGGCGGTGAAGGACGGCAGCTTCCCGGCGCCGGAGCACTGCTTCTAAGGGGATCGGCATGGGCCAGCAGGAGACTTCCCGTCTGTTCCTGGCCCTGTGGCCCGACACTGCCGTGCGCCACCAGTTGCGCGAAGCGCGCGATGCCTGGCATTGGCCGCGCGGAGCAACGCCGGTCCACACCGACAAGCTGCACCTGACCTTGCACTTCCTGGGCAGCGTTCCGACCGAGCGCCTGCCCGGATGCGTGGATGGATTTTCCGTGCCGTTCGAACCGTTCCGGCTGGACGTCGGCACGCCAGTGCTATGGCCGCACGGGATTGCTGTGCTCGAGCCGCTGGCGACGCCACCGCAGTTACTGGCCCTGCACGGGCGCTTGACAAAGGCACTGGCCGACCTCGGCCTGCAGCCCGAGGCGCGTGCCTACCGGCCCCACGTCACGATGGCGCGCCGCGCGGGCGACGTCGCCCTGCCCGGGATCGACGCACCGATCGCCTGGGACGTGGGCGGCTATGCGCTGGTCGAATCGCGCGACGGCATCTACACCGTCCTGCGCCACTACCCTACTTCTTGAGCACGCGCGCGCTCAGCGCGATCACGAGCCCCGACAGCGACAGCGCGCCGAGCGCCACCATCACGCTCGAGTGCATCGCGCCCCAGCCCAGCACCGGTGGCGCCAGCAGCAGGCCGCCATAGCCCAGGGTCGCCACCGCCGCCACGCCGGCGCCCGGATGCATGCCCGGGATGCGCGCGGCGGCGCCGAACAGCAGCGGCACGACATTGGCCGCGCCCAGGCCGACCAGGGCGAAGCCGGCGCTCGAGACCACGAAGTTCGTGCTGAGCACCGCCAGGGCAAGGCCGGCGAACATCGCCAGGCCGCCGATCACCATCACCCGCACCGCGCCGACACGCAGGATGATGCGGTCGCCCGCGAAGCGGCAGGCCGCCATCGCGATCGAGAACGCCGAATAGCCCAGCGCGGCCGACGCCGGCGAGGCGCCGGTGCGCTCTTCCAGCAGCAGCGCGCTCCAGTCGACCAGCGCGCCTTCGACCGCGAAGCACAGCAGCGCCAGCATGCCCAGTCCGAGCGCCGCGCCGCGCGGCAGCATGAAGTGGCTGCCGCTGGCGTGCGCGGCGAAGCCCATCACGCGCGGCGCCGTCAGGGCCAGCACCACGGCGGTGGCCACGCCCACCATCAGCGCGCCTTCGCCATGGCCCAGGCCCTGGCCGACCAGCACCCCGCCCAGGCTGGCGCCGAACAGGCCGCCCAGGCTGAAGAAGCCGTGGAACGAGGACATGGTCGGCAGGCCGCGCGCGGTCTCGATCTCGCTGGCGTTGGCGTTCATCGCGACGTCGAGCGCGCCGTTGGACACGCCGAACAGGAAGGCCGCCACGAACAGCAGCGGCAGTCTCGGCATGCTCATGATCACGGCCGTCATCAGGGCGAAGGCAAAGCCCGACAGCAGCACCATGCGGCGCGTGCCCCAGCGCCCGGTCAGGCCGCCCATCAGCGGCATCGCCATCAGGGCGCCGCCGGCGATGGTGAGCAGCACCAGGCTGAGCATGCCGGTATCGATGCCCATGCGCGCCTGCACGGTCGGCACATGGGCCGCCCACAGGCCGATGCCGGCGCCGTTGAGCAGGAAGACGGTCGAGATGGCCCAGCGGCCGGCCTCGACGCCGCGGGGGATGGCAGTGGTGACGTGGGTCATGCTTGGGCCTTGGTGGTGAATGTGAGGTCGAGTGCAGGATGGAGCGCGCGCAGGCGGGCGACGGCCGGCGGCGGCGCATCGCACTCCAGCACCAATTGGTCGATCCGGTCGAGCGCGCCGAACACGAAAGGCGCGCGGTCGTCGAACCGTTCGTTGAGCACCGCCGCGGCGCAGCGTGCGCTGGCCTCCAGCATCGCGTGCTTGAGCGCCGCTTCTTCAGGGTTCGAGGCCGCCAGCCCGCGCTCGACGTCCACGCCGCAGACGCCGACCAGGGCCAGGTCGGGACGCAGGCGCCCGACTTCGGCCAGGGTGGCAGCGCCATAGGTCGCGCCTTCGTCGGGATGGTAGGTCCCGCCCAGCAGCACGATGCGCGTGCGCCGGAAATGCCCCAGCGCGAGCGCGATCTGCGGACTGTTGGTGACGATGGCCGCGGCGCAGCCGTCGTCCAGCTGCCGCGCCAGCGCCAGGTGGGTGGAGCCGGCGTCGACCAGCACCGTGTCGCCGGGACGGATGCAGGCGCGCAGGCCCTGCGCCAGCAGCTGCTTGCGCGGCAGGTCGGTCTCGGCGCGCGCGCCGAAGTTCGCCGCCGGCCGCAGCCGCACCGCGCCGCCGTGCACGCGCCGCAGCAGGCCGGCGGCGTCGAGGTCGCGCAGGTCGCGCCGGATGGTGTCTTCGGACGCCGCCAGCCGGCCCGCCAGTTCGGCGGCCAGCACCCGGCCCTCGCGCTCGACGGCGTCGACGATCATCTGGCGCCGTTCTTCTGGCAATTGCATGGGTTCGCTCCTTCGAATTCGGTGCCTCACTTTACGCAAACATGCAGATTCGTGCAACAACATGCAAAAACACGCACCGCCGCGACTCGTCACGCGTAGCTGGCAATTCGCGCCATATTCCCGCATCCGGGCGCATGGCATGGCGCAGGCGGCCCGATCTCGACGATACTGCGGGAATGAACTTCACCAAGCCCATGTCACTTTCGCCCATGTGGCGCATCTATATCGGCGCCTGGGTCACCTATGTGGTCCTGGTGGGCCTGGTGGTACAGGCCGACGAGCTGGCCGCCGGGCGGTTCGATCCGATGCTGATCGCCTATGCCTTCGTCACCACCGGTTCCGGCGGCGTGCTGCTGGCGCTCGTATGGCCGCTCACCGGCTGGATGGAGCGGCGCGACCTGTCCACCGGCGCGCGCCTGGCCATCCACCTGGCCGGGGCCGTCGCCTTCGCGATTTTTGCGCACCTGATCATCCTGTCACTTCAAAAGGGCGACGGGCGCCCGCTGTCCTGGCATGCCTGGCCGCTGATGTACAGCGTGATGGGCTACGCCCTGATGGCCGGCATCTTCCAGACCGTGCGCGCCAATGCCGCCGCCCAGCGCCAGGCGCTGGCGGCCCAGCAGGCGCAAACCCTGCTGGTCGCCGCCGAGCTGGGCGCGCTGCGCAGCAAGCTCAATCCCCACTTCCTGTTCAATACCCTGCACTCGATCATCGCCCTCACCCAGCGCAATCCGGCCGCGGCCGAGACCGCGCTATTCCAGTTTTCGGACATGCTGCGCTATGTGCTGGACACCGAACGCGGCGGCGCCGACCGCGTCACGCTCGATGCCGAGCTGCAGTTCGTGCGCGACTACCTGGAGCTCGAGCAGCTGCGCCTCGGGACGCGCCTGCAGGTGCAGTGGGATGTCGATCCCGACATGGGCGACTTCGTGCTGCCGGCCCTGACCCTGCAACCGCTGATCGAGAACAGCATCAAGCACGCCTTCAATCCCTACACCCGGCCCGGCATGCTGCGCATCGAAGGCCGGCGCGACCTGGATGCCGGCCTGCTGCGCCTGACGGTGCGCGACGACGGTCCCGGCGCCGCGCAAGACACGATCGCCGCCTCGCCCGGCCTGGGGATCCGCACCATCGGCCGCCGTCTCGAACTCGACTACGCCGGCCGCGCTGCACTGGCCATCGATTCCCGTCCCGGCGCCGGCTTCGCCGCCTGCATCACCTTGCCCCTTGCCTGACACCATGACCAAGACCGTATTCTTCGCCGAAGACGAACCGCTGGCGCGCGACGTGCTGCGCGACGCCATCTATGCCCATCCAGGCCTGCGCCTGGTGGGCGAAGCCGCCGATGGCGCCAGCGCCCTGGAGCGCATCGGGCTGCTGCGGCCCGATGTCGTCTTCATGGACATCCAGATGCCCGAGATGACCGGCCTCGAAGTGCTGCGCCGGCTCGACTACCTGCCGCAAATCGTGTTCACCACCGCCTACGACCAGTACGCGGTCACCGCTTTCGAGCTGCACGCGGTCGACTACCTGCTCAAGCCTTTCACGCGGGCGCGGTTCGCGGCCAGCGTGGCGCGCCTGATGGAAGGCGCGGCGCACGAGCGCCCGGCGCTGGAAGACGCGCTGGCACGGGCGGCGAGCGCACCGGCGCGGCTCGAGCGCATCCTGGTACGCGACCGCGGCCGCATCTTTCCGCTGGCCGTGGGCGAGATCGAATACATGAAGGCCGATTCGAAGTACACGGTGATCGTGGCGCGCGGCCAGCATTTCCTGGTGCGGATCGGGATCTCGGAGCTGGAAACCCAGCTCGACCCGCAACGCTTCATCCGCGTGCACCGCTCGGCGCTGGTGAACCTCGATTTCGTCGAGTCGATGCGCGCCGACGAACAGTCGCAGCTGCAGATCCGCATGCGCGACGGCGCCTGCATCGGGGCCAACCGCGAGGCCTCCAAGCTGCTGCGCGAGATGGCGATCTAGACCGCATTTTCACGAAAACAAATCAGCGCAATCTGATCATACCGCCGGGTTCTGCCTTTATAATCGCGGATTTTCCGCCCGATAATAATTCCTGGCCCCGGAGCATTCACCAGCATGAATATCACCCTCATTTCCTTCGTCGCGCTCTACCTGCTCGGTACGCTTGCCCTGGGCATGTGGGCGGGCACGCGGATCAAGAATACCAGCGACTTCGCCGTCGCCGGCCGCAGCCTGCCGCTGGTCATGGTGATCACCACCACCTTCGCCACCTGGTTCGGCGCCGAGACCGTGATGGGCATCCCGGCCAAGTTCGTGCAGGGCGGCCTGAACGCGGTGGTCGAGGATCCGTTCGGGGCCGGCATGTGCCTGATCCTGGTCGGCATGTTCTTCGCCGCCCGGCTCTACAAACTGAACCTGCTGACGATCGGCGACTACTACCGCCAGCGCTACGGCAAGGGCGTCGAGGTGTTCTGCTCGGTCGCCATCATCATGAGCTACCTGGGCTGGGTCGCGGCCCAGATCACCGCGCTGGGCCTGGTGTTCACGGTGCTGACCGCGGGCGCGATGTCGCCGGCCGTGGGCATGATCGTCGGCACCCTGACGGTGCTGATCTATGTGGTGGTGGGCGGCTTTTTGGCGGTCGCCGTGACCGACTTCATCCAGATGATCGTGCTGGTGGTGGGCATGAGCGTGATCGCCTGGTTCGCCGCCGACCTGGCCGGCGGCGCCGGCAATGTGCTGGCAATGGCGCAGCAGGCCGACTTGTGGCGTTTCTTGCCGGAGCCGAGTTTCAATGACATCCTGTTCTTCATCGCCGCCGCGATCACGATGATGTTCGGCTCGATCCCGCAGCAGGACGTGTTCCAGCGCGTGATGTCGGCCAAGGACGCGCCGACCGCGCGCACCGGCGCCATCGTCGGCGGCGCCAGCTACATCGTGTTCGCCTTCGTGCCGATGTTCATCGTGGCCGCCGCCGTGGTCGTGATGGGCAGTACCGCCCTCGACCTGGCGCAGAACGACTACCAGCGCCTGCTGCCGACCTTCGTGATGACGCAGATGCCGCTGTTCATGCAGATCCTGTTCTTCGGCGCCCTGCTGTCGGCGATCAAGAGCACCTCGTCGGCCACCCTGCTGGCGCCGTCGACCAGTTTTGTCGAGAACATCCTCAAGAACCTGCGGCCCGGCATGACCGACCGTGAGCAGCTGTTCGCGATGCGGATCTCGATCGTGGTGTTCGCGGCCCTGGTGCTGCTGTACGCGATCGCGATGGAAGGCACCTCGATCTACGAGCTGGTGTCGGGCGCCTACCAGGTGCCGCTGGTCGGCGCCTTCATTCCGCTGGTGATGGGCATCTACTGGAAGCGCGCCACCACCCAGGGCGCCATCTTCTCGATTGGCGCGGGGCTGTTTACCTGGATCCTGTTCTTCGAGCAGATCACGGCGCTCGGCGAGCATTTCCCGGGCCAGCTGGCGGGGCTGATCGCGGCCTTCGTCGGCATGGTGGCGGGGTCGCTGGCGCCGCAGGTGTTCAAGAATCGTGGGCAGACGCAGGATGTGCTGGAAGCGCAGGGCTGATCGCGATCGTTGAATCAAACATGCAGCAGCAGGTGCTCCCGCTCCCAAGGGCTGATCACCTGCATGAATTCGCGATGCTCGAGCTCCTTCACCGCCGTGTACACGTCGATGAACCTCTCTCCCAGCACGTCGCGCAGCCGGTCCTCGCGCCGCAGCAGGGTGATCGCCTCGGACAGCCCCTGCGGCAGCTCCACCGGCATATCGTAGGCGTTCCCTTCGACCATCGCTGACGGTTCAAGCGCCTCGGTCATGCCAAGGTAGCCGCAGGCCAGTGTGATCGCCAGCGCCAGGTAGGGATTGGCGTCGGCCCCGATTACCCGGTTTTCCACGCGGCGGTCTTGCGAGCCCGAGACCGGCACCCGGAAGCCCACGGTGCGGTTGTCGATGCCCCACTGTAGGTTGATCGGCGCCGCCGTCTCGCGCACGATGCGGCGGTAGGAATTGACGTAGGGCGCGACGATCGCCATCGCCGACGGCATATAGCGCTGCAGGCCGCCGATATACTGCTGGAACAGCGTCGACGGCGAACCGTCGTCGTTGCTGAAGATGTTCTTGCCGGTCTCGGCGTCGACCACGCTCTGGTGCACGTGCATCGCCGAACCGGGTTCGCCGGCCATCGGCTTGGCCATGAAGGTGGCGTACATATCGTGCTTGAGCGCGGCCTCGCGCAGGGTGCGCTTGAAATAGAAGACCTTGTCGGCCAGGCCGAGCGGCTCGCCGTGCTGGAAGTTGATTTCCATCTGGCCGGCGCCGATCTCGTGGATCAGGGTGTCGACATCGAGGTTCATCATCTCGCAGTAATCGTAGATGTCCTCGAACAGCGGATCGAATTCGTTGACCGCGTCGATGCTGTACACCTGGCGGCTGGTCTCGGCGCGGCCGCTGCGGCCGATCGGGGCCGCCAGCGGCAGGTCGGGATCGATGTTCTTGGCGGTGAGATAGAACTCGAGCTCGGGCGCCACCACCGGCTTCCAGCCGCGCTGCTCATACAGCTTGAGCACGCGCCGCAGCACGCTGCGCGGCGCGAAGTCCACCAGCCGGCCGTCGGCGTAATAGCAATCGTGGATCACTTGCGCGGTAGGATCGGCCGCCCACGGCACCATAGTGATGGTGGTAGGGTCGGCCTTGAGGATCATGTCGCGGTCGATGCTCGAGATGGCGCGCTCGTAGGCGGCATCGCGCTCGGGCGTATTGCCGGTGACGGTCATGCCCAGCACCACTTCGGGCAGGCGCATGCCGCGGTCGTCGGTGAATTTTACGCGCGGCAGGATCTTGCCGCGCGCTACCCCGGTCAGGTCGGGCACCAGGCATTCGATCTCGGTGACCCGCTTTGCGTCGAGCCACTCTTCCATATCGGTATAGCTGAAATTGTCGCGAATTGCCATTGTGTCTCTCACTGTCGTTGAACGAAGACGTTCATGTGCCGCTCATTGGCCGCTCATTTGCCACTCATTTGCCACTCATTTGCCACTCATTTGCCATTCATGCGCCGCCCACGCGGCGTTCGCGATACTCGCGGCAAGCCTGGCCGAAGGCGCCGAACATCTTCATCGAATAAGGGTTGTGCTGGATGCGCCACTCGGGGTGCCACTGCACCGCGAGCGTAAAGCCCGGCGCGTTCGATACCGTGAATGCTTCGACCAGGCCGTCTTCTGCAAGGGCTTCGACCGTCAGGCCGGGCGCCAGTTCATTGACGCCCTGCCCGTGCAGCGAATTGACGGGAATCTCGGGCACGCCGAGGATGCGGTCCAGCAGGCCGCCCGGGCACAGCGAAACATTGTGGGCGTCGCCATACTGCTCGTCCATGCCGAGTTCGGGATTCTCGCGGTGGTCGAACTTGCCCGTCACCGCCTGCACCGCCTGGTGCAGGCTGCCGCCCAATGCCACATTCATCTCCTGGAACCCGCGGCAGATCGCAATGATCGGCACGCCGCGCCGCACCGCTTCGCGGATCAGCGGCAAGGTGGTCTGGTCGCGCGCCGGGTCCTGCGGCAGCGATGGATCTAGTACTTCTTCAGAGTAATAACTGGGATGCACATTCGATGCCGAGCCGGTCAGCATGATGCCGTCGATGGTGCCGAACAGGGTTTCCAGGTCCAGGTTCGCGCCGAGCGAAGGAAGAATGAACGAAGCGCAATCGGCGCCGAGGGTGACGGCGTCGACATACTTGTGCTGGGCCGCGTGGTACGGGTGCTCGCCGAAATCACGCGTGCATGCGGGAACGATGACGATGGGGCGCATGGTCTCTACCTTGTGATGAACGCGCGCGACCGCAGCAAGCCGGTCCTGGCGCGAGGGCCTTTTGATCCAGACTGGGCACAGGGCATCCACCTCGCACCGGTCCGCTAGAAACTACGATTCCATGTCAAAAGTTTAACGTTAACCGGCGAGCCCTGCCCACACGTTACGGGGCCATCACGAAATAGCTACTGTCCAATTAAATGTTGGAAAAAGACCTCACGCCAAGCCTCCGGTTATCAATTCATGGTGTCGAGCAAACTTACATACCGTCGATGAAACTTCCATGCTCTTCGGGTAACTCGTTGATTCTAATCAAGTGCTCATCAGTGGCACGCGAATTGCATAGTGACTCTCGCTTCCTCATGAAGCGAAACTGACTCGATATAAAACCAAAACGGAGAAAAACCATGAAAGTCCTGAAAAACTTGCTGGCCGCTGTGGCATTGACCGTGTTCGGCGCAGGCGCTGCGCAAGCAATCGTCGTTACCGACACGCATACGCCGTTCCTCCCTGTTCCTGTCGTCACGGGTTTCCCCTATAACTACACCCATACCCTGACGCGGTTCGGCGTTCCTGAGACGCAAGTCATCGAATCGGCGAAGCTGGACGTCGGCCTGTTCGACGTGACCGACGGCGGCTGGGTGAAGTTCCCCGAAACCGTCACGCTGCTTTTTAGCGGCAACGATGCGAGGACGGTCCAGAACGTGACCTACGAAGGCGCTGTCTATACCTTCGACCTGGTGACATCGCTGCTCGAGAGCGGCCTCCTGAACGTTTCCATCAGCGTGGGAAGCACCTGCATCCCAATCTTCGGCTGCGTCGTTCCGCAAGACGTGGTGTTTGCCTACTCGACCCTGACGGCCACGATCAACGCGCTGCCGGCGGCCGAAGTGCCCGAACCGGCCACGCTGTTCACGCTTGGCGCCGGCCTGCTGGGCCTGGCGGCTGCGCGTCGTCGGAAGATGCGCCAGGCCTGATCGCGCGCGTGCAACGGCCGGCCCCGGTCATCCCGATCGGGGCCGGCTTTTTGCGGATGTGGAGCCGGGAGATATCCGGCGTGGGTTGGACGGGTAGAAGGCGAAGCCTTCCACCCTACGATTTGTATTCGTCGTATTTGCGCGCGTCGCCGCGCACTTTGTCGGCCGGGTACTTGGCGCGGTTGAGCACCATTTTTTCTTCGACGGCTGCGAACAGGTCGACGTCGAGCTTGTCGGCCAGGCGCACCAGGTAGACCAGCACGTCGGCCATCTCGTGGCGCACCTCTTGCAGCTTGGCGGCGCCGAGCTCGCCAAGCTGGCCCGACTGCAGCCACTGGAAATGCTCCAGCAGCTCGGCCGCCTCGACGCTCAAGGCCGAGGCGAGGTTCTTGGGCGTGTGGAACTGGTCCCAGTCCCGCTCGTCCACGAACGTACGAACGATATCGCGCAGGCGCGCGAGATCACTGTCCGCGGCGTTCTTCACGCACTTCCCCGTCGTCCAGGTAGCCGTTGAGCACGCGTTCGAGCTTCGGCGCGATCTCGTCGAAGCTGCTGACCGTGATGCCCAGGTCGCGCAGCAGGCCGTCGTGCACGCCGTACACCCAGCTGTGGATGGTCAGCGGCTGGCCGCGTTCCCAGGCGTCGCGCACGATGGTGGTGTGGGCCGTGTTCATGACCTGCTCGGCCACGTTCAGTTCGACCAGGCGGTTGGTGGCGGCGCGGCCGGCCACGTTGCCCAGGTATTTGCCATGCTTTTCGCGCACATCGCGCACGTGGCCGAGCCAGTTGTCGGCCAGGCCGACGCGGATGTCGGTCAGCGCCGCATGCACGCCCGAGCAGCCGTAGTGGCCGCAGATGATGATGTGCTTGACCTTCAGGACGTCGATCGCGAACTGCAGCACCGAGAGGCAGTTCAGGTCGGAGTGCACGACCACGTTGGCGATGTTCCGGTGCACGAACAGTTCGCCCGGCGCCATGCCCAGCAATTCGTTGGCCGGCACGCGGCTGTCCGAGCAGCCGATCCACAGGTATTCGGGCGCCTGCTGGTCTTGCAGCGCCTTGAAGAAGTTCGGGTCCTCGGCCACCATCGAAGCGGCCCAGGTCCGGTTGCGTTCAAACAGTTCCGCCGCGGTCAGTCCCTTGGTCTTGTACTTGTCCATCGTGATTCCTTATATTGTCGTGTTGCCGTCGGGCGGGAAGTTTCCGGCCGACGTTGCCTGGCCCATCTCGTGCGGGCGCTTCGGCGGTGCTCCTCAAAATTACGTGAAGTGTAACAGCGTTGCGTGGCGTGCGGCGGCGTCGCGGCGGGGCAAAAAAAACCGCCGAGGGCGTGTGCCGCTCGGCGGTTTCAGTAAAGCCGCTTATTCGAAGAAGTCCTTGACCTTGTCCATCCAGCCCTTGCTTTGCGGGCTGTGCTTG
Organism: Massilia sp. HP4; assembly: GCF_005222695.1. Taxonomy (GTDB): domain Bacteria; phylum Pseudomonadota; class Gammaproteobacteria; order Burkholderiales; family Burkholderiaceae_D; genus Telluria. The sequence continues at coordinate 112,647 of NZ_STGG01000047.1, read as the reverse complement.
GAACCGCCTTCGGTGGTCAGGCGCTCGAACTCGCGCAGCAGGTCCTTCTGCTTGTCGGTCAGCTTGACCGGGGTCTCGACCGCCACGTGGCAGAACAGGTCGCCGGTATAGCCCGAGCGCACGTTCTTGATGCCCTTGCCTTTCAGGCGGAAGGTCTTGCCGGTCTGGGTACCTTCAGGAACCGTGAACGAGACCTTGCCGGTGAGCGTCGGCACCTCGATCTCGCCGCCCAGGGCGGCCTTGGAAAACGAGATCGGCATTTCGCAATGCAGGTCGTCGCCTTCGCGCTGGAACACCGCGTGCTGCTTGATGTGGATCTCCACATACAGGTCGCCCGGCGGTCCGCCATTGGTGCCCGGTTCGCCGTTGCCCGACGAGCGGATGCGCATGCCGTTGTCGATGCCGGCCGGGATCTTCACTTCGAGCGTCTTGTTGCGCTTGATGCGTCCGGCGCCGCCGCAGGCCGCGCACGGCTCGGGGATGATCTTGCCGCTGCCATGGCATTTCGGGCAGGTCTGCTGGATGCTGAAGAAGCCCTGCTGCATGCGCACCTGGCCGTGGCCGGCGCAAGTGGTGCAAGTGACGGGCTGGGTACCCGCCTTGGCGCCGCTGCCGTGGCAGGTGTCGCACTTGTCCCAGCTCGGCACGCGGATCGTGGTGTCGAAGCCGTGGGCCGCCTGCTCCAGCGTGATCTCGAGGTTGTAGCGCAGGTCGGCGCCGCGGTACACCTGCGGGCCACCGCCACCGCGGCCGCCGCGGCCGCCGCCGAAGATGTCGCCGAAGATGTCGCCGAAGGCATCGCCGAAGCCGCCCGCACCGCCGCCAAAGCCCCCGCCCATGCCGCTGTTCGGATCGACGCCGGCGTGACCGTAGCGGTCATACGCCTCGCGCTTCTCCGGATTGGTCAGCATCTCGTAGGCCTCTTTGACCTCCTTGAACTTCTCTTCCGCTTCCTTGTTGTCGGGGTTGCGGTCGGGGTGGTACTTCATCGCAAGCTTGCGATACGACTTCTTGATCTCGTCTTCCGACGCACCTTTTGCGACCCCGAGGATCTCGTAAAAATCACGCTTCGCCATGGTCGGCACCTAAAGTTATCTACTGAATTCTCTAACAAAAAAACCGAGCCGATGACCAGTGAAGGTGTCGGCTCGGCCTATGCGCGGGATGCTGTCGGTTCCCGCGCCAGAGACGCTTACTTGGCGTCCTTCACTTCCTTGAAGTCGGCGTCGACCACGTCGTCGTCCTGCTTGGCCGACTGTTCGCCACCGGCTGCGCCGGCACCGCCAGCCGCGCCGGCCGCGCCCGCGCCGCCAGCCTGCTGCGCCTGCATGTCGGCGTACATCTTCTCGCCCAGCGACTGCGCTGCGCTCGACAGGGCCGCGGTCTTGGCGTCGATGTCAGCCTTGTCGCCGCTCTTGATCGCGCCTTCCAGGTCGGCGATCGCCGCTTCGATCTTCTCTTTCTCGGCCGCGTCCAGCTTGTCGCCGTACTCGGTCAGCGACTTGCGGGTCGAGTGGACCAGCGCGTCGCCCTGGTTGCGGGCTTCGGCCATTTCCTTGACCTTCTTGTCTTCTTCGGCGTTCAGCTCGGCGTCCTTCACCATCTTCTGGATTTCTTCTTCCGACAGGCCCGAGTTGGCCTTGATGGTGATCTTGTTTTCCTTGCCGGTGGCCTTGTCTTTCGCGCCGACGTGCAGGATGCCGTTGGCATCGATGTCGAAGGTCACTTCGATCTGCGGGGTGCCGCGTGCTGCCGGCGGGATGCCCTCGAGGTTGAACTCGCCCAGGCTCTTGTTGCCTTGCGCGATTTCACGCTCGCCCTGGTAGACCTTGATCGTCACGGCCGGCTGGTTGTCGTCGGCGGTCGAGAACACCTGCGAGAACTTGGTCGGGATCGTGGTGTTCTTGTGGATCATCTTGGTCATCACGCCGCCCAGGGTCTCGATGCCCAGCGACAGCGGGGTCACGTCCAGCAGCAGCAGGTCCTTGCGCTCGCCCGACAGGACCGAGCCCTGGATCGCGGCGCCGACAGCGACGGCTTCGTCAGGGTTCACGTCCTTGCGTGCATCCTTGCCGAAGAATTCCTTCACTTTCTCTTGCACCTTCGGCATACGGGTCATGCCGCCGACCAGGATGATGTCGTCGATGTCCGAGACCTTCACGCCGGCATCCTTGATGGCGATGCGGCATGGCTCGATGGTCTTGGCGATCAGTTCCTCGACCAGCGATTCCAGCTTGGCGCGGGTCATCTTGAGGTTCAGGTGGACCGGGGCGCCGTTGGCCATGGCGATGTACGGCTCGTTGATCTCGGTCTGCTGCGACGACGACAGTTCGATCTTCGCGCGCTCGGCCGATGCCTTGATGCGCTGCAGGGCGATGGCGTCTTTCGACAGGTCCAGGCCGTTGATCTTCTTGAACTCGTCGATGATGTAGTCGATCACGCGCTGGTCGAAGTCTTCGCCGCCCAGGAAGGTGTCGCCGTTGGTCGAGAGCACTTCGAACTGCTTCTCGCCGTCGACGTCGGCGATCTCGATGATCGAGACGTCGAAGGTGCCGCCACCGAGGTCATACACGGCGATCTTGCGGTCGCCCTTGTCGGTCTTGTCCAGGCCGAAGGCCAGCGCGGCCGCGGTCGGCTCGTTGATGATGCGCTTGACGTCCAGGCCGGCGATGCGGCCGGCGTCCTTGGTCGCCTGGCGCTGCGAGTCGTTGAAGTAGGCCGGCACGGTGATGACGGCTTCGGTGACTTCTTCGCCCAGGTAGTCCTCGGCAGTCTTCTTCATCTTGCGCAGGACTTCAGCCGAGATCTGCTGGGCTGCCAGTTTCTTGTCGCGCACACCGACCCAGGCGTCGCCGTTGTCGGCTTTGACGATGGCGTACGGCATCAGCGAGATGTCTTTCTGCACTTCTTTTTCGTCGAATTTACGGCCGATCAGGCGCTTGACGGCGAACAGGGTGTTCTTTGGATTGGTCACTGCCTGGCGCTTGGCCGGCGCGCCGACGAGGATCTCGCCGTCTTCCTGGTAGGCGATGATCGACGGCGTGGTACGCGCGCCTTCGGCGTTCTCGATCACCTTCGGGGTACCGTTTTCCATGATGGCGACGCAGGAGTTGGTGGTGCCCAGGTCGATACCGATGATTTTGCCCATGATGTGTTCCTTTAGTATTTGTGAATTTCTGATGGATTCAATATTGGGAAGGAGCAGCGTGCTTTCAAGTGGTTCAGTTGACAGCGTCAGTCAGAACACACACAGATGCATGCTGCCGCTCCTTATTTCGGCGCCGCGGCGGTCACGATGGCCGGACGCAGCAGGCGGTCGGCGATCATATAGCCCTTTTGCAGCACGGCGACCACGGTATTGGCTTCCTGCTCCGATGGCACGACGGCCACGGCCTGGTGCTTGTTCGGATCGAGCTTGTCGCCCGGCTGCGGCATGACTTCGACCAGGCGGTTCTTTTCGAAGGCGGCGGTCAGCTGCTTGAGGGTCATTTCGACGCCTTCCTTGATCGACTCGACCGTCGGGGCTTCGACCTTGACGGCCATCTCCAGGCTGTCGCGCACCGGCACCATGGCCTCGGCGAAGCTTTCGATGGCAAATTTGTGGGCCTTGCTGACGTCTTCCTGGGCGCGGCGGCGGATGTTATCGGCCTCGGCCTTGGCGCGCATGAAGGCGTCGTGCATTTCTGCCAGTTTCGCTTCGGTCGCGCTCAGCTGTTCTTCGAGGCCCGGCACGGCGAATGGAGCGGCCGGCGCTTCTGCTTGAGTGTCTGCACCGGCAACGGCGTCAGCGCCAGGCGCCTCGCTGCTCTGCTGGTCAATCACTTCTTTGTTTTCTTGGTCTTGCATCGGAAAAACTCCTAGAATCAAGGACTTGGCTGAGTTGAAAACGTATCCTGATCGATACACAGCGCCCCAGATGGGGCGATCTCCTACAATTTCAAGGGGAATTGCAGAGGTGTCATCGGAAAACGCCATAAATACGGCGCCCAGCACCAACAACCTGGCATTTTAGCAGGTTGTCAATAAGCAAGCGCTGGTCGAAAAAATGCCGGCATGGGGCCGGCAAGCGGTTTCAGGCGCCCAGGCGCGCCGCGTTCTGGGCGCCGAGTTCGGCGTCGAGGCGTTGCGCTTCGCGCTGGGCCGGGGTCTGGATGGTCGACCAGCCGATCAGGTGCTGCTCGGCGATCTCGGCCATGCCGCGGATCCATGCGGGCGAGGCGTTCAGGCAGGGGATGTAGTGGAAATCCTTGCCGCCGTTGCTTTCGAAATCATGCCGCACTTCCATCGAGATCTCTTCGAGCGTTTCGAGGCAGTCGCTGGTGAAGCCCGGACAGATGACGTCGATGCGCTCGACCCCGGCCTGGGCCAGCTGCTGCACCGTCGGCGCCGTGTAGGGTTGCAGCCATTCGGCCTTGCCGAAGCGCGACTGGAAAGTGACCAGGTAGTCGTCCGGGCCCAGCTCGAGGGCTTGCGCCAGCAGGCGTCCGGTCTTCTGGCACTCGCAGAAATACGGGTCGCCCAGCTCGAGGGTGCGCTTGGGCGTGCCGTGGAAGCTCATCACCAGCTTCTGGCCGCGGCCGTGGGCGTCCCAATACGCCAGCACATTGTCGCGCAGCGCATGGATATAGCCTTCGTGGTCGTGGTAGTGCTTCACCAGGCGCAGCTCGGGCACGTTACGCACCTGGCCGTAGTGCTGGAAGACCGCGTCCCAGATCGAGGCGGTGGTGGTGCCGGAATACTGCGGGTAGGCGGGCAGCACGACGATGCGGTCGCAGCCGTTTTGCTTGAGCCCGTCGAGCACGTCGGGCAGGGACGGCGATCCATAGCGCATGGCCATGACGACCTTGACGTCTTCGTGGCCGCGTTCGGCCAGTACGGCGTGCAGCTTCGATGCCTGCTGGGCGGTATGGATGCGCAGCGGCGAGCCGTCGCGGGTCCAGATGGTGCGGTATTTGGCGGCCGACTGGCCGGAGCGGAACGGCAGGATGAACAGGTTCAGGATGAACCACCAGATGCGGCTGGGGATCTCGACCACGCGCGGATCTGACAGGAACTGCTTCAGGTAGCGGCGCACGCTCGAGCGGGTCGGCTCGTCCGGCGTGCCGAGGTTGACCAGGACGATCGCGCTGTGCGACACGGTGCCGTGGAGATGAGGCGGTTCTTTACGAAATGGCATAGAGAGGGATTCGTGACAGGACTCATCTATTATAAGTGGGGCCTGCCGCCGAATCGGATGGCGCCCCCCTTTGCCGGAGTGGCGCCACCGCCTTCCGTGGCGCTGCCGCCACGGAAACTGTCCTATCTGCCAGGAATCAGGTGTTCACGTGCAGGCGCACGTCGATATTGCCGCGGGTGGCGTTCGAGTACGGGCACACGATGTGGGCCTTGTCGACCAGCTCTTGCAGCTGGGCCTGGTCCATGCCGGGGGCCTTGATGGTCAGGTCGACTTCGATGCCGAAGCCGGTCGGGATCTGGCCGATGCCGACGTCGCCGGTGATGGTCAGGTCTTGCGGCAGCGCGACCTTGGCCTGGCCGGCCACGAACTTGAGGGCGCCCAGGAAGCAGGCCGAATAGCCGGCCGCGAACAGCTGCTCCGGATTCGTGCCCGGGCCGCCACCGCCGCCCAGTTCCTTCGGCGTGCTCAGTTTCAGGTCAAGGACGCCATCGGAACTTTTTGACGAGCCTTCACGGCCGCCTTGCGAGGTGGCTTGGGCGCGGTAGAGGACTTTTTCGATGCTCATGCGAATTCCTTTCGTGGTTGGGTTGGTGGGCGATGCTGCAGCGAGCAGGCTGCAGGTCGAACATCACTCTGCCACAGAATCAAGAAGCGGGCATGACGACTAATTGAATAGAAGCCTGCCATGACCGTCACCACGGTGTTTCACGAAGCGAGCAACTCCCGCGCATGCTTGCGCGTGGTCTCGGTGATCTCGATCCCGCCCAGCATGCGCGCCACCTCTTCGACCCGCGCGCGGCTGTCGAGCACGTCGATGCGCGAGACGGTACGGCCCTCGCCCGTCGTGCCCTTGGCCACCTGGAAGTGCTGGTTGGCCTGGCTCGCCACCTGCGGCAAGTGGGTCACGCACAGTACCTGCCGTTGCTGGCCCAGGCGCTTCAACAGGCGCCCCACCACCTCGGCCACGCCGCCGCCGATGCCGGTATCGACCTCGTCGAAGATCAGGGTCGGCACCGTGCTCGCATTCGAGGTGATCACCGAGATCGCCAGCGAGATCCGCGCCAGCTCACCGCCCGAGGCCACCTTGGCCAGCGGACGCGGCGCCACGCCGGCATGGCCGGCAACCAAAAATTCCACCTGCTCCAGGCCATGCGCACCGGGTTCGCCGTTATTGAGACCGATGGCGAAGCTGCCGCCGCTCATGCTCAACTCTTGCATCGCGGCCGTCACTTGGGTGCCGAGTTCGGCCGCCGCCTTGACGCGCCGGCTTGATAAGCGGCCGGCCACTTCCATGTAGCCACCCCTGGCTTTTTCTTCCTGCTTGCGCAGGCCCTCGATATCGGTGGCATCGGCCAGCTGGCGCAGCTTGGTGGCCAGTTGCGCGTGTTCCTCGGGCAGTTCTTCGGGCGTGACGCGGTATTTGCGCGCGGCGCTGTGCAGGGCGTCCATGCGGGCGTCGACTTCGCGCAGGCGACCAGGGTCGAGCTCGACCTTGTCGATATAGTTGTTCAGCTCGGACACCGCCTCTTGCAGCTGGATGCGGGCCGGCTCCATGCAGTCGAGCACCGACTGCAGTTGCGCGTCGACGTCGACCAGCTTGCCGAGCTTGGCGTTGAGCGAGGACAGCTGCGACAGGATCGGATGCTCGGACTCGGAGATCGCCGCCAGGGCTTCCTGCGCGCCTTCGAGCAGGCTGGCGGCATGCGACAGGCGGCTGTGCTCGTTGCTGATCTCGACCCATTCACCAAGCTTGGGCGCCAGTTTATCGAGCTCGCTCACCTGCCACTCGAGGCGCTCGCGCTCGATCAGCACGTTCTTGGCATTGGTCTCGTATTCCTCGCGCTGGCGCACCAGCGCGCGCCAGGCGCGCCAGGCTTGCGAGACTTCTTGCGCCTCGCTGCGTGCCTGCGGATCGCGCACCGCGATCTGGTTGTCGAGCAGCGCGCGCTGGGCGTCCGGCTTGAGCAGCGACTGGTGGGCATGCTGGCCGTGGATGTCGACCAGCAGCTCGCCCAGCTCGCGCAACTGGGCCGCGGTGGCAGCCACGCCATTGATATAGGCCTTGGAGCGGCCGGCGTTGTCGATCACGCGGCGTAGCAGCGCCCCGCCCTCGTCGACGCTGAATTCATGCTGCGCCAGCCAGGCCATCCCTGCGTCGTTCGGCGCAAAATCGGCGGTGATGTCGGCCCTGGCCGCGCCTTCGCGCACCATGCTGGCGTCGCCGCGCCCGCCCAGCGCCAGTTGCAGCGCATCGATCAGGATCGACTTGCCGGCGCCGGTCTCGCCGGTGAACACCGAAAAGCCGTTCGAGAACTCCAGTTCGATGGCGTCGACGATGACGAAGTCGCGGATGGTCAGTGTGCGCAGCATGAAAAATCGGGTCTCCGGTGATTGGCGATTCTGTGGCGAACAAGTCGGGCGACGGATGGCCGTTGCTTATTTGAGCCGGCCGTCGTTGGTGGGGTATTCGTTCCAGTGCAGCTTCTGGCGCAGCGTGTGGTAGTAGCTCCAGTCGAGCGGATGCAGGAAGGTGATCGTGTGCGGCGAGCGCGAGATGACGATCTGGTCGCCCAGCTGCAGGCTGGTGAAGGTCTGCATGTCGAAGTTCACGCTGATGTCGCGTCCCGTCACCAGCTCGACCACGATCTCGCTGTCGTCGGGCACCACGATCGGCCGGTTCGACAGCGCGTGCGGCGCGATCGGCACCAGCACCGTGCCCTTCATCCTTGGGTGCAGCAGCGGGCCGCCGGCCGACAGCGCATACGCCGTGGAGCCGGTGGGCGTGGACACGATCAGGCCGTCCGAACGCTGGTTGTACATGAATTGACCGTCGACGGACAGCTTGAGTTCGACCATGCCGGCGCCGGTGCCGCGCGCCACGACCACGTCGTTGACGGCCACGCTGCAGAAGATCTGCTCGCCGCCGCGCATCACGCGCGCCTCGAGCAGCGTGCGCTCTTCGGCGCGCGAGCGGCCCTGCAGGATCTCGCTGAGCGCAGGCAGCATGTCGTCGAGCGGGATGTCGGTGATAAAGCCGAGCCGGCCAAGGTTGATGCCGACCAGGGCGATGTCGTACGCGGCCAGCTGGCGCGCAATGCCCAGCATGGTGCCGTCGCCGCCGACCACGATGCCGATCCTGGCCTGGACGCCGATCTCGGCCACGGTCATCGAATCGATGTCGGCCAATTGCAGGTTGGCCGCGGTATCGGCCTCGAACACCACCCGGTAGCCCGCCTCTTGCAGGAAATCGCGGATGCGGCCGACCGGCTCTTCGACGCCTGCCGTATTGTGCCGCACCACGAGCGCGATGATCTGTTGCGTTTGGGGCGAAGCGGGCATGACGGTCTCTGCACTATGAGGTTAAGGGTACGCTGGAGATTAACCGATAATCCCTGCGGCTGCCATACGGCGCTCTGCCATTACTGTATAGATGAACAGTATAGCGGGCGCCACCCCTGCCCTGCAAGTTCAGCCCATCAGGACCATGCCCATCACGGTCAATACGGCCGAGGCCAGGGTCACGATGTGGGCAAAGATCAGTACCACCCACCGGACGACAGTGCCGAACCAGCCGCTCTCGTAGACCCGGCGCATCGCGATCGGCAGGTAGAACACCAGCCATAACAGCAATGCGAAGGTAATGAATTTCCAGGTCTCCGGCACCAGGATCATCACCGACAGCATCAGGAAGGCGAAGGCATTCACGTGCAGCGCGAACAGGAAGTGCTCTCCGTAGCGGCGCCCGCTGCCCAGGTACAGGATCTTCAGGTACAGCGCGAACAGCGGCATCATGGCGAAGATCGCGTACGGCGTGTAACTGTAGAAAGCCTGCTTGAGGGCCGCCTTCTGGGCCTGCGGCGACAGCGACAGGAAGCGCGCGACCCGCTCTCGCAACACCGGATGCACATTGCCGGCCTTCTTGTCGAGCATGGCCAGGACTCTTTCATACTCGGCGGCGTTCGCCCCCATGGCCGGGCCCAGCACCGTCTCCTTGACGCGCCCTTCGGCCACCGCGGCGGTCAGCGCGGGCGACGGTTCGTCGAAGCGCGCCACGTCGACGCCGCTAATCTTGAACAGTGCAAAGAAGATGATGCTGAAGGTCAGGTACACGCGCAGCGGCTCGAGATAGCGTACGCGGCGGCCCTGGATGTATTCGCAGGTCAGCACGCCAGGCTTGGCGATCAGCAGGGCCAGCGTTTTCCACAGCTTGCCTTCCAGCGCCACGTAGTGAGCGATGAATTCGTGCAGGAATTCGCGCGCACTCGGCACATGCAGATGGGTCGCCTGCCCGCAATGCTGGCAGAAATTGCCTTGCGTATCGGCGCCGCAGTTCTTGCAGGCGACGCTGGCATGGTGGATCAGGGAATCTGTACTCATCGTGCTTTTCCGTCAATACGGTCAAGCACTCATCTTATCCATGTAATTGCAAAAAAGCATCATCAAATTACGAGGTTCAATTGCGCGACCCGTTCATCGGCAGGCAGTTAGGATAATGATGACGAAAATGCAAAGGAGAGCACCATGGTGACAGAATCCAAGGACCGGTTCGTCAATACCAAGGAACCGATGAGCAACGATGGCGTCAAACGCCAGCCGCACGAACGCGACGAAACGCCGGACGCGCAAGACCAGGAGCCTCGTGGCGTCATGAAACAGGCGGCCAAAGACCTCGAACAAGGCCTGGTCGACACCGATTCGCGCAACACGCCCGGCATCTCGGAAGCGGTCGACCCCGCGCCGGGCGCCAGTGGCCAGGCCCAGCCGCAGCCCGACCGTCATCGCGACATGCGCGACCACGACGCCGAGCCCGCACCCGAAGACAACGACAGCGAAAGGAAATAAACCATGACGATCAAACGCGACGGCAGCGCCGTCTGGAGCGGCGGCATCAAGGACGGCAAGGGCCAGGTCTCGACCGGCAGCGGCGCCCTCAAGGACCAGCCCTATGGCTTCAACACCCGCTTCGAAGACGCGCCGGGCACCAATCCCGAAGAGCTGATCGGTGCGGCCCACGCCGGCTGCTTCACGATGGCGCTGTCGGGCCAGCTGGGCCAGGCCGGCCTGACCGCCGACGAACTGCGCACCAAGGCGACGGTGTCGATGGAAAAAGTCGAGGGCGGCTTCTCGATCACGGCCGTGCACCTCGAGCTGGTGGCAAAGATCCCGGGCGCCAGCCAGGAAGCCTTCGACAAGGCGGCCACCACGGCCAAGGAAAACTGCCCGGTCTCCAAACTGCTGAACGCCAAGATCACGCTCGACGCGAAGCTCGAGAACTGATCGGCTGCGCCGCGGACCTGGGCGATCCGCGGCGCGTCCGCTTTCCCGGCTTCGGCAAGGAAGCTGTCAAACGCATAGAATGCGGTTTTCCCGGAACACATAAGGACAACCCAATGCGCATCCTGCATACCATGTTGAGGGTCGGCGACCTGCAACGTTCCATCGACTTCTACACCAAGGTGCTGGGCATGAAACTGCTGCGCACCAGCGACAACCCGGAGTACAAGTACAGCCTGGCCTTCCTCGGCTACGGCAGCAACCCGGACCACGCCGAGCTCGAACTGACCTATAACTGGGGCACCGACAGCTACGACATGGGCTCGGCCTACGGCCACATCGCCATCTCGGCCGACGACATCTACGCCACCTGCGACCAGGTGCGCGCGACCGGGGGCAACATTACCCGCGAACCGGGCCCGGTCAAGGGCGGCACCACCGTGATCGCCTTCATCACCGATCCCGATGGCTACAAGGTCGAGCTGATCGAACGTGCAGACCATGCTGGCGGCGGTGGATTGAGCAACTAAACACTGGCTGTCTGAGGGCAATGGCGCGGCGCCTTCACGGGCGCCGCGCCATTTTCATTTCTCCGTACCCATTGCACATATCCCGCCGACAGCTTGACGACCGTCATGCCTGCAGGCATCACTGACAAGACCTGTTCTTTTAAGATCGACAAAGGCGCGGTCCTGAGCGAGGCGACCATCGCCTCGTGTATTGCAGAATGTAATTTCAGATAATGGAGAAATACCGCCCCGCACAGATGTATATATGGAATTTCCAGCGGTCGACTCCTCCTACGGACAGTCGATCTGGCAATGGGACACCCGGCAAGACTGACAGTTGTAGCGGCGGGGGATTCGACCGCCTCCCAGCAAACTCCACACACCACTGCTACAATCACCCCCGCCTGCTGTTGAGCAGTGCACCACAATTCAATTACGTCTTCGGGGCGGGGTGCGATTCCCCACCGGCGGTATGACCTTCACAGGTCGAGCCCGCGAGCGCCTGTTCAGGTTCCAATGAGCAGGGTCAGCAGACCTGGTGAGAAGCCAGGGCCGACGGTATAGTCCGGATGAAAGAAGATGTGCGCTGTCATGCGCCTGATCGCCCGCGTCTTCGCGGCTGAACAGGTGCGCGGTTTCGCTTTGCCCTGATGCGTTTTTCGCCAACCACTGCGAGGAGCGTTTCACATGCTAGTCCCTACCTACACCCTTCACAGCAACGACCTGGAAGGCCGTATCGCCGCCGCCCTGGCCGCCATGCGCGCCGGTATCCCGGTCATCCTGCTCGACGACTTCGACCGCGAGAACGAGGCCGACCTGATCGTCGCCGCCGAGAAACTGAGCGTCGAAACCATGGCCCTGATGATCCGCGAATGCAGCGGCATCGTCTGCCTGTGCCTGTCCGACGACAAGGTGCGCGCGCTCGAGCTGCCGCCGATGGCGCCGGAAAACGGCAGCCGTTACGGCACCCCGTTCACGGTCTCGATCGAAGCTCGCCATGGCGTGACCACCGGCGTGTCCGCCGCCGACCGCGTGTCGACCATCCAGGCCGCGATCGCGCGCAATGCCCAGCCGCACGACCTGGTGCGTCCCGGCCACGTGTTCCCGCTGCGCGCCACGCCGGGCGGCGTGCTGGCGCGCGCCGGTCATACCGAAGGCTCGGTCGACCTGGCCAAGCTGGCCAGCCTGCAGCCGGCCGCCGTGCTGTGCGAGCTGATGAACCCGGACGGCACCATGATGCGCGGCGAGCAAATCGAACAGTTCGCCGAAGAGCGTGCTTTCCCGATCCTCACCATCGCCGAACTGATCCAATGGCGCCGCGCACGCGCGCTGTAAACTGCCTGGACCGCTATTACCGGATGTGAAGCCATGTGCCGCACATCCGGGCCGAAGTGATATTAGGTGGAAATCCTGTCATGGCGAACTGTTAAACTGGCGCCCACTGTTATCGACATGGATGAAGCACGCGTGATCTATCGGCCAAGGGCCTCCGACCTGCAGTTCCTCGAACAGAACTCTTCTGCAATGGCGCGCGCTGGCATATTTCTGCCGCATCTGGATCAGCGCATCAATTTGCTGAACTATATCCGCATCGCCGAGGACGTCGCGGCCAATCTCTCGGGCTTGGCGTTGCCTGAAGGGCAGAATGCTCCAGGGCGCACGCTCGACTGGGGCTGCGGATATGGCCAGATGACCTGGCTGCTCAAGAATCGCGGCCTCGCCGTCACTTCGTTCGACATCGGCCCCGAGGACACCCCCCGCCCGACATGCCCCTGTGCTCGGAACTGAAGGTGGTGCGTTCGACCCATCCTACCAACCTGCCATTTCCTGATGCGTGCTTCGATGCCGTCATGAGCTGCGGCGTGCTGGAACATGTCGACGAATGCAGCGGTACACCTGGCAACGAGAGCAAATCATTGGACGAGATTGCACGGGTCCTGAGCCCGAATGGCAAATTTCTGATCTACCAATTACCGCAGAAGGCAGCCTGGCAAGAGGCCGTCGTACGCCGCTTCAAGCTCGGCTATGCACATCCCCGGCGCTATGCCGAGGCCGAGATTGTCGCGATCCTGGCCGGTGCCGGTTTCACGGTAACCCGCTTGAAACGCGCCAATCTGGTCCCCAAGAATCTAACCGGCATGCCGATGGCCTTGCGCAAGGTCTACAGCAAGTTCACTCCGCTACTGCTCGTGCTCGACCGAATTCTGTGTGCGATTCCGATACTCAACCGGATCGCCGGCGTATTCGATCGTTGCCGTCAAAAACAAGGCCGGATAACGACCCGGCCCCTTGCGCGCCACCCGAGTGGCCGCGCATGCGGTGTGCACGCCGAACGGCGTGCCTGCGTTTACTCGCCCAGCAGGCTGTTCACCGGCACCAGGTCCGCCTCGCGCAGCGAACCGGCGGCCGCCTTCAGGCGCAGGCCGTTGATGACGACGTCATACCGCGCACGCGACAGGTCGGTGCGGGTCTGGTACAGCTGGCGCTGGGCGTTCAGCACGTCGATATTGATGCGCACGCCGACCTGGTAACCCAGCTTGTTCGATTCCAGCGCCGACTGGCTCGACACTTCGGCCGCTTCCAGCGCCTTGACCTGGGCCAGGCCGCTGTTCACGCCCAGGAACGATTGGCGCGCCTGCAGGGCCGCGTTGCGGCGGGTCGCTTCCAGGTCGTTGCGGGCCTTGTCTTCCAGCGCGATCGCTTCGCGCACCCGGCTGGTCACGGCGTAGCCGCTGAAGATCGGCACGCTCCACTGCACGCCGATCGCATTGTTCCTGGTGTCGCCCGAACTGCCGGTGCGGCCGTTGACGTCGCGGCGGGTCGAGCTGGCCACCAGGTCGACGGTCGGCAGGTGGCCGGCGCGGTTGCGCGAGATGTCGCGCATGGCGAATTCGACCTGCAACTGGCCGACGGTCACGCCGTAGTTCTGGTTCTCGGCCGACGAGACCCATGGGTCAACCGAGGCCGGCTGCGGCACCGCCAGGGTCACGCCCGGCTTGAGCGAGGCCAGGTTGCCCGGCGCGGTGCCGATGATCGTCTGCAGCGTGTTGCGCTTGTTGTCCAGGTCGTTGACGGCGGCGAATTCCTGCGCCAGCACCAGGTCGTATGCGGCCTGCGCCTCGTGGGTGTCGGTGATGGTCTGGGTGCCGACCTCGAAGTTGCGCTTGGCCGACGCCAGCTGTTCGGTGGTCGCTTCCTTCTGGGCGCGGGTCGATTCCAGCTTGTCTTGCGCCGCCAGCACGTCGAAATAGGCCGTCGCCACGCGGGTGATCAGGTCTTGCTGGGCCTGGGCGAACTGCGCCTCGGCGATCGCCTGCTGCAGCTTGCTCTGCTGGTAGGTCTGCCAGCGATCCCAGCGGTACAGCGGCTGCTGCAGCGACAAGGTGTATTCGTTGGTGCGCAGGTTGGAGCCGCTGCCATCGATGATGCCCGGCTGGCCGTTCGGCAAGGTGCCGACCTGGCCGATATTCCACGGGTCGAACTCATTGTCGTTCTTGCTGATGCCCCCACTGAGACCCACGGTCGGGAGCAGGCCGGCACGCCCCTGTGTGATCCGCTCGCGGCCCGCGGACAGCGAGGCGCGCGCGCTCGCATACGTCGCATCGTTGGCCAGCGCCTGCTGGTAAACCTGGATCAGGTCGGCAGCACCGGCGTTGAGCGAGAAGCCGGCGCTGGCAAGCAGCACGGCAAGTAGGGGTTTCTGCATTGCTATCTCCACAGGAGTCATCTAGTTGAGGATCAGGTCAATACTTCGGCATCGACGGATCGACCTGTACGGCCCAGGCGTGTACCCCGCCCGTTAAATTCGTTACGTTACTGAACCCATTTCGCTCCAGGAAGGCGGCCACCTGCATGCTGCGCGCGCCGTGGTGGCAAATGCACACCACCTCCCTGTCGTCGTCGATCTCGCTCACGCGGACCGGAATCAGGTGCATCGGGATCTGGGTCGAGCCTGCGATCTTGCAGGTCTCGAATTCCCAGTCCTCGCGCACGTCGAGCAGCAGCGGCTGCTCGCGCGCCGGGTCGGCCAGCCAGGCGGCCAACTCGGGAGCGGTCATCTGTCGCATCGTCGCCCTCAGAAGGTGAAGCGCGACGGCGCTTCGGCGCCGGTCAGCGGCTTGGCCAGGGTCTCGAACACCTTGACCGCATCGTGCGCCGTTTCCGAGGTGCGGGTGATCAGCTGGCAGCTCATCGCCGGCGCTTCGCCCAGGATCGCGATCATGCGACCGCCCACCTTCAGCTGCTTGACCAGTGCTTCCGGCAGCACCGGCAGGCCGCCCGACACCACGATCACGTCATATTCGGTGCCGGTCGACCAGCCCTGGGCGCCATTGCCTTCTTCCACGCTGACGTTGATCACGCCGGCCCTTGCCAGGTTTTCCTTGGCCAGGGTCACGCTCTCGGGCTGGATCTCGACGCTGGTCACGTGGCGCGCAGTGCGCGCCAGCAGCGCGGTCATGTAGCCGGAGCCGGTGCCGATCTCGAGCACGTTTTCATGGTTCTTTACCGCGATCTCTTGCACGATGCGCGCTTCGACCTTCGGATTGAGCATCGCCTCGCCGCCCGGCAGCGGGATCTCGACGTCCGCAAAGGCCAGGTTTTCGTACGCCTTCGGCACGAATTGTTCGCGCTTGACCACGTGCAGCATGGCCAGCACGTCTTCATCCAGTACGTTCCACGGACGGATTTGCTGTTCGATCATGTTGAAACGGGCTTGTTCGATATTCATTTCAGTTCTCGGTGGAAAAATAAACAATCCGATATTCTAATCGCACAATGCTCTCTGGACGCACATCTTAACGATGCACGGCCAGGCCAGCGGAAAATTGCGACAGTCTGCAGTTTGAGGGGGATGAACGCCAGAAATCCGTCCCTGGCGTGATTGGACACCTAGCGGGTTGCGGGAACCAGGCCGTGCAGGGTGATGTCGAGGAAGGCTTCGAGGAAGGCTTCGGGCTGCAGGTCGCAGCGCTCGCAGGGGGCAATGGTGTGCTTCCAGGTCGACAGCATCATCAATGGCGCAATCAGCACCTGCGCCGTTTGTGGTACATCGATCACGCGGAATTCGCCGCGGCGGATACCGCGCTCTAGCATGTTCGAGATCATGACGATACCGCGTGTCATGACTTCCTGCTGATAAAAACGCGCCAGTTCGGGGAAATTGTCGGCTTCGGCGAGGATCAGTTTGCTGATGCCGGAAGCCTTGGTCGCTCCGATGCGGCGCCACCACGACAAGATCACGTGGCGCAGCAGTTCGGCGCTGTGGCCATCGAACTCGGCCACCGACGCTTCGGCATCGCCGATCATCGGCAAGATAGTCTGGCGGACGACCGCCTTGAACAGGTCTTCCTTGTTGGCGTAATACAGGTACAGCGTGCCCTTGGAAACGCCGGCGCGGCGGGCCACGTCTTCAAGACGGGTAGAGGCGAAACCGCGCTCGACGAACAGCTCGATTGCGGAAGCCAGTAACTCCTGGGGACGCGCTTCCTTGCGACGTTCCCAGCGCGGCTTACTGTCAAGTTGGCAGTCCATATTCCCGCCCAGAAATTATCTAAGGAACAATTAATATAGACCGCGCTTGTCCGCCTAGTCAAGCAATCGTTGTATAACCGAAACTATATTACGTGAAATATCGTACTGACCATAGATTCATCTGTTTTGATACGCCCGATGCGGCTTGGGTAGCGAGAAAGGCGCGTTATACTGGCGGGCTTCGTTCAAGCATCCATGCTGTCCATGTCCGCCTCTTTCCCCTGCCGGCCACAATGCGGCGCCTGCTGCACCGCGCCCTCGATCACCAGCCCGATTCCCGGCATGCCGAACGGCAAACCAGCCGGGGTACGGTGTATTCAGTTGGGAGAGGATGCGCTGTGCAAGATCTTTGGACGGCCGGAACGACCGGCCTTCTGCGGCGGCCTGCAACCGTCGCACGAAATGTGCGGCGACGAGCGCGCGCAGGCGATCCGGTGGCTCACCGAGCTGGAGCGGGCAACGGCGCCGTAACGCGACGTCTACACCGCCGATTTGCCGCGCGCCTGCTGCACCCGCTGGAACAGCCCGCCCACGGTCAAGCCATCATGCCAGATATCGTCCAGCAGCAAGCCGTAGCGTTCGCGCAGGGCGCGCGCCAGCGGTTCGATGTCGGAGGCATCGGGCATCCAGCGCGCCGGCCTGGCGGCGCGCACCACGCCCAGCACCTGGTCGTCGGGACGCAGGTGCAGCCGTTCACTGTCGCCGAACGAGAAGGCGGCGCCGAACACGGACAGGAATTCGCGGATGTCCTTGCGGGAAGCGGTAGGGAAGGAACTACGCCAGACCCGGCCCTGGAAGGGTCGGTAGCGTAATGCATTAGGCAACTGCCAGTCATGAAATGCCAGCCAGGACAACCCGGCGAGGACGATGACCAATAATAGACTCATTGGGTGAGTGCAGGATTACTCATGGTTTTAGTGTAGCACGCGATTTCACATTCTTCGCAAGCGCTTTTTTGTGCGTGCGCACGTCCATACGCCGTCCAGCGCCGGCCGGCGCCGGCAAAAATCGCCCGTACGGTTCAGTTAGCCCAACGGTGGCGGCCCGGCTCATGGTAAGCTTCGAGCCCAAGTCGGCATGCCTCTCTGGCTTCTCCTAGTCACTTCCACACCGAAACAATTTCATGGATATTGCGCTCGCCATCAAGGCGATCATCATGGGCCTGGTCGAGGGCTTCACCGAATTCCTCCCGATTTCTTCCACTGGTCACCTGATTCTTGCGGGCGAGCTGCTCGATTTCACGGGCGTACGGGAAACGGTGTTCAAGATCGTGATCCAGCTCGGCGCCGTGCTGGCCGTCGTGTGGGAATACCGCGAGCGCGTCACGCGCCTGTTCGCGGGGCTGGGCTCGGACCCGCTCCAGCAGCGCTTCGCGCGCAATGTCGTCGTCGCCTTCCTGCCGGCCGCGATCATGGGCGTGCTGTTCAGCGCCACGATCACCGAACTCCTGTTCCACCCGGTTCCGGTGGCAATCGCCCTGGTCGTGGGCGGCGTCATCATCCTGTGGGTCGAACACCGCCAGCGCCAGCGCACCACGCCACCGCGGGTCGAAACGGTCGACCAGATGACGGCGCTCGACGCCCTGAAAGTCGGCTTCGCCCAGTCCTTCGCCCTGATCCCCGGCACCAGCCGATCGGGCTCGACCATCATCGGCGGCATGCTGTTCGGCCTGTCGCGCAAGGCCGCCACCGAATTCTCGTTCTTCCTGGCCATCCCGACGATGCTCGGCGCCACGGTGTATTCTGTGGTCAAGGAACGCGAGGCATTGTCGATGGCTGACTTCCCGCTGTTCAGCCTGGGCTTCGTCTCGGCCTTCATCGCCGCCTTCATGTGCGTGCGCTGGTTGCTGCGCTACATCAGCACGCACGACTTCACGATCTTCGCCTGGTACCGTATCGTATTCGGTATCCTGGTGCTGGTGACCGCCCACTTTGGCTTGGTCAACTGGTCGGAGTAAACTAGCGCCTTACCCTGATCCAAACACTGAAACAGACAGTATGAATCCCGATATCGGCGCCGACCTCGGCGCGCGCGCTCTCCACGTGCTGGAGACGGTCTTTGGCTATCCCGCCTTCCGCGGGCAGCAGGGAGAGATCGTCGAGCACGTGGCCAGCGGTGGCGACGCGCTGGTCCTGATGCCGACCGGCGGCGGCAAGTCGCTGTGCTACCAGATCCCCGCCCTGCTGCGCGACGGCGTCGGCGTCGTTATCTCCCCGCTCATCGCCCTGATGCAAGACCAGGTCGATGCGCTGGAAGAAGTCGGCGTGCGCGCCGCGTTCCTCAACTCGACCCAGACCTTCGAAGAAGCCATGCGCATCGAGCGCCTGGTGCGTACCGGCGAGATCGACCTGGTCTACGTGGCGCCCGAGCGCCTGATGACGCCGCGCTGCCTCGAACTGTTCGAGGCAGCGCGCATCTCGCTGTTCGCCATCGACGAGGCCCACTGCGTCTCGCAATGGGGGCATGATTTCCGGCCCGAGTACATCCGGCTGTCGATCCTGCACGAGCGCTTCCCCAATGTGCCGCGCATCGCGCTCACCGCGACTGCCGACCAGCAGACCCGGGCCGAGATCGCGCACCGCCTGCAACTCGAAGGCGCGCGCCAGTTCGTCTCGTCGTTCGACCGGCCCAATATCCGCTATTCGATCGTCGAGAAAGCCAACGGCCGCAAGCAGCTGCTCGACTTCATCGCCGGCGAGCATGCCCAGGATTCCGGCATCGTCTACTGCCTGTCGCGCAAGAAGGTCGAAGAGACGGCCGACTTCCTGAACGAGAACGGCATCCGCGCCATGGCCTATCACGCCGGCATGGAGCACACGGTGCGCGCCGCCAACCAGGCCCGCTTCCTGCGCGAAGAGAACATCGTCATGGTCGCCACCATTGCCTTCGGCATGGGCATCGACAAGCCCGATGTGCGCTTTGTCTGCCACCTCGACCTGCCCAAGAGTATCGAGGGTTACTATCAAGAGACCGGTCGCGCCGGCCGCGACGGCGCTCCCGCCAGCGCCTGGATGGCCTACGGCCTGCAAGACGTGGTCCTGCAGCGCCGCATGATCGACGAATCCGAGGCCGACGAAACCTTCAAGCGCGTACTGTCGATGAAGCTCGACGCCATGCTGGGCCTGTGCGAGACCTTGTCCTGCCGGCGCATGCGCCTGCTCGACTACTTCGGCGAGCGCTCCGGCCCCTGCGGCAACTGCGACACCTGCCTGGTGCCGCCGGTCAGCTTCGACGGTTCGGTGCCGGTGCAAAAGCTGCTGTCGACCATCTACCGGGTCGACCAGCGCTTCGCCGGCGGCCACGTGATCGACGTGCTGCGCGGCGCCCAGACCGAACGCATCAGCCAGTGGCACCATGACAAGCTCACCGTGTATGGTGTCGGCGCCGACCGCAGCGAACAGGAGTGGCGCGCGATCTTGCGCCAAGCGATCGCCCTGGGCCTGGTCACGGTCGACCATGACGCTTTCAGCTCACTGAAACTCACCGACGCCGCGCGTCCGGTGCTCAAGGGCGAGCAGAAGGTGCAGCTGCGCCAGTACCAGAAGCCGGTCAAGGCCAAGCGCCCATCCACCTCGCGCTCGAGCTACGAAGAGACCGAATTGTCGCGCGACGAACAGGGCATCTTCGACCGCCTGCGCTCCTGGCGCATGGGCACCGCGCGCGAACACGGCGTGCCGGCCTATGTCGTGTTCCAGGATGCGACCCTGCGCGAAATCGCCAAGGTCAAGCCGACCTCGATCGACCAGCTGCGTGGCGTGTCGGGTGTCGGCGAGAAAAAGCTGGTCTCTTACGGCGACGAGATCGTCGCCATCATCAATGAGATGACGTAGGCGCCGTCGGTCTACTCGCGGAACAGGTAAGTAAAACTGCGGCTGACCGGCAGCACTTCGTCGCTGCCGCGCAGCAGCACCTGCATCCGTTCGGCGTCGATCCGTTCGGCCGCCTTGATCGCATTCACATTCACCAGGGTGCCGCGGTGGATCTGCCAGAACAGGCCGGGATCGAGCCCGCCCACCAGGTCTTTCAAGGGAATGCGCACCAGGGCTTCGGAGTCGGCCAGCACCACCCGCGTGTACTTGGTGTCGGCCTGGAAGAACAACACCTCCTGCACGTCGATCAGGCGGATCTGCTTGCCGACGCTGGCTTTCAGCCACTTCAGCTTTTCGCGCCTGGGTTCGGGCGAAGCCTCCTGCACCTGCTTGACGACCTCGCTGACGTCGTCCGGGCGGGCATCCAGTTTTTCGCGCAGGCGCACCAGCGCCTTGTCCAGGCGGCCCGGCTGGATGGGTTTGAGCAGGTAGTCGACCGCGCCGGTGTCGAAGGCGTCGACCGCATACTGGTCGTAGGCCGTGACGAACACCACGTGCGAGCGGCGGCCGATGCGCTCGGCCACTTCCAGGCCCGACATGCCCGGCATGCGGATATCGAGAAAGACCACTTGCGGCTCGTGTTCGAGCCAGGCATCCCAGGCGTCGATGCCGTTCTCGGGCGCGGCCACGACCTGCGCCTCGGGCCAGGCCGTGGCCAGCATGCCGAGCAGGCGCTCGCGCATCAGGGGTTCGTCTTCGGCGACCAGCACGGTGATGCTCATTTCGGCTCCTTGCAAGGGATGGCAATTTCGGCCAGCAGGCCGGGTTCGGCTTCAGAGAGCAACAGGCAGGCGCCCTCGCCGTAGGCCAGGCGCAGGCGGTGGCGCACGTTTTCCAGGCCGGTGCCGGCGCCCGGCGTATCGCTCATGCCGACGCCGCTGTCGCGCACCCCGATCCGGATCGTTCCCTCGTCGTCCTGGGCCGTGACGACGATTTCGCCGCCATGCAGGGACGGTTCGATGCCATGCTTGATCGCGTTCTCGGCCAGGGTGAGCACGAGCATGCTGGGCACCTGGGTAGCGGCCAGCGCCTCCGGCAGGTCGACACGGTAGCGCAGGCGATCGCCCATCCGGATCTGCATCACACGCAGGTAGGAGTCGACCAGGCCGAATTCGGTCGCCAATGCCACCTGCTCGCAGCGCATATCGCTCATGCTGGCGCGCAGGAAGTCGATCAAGTGGGACGTGAGTTCGGCTGCCCTTGCCGCACCTTGGGCGCCCTGCTCGGCCAGCTGCTGCACCGCGCCCAGGGTATTGAACAGGAAGTGCGGTTCGATCTGGGCGCGCAGCAGGCGCAATTGGGTTTCGCTCAGTTCGCGCGCCAGGCGCTCCTGTTCGGCATCGCGCTTGAGCTGTTCGGCCTGGAGCTGATAATGGCGGTTGCGCAGCACGGCCACCACGATGGTCGGTATCGCCACCAGCGCCGTCACGACCAGTGTCACGATAACGACGACCTTGGGCAGTTTATCCAGCAGGACCGTCCACTGGTCGCCCTTCTCGAACATGGCGGTCATGGCGCCGAACAACCCACCCAGCAAGCCCAGGCCGACGATGGTAACCAGCGCCTTGCCCTTGGCACGTACGATCTTGCCGTAGTTGAACCAGACGCCGAACAGCGAGAAGGACATCGCAATCCCGATCGCGTTGGCGATAACGACCGTTTCCCACCACGGCTTGGCCGGCAGGAAGGCGAGGTTGATCAGGAACCCAAGTACCGACAGCACGACGAGCAGCTTGAGAATCGCAAGCAGTACCGTGGAAGTGCGGACGGTGCTGGAGAAGCGGTGCAGCTCCTCGCGCTCCTGCGGCGACATCTCGGCCAGCTTGCAGGCGATGAAGCGCCGCCATCCGGCCGGCGCATGCGCGGCCAGGGCTGGGTTCTTGAGCACCGCGAGCTGCTCTGCGTCGCACTCGCGGTAATACGCTGCAATTCGTTTCCACATACCGTTCTCCTTGTTGTCATCGACAATGTATATCAACGAGTACAGTCTGAGGATTTCCGGCAGCCCGGGACAGCGGGTGGCGACGAACGACGAAGACGGGGGAACGAACGACGATTCGCCCCCGGATTGACACTTAGAGCCTATCCCGGTAGGTGGGAGTCGCTCCTGACGCGCCTGGCAAGCGTGCGCTGCGTTGCTCGTCGTTGCATGGCTCGCCATGCGGCCTCCTCGCGCCTTGCTCACGCCCGCCATGCATCGTCATGAGCTTCCCCCCACCTACCGGGATAGGCTCTTACTTGCGGGTGAAGACCAGGTCCCACACGCCGTGACCCAGCTTGATGCCGCGGTTCTCGAACTTGGTCAGGGGACGGTATGCGGGTTGCGGGGCGTAGCCCTCGGCGGTATTGGCCAGTTCCGGCTCGGCGCTCAACACCTCGAGCATCTGCACCGCATAATCTTCCCAGTCGGTCGCCAGATGCAGGTAGCCGCCCGGCGCGATCTTCCGGCACAGCAGCTTGACGAACTCCGGCTGGATCAGGCGGCGCTTGTTGTGGCGCGCCTTGTGCCACGGATCGGGGAAGAACACGTGCACGCCGTGCAGCGAGCCATCGGCGATCATGTGGTTCAGCACCTCGAACACATCGTGCTGCACCAGGCGCAGGTTGGCGATGCCCTGCTCGCCGATCTGCTTGAGGAGGCTCCCCACGCCCGGCGTGTGCACCTCGACGCCCAGGAAGTCCTTCTCGGGCATCAGTTTCGCGATATGGGCCGTGGTGTCGCCCATGCCGAAGCCGATTTCCAGGACGACCGGCGCCTGGCGGCCAAAGGCCTGCACCAGGTCGAGTGGCTCCTTCTTGTACTCGATCAGGAATTGCGGACCATGCTCCTCGAAGGCCCGCGCCTGCGCGGTCGACAGCCGCCCTGCGCGCGTGACGAAACTGCGGATGCGGTGTTCGGTGGGGTCATACAGCATGGAGCGTGCAGGACCGCTGGTGGGCTTTTCAGAAGACATGGGGAGTGTGGAGTATGCGCAAAAAAACGGCTGTCATTATAGCGCAGCCCTCCTCCACGTCCGGCCGTGCGTGGCGGCAAGGCGGAATCGCGCATAATCGGTGTCTTCCCCCTGCAACGCCGGAGCCCCTTGCCATGCACTCGACGAAACACCCGATCGCCATCGAAGACAGTGTCGCCACCCTGAACCTGACCTCGTTCCACTACGGCGCGCCCGGCAGCGGCAAGAAGGTGTACATCCAGGCCGCGATCCACGCCGACGAGGTGCCGGCGATGCTGGTGGCGCACCTGCTGCGCGGGCAGCTCGACAGGCTCGATGCCGAGGGCCGGATCAAGGGAGAGATCATCCTGGTGCCGGCCGCCAACCCGCTCGGCCTGTCCCAGGTGCTGCATGGCGCACCGTTCGGCCGCTACGACCTGTCCACCGGCCTGAACTTCAACCGCTCCTACCGCCACGTCGCCGCCGCGCTCAAGACGGCGCTCGAAGGCCGGCTGGGCGCGGACGCAGCAAGCAACGTGGCGCTGATCCGCGAATTGGCCCGCAACGAGGTGGCGGCCTGGGAACCGGCGGACAATGCCGCCACGCTCAAGAAACTCCTGTTGACGATGGCGATCGACGCCGACATCGTGCTCGACCTGCACTGCGATAACGAGGCGGTGCTGCACATGTACACCGGCACCCCGCTGGTCGACGCGATCCAGCCGCTGGCCGACCTGATGGGCGCGCGCGTGCTGCTGGTGGCGAAGGAATCGGGCGGCGAAGCCTTCGACGAAGCCTGCAGCCGGGTGTGGTGGGACCTGGCCGACCATTTCACGGACGCCGCCATCCCGCCCGCCTGCGCCGCCGTCACCGTCGAACTGCGCGGCGAGAACGATGTGAACTACGACTATGCGCAGCAGGATGCCGACGCCATCGTGCAGTACCTGGCGCATGCGGGCGTGCTCGACATCCCGGTCAATCCCCTGCCCACGGCGCAATGTGGCCCGACGCCGCTGGACGCGGTCGAACCCTTGTCGGCGCCGCATGCGGGGGTGCTGGTGTTTCGCAAGAAGCTGGGCGAGCAGGTCGCGGCTGGCGAGCCGATCGCGGATATCGTCAATCCGGTCAGCGGCCAGGTGACTACCGTCTCGGCCAGCCGTGCAGGCCTGCTGTTTGCCAGCACGGCGCATCGGCATCTGCTGCGCGGGATGCACGTTTGCAAAGTGGCGGGGGCGGATTCGTTCAGGTCTGGGAATCTGTTGTCGAGCTAAGACCGGGATAATTGCGAAGGCGCAATGCAGTCGTCAGCTGAAAAACAATAATTGGACGTGTTTCCAACGACACGCCAATATCATGTCTTTCGATGTCGAGAAGTTCGCATCGCACTTGCGAACGCATGCAGAAGGTCAAAGTCTAGGCAGATGCGCTCGTTATGTTCGACTCGCACTCGAAGCCGGTGGCGCCAATACAGCAGGCCATCCGCTCAGAGCAAAGGACTGGGGTCCTGTCCTGACGAGAAATGGATTCCGTTCGATCGCGGTATCTGATCCAGAGCGGTTCAGGTTTCAAAGAGGCGATATCGTGGTTATCCAACCGTATCGAGATGGAAATCCAGCTGGTCATATCGCTGGATTCGACGGTCAAAAGTGGATATCCGATTTCGCCCAGCGAGACTTCTGGGCGGGTCCTAACTATCGCAGGGAAAGGCCTGAGTATGCTGTCTACCGCCCTTAATCGCGTACTCGGAGCGATTGCGCTAGCCGTCTTTTTCGTGGCTTCAAGCCCTGCGGCGCCACGAGCATCCGATGAGCAAATCGCCATTGTCGGCAGCCTATACAAGGCCTTTGCATGGCAGGTACTGTCGAACTCGAACAATACCTTTGGTAAGCCGCTGACGCAGCAAGAAGGCGCCACCCTTCGTCGATACTTTGACAAGGAACTGGCTTCTCTGCTACTCAAAGACCGTCAATGC
Source organism: Massilia sp. HP4 (assembly GCF_005222695.1). Taxonomy (GTDB): domain Bacteria; phylum Pseudomonadota; class Gammaproteobacteria; order Burkholderiales; family Burkholderiaceae_D; genus Telluria. The sequence goes on along the minus strand of NZ_STGG01000047.1, from coordinate 87,382 downwards.
GCTACTGCATCTGGAGAGATTTGCAACCTCGACTTCGATCCGATCTTCGCTTCACAGGACCCGGCCGCTATCGATTTATCGATCCGTTCAGCGCCCAACGATATGGTTGCTGTCGAATTCACCTCCCCTTCCAGCGGCGAAAAAGTGAGGCTGGAATACCGATTGGCCAAAAGCCAGGAAGGCTGGCGAATCGGTGACATCCGCTATCCTGGAATGTCCGGTGCCTCCCTCAAGCAGCTGCTCGCGCGTAAGCTGCCTCGCAGCGGCAACTAACCCGCGTCTCAATGCGCTGCCGAATGCTTCGAGTGCCTGGAGAGTAATCCAGCCGCCACCGCAAGAATGGCAAACGTCGGCAGCAACCACGCATAACCGACCCGCAGTTCCATCAAGGTCGCGCCGCTGACGGCGCACCAGGCCAGCGGCATCAGCCAGGCGATCGGATGCGCGCGGCATGCCAGCAGCACACCCAGCGTCGCAACAGCCGTCGGATCGGGGGCGATGCCGAATACCTCGGCCTGGCTCCAGCCGCGGCCACTGCCCAATGCCAGCAGCGGATATCCGATAACCGCCAGGCCAGTGAGGCCCAGCGCTACGTGCTTCTGCATGCGGGCCGGCGCGGCGCCGTGCGGGCGCAGGGCCATGAAGCACAGCAGCAGTGCCTGCACGCCGAATACGAGCGCGAACCAGGGCCCGGCGGTGTTGATGTCCGCATAGCGCTGCCAGTGGTAGGCCCAGGCGGCCCAGGCCCAGGCCGCGGTCAGCACCAGCAGCGCGATACGGCGCGTGCGGGGTCCGGGAAGCGCGACGCAGCCTATAACGACAAGGCCGGCGGCCAGTGCCAGCAGATGCGCGGGCCACACCGCCTCGTTGTACAGGGCGATCATTCGGTAGTAGCTGCGCTGCGAGAACATCAGGAAGTCCGACAGCCTGTAGGTCCACCACTCGCTCATGCCAGCCTCTCGGCATCCTGGGCGATGCGCTTGCGCAGGGCGTCGTCGGGCATCCGGCCGGCGCCGGCCAACAGGTTTTCGCGCACATGGGCCACGCTGGACGTGGCAGGGATCGCGCAGGTGACGGCGGGATGCGAGACGATGAACTTCAGCAGCGCCTGGGCCCAGGTGGTGCAGCCGATCTCCGCGCCCCAGCCGGGCAGCGGCTTGCCGGCCAGCGCCTGCGTCAGGTCGCCCTGGCGAAACGGCCGGTTGACGATCACGCCGATGCGGCGCTCGCGCGCCAGCGGCAGGATGCGCTGTTCCACCTCGCGATCGAGGGCGTTGTATGAGATCTGCACGAAGTCGATCGGGTGCGAGGCCATGATCTTCTCGATCTCGCCATGGCGCCGACCTTCCGACGTCGTGATGCCGACGTAGCGCAGCCGCCCTTCCTTCTTCATGGCCTGCAGGGTCTTGAGATGCTCTTCCCATGACAGCAGGTTATGCACCTGCAGCAGGTCGAAGCGCGGTACTCGCCACAGCTTGCGCGAAGTTTCTATCTGGCCCGGACCGCGCGCGCCGCCGCTGATCCAGACCTTGTCGGCCGAGAAGAGGCGCGGCGGCTTGATGGCCTGCACCGCTTCGCCGATCACGTCCTGGGCCGAGCCGTACATCGGGGAAGAGTCGATCAACCGGCCGCCGCCAGCGAAGAACTGGCGCATGACGTCGGCGCACTCGGCTCTCGCCTGCGGGTCGCGGCCGACGTTGAAGGTGATCCAGCTGCCCAGGCCGATGACGGGGATCTGTTCGCCGGACGAGGGGATCGGGCGGGTGAGCAGCGGCGCCGCTGCTGGCGCGGCGTGCAGCGATGGCAGGGACAGGCTGCCGGATGCGGCAAGCATCGTTTGCAGCAGGCGTCGGCGTGAAGGTGAGTCCAGTGTCATCCTCGTTCTCGCATGGCTGAGTGAAGGAATCGACAGGATACTGCGTCCAACGATGAGATGGCGCTGCCGTTAGCGCTGTTCCGGCCCTAACAGCGGCTTGGTTCCCAGCTGACGGCGCAAGCGTCGGTTGTCGAGCCAGAGTGCGATCAGGGTGATGGTCGTCAGCACGACGAATGCGTTGGCGCCAAGATAGCGCCAGAACGCCCATGCTGCGCCTGCTGCGACGAGGCCTGCCAGCAGCAGCAGTGCGCGGTCCTTGAATGCTGTCCTGGAGATCATTTCATGAGCGTCGGCGGATACGACGTGATCGTGTGGAGCGGGTGAAGGGAATCGAACCCTCGTATGAAGCTTGGGAAGCTGCCGTTCTACCATTGAACTACACCCGCGTTGCCAGCATTCTACGCGCGTTTGGGACGGTTTGACAATTTTCCGCCCCTCCCGCGCCTGCCTCGGATCAATCCGGCTGTTCGACTGTATACCCTTTCGCCGCCAGCGCCGCAATAACCCCTTTCGGATCGAAGATTTCGTCGACCCTCAGCATGGCGAAGGTCGACGCGTTAGCCTCGAGCGCCCTCTCGGCCGAGGCGATCCACATCGCCTCGGCGCGCGCTTTCATGTTCTTGAATTCAGGCTCGGCATCGAATGCCGCGCTGTTCATCAGGGCGCCGAAGCAGGCTTCCTCGCGCGTGGTGAAGTCCAGCTTGCGCATCGCATCCAGGTCGCCCTTGGCCCAGGCATTGGCGCGCTGGCTGGCGGCCTCGATGTCCTGTTCCAGCGTGGCCATCGTCCGCGCCAGGCACGCCGCATCGCCAAGGGTCGACTTCTTGAAGTTCTTCAGCACTGCGCGCGCATTGTCCATTGGTAGCTCAAAGGTGGACGAGGTCTCTTTCAGCTTTGCCTTCTTGACCAGCTCGACCACCTGCTTGCGCAGCACATGGCTGTCGATCAGGCCTGCCTGCTTGCGCGCGGCATTCGACAGCACCTGGGCCGCGAAGATCGGACGTTCGCGTTCGACGTCGTCGTTCTCGGGCAGGTACTTCGCCTTGAGCGTGCTCCAGCGCGCATAGTCTTCGGCCGGCATCACGTCGCGCAGGGTGGCGCCATCCGGATTCTTGCGCACGCCGATCAGGCTCGGCAGCAGCGTGATCGACTTGAAGAAGCCCGGGTTCGCCGAGGCGCTGGGTGCCGACAGGTATTCCTGCGAATTGCGGATGACGTTCTCGACTTCGTGCGAGCGCCACTGCATGTCCTTCGGCACTGGCCCGTACATGCCGAACACCCACAAGACGTGTTCGCCTTTCGACACCTTCCACAAGCCAGGACCGGGACGCTGGGCCACGACGTGAATCTGCTCCGGCGCAGGTCCGGCGGCGGCAGCCGTGTCGACAACATCGGCGGCGGCCTGCGCCGGAACGGCCACGTCCTCCGATTGCGCCCATGCGGGAGCGGCCAGCATGCATATGCAGAAAACGGGTACGACCAATTTGCTCATGAAGAGATCCGGTGATGGAGACCGCCAGATATTACGTCAACGACGCCCTCGACATCCAGGCTGTAACGCCCCTGTTTCAATTACATGAGCCACGCATATCGTGCATATATCAGCTTGCCGGCGGCTCTGGCACATCGGGCCGGTCGAGTAAATCCTGCGCCAGCTTCAAGCCCTTCACCATCACCGACAACGCCTCGTGCTTCGACGCTTCATCCGGCACACGCAGCACGTACGACGGGTGATAGATCGTCACCACCCAGCTGTCGCCATGCCGAACCGGATGCCCGAGCTTATCCTTCAGGGTCACGCTTCCGGTCTGCAGCACCGACTTGAGCGCGGTCGCGCCCATGGCCACGATCACCTTCGGCTTGCGGGTGGCGATCTCTTTCTCGAGCCAGTAGTGGCAGGCCTCGATCTCCTTCTGCGCCGGCGTCTTGTGCAGGCGCCGCTTGCCGCGCGGCTCCCACTTGAAATGCTTGACGGCGTTGGTGATGTAGACGCCCTCGCGATCCACGCCGGCCTGCTCGAACACGCGGTCGAGCAGCTTGCCGGCCGGGCCGACGAAGGGCTGGCCGGCCAGGTCTTCCTGGTCGCCCGGCTGCTCGCCGACGATCATGATTTTCGCGCTCTTCGGCCCTTCGCCGCCAACCGCCTGGGTCGCATGTTCCCACAGCTCGCAGCGCCGGCATTCGTCCAATTTCGACGGCTGCTGGCGTTCGGGCTGGGCCTGCTCGGCTTCGATCGGGATCGTGCGGCCGCTGCGCCGCCCCACAGCCTCGACCTGGCCGATGCGGCGCGCGCCCAGGCCCGCCTGGCTCACCAGGGAAGGCACCAGCGCGCCCTCCGGCAGGTTCTTCCAGAAGCGCGATGGAATATGGCTGTTCATCACCTGCGTATTCAAACGCGCTGGATTGAAGATGCTGCGGTAATAGGTCAGCCACAGCGCCTCTCCCGCATCGTCCAGGTCGGCCGCGCTCGACATCAGCGGGCCGGTATGGTGCAGGGTCGCGCCATCCCACAGCACGCTGGCATCGGGCGTGGCGATCATCCAGCTCACCTTGCCCATGCGCGCGACAAAGTGTTCGGCCACCTGCGGCAAGACGTCGTGGGCCGGCTCGAACCAGGCCACGAAATGGGGCGCGCCGGCCTCGGGCGGCCGTTCGCGGAAGCGGATGTAGGCGTGCATATCATGTACCTCGCGGCGCACCGCCTTGACCATCGTGTGCAGCCGCTGCCCGTCCGGATCGGCGGGCGATTGCACGTCGTGCTCGCCCTGCTGCCAGCGCCAGATCACCCGGTACAGGAAGGCCCAGCGGTCGCGATCGCGGTAGCAGGCGGCGGTCTGCAACATCTCCATCAGCGAGCGAGGGACATGCGGCCTTGGCGCCGTTGCGTTCGAAGGCTCCTGCGCTTCCGCTTGCGTCGGGAGCGACAGGAGGTCTGCCCCATTATGCGCAGCCGGCGATGCGGCCGGCGCACCCGAGAACAGGTCGGCGCCCGGCGCGCCCCAGGTCACCGCTTCAGGCGGCACGCCGGCGCGCAGCAGTTCGCGCGCCACCGCGCGCCATTCGATAAAGTCCTGGACCAGCAGCGGCCGGCCCGCGCGCACGTTCGCCACCGCGCCGGCGGCAAGTTCGGCCGCGCTGATGGCAGGGTTCATGCCGCCTGCAATTCGGGCCACAGGTTCATCTGCTGCGGCGCATCGGCCATGTGCTTGCGCAGCAGTTCGGAACTGGTCGCGCCCTGCGCCGGCTTGTAGTCGGCGGTGACGACGAACGGCGCCAGCTTCTTGAGGCTGCAGCGCAGGCGCGACAGATCTTCCCAGCGGATGCGGCGCAGGCGGCGCAGCTCGACGATGCGCTTGGCGTTGCGCAGGCCGATCCCGGGAATGCGCGGGATCAGCGAAGCGTCGACCCGGTTCAGGTCCATCGGAAAGTGCTCGCGGTTGGCCAGCGCCCAGGCCAGCTTGGGATCGATATCCAGCGCCAGGTTGCCCGACTGCGGCATCAGTTCGCCAGCCGTGAAGCCGTAGCCGCGCAAGAGAAAATCGGCCTGGTACAGGCGGTGTTCGCGCAATAACGGCGGCGGCGCCAGCGGCACGCTGCCGGGGCTTTGCGGGATCGGGCTAAAGGCCGAGTAATACACGCGCTTGAGCTTATAGCTGCCGTACAGCGTCTCGGCCGTATTCAGGATGGTGTGGTCGTCGCTGGCGTCGGCGCCGACGATCATCTGCGTGCTCTGGCCGGCCGGCGCGAATGCCGGCGCCTTCGGTTCCTCGGCTTTTTCATCCAGCTTGCGCCGGATCGAGCCCATCGCCAGCTTGATCGTGTGGACGCTTTTCTCGGGCGCGAGGCGGGTCACGCTGTCGTGGGTCGGCAGTTCGATGTTCACCGACAGCCGGTCGGCCCAGCGCCCCGCCTCTTGAATCAACAGCGGATCGGCGTCGGGGATGGTCTTGAGGTGGATGTAGCCGCGGAACTGGTGCACCTCGCGCAACTGGCGCGCCACCGCGACCAGCTGCTCCATCGTGTAGTCGGCCGACTGGATGATGCCCGAACTGAGGAACAAGCCGTCGATGTAGTTGCGAAGGTAAAAATCCTGGGTCAGCTTGACCACTTCATCGACCGCGAAGCGCGCTCGCGGCACGTTCGAGGTGCGCCGGTTGATGCAGTACTGGCAGTCGTAGATGCAGAAATTGGTGAGCAGGATCTTGAGCAGCGAGACGCAGCGGCCATCGGGCGTATAGCTGTGGCAGATGCCCATGCCGGTGGTGGCGCCCAGGCCGTCCTTGCCCTCGGAACCGCGCTTGGGCGCACCACTGCTGGCGCAGGATGCGTCGTACTTGGCCGCGTCGGCCAAGATTTCCAGCTTGTCGTTGAGTTCCATCGCGCGCGCGTGACTGTATGGACATACAGTATAACGCGGCGTGCATACGCACACGGTGCGTTGGCGCAGCCGCGCGCAGTTACTGCCGGTTCAAATGCGGTGCAGTAAGCGCTTTCGACGGAAGGCGCTTACGCCGAAATCAACCGTTCCGCCTGGGACAACTGTTGTGCTTCCATCCGTCCCGCGATCTTGCCAAGGTAGGCCGACGCAGGCGCCACGCCGGCAGCGCCGGCCCGGTGCAGCCAGGCATAGGCCTCGACCAGGTCGCGCTGGGCGCCCTGTCCCGCCGCATACATCACGCCGAGATTGAACTGGGCCCGCGCATGGCCCTGGCGCGCGGCGCACAGGTACCAGAAGTGGGCGGCCTCGTAGTCGCGTTCCGCGCCCTTGCCGCAATCGTAGCGCAGCCCCAGCTCGAACTGCGCCAGCGCGTGCCGCTGGTCGGCCGCCTTGTGGAACCAGTCGGTCGCCTCGAACGGGTCGCCCGCGTCGAGCCGGTCGAGCAGCGCGCCGACCTTGTACTGGGCCGGCGCGTAATCCTGGCTGGCCGCGCGCCGGTACCAGCCCAGCGCCTGGGCGAAGTCCTGCTCGACGCCGTTGCCGGCCTCATACCGCAGGCCGAGGTCGAACTGGGCCCGCAAATGGCCCTGCTCGGCCGCCTTGCGGTACCAGTGGGCAGCGCGGGCAGCATCCTGCTCGACGCCGTTGCCGGCATCGATCAGCTGTCCCAGGTGATACTGGGCCGCAGGCAGTCCCTGTTCGGCCGCACGGCGGTACCAGTCGGCCGCCTGCGCGGCGTCGACCGCCACGCCTTGCCCGTGTTCGTAGCGCATGCCGAGGCTGTTCTGGGCGCCGGCATGGCCCTGTCCAGCGGCGCGCCGGTACCATTGCAAGGCAAGCGCCTCGTCGCGCGGCACGCCGTGGCCGGTGTCGTGGATCAAGGCGAGATTGAACTGCGAGCTGGCATGTCCCTGCTCGCCGGCGCGGCCGTACCAATGCACCGCCTGCGCGCTGTCCTGCGCGACGTCCTGCCCCTTGTCGTAGCGCAGGCCGAGGTTGAACTGGGCCGGCGCATGGCCCTGGTCGGCCGCCTTGCGCATCCATGCCAGCGCTTCTGCCGCATCGCGCGCCACGCCCTGGCCGGCGTCGTAGCGCAGGCCCAGGTTGTATTGCGAGCGCATATAGCCCTGCTCCGCCGCGCGCCGGTACCAGCCGAGGGCCGCTTCCTGGTCTTGCGGCACGCCCTTGCCGGTCTCGAACATCATGCCCAGGTTGTGTTGCGCGCCCGGTTCTCCCTGCTCCGCCGCCTGGCTGAACCAGTGCAGCGCCTGGCCCACGTCGCTGGCCACGCCGTGGCCCTTCGCATACAGCCAGCCCAGGTTGTACTGGGCCGGCGCATAGCCCTGCTCGGCGGCGCGCCCGTACCAGTGGGCCGCCTGGGCGAAATCCTGCTCCACGCCCTGGCCCTTCTGGAACATCACGCCAAGGTTGTACTGGGCCTGCGCCAGGCCGCCGGTGGCGGCCATCCGGTACCAGACCACCGCCAGCTCGTCGTTTCTGGGCACGCCCTGGCCATTGACGTACATGAAGCCCAGGCTATGCTGGGCCTGGGCCACGCCGCGCTCGGCCAGCCCCTTCACGCGCAGGAATTCGGCGCTATAGGTAGGGGTGTCGTTCGATTGCAGCGCGGCGCCCGGCATGGTCGGTCAGGCCTGCACCGCACGCAGGCTGGCCGCGCCCGACTGGGTGCGCAGCGCCGCCATGAAGTCGTGCAGCGAGATCGGGCGGTAGAACAGGTAGCCCTGCATCGTCAGGCAGCCGTTGGCGCGCAGGTAGCGCGCCTGCTCGTCGGTCTCGACGCCTTCGGCGATCAGGTTCAGCCCCAGGCCGCGCGCGATCGAGATGATCGCCAGGATCACCGGATAGTGGCCGTCCTCCTGGTGGATCTCCTTGACGAAGGACTGGTCGATCTTGACGGTGTGGATCGGGAAGCGGTGCAGGTACGATAGCGACGAATAGCCGGTGCCGAAATCGTCGATCGCGATCGACACCCCCAGCTGGCACAGCTTGTTGAGCTGCTCGATCGCGTACTGCGGATTGCGGATGCAGATGTTCTCGGTGATCTCCACCTCGATCTGCTGCGGCGAGATGCCGTAGCGCGCCAGCGCGCCGCGCATCTTCTCGAAAAAGTCGCCGCGGTCGAGGTATTGCGGCGACAGGTTCAGCGACAAACGGATCTCGCTGCCGCCGATCGCATTCCACTGCAGCATGTCACGGCACAGCGCGCCGATCATCCAGTCCGAGATCGGCAGCATCAGGCCGTTCTCTTCGGCGAACGGCAGGAACTCGCCGGCCGACAGGCGCCCGCGCGTTGGATGGTTCCAGCGCATCAGGGCTTCGGCGCCGGTGATGCGGCCGGTCATGGCGTCGATCTGCGGCTGGTAGAACATCTCCAGCTCGTCGTGCTCGAGCGCGCGGCGCAGCGCCTGCTCCAGCGCGATCTTCTGGTGCGACACTTCCAGCATCGAGTCGTGGTAGAAGCTGTGGCCGTTCTTGCCCAGCGCCTTGACCTGGTACATCGCGATGTCGGCGTGGCGCAGCAGTTCGTCGATCGATTCGCCATCCTTCGGATAGATCGCGATGCCGATCGAGGCCGAGATGTGCACTTCGTGCCCGTCCAGGTCGAACGGCTCCTGCAGCACTTCCAGGAATTTGTCGGCCACCATGCGCGCGTCGTCGCGGTCGCGCAGCTCGGGCAGCACGATCGTGAATTCGTCGCCGCCCTGGCGCGCCAGGGTGTCGCCCTTGCGCAGGCATTCCTTGAGGCGCCCCGCAGCCTGCTGCAGCAGCTCGTCGCCTTTCACATGGCCGAGCGTGTCGTTCACCAGCTTGAAGCGGTCGAGGTCGATGAACATCACCGCGAGCTCGGTCTGCTTGCGCTTGGCCTGGATCACGGCCAGGCCCAGGCGGTCCTTGAACAGGATGCGGTTCGGCAGGTCGGTCAGGATGTCGTGGTAGGCCTGGTAGGAGATGACTTCTTCGGCGCGCTTGCGGTCGGTGATGTCGCGCGCCACGCCATAGGTGCCGAAGAACTCCAGCTTCTTGACCTCCTGGTCAGGCACGTGCATGCCGATCGCGTTGAGCGAGATCGTCATCAGGGTGGTGTTGAAGGTGCGGTCGCTATTGCCGTTGCCGCCGCGGCACTTGAGGCGCAGCTCGACGTTGCGCGAGGCGCGTTCGTCGACCCGGCGCTCGTTGAACACATAGCGCGCGCGCTCCAGGTCTTCCTCGTGCACCAGGATCGAGTAATGCTGGCCGATCAGCTCTTCGCGCGTGTAGCCGAGCAGCTGGTAGGCGCGGTCGTTGACGAAGGTGAAGCGGCCCTCGTGGTTCAGCGTATAGATGATGTCCGGCGACGAATCGACCAGGTAGCGGTACATCTTCTCGGAGTTCTCGAGCTGGTTCGCGATACGCGCGTTGTCCAGCGTCAGGCGGCGCCGCTGCAGCGCATTGCTCACCGTCGACAGCAGCTCCTCGCGGCTATACGGCTTGCGCAGGTAGCTGTAGGCGCCGCGCTTGAGCGCGCCGATCGCGGCGTCGATCCCGATTTCGCCGCTCATCACGATGACGTCGGCGTCGATGCCTTTCTCGTTGATGAAGTCCATGATCTCATGGCCGCCGATATCGGGCAGGCGCAGGTCGAGCAGGACCAGGTCGAAGTGCTGACGGGACAGGTGAGCCAAGGCTTCGGTTCCCGACGGCGCCGTTACGAGGCGGTAGCCGCGTCCCTGCAGCAGTTCGTACAGCGAGGACAGCAGGCGTGGCTCGTCGTCGACCAGCAGCAGGCGTGGCTGGCTGTCGGTCTCGAGGGTCTGGGAGTAGGGAGCGGGTTCGCCGGGAAACATGGTGGGGTCTAAGCCGAACCGAGGGCGCGCGCCGGCAGCGCGGGAGCCGCGCCGGCGCCGGACCACGCCGGCAGGAGGATTTCAAAGGAAGTGCCGGCGCCGCCGCTGCGACATGCGATATGGCCGCCCAGCTTCTTGACCAGGCCGTGGACGATCGACAGGCCCAGGCCGCGGTTGCCGTTGGTGCCGCTTTCCATGCCGTCCTTGCCGCTCGTGACCGGCGAAAACAGCTTGGCCAGTACCTCGCGCGACAGGCCGGGACCGTTGTCGCTGACGACCAGCTCAAGGTAGACCTGGCGCTCGCGGTTCACGTGGCCGCGGTTGACGATCTCGATCCGGCCATCCGGGCGACTGCCCAGGGCCTCGACCGCGTTCTTGACCAGGTTGACCAGGATCTGCTTGAGCAGGTCGGGGTCGCCCTCGATCGCGCCGTCGCCTTCCATGCGCGTCACCACCTGGGTCGTGGCCGGCACGAAGCCGCTGCTGCGGAACAGGCGCAGCACGTCGTCCACCACCTTGGCCGCGTCCAGCGGGCGCGAGCCGGGTTCCGGGTCGCCCGGCGCGCGTGGATCGGCCAGGCTGCCGATCAGCTGGCCGACGCGGTCGATCTCTTCGTTCAGGATCGACAGCTCGCCGCCCACCGGTTCCTGGCGCGCCAGCTTGCCATCCAGGACGCTCAGGTAGTTCTTGATGATCGCCAGCGGATTGTTCACCTCGTGGATCACGCGGCGCGAGGCGTCGCGGAATTCCTCGGCCACGCTGGCCAGCTGGCGCCGCGCGTGGCCGCGCTCGAGCAGCAGGTTTTCGAGCGCGCCGGCGGCTTGCGCGCCGAAGGCCTGCATGAAACGCTCGCGGCGCTGGCAATGCGGCAGCTGCCAGCCCGGCACGCCGCCGACCAGCACACCCAGGCAGCGCGCGCCGGCGACCAGCGGCACCACCACCAGGCTGTCGGTGCCCAGCATGCGCAGCAGCTGCTCTTCGGCCAGGCCCAGTTGATCCTGCTGGCGCTCGCGCTGCACGAAGGCTGGACGGCGTTCGAGCGCGCTGCGCGCAACCGGCCCGCCCCTGGACAGCGGCACCGTGAATTCGGCGATACGCTGCACGCCGAAGGTCGGCGCGCCGGCCAGCAGCTGGCCGGTCGGGTTCTCGAGCAGCACCACGGCGCTTTCGAAGTCGAACAGGATGCGCGCGGTGCGCGTCATCGCGTCCAGCAGGCCCGACTCGCCCTGCTGGCGCGCCAGGCTTTGCCCGACCTCGGACACCAGCACCATATTGCGCACTTCCTCGTTCAGGCGCTGCTGCACCGGGTCGCCCGGGAGCGCCGGCGCATGGGCCGGCGGACTCGGGATGTCGTCGGCGCCGGCCAGGTCGATGCCCAGGTGGGCGGCGGCCTGCTCGACCTGGCGCGCGGCCCCCTGCACCATCTGCGCCGCGCACTCGGCGTCGATGCCGCACAGCGCGCAGGCGTCGTTCACCATCGTGGCGTCGTCCGCATGGCTGGACAGCACGTGCGCCAGGCGCACGATGCGGATCAGCGGATGGCTGGACTCGAGCCGCGCGCTCGGTTCGTGGTGGTACAGCACCGCGTCGGCCAGGAAGGAATCGAGCTGCCAGCGCTCGAGCAGCCAGGCGCCGGCCTCGGTATGGGTGATCTGCAGGGTGCGCTGCTCGACCGCGCACAGGTCTTCGTCGTCGCGCGCGGTGAAGTTGAAGCCGTATTCCTTGGGCGCCGCGGCCAGCAGCGCCAGCCGGCCGACGTTGTGCAGCAGGCCGGCGAGATAGGCTTCTTCGGGGTGCGCGTAGTCGAGCGCACGCGCCGCCTCGCGCGCCAGCACCGCGGCACTGAGCGAATTCTTCCAGAACGCGCGCAGGTCGGTGCTGTTCGAATGGGGAAAACTGTTAAAAGTCTGGAATACCGAATCGCTGATGACCAGGGTCTTGATCATGTCGGTGCCGAGCGCCACCAGCGACTGTTCGAGGTTGGCGCTGCGCGTGCTGCGGTGGTAGGCGGAGCTGTTGGCAACCGCCAGCAGCTTGCCGGTCATGCCGGCATCCTTCGAGATCAGGGCGGCCAGCTCCGGCATGCCGAGGTCGTCGGCCTGCAGGTGCTCGATCAGCTTGACCAGGATCTGCGGCATGGCCGGCAGACGGGCAATCAGGAGGCGATTGCGGATATCCTGGTCGGATTGGTGCATGTTTTCAAACACGGCCGCCACTTGTAGAAGGGTTGGTGGCGCTGCCGCTCGTGGAGGCCTGCCACAACGTCTAGCACGTCAGTCAATGAAACAGGCGACGAGTTTGCCCTCTGTTCCAGATGTAAAAAAACGTATCGTAGCATATATACATTTCTGATCAGGAACAATAGTTACAAGAATAATGCTTGCCGAAGAGATACTCTAGAGGTATGTCTATGAGAAACTGACATATGCTTGTTGCATCGATACGACTGTTTCTCAAAATTTCATAATTATTCGACACAAAAAAACCCGGGCAGGCCGGGTTTCTGTTTCAGGGCACATGCTCTCCCCGCGCCCGCAGTTTCCTGCGATGCCGCCTCGCCGTATCCCAGAAAGCGAGCGACAGCAGCACGAAGAACATCTGGCCGATCGCCAGCGCCAGCACCGAATGCGACAGCACCGGCGCCACGACGCCGGCCACGATCGCGCCCAGCAGGGTCGAGACGAAGGACTGGCACGAGGCGACCGTGCCGCGGATGTGCGGGAACAGGTCGAGCGCCAGCAGGGTCGCGCCGGGCGCGATCAGCGAGCTGCCGAAGGTGAAGAAGAACATCGGCGCCACCGTCCACGGCAGGGCCGGCGGCAGGAAGGCGTGGTAAGCCACGTTGAAGCTCACCGCGGCCAGCATGAAGAAAAAGCCGATGCGGATCTGGCGCGCAAAATCCATCTTGCCGGCCAGGCGGTTGGCCATCAGCGAACCGAGGAAGATCCCGCTCACGGTCGGCACGAACAGCCAGGCGAACTGCGACGGGCCCAGGCCCAGGCTCTCGGGGAGCATGACCGGCGCCGCCGCGATGTACAGGAACAGGCCGCCGAAATTCAGGGCGGTCACGCCGGCCTTCATGTGGAACAGGAAGGAGCTGAAGATGGCGCCATAGCTCTTGGCCAAAAAACGCGGGTTGAAAGGCTGGCGCTGGGTACTCGGGATGGTCTCGGGCAGGTGCTTCCAGCAGAACCAGCCGAGCAGCACGGTGTAGATGCACAGCGCCAGAAAGATGGCGCGCCAGTCGAACCACAGCACGATCCAGCCGCCCACCACCGGCGCGATGGCCGGGGCGATCGAGAAGATCATGGTCACCATCGACAGCAGGCGCGCTGCCGCGGTATCCGAATACAGGTCGCGGATAATGGCGCGGCCCACGACCACGCCGGCACCGGCCGACACGCCCTGCATGATGCGGAACACCCACAGGTAGTGCACCGAGGACGCCGAGGCGCAGCCGAAGGTGCCGATCGCGAACACCACCAGCGCCACCAGGATCACGTTGCGGCGCCCGAAGGCGTCCGACAGCGCGCCATGCCACAGCACCATGCCGGCGAAGGCCAGCATATAGGCGGTCAGGGTCTGCTGCACCTCGAGCGGCGTGGCCGCCAGTTCGGCCTGGATCTGCGGGAAGGCCGGCAGGTAGGCATCGATCGAGAACGGTCCCAGCATCGCCAGGGCCGCCAGCAGGGTCGCCAGGCCGCCGGCCGACAGCATCACGATCTTGTGGGGAGTGGGCAGCGGAACCGGGGTGACGGGGTCCTTGGGTAGATCGGGCGGGTCGGTTGGCGGCAGCATCGTTTAATCCAGTTCAGTTCTGTCCTGTTTCGGTTTTGCTCGGGGTTGCACCCTCGCGGCGGTTGAAGCCCGCCACCATATCGAAGCGGAACAGGCGGCATTCGAGCGCGCCGTTGAAGAACGGCGTCTTGCGCGATTCCTTCAGGCGCAGCATCTTGGGCAAACCAAGATCGGCAGTGAACAGGTAGGCGGTCCAGCCGGCGAAGCGCTGCTTGAGCGTGGTACTGAAGGCCGAGTAGAAGCCCATGGCCATCTCGTCCTGCGGCACGGTGCTGTCGCCGCGCACGCCGATCCGCTCGCCGTATGGCGGGTTGGTCAGCAGGATGCCTGGCGCATCTAGCGGCGCCACCACGTGCTGGGCCTCGATCTGCTTGAGCGGCACGTCGAACAGGATGCCGGCCACCTTCAGGTTATGGCGCGTCATGGCGACCATGTCGCCCGAGATGTCCGAGCCGAAGATGGTCGGTTCGCCCGGCAGCGGGTTCGGCTTGATCGCGGCCTTCATTGCGGCCCAGGCCTGGCGGTCGTGGTCGGCAAACTGTTCGAAGGCGAAGCGGCGGCGGGCGCCGGGCGGGATGCCCTGCACCATCTGGGCCGCCTCGACCAGGATCGTGCCCGAGCCGCACATCGGGTCGAACAGCGGCACGCCCGGCTTCCAGCCCGCTACGCGCAGCAAGCCCGCGGCCAGGTTCTCGCGCAGCGGCGCGTCGCCCGTCTCTTCGCGCCAGCCGCGCTTGAACAGCGCCTCGCCCGAGGTGTCCAGGTAGATGATGAAATTGCGCGGGTCGAGGAAGCCGACGATGCGCATGTCAGGTTCGCGCGTATTGACCGACGGGCGCTTGTCGAACTGGTCGCGGAAGCGGTCGCAGATCGCGTCCTTGATCTTGAGCGTAGTGAATTCGAGGCTCTTGAGCGGCGACTTGACGGCGGTGACGTCCACGCGGATGGTATGGTCGGGGCCGAACCAGTCTTCCCAGGGCTGCTCGAGCACCAGGTCGTAGATGTCGTTTTCGTTCGAGTAGCTGCGCTGGCCCATGCGCATCAGCACCCGCGACGCGATGCGCGAGTGCAGGTTGACCAGCCAGGCGTCCTGCATCGAACCCGAGCAGTGCACGCCGCCCGGGACCTGGTTGTGCACCTTGAAGGTGGTGGAAAGTTGGGCGATCTCGCCCAGTTCTTCGGCCAGCGCCGCTTCCATGCCGCGCGGGCATGGGCAAAAATAAGAAGCCATGAGGGGTACCCTTTGTCCGTTGATGAAACGTTGTTGATAACGCGTCACCCGGGGTTCCGGATGACCGTCGTATTGTTGATGTCGCCGTTCAGAACGGCTTTACTGTTGCCAGGATCACGATCGCCAGGAGCAGGATGACCGGCACTTCATTGAACCAGCGGAACCATTTGTGGCTACGCGTATTCACACCGCGCTCGAATTTCTTGAGGATCGACCCGCAAGCGTGGTGGTAGCCGATCGCCAGCACCACCAGCAGCAGCTTCGCATGCAGCCAGCCATGCTTCATGCCGATCATCATCGCCAGCCACAGGCCGAGCAGCAGGGCCGGCACCATCAGGATCGTGGTGAAGCGGTACAGGCGGCGCGCCATGCCCTGCAGGCGCTCGAGCGCCGCCGGATTGGTTTCCTGGGCCAGGTTCACGAAGATGCGCGGCAGGTAGAACAGGCCGGCGAACCACGAGGCGATGAAGACGATGTGCAGGGCTTTGATCCAGAGGTACATGCGGTTCCTTTGTTTTAATTGCGAACTTCGCCGTGCCCGAACACGACGTACTTGAGCGAAGTGAGTCCTTCCAGCCCGACCGGGCCGCGCGCATGCAGCTTGTCGTTCGAGATCCCGATCTCGGCGCCCAGGCCGTACTCGAAACCGTCGGCGAAGCGGGTCGAGGCGTTCACCATCACCGAGGCCGAGTCTACTTCGCGCAGGAAGCGCATGGCGCTCGTATAGTCCTCGGTGATGATGGACTCGGTATGCTTCGACGAATACGCCGTGATGTGGTCGATCGCTTCATCCATATCGGCCACCACCCTGACCGCCAGGATCGGGGCCAGGTACTCGGTCGACCAGTCTTCTTGCGTTGCCTTGACCAGGTGCGGGTAGCCGGCCAGGATCGCATGCGACTCGGGGTCGGCGCGCAGCTCGACCTCTTTCGTCGCATACAGCCCGGCCAGGCGCGGCAGCACGCTTGGGGCGATGGCGCGCGCCACCAGCAGGGTTTCCATCGTGTTGCAGGTGCCGTAGCGGTGGCACTTGGCATTGAACGCCACCGCCAGCGCCTTGTCGGTGTCGGCCTTGTCGTCGATATACACGTGGCAGATGCCGTCCAGGTGCTTGATCATCGGCACCGTGCTTTCCTTCATCAGGCGCGCGATCAGGCCCTTGCCGCCGCGCGGGACGATCACGTCCACGTGGTCCGGCATCGTGATCAGGGCGCCCACGGCGGCGCGGTCGGTGGTATCGACCACTTGCACCGCGTCTTGCGGCAGGCCGGCGCCCGCCAGGCCTTCGGCCACCAGCCTGGCCAGCGCGCGGTTGCAGTGGATCGCTTCCGAACCGCCGCGCAGGATGGCGGCATTGCCGCTCTTGATGCACAGGCCCGCCGCGTCGACCGTCACGTTCGGCCGCGCTTCATAGATGATGCCGATCACGCCCAGCGGCACGCGCATCTGGCCCACCTGGATGCCGCTCGGGCGCACCTTCATGTTCGAGATCTCGCCGACCGGATCGGGCAAGGTCGCGATCTGGCGCAGGCCGGCGACCATGGTGGCGATCGCGGCGTCCGACAGGGCCAGGCGGTCCATCAGGGCCGGGGCCAGGCCGGCGGCCTGCGCGGCGTCCAGGTCTTGCCGGTTGGCGGCGCGCAGGTCGTCGGCATCGCGCTCGATGGCGGCCGCGATCAGTTCCAAGGCGCGGTTGCGGGTGGCCGTGTCGGCGCGCGCCATGGCGCGCGAGGCGGCGCGGGCCTGGCGGCCCAGCGTGTGCATGTGTGCGGTGATGTCCATCGTATTCCCGTTGCGTTATCGATCAGGCGCCTCGGCCGCGATGCACATCCGTATTGAAGGCTGCCTTAGCGCGCCACCTTCAACGCCAGCTGCAACATCGCATCCCACGCATCGCCCGCGAACTGCTTCGAGCGCAAGCCCTTGACCATGCGGTCGACCTGCGCTGCTTCTTGCAGCGCTGCCTCTAGCGTGCCCAGCGACACGCGGCGCAGCGCCGGTTCCATCATCCGCTCGCGCGGTCCCCAGATCCGGTATTCCTTCAGCAGCGCGCCCAGCGGGCGTCCCTGCGACATGCCGGTCTTTAATTTTAGCAGCGTGCGGATCTCTTCGGACACCGCCCACAGCACCAGCGGCAGCGCCTCGCCCTCGCCTTTCAAGCCCTCGAGCATGCGCGCCAGGCGCGCCGGATCGCCGCCCAGCATGGCCTCGGACAGCTTGAACACATCGTAGCGCGCCACGTTCAGCACCGCATCGTGCACCTGCTCGAAACTGAGCTTGCCAGGCTCGTACAGCAGCCCCAGCTTCTGGATTTCCTGGTGCGCCGCCAGCAGGTTGCCCTCGACCCGGTCGGCGATGAAGTCCAGGCTCTGGCGCTCGGCGCCCTGGCCCTGGCTCGACAGGCGCTGGCCGATCCAGCCCGGCAGGTGCGCGCGCTCGACGTTCGGGATCTCGATGTAGACGGCGGCCTGCTGCAGCGCCGTCACCCACGACGACTTGGCGGTCTGCCAGTCGAGCTTGGGCAATGTGACCAGGGTGAGGTTGTCGGGGCCGAGGTCTTTCGCGTAAGCCTGCAGCGCCGCGCTGCCGTCCTTGCCCGGTTTGCCGGTCGGGATGCGCAGCTCGATCAGCTTCTTGTCGCCGAACAGAGACAGCGCCTGGTTGGCGGCCAGCAGCTCGCCCCATTTGAAGCTGCGCTCGACCGTGAGCACGTCGCGCTCGGTGTAACCCTGGGCGCGCGCCGTCTTGCGGATCCGGTCGGCCGCTTCCAGCGCGAGCAGGTGCTCGTCGCTGGTAATCACATACAAGGACGCCAAGCCCTTGGAGAGATGGCCGTCGAGCGCCTCGAGCCGCAACTGCATCGCTGACTAGTCCCTCACGCCGGCTTGATCGCCGCCAGGCGCCGCAGGATCTGCTGCACCAGGTCGGACTGCATGTCGCGGTACAGCAGCGCTTCTTCGGATTCCTTGGCCAGCACCTGCCCTTCGTCGAAGGCGATATTGCGGCGCAGGGTGATCTCGGTCGGCGCCAGCAACTGGCGGTTGTTGGCGTCGCGCACCTGGAATACCAGGGTATAGCTGAGCGAGTACTCACGTACCCGGCCCAGGCTGTTGAGCGACAGGATGGACTTGCCGCGCGTTTCGCTGAGCACGTCGAACAGCGCCTCGGCCTTGGAAGCATCGTTCTCGATGCGCACGGTGTCGCCCGCGCGCAGGTTCCGCTTGAGCTCCGTGCCCAGCGGCGAGGCTTCGTTGAACGACAGCCAGATGCTCTGGAACGGCAGATTGTACTGGCCGTCGCTGCCGCGCAGCTTGAAGCCGCAGCCGGCCAGGACTGCCGCCACCAGCATGGCGGCCATCAAGCGCACCAGGGTCTTGTTCGACGCGTTCATGCTCATGCTTACACCACGATGTTGACGAGTTTGCCGGGCACCACGATGACCTTCTTCGGCGTGCCTTCGATGAACTTCTGCACCGCCTCGGAGGCCAGCGCGGCGGCTTCGATGGCGGCCTTGTCGGCATCCTTGCCTACCTTGACCGAGCCGCGCAGCTTGCCGTTCACCTGGATCATCATCTCGATCTCGGACTGCTCCAGCGCGGCCGGGTCGACCTGCGGCCAGGCGGCATTCAGGATGTCGCCATGGGCCTGGGCGAAGCCCAGTTCCTGCCACAGCGCGTGGGTGATGTGCGGCGCAACCGGGTTCAGCAAGCGCAGGAAGACCGAGAAGCCTTCGGCGATAATCGCGTTCGAGGCCGCCGAGTCGTCCAGCTTGGCCGACTCGAGCGTGTTGAGCATCTTCATGCAGGCCGAGACCACGGTGTTGTACTGGATGCGCTTCAGGTCGTAGTCGGCCTGCTGCAGCACCTTGTGCACTTCGCGGCGCAGCGTCTTCTGGTCGTCATTCAACGTGCCTTGCGCTTCGCCATTGAACGACGCCGCAATGCGCTCGCGCTGCGCATAGCCGAAGGCCCACACGCGGCGCAGGAAACGGCTGGCGCCTTCGACGCCGCTGTTCGACCATTCCAGGGTCTGCTCCGGCGGCGAAGCGAACATCGTGAACAGGCGCGCGGTGTCGGCGCCGTACTGCTCGATCTGGGCTTGCGGGTCGATGCCGTTGTTCTTCGACTTCGACATCTTCTCGGTGCCGCCGATCTCCACCGGCTGGCCGTCCGCGCGCAGGACCGCGCTCTGTGGGCGGCCCTTGTCGTCAAAGGTCAGGTCGACGTCGGCCGGATTGAACCAGGTCTTCTTGCTCGATGCGTCTTCGCGGTAGTAGGTCTCGTTGAGCACCATGCCCTGCGTGAGCAGGTTCACGAAGGGCTCGTCGAATTTCACGAGGCCGAAGTCGCGCATCACCTTGGTCCAGAAGCGCGCATACAGCAGGTGCATGACGGCGTGCTCGATGCCGCCGATGTACTGGTCCATCGGCATCCAGTAATCGTTGCGGGCGTCGACCATCGCCTCGTTCGAACCCGGCGAGGTATAGCGCATGTAGTACCACGACGAATCGATGAAGGTATCCATCGTATCGGTCTCGCGGCGCGCCGGCTTGCCGCATTGCGGGCAGTCGCAGGCGAGGAAGGCTTCGTCCTTGTTCAGCGGGTTGCCGGTGCCGTCCGGGACCAGGTGCTCGGGCAGCACGACCGGCAGGTCGGCTTCGGGAACCGGCACCGAGCCGCATTCGCCGCAGTGGATCATCGGGATCGGGGTGCCCCAGTAGCGCTGGCGCGAGATGCCCCAGTCGCGCAGGCGGAAGGTGGTCTTCTTCTCGCCCAGGCCGTGGTTTGCCAGCTCGCCGGCCACGGCATTGACGGCCGAGGTGTAATCGAGGCCGTCGTACTTGCCCGAATTGATGGTGCGGCCGTTTTCCTTGTCGCCGTACCACTCCTGCCAGGCGTCGAGCGAGAATTCCTGGCCTTCCACCGCCACCACCTGCTTGATCGGCAGATTGTATTTTTTCGCGAAGCCGAAGTCGCGCTCGTCGTGCGCCGGCACGCCCATCACGGCGCCGTCGCCATAGGTGATCAGGACATAGTTGCCGACCCAGACCGGGACTTGTTCTTGCGTAACCGGATGGGTGACGAACAGGCCGGTCGGCATGCCCTTCTTCTCCATGGTCGCCATATCGGCTTCGATCACGGAACCCAGCTTGCACTCGGCGATGAACGCTTGCAGTTCGGGGTTGTTGCGGGCCGCGTGCTGGGCCAGCGCATGTTCTGGCGCCACGGCGCAGAAGGTCACGCCCATGATGGTGTCGGCGCGGGTGGTGAACACGTACAGCTTGCCGTCGCCGATCGCGTCGCCGCTGTCGTCCTTCACGCTGTGCGGGAAGGCGAAGCGCACGCCGGTCGACTTGCCGATCCAGTTGGCCTGCATGGTGCGCACGCGCTCCGGCCAGCCAGGCAGCTTGTTGTCGACGTGGTCGAGCAGCTCGTCGGCGTAGTCGGTGATGCGCACGTAGTACATCGGGATTTCGCGCTTCTCGATCAGCGCGCCCGAACGCCAGCCGCGGCCATCGACGACCTGTTCGTTGGCCAGCACGGTCTGGTCGATCGGATCCCAGTTCACGGTGCCGGTCTTCTGGTAGATGATGCCCTTCTCGAGCATCTTGAGGAACATCCACTGGTTCCACTTGTAGTAGTCCGGCTTGCAGGCGGTCATTTCGCGCGACCAGTCGATCGCCAGGCCCATCGACTCCATCTGGCCACGCATGTGGGCGATGTTCGAATACGTCCATTCGGCCGGCGGCACGTTATTGGCCATTGCCGCGTTCTCGGCCGGCATGCCGAACGCATCCCAGCCCATCGGCATCAGGACGTTGTAGCCGTTCATCCGCAGGTAGCGGTACATCACGTCATTGATCGTATAGTTGCGCACGTGACCCATGTGCAGCTTGCCCGATGGGTAAGGCAGCATCGAGCAGGCGTAATACTTGCCTTTCGGGAAACGCGGGTCGTTTTCGACGGCCTTATAGGCGTCGATCGACTTCCAGTAGGCCTGGGCGGCCTGTTCTACTTCGGCTGGACTATATTTTTCTTGCATGATTTCTGCAGACGTAATGTGGGATGTGGAACCGGTCATTATAACCCGTTCATTTTGCACTGCGGCGACACCGCGGTGCGAGGGGGAAATGTAAGAAAGGCAGCGCCGGTTGAACGCTGCCTCGTGGATTTAGCGCAGGACCAGTTCCAGCGCCGGCTTCTCGCCGTAATCCTCGTAGCGCTCGTTGATGCCGCCGATGCAGAAGGTCAGCTCTTCGAGCAGCTCGGGCACGGCCGCTTTCATCTTGTCGGCCTCAAGAATGACGATCTCCAGCACCTCATTCGCCTTCAGGCGGAATTTGGTCATGTTCTCCTCGTCGCGCAGATAGCTCATGCAGTCGACCCAGGCGTCGATGCTGTCCGCATAGTCGGTCGGGAAACCGAAGGCCTCGCGGCTCTGCCTGTGGAACGATGCTTCGTCGGTGATGACGGCGCCGTTCAGTTGTGCCACTGCCATTATCTAACCCTTCAGGCCCAGCACGTCCTGCATGTCGAACAGGCCGCTGGCCTTGTCCGCCAGGAAGCGCGCGGCGCGCAGCGAGCCGTGGGCATAGGTCACGCGGCTGCTCGACTTGTGGGTGATCTCGATCCGTTCGCCGGTGCCGAGGAACATCACGGTATGGTCGCCCACCACGTCGCCGCCGCGCACGGTGGCAAAGCCGATGGTCGACGGGTCGCGTTCGCCGGTCACGCCTTCGCGGCCGTAGACGGCGCAATCCTTCAGGTCGCGGCCCAGGGCGTCGGCAATGACCTCGCCCATCTTGAGCGCGGTGCCGGACGGCGCGTCGACCTTGTGGCGGTGGTGCGCCTCGACGATCTCGATGTCATAGCCTTCAGAGAAACTCCTGGCGGCCACTTCGAGCAGCTTGAGGGTGACGTTCACGCCCACACTCATATTCGGGGCGAACACCACGCCGACCTTTTCGGCGGCCAGCGCGATGGCGGCCTTGCCGGCGTCGTCGAAGCCGGTGGTGCCGATCACCATCTGCTTGCCGTTGGCGGCGCAGTATTCCAGGTGCTGCAGGGTGCCCTCGGGGCGGGTGAAGTCGATCAGGACGTCGGCATTGTGCAGGCCATGCCTGATGCTGTCCTCGATGACCACGCCGGTCAGGATGCCGGCGAAGGCGCCCGCGTCCTGGCCGATGAAGGGCGAGCCCGGCACATCGAGCGCGCCGGCCAGGCGCGCGTCGGGGGCATACTGGATGGCTTCGATCAGCATGCGGCCCATGCGGCCGCTGGCGCCGGCGACGGCGATATTCAACATGGTCATCAAGGCGTTCCTGGGCGGCGTTCGGTGTTGCCGGCATTGATCTGGATGGCGGGCGCATCGGCCGGCTTCGGCGGCAGCTCTTCGCCTTTCTTCTTCTTGACCGGACCGGCGATACGATCGATGTAGTCGCGCTCGCTCGGCAGGTTGCCGCCCTCGAAGCGCTCGACCACGTCGTCCTTGAAGAACACGGTCACGCGGCTGGTGGTCAGCTCGCCATTGCCGCGCGCCAGGTAGAACGGGTAATCCCAGCGGTCGGCGTGGAAGGCGTCCATCAGCAGCGGCGAACCGAGCAGGAAACGCACCTGGTCGCGGGTCTGGCCGGCCTTGAGCTGGTTCAGCATCTCTTGCGAAACGAAGTTACCCTGCTGGATGTCCGGGCGGTAGGGCGAGAAGATCCACAGGAAGCGCTGCAAGCGCGTCGCCTGGACGGTTTGCGCGCCGGCATTGGCGATGGCGGCCGATTTTTCCGCGTCGGCCGCACTGGCAGCCGCATCCGTTGCCACCGGCGGCGCCGGGCGTGTCTGGTTGCGCCAGGAAGCGCAGCCGGACAGCGCAAGCGTGCAGGCGAGACCCGCCGCCAGCGCCGCTTTGGCGGAGAATCGATGGAGTACGGCTTGTTTGACGCGCATAGTTAACCTCAAAACGTTCGAGCGGGAGCTTTCAAAACGCTATATCATAAAGCACTCTGCCAATATGCGAGTAACAAA
This sequence comes from Massilia sp. HP4, assembly GCF_005222695.1. Lineage (GTDB taxonomy): Bacteria > Pseudomonadota > Gammaproteobacteria > Burkholderiales > Burkholderiaceae_D > Telluria. The sequence continues at coordinate 64,176 of NZ_STGG01000047.1, read as the reverse complement.
ACATGAGTAACAACCCGACCGACCTGAAGGCGAGCGGCCTCAAGGCCACCTTGCCACGACTGAAAATCCTGGAAATCTTCCAGAACAGCTCCGTACGGCATTTGACGGCCGAGGATGTCTACAAGATCCTGTTGGCCGACAATATGGACGTGGGCCTCGCGACCGTCTACCGTGTATTGACCCAGTTCGAACAGGCTGGCCTGCTCAACCGCAACCATTTCGAGACCGGCAAGGCCATTTATGAGCTCAATGCCGGTTCGCACCACGACCACCTGGTGTGCGTCACCTGCGGCCGCGTCGAGGAGTTCTACGACGACGAGATCGAAAAGCGCCAGCAGATGATCGCCGAAAAACACGGCTTCACGATCGTCGAGCATGCGCTCGCGATCTATGGCAGCTGCCCGCAATGCCGGGGCATCGGCAAGCCTGAATAAAGCCTGCCGCCCGCTTCCGCGGGCATACTAAAAAAGGCGCGTGGGATATCCCTACGTGCCTTTTTTTTCGCCTGATGCCGCCCGGCGTCAGGAGTGGCTCAATGCATTCGACAGCAGCTTGGCCGTGATATCGACGATCGGGATCACCCTTTCATACGCCATCCGGGTCGGCCCGATCACGCCCAGGGTGCCGACGATGCGGCCGTCGACCGCATACGGCGCCGTCACCACGCTCATCTCGTCCATCGGCACCAGCTTCGACTCGCCGCCGATGAAGATCTGCACCCCGCCCGCCTTGCTCGACACGTCCAGCAACTGCATCAGGCCGGTCTTTTGCTCGAACATCTCGAACATCTGGCGCAGCGAGCTCATGTTCGATGACAGGTCGGCCACCGACAGCAGGTTACGCTCGCCCGCGATGACCATATCGTCGCCCTCGGCCATCGCCTCGCTACCGGCCTCGACCGCCGCCTGCATCAGGCGCCCCATATCGTCACGCAGCTGCTGCAGCTCGCCGCTCAGGCGCTTGCGCACCGCGTCGAACGACAGGCCGGCGAAATTCTGGTTCAGGTAATTGGCCGACTGGGTCAGTTGCGCGGGGGTGTAGTCCTTGTCGAGCAACAGCAGGCGGTTCTGGACGTCGCCGCGCGGATCGACGATCACCAGCAGGATGCGCTTTTCGCCCAGGCGCAGGAATTCGATCTGCTGGAAGACCGATTCGCGGCGCGGGCTCTGCACCACGCCGGCGAATTGCGACAGCGAGGACAGCATCTGCGCCGCGTTGGCGATCAGCTTCTGCGGCTGGTGCATGGGAAGGCGCATGCGCTCGGCATCGACCGCCTTGTCGTCGATCGGCCCCACCGTCAGCAGGGTGTCGACGAACACGCGGTAGCCGCGCGGGGTGGGGATGCGGCCGGACGAGGTATGCGGGCTGGCGACGAAACCCATGTCCTCGAGGTCGGCCATGACGTTACGGATAGTGGCCGGCGACAACTCCAGGCCCGACAGCTTGGACAGTGCGCGCGAGCCTACCGGCTGGCCGTCGGCGATATAACGTTCGACGAGCGCTTTGAGCAGGGTTTGGGCACGGTGGTCGAGTTGCATGATTCCAGGAAACGTTCGATATGCTTATATTATAGGCAGGTTGGGGCATGGCACGGCAGCACAAGGCTTGCTGTGACGCATGTTCAGACCTGATGTTCGTGCAGATGGTGCGTTTCCAGCCAGTCGAGCAGCTCGTCCAGGCTCGATACCTCGACATCGGGCGAGACTTCGCCGGCCAGGTCATTCACCTTGCCGGTCCGGTTCATCCAGGCCGCACGCAGGCCCGCGCGCTGGGCGCCCTGCACGTCGAGCAGCAGATCGTCGCCGACATACAGGGTGTCGGACGGCGCCACGTCCAGGGCGGCGCAGCCGGCCAGAAAAATGCCGGGATCGGGCTTGGCACGGCCGAACGCGCGCGCCGCCACCGAGGCCTGGAAGTGGTGGGCCAGGCCGATCGTCTGCAAGTCGGCCACGCCATTGGTGACCGAGCCGACCAGCACCTGTTTCTTCAGGCGTTCGAGGCCCGGCACGACATCCTGGTAAGGGGTGACCGCATTGCGGGCGGCAAAGAACTCGGTCATCGCCAGTTCGACCTTGCCGGCATCCTCGCCCACCTGTTCGAAGGCGGCGACCAGGCCGGCATGGCGCAGGGCACCCAGGTCGATCCCGAATTCGGGGCGGGCGGCCAGCAATTCGAGGCGCGCCTGGCGCAGGCTGTCGATCGTGAAGCGCTCGGCGACGCGCGGCGCATGCTGCCCGAGCCAGGCATACAACAGTTTTTCGGCTTCCAGGATCACGGGCGCGATCGGCCACAGGGTATCGTCGAGGTCGAACAGGACGGCTTTGGGCCAGGCTTGGCGGCGGGTCATCGGCTTCCAGACAGGGGAATCAGTGCGCCCCAAGCATAGCGATGCGCCAGTCCAAATGCAATGCGCACACGGAGAGTGTTGCTGTTGTTAAATCCTGGTTACACCATGATACAAAACCAAATGCGCCCGAAATGGACCAGCAGCTTGCCAAATGGACTAAAATGTTGAGCGATTTTTCTATTCCAACCGCGCAGCTGCGCTTTCCCGCTAGATTTTTTGGAGATGTTATGAAGAGTTCCTACCTGCGCGCCGGCGCGGCGCTGGCATGCGCGGTCGCCCTGTCTGCCTGCGGCGGCAGCGATGGCCAACTGTACCTGGGCGGCCAGTTTTACGGCGTGACCAAGGCCGGCCTCGTGCTGACCAATAACGGCGGTTCCGACAAGGCCATCACGCCGACCAGTAACGGCAGGGGCGATTGGTATTTCGACACCCTGATTGCGAGCGACGACCGTTATAACGTGCAAATCAAGGCCGAACCGTCGAACGTCAGCGGTTGCAGGATCGAGAATGGTAGTGGCCGCGCCGGCTACCACGTCTACACCGTCGAAGTTATCTGTGATGTCAGGCTCCATGGGCTGTCGGGCACCGTCAGCAACCTGAAGGGCGAACTGGTCCTGGCCAATGGCTCGGATAACGTCACGCTCCAGCCGGGCGCCACCTCGTTCAAGCTGGCCGACATCCCGGAAGATTCCCCATATGGTGTATCAATCCTGCGACAACCGGCTAATCAGACCTGCACTGTGAGCAATGGCTCCGGCGCTGTCGGCCCGGCCCCCGTCACCAATGTGGCTGTTACCTGCACCCCTTAATTTTTCCTGGAGCGTTACGCATGAAGTCTTCCCTGATCCGTCCGGCGCTCGCGCTGGCGCTGGTTGCAGGCCTGGCCGGCTGTGGCGGCAGTGACAAAGCCGAATTTGTCGTCAAAGGCACGATCGCCGGCATCGTCTATCCGGGGGCGGTCCTGTCCACCAACGGCATGGAGATCGCCATTGCACCGCCCGCCACGCCTGGCGACCTGGTCAGTTTCTCATTCCCGAACAAGCTCGAATATGGCGATGTCTACCGCGTCGTATTCAAGAGCCCTCCAAACAACCAGCAATGCGGTACGCCGCAGGGGCAGTATGACAGCTCCAGCGATACTGCCGGCCGCCTGGCGGACATCAACATCGCCTTCGTTTGCGAGGTCACCCCCTATGCGATCGGCGGCGCGGTCACTGGCCTGACCGCCGACGGCCTGGTGCTTTCCAACGGAAGCACTGGCGGCACGGTCAGCATTGCCAAGCCGGCCGCTGGCGTGACGACGCCGGTTCCCTTCACGTTCGACACGCCTGTTCGCTTTGGCGTCTCCTATGGCGTGACCGTCCTGACCCAGCCTACCGGCCAGGTCTGTACCGTTGCAAACGGCACCGACGTCATGAAGGCTGCCAATGTGAGCAATATCGCCGTGACCTGCGTTGCAGCACCGAGCTGATCAGATATACACAATTCTTATGTCGAGTATTTGAAAGGGAAATTGGATTTATATGCTGTCGCGCAGCATAATAGCTCCTGTCTCCTCCAACTCTCCTCAGAAAAGAATTGGATTTCAGCCCGCTCCCTGAGCGGGCTTTTTTTTGCCCGCGTGCTTCATGGCGCCGGCTGGACGGCGATCAGCGGGCGGCGCTGACCTTTACCACGGCGATCTTGTCCATGCCGACCGACACCTGGGACTGGTAAGCCTCGATCGAGCGCGCATTGGCGGCGACGGCGTAGCTGCTGAAGCCGGCGAGGATGGCGGCGGCGATGAAGATGGCTTCCATGTGCTTGAGGACGTTCATTTGTGTGCTCCTTGTTGGTCGGTTGGGCGCCGGATCGGCTGTCCATGTGAGCACTATAGAAAATCGCTTCGACGGTTTCCACCGGGATGCGACGGACTGCATGAAACGCGGATTGAGATACGGGAAATACGTGATAACCCGTATGCTGCGACGCAACAGAGTTTGTTTTGGACGCAAAAAAGCGCCGGCAGGCGGCGCTGAGAAGAATTGAACACGTGGCCGGCAGAGCCGACCACGCCACGTCACGAGACGGCCAGGTTGGCCAGGGCGACGTATTGTTCGAGGGTAACTGCCTCTGGACGCAGGCTGGGGTCGATCCCAGCCTCGACCAGCTGGGCCTCGGTGAACATCCCGGCCACGCAGTTGCGGATCACCTTGCGCCGCTGCGAGAAGGCCTTGGCCACCACGGCTTCCAGGCGCTTGCCGTCGCAAGGTAGTTGGCGGCTGGTCGGCACCATGCGCACGATGGCCGACTCGACCCGCGGCGGCGGATCGAAGGCGGTCGGCGGCACGATGAACAGCATGGCCATGTCGTAGCGCCATTGCAACATCACCGACAGGCGGCTATAGGCCTTGGTGCCCGGCTCGGCCACCATGCGCTCGACCACTTCCTTCTGCAACATGAAGTGCTGGTCCTCGACCAGGTGGGCAAATTCGGCCAGGTGGAACAGCAGCGGGCTCGAGATGTTGTACGGCAGGTTGCCGACCACCCGCAGCTTCTGCCCTTCCGGCACCGGGATCGACCCGAAATCGAACTTGAGCGCATCGCCCGAATGCACGGTGAGGCGCTCGCGCGGATAGGCTTTTTCGAGGCGCGTCACCAGGTCGCGGTCGAGTTCGACCACATGCATATGGTCGAGCGACTTGAGCAGCAGCGCCGTCATCGCCGCCAGCCCTGGGCCGATCTCGACCATCGCCTCGCCGCGGCGCGGTTCGATGGCGTCGATGATATTGTTCAGGACATTGTCATCGGTCAGGAAGTTCTGGCCGAAGCGCTTGCGTGCGACGTGTTTCATTATTGCTTTCGTAATTGTTCGTGGCGGGGGCCGCGCGGCGCGCCGCCACCATGTGCATGGCGGCGCGGATCGCCTCTTCCATGCTGCCGCAGTCGGCCAGCCCCAGCCCCTGGGCGGCCAGGTCGAGCGCGGTGCCATGGTCGACCGAGGTGCGGATCAGGGGCAGGCCCAGGGTGACGTTGATGCCGCGCCCGAAGGTCGCGTGCTTGAGCACCGGCAAGCCCTGGTCGTGGTACATCGCCAGCACGCAGTCGGCGTCCTGCAGGTATTTGGGCTGGAACAGCGTGTCGGCCGGATACGGGCCGCGCGCATCGATGCCGCGGCCTCTAGCGTCCGCAAGTACCGGCGCGATGACGTCGATCTCTTCGCGGCCCAGGTAACCGTTCTCGCCGGCGTGCGGATTCAGGCCGGTGACCAGGATCACCGGCGCCGCGATGCCGAACTTGTCGCGCAGGTCGGCGTGCAGGATGTCCAGCACTTGCGCCAGGTTCTCGCGCGTGAGCGCGGCCGGGACTTCTTTCAGCGGCAAATGGGTGGTGGCCAGGGCCACGCGCAGATAAGGCTGCTCATGTGCCGGCGCGCCGGCCAGCATCATGACCACCTTGTGCGTGCCGGTCTTCTCGGCCAGGTATTCGGTATGGCCCGAGAATGCGATGCCGGCGTCGTTGATCGTGCTTTTTTGCAGGGGCGCGGTGACGATGGCGTCGAACCAGCCACGGCCACACCCCTCGATCGCCAGGTCCAGCGTGGCCAGCACCGCCCGGCCATTCTCGGGATCGAGCTGGCCCGGCACCACGTGCGCGGCCAGCGGCACGTCGACCACCGCCAGCCGGTCAAGGCCGAAATGCGGCAGGCCGCCATTGCGCAGGGCCTGGGTCGACAGCGCCGACAGGCGGATCGATGGATCGATCAGGCTGGCCGTGAGCGCCAGGAAGGCGGCGTCGCCGACCAGCACGCAGTTGGCCTGCGCGCGCAGGGCCCAGGCGGCGCGGATGGCGATCTCGGGGCCGATCCCGGCCGGCTCGCCGACGGTAATGGCCAACACTGGCCTCTGGTGCGCCAACGGGCGCCCGGGCGCCTGTGGCGCGACCATGGTTTACTGATCCTCGCGGAACTCGACGTAGGCGCGGTCGCGCACCTGGCGCATCCAGTCTTCCATCGCTTCCTGCATCTTGCGTTCGCGCAGGACGTTACGCGCCAGGTTACGTTCTTTCTGCTGCGTCACGTCTTCGCTCTTGCGTGCGATGACCTGGATCAGGTGGAAACCGAAGGGCGACTGGATGACATCCGACACCTGGCCGGGTTTCAGGTCGTTCATCGCGGTTTCGAATTCCGGCACGGTGTCGCCCGGATACAGCCAGCCCAGGTCGCCGCCTTTCGGGGCCGAACCGTCTTGCGAGTGCAGGCGCGCCAGGTCCTCGAAGGTGCCGGCGTTGTTATCCATTTTCTCTTTCAGCTCGAGCAGCTTGCGCTTGACCTCGCCCTCGGTCATGGTCGGGGTGACCTTGATCAGGATGTGGCGCGCGTGGGTCTGCTCGACCACCGATTTTTCGGTCTGCTCGGTCAGCGGGCGCTTGCCGGCCAATTTGAGGATGTGGAAGCCGACGTTGGTCTTGAGGACCGGGGTCACCTGGCCCGCTTCAATTTTACGCAGCTCGGTCGAGAACATCGGCGGCAGGCGGTCAGCGTCGCGCCAGCCGATCTCGCCGCCCTTGAGCGCGTCGGGCGCGTCGGAATAGGTCGAGGCCATGCGCGCGAAGTCGGCGCCGGTGCGCAGCTGGCGCATGACTTCTTCGGCGCGCGCGCGGCGCGCGGCGATCTGCTCGGGCGTGGCGTCCTCTGGGACGCGCACCAGGATCTGCGAGATGTCGACCTCGATGCGGTCGGCTTCGGCGGCCTTGGCGGCGGCCATATAGGTATCGATCTCGGCTTCGGACACCTGGATCTTGCTGTCGACCTCGTGCTCGCGCAGGCGCTGCATCATGATCTCGTTGCGGATGTCTTCGCGGAACTGGGCGTACGGCATGCCCTCTTTTTCCATCTGGTTGCGCATGTCCTGCACCGACATCTTTTGATTTTCGGCGATGCGGGCGATGGTGGCGTCCAGGGTGCGGTCGTCGACCTTGACGCCCATCTCTTTCGCCAGCTGCAGCTGGGCGCGTTCGACGATCATCGCCTCGAGCACCTGGCGCTCCATGGTGGCCGGGTCGGGCATCTGGGCGTTACGTGCCTTCATGTTCTGGGTGACCTGCACCATGCGGCCCGCGACTTCGTTGCGGGTGATCACTTCGTCATTGACGACGACCTGGATCGAATCGATCACCTTGGCATTGGCCGAGGCCGGCGGCAGGAAGCCGCCGCCGGTGGCGGCCGAGGTGTCGGCCTGGGCCAGCGCCTGGCCGGCGCTCAAGACGCACAGCAGCGCTGCGGCCATGCGGAGGGACTGCAAACGGGTAGTACGCATCATCTGGAAAGCACTCATTTCAGGATAGTTCACTTCATGGACCAGTTGGACGGCTAGTATGGACGGCCAGTCTGAACGCTGGCTTATGGCCGTCCGATTCCGGAATTCAGTCGCGTATAGCCCGGGATGCTCTTGTTGAACGAATCGAGCGGATTACCCAAGCCCAGGCGCGACAAGCCATTGAGCTCGAGCTGGAAGAAGATCGGCGTCGAGGCCTCGCGCGCCGCGGTCACGAAACGCTGCGCGCCCATCCGGAACACCCAGCAATCGGCCTTGTATTCGAGACCGATCAGGCTTTCGATCAGCTTGCCGCCGCCCTTGGCTGCATCGAGCTGCGTCCCCACGCCATACGAACGCAACGCGTAGCTGACCCGCCCCACGCCATACCAGCGGCGGCCGATCGGCCACTGCGCCGACAGGTCGATGTTGCGGAAGCTGTCACGCTGATAACGGTATTCGGCATTCAACACCTTCATCTGCCCCGGACGCCACTGTACACCCACATTCGAGCTATACAAACTACTTCCGCTGGCATCGTATTGTACGCCGCTATCGAAGCTCCAGGACTCGGAAATGGTGCCGGAGGCCGCCAGCAGCATGTCGGAACGGCTCTGGTGCGGCGCTTCGTCCTTGAACAGGCCGACACGCGGCTGCTTGAGGTACTGGCGCTGGCCGAAGGCCAGCCGCAGGCGCTCGGAGCCGTCTTCCTGGATGAAGCGCGAGACCAGCGCCGCCGTCACCTGGTTGGCGTCGGACACCCGGTCCAGGCCCACGTAACGGTTTTCGGAGAACAGCTGGGCATAGTTGAAACCGGAGCGGCCGGTGTCGAACAGCGGCACGTCGTCCTGGTTTTCGTACGGCGTGTAGACATAGAACAGGCGCGGCTCGAGGGTCTGGGTGGTGCCGCCGCCGAACAACGAGGCCTTGCGCTCGAACACCAGTCCGCTGTCGAGCGAGAAGGTCGGGAGCGTGCGCGAGATCTTGGTGGGCATCTTGACCCGCTCCACATGCTCTTCGAGATCGTACTTGGCCGCGTTGTACATCAGCTTGGGCGTGACGAACCAGCCCGGACGCACGATCGGATAACTGACCTGGCCCTGCACCACGGCGCGGTTGCCGCCTACCATTTCGGGGTGGTCGAAACGGGTTATCTCGGCGTCGAGCGCCCAGTCGAAACCGGCCACGTCGTAGCGCGCGGCGCGGAAGTTAATCTGCGGCAGGCGGTCGTAGGGACGCGGCACCCGCAGGTTGGGGTCGGTGTCGGCGGCCGGATCTTGCAGCACCTGGTAGTTCTGGGCACGCGCGGAGAGATTCCAGAACTGGCCGTGCAGGTCGGTGCGCAGTTCGCGCAGCAGCTGGCGCTCGGCGCTGGCCGAGACGTTGCGCGAGAAGTCGGACGGGTATTCGTCGTCCGAGGCGCCGTGCAGGTTCCAGCCGTACGACCAGTTCGGCCGGATCGACTGGCTGTGCAGCGAGTCGACGCGCCAGCGCGTGGTATCGGTCTTGCGGTCGTCCGGCAAGACCTCGACATGGGTCTCGCCCTGGTAGGTGCTGCCCAGGTAGCGGCCGGTGGCGCCCATCTGGAAGCCGCGGTCGAACATCATGCGCGGATACAGCGTCAGGTCGCGGTTCGGGGCGATGTTGACGTAGTACGGGACCATGATCTCGGCCTTGCCCTGGGAGCCGAAGCCCACCGTAGGCGGCAGCCAGCCGGAGCGGCGCTGGCCCGAGAGCGAGAACGACATCGCCGGCGTGCCGAGGATGGGCACGTCCTTGAAATAGATGATGGTCTTGCCGGCCGTGCCGACATCGCGCCCGCTGTCCAGGCGCAGGGTGCTCGACTTGAGGTACCAGTCGGGGTCGGGACCTTCGCAGGTACTGTACGTGCCGTTGCGCACCAGGGCCTGCTGCTCGCCCAAGAAGTCGATGCGATCGGCCTGGCCCTGGCCGTTGCTGTCGGCCAGGAAGTAGGTCGGGTTGAGCAGGTAGCCCTTGCCGGTTTCGAGGTTCAGCTGCAGCTCGTCGCCCTTGTAGCGGTCGCCGAAGCGCCACATATTCACGTTGCCGGTGGCCGTCACCTCGTCTTCGACCCGCAGATAACAGGCGGTATCGGCGGTGATGCCGCTCTGGCCGCGCGTGATCTCGACGTTGCGGTTCAGGTCGAGCCGGCGGTCGGGACGGCCGCCGATTTCCTCGGCCTGGATGGTGACGGGGAGTTCGTCTTCAGCTTGGGGGGCCGTGGGAACACCCTGGGCGAATGCGGGGACCGCAGTGACGGAAACCAGTGCATAGAGCGCGAGCACCTGCCGCGGGGGGAAAGGTTGGCGTGACGACCAGCTCATGGAAAATCGCAGCTCATGGAAAATCGGACATGCACCATAAAGGGCGGTTTTTTTAGAATGAATCCCTTATTATATGGGAATTAGCTCAACCAACCGGATTCGTCAGGCTGCTTCATGTCATCTTCGTATCAAAACTCTGCCACATCCACCAACGTAGACGCGCGCCTGGCGCAACTGAACGAATGGCTGGCCTCGACCGGCCTGGTGGACGTCGGCACTGGCCGTCCCGCATCGATCGATGCGAGCTTTCGCCGCTACTTCCGCTACGGCGTCGTGCCCGCCATGCAGGATAAGCTGGGCGCGACCCTGGTCGCCATGGACGCCCCACCTGAACGCGAGAACGTGCCGGCCTATATCCACGTGCAAGGCCTGCTGTTCGATGCCGGCGTGACCGTCCCGGCAATCGTCGCGCGCGACGTCGAACGTGGCTTCCTGTTGCTGGGCGACCTGGGCACCACCACGTACCTGGCGCGCCTCTCCAGCGACAATGCCGCCTTCATGTATTCCGACGCGGTCGACGCCCTGCTCAAGTTCCAGATGGCCAGCCAGCCGGGCGTGCTGCCCGAGTTCGACCGCGCCTTCATCATGCGCGAGCTGAACATCTTCCCGGAGTGGTACCTGAACCGCCACCTGGGCGTGACCCTGGACGACAAGCAGCAGGCCACGCTCGACAAGGTATTCGAGGCGATCACGGCCAACGTGCTGGCGCAGCAGCAGGTGTTCATGCACCGCGATTTCCATTCGCGCAACCTGATGTTCCTCGACCAGTTCAATCCTGGCGTGCTCGATTTCCAGGACGCCGTGTATGGCCCGGTCACCTATGACCTGGCTTCGCTGCTGCGCGACGCCTATATCCAGTGGGACGAAGAGATCGTGCTGGACTGGGTGGTGCGCTACTGGCAGAGCGCCAAGCAGGCCGGCCTGCCGGTCAATCCGGACATCGACGCCTTCTATCGCGACTTCGAGTTCATGGCCCTGCAGCGCCACCTGAAGATCCTCGGCATCTTCTGCCGCCTGAACTACCGCGACAACAAGTCGCACTACATGGGCGACCTGCCGACGGTGCTCGACTACGTGCGCAAGACCGCGAACCGCTACATCGAACTCAAGCCCTTGCTGCGCCTGCTCGACGCCCTGGACAACAAGGCGCCGCAAGTCGGCTACACCTTCTGAGGCGCGCATGAAAGCGATGATTTTCGCCGCCGGCCGCGGCGAGCGCATGCGGCCCCTGACCGACAGCTGCCCCAAGCCCTTGTTGAAAGTGCGCGGACGGCCGCTGATCACCTGGCATGTACTGAACCTGGTGCGCGCCGGGATCACCGAGATCGTGATCAACCACTCCCACCTGGGGCACATGATCGAGGAAGAACTGGGCGACGGCAGCCGCTACGGCGCGCGCATCGTGTATTCGCACGAACCGGCGCCGCTCGAGACGGCGGGCGGTATCGCCAATGCGCTGCACCTCCTGGGCGACGAACCGTTTTTGGCGGTGTCGGGTGACATCTATGCGCCCTACTTCGATTTCTCGCTGGCGCTCGACGCGCTCAAGGATATCGATGCGGTGGGTGTGCCCTACCCGGTCGACAAGCGCGACATCGCCTGGCTGTGGCTGACGCCGAACCCGTGGCACAACCCGGAAGGCGACTTCGCGCTCGACATGTACACGCTCAAGAACGACGGTCCACATAAGTGGAATTTCGCCGGCATCGGCGTGTACCGCGCCGAGATGTTCGACGGGATCGAGGCCGGCGAATTCCTCAAGTTCGGGCCCCTGATGCGCAAGTTCATCGAAGCCGGCCGCGTCGGCGGCGAGATCTACCAGGGCCAGTGGGTCAATGTCGGCACCGTGGGCCAGCTCGAAGAACTGAACGCGCCGCTGCGGGCGGCCAAGACCGCCTCATGATGCCGTACGCAGCCCGGCGCGCGCGCTTGCTGGCGCAGATGCAGCCGGGCGCGGTGGCGGTGCTGGGCACCGCGCCTGAAGTCCTGCGCAATGGCGACAGCGACTATCCCTACCGCCACGACAGCCATTTCTATTACCTGGGCGGCTTCGCCGAACCCGACAGCTTTTTGGTGCTGGTGGCGGCGCGCGGAGAACATGCGGCGCGGTCCATCCTGTTCTGCCGCGAGAAGAACGTCGAGCGCGAGATCTGGGAAGGCTTTCGTTTCGGCCCCGACGCTGCGCAGCGCGAATGCGGTTTCGACGAGGCGTATCCGATCGGCGAACTCGATGCGCGCATGGCCGACATCCTGGCCGATGCGCCCTCGCTCTATTACGCGCTCGGCTCGCGGCTCGACGCCCGGGTGGCGATCTGGCTCGAGGCGGTGCGCGCGCGCAGCCGCAGCGGCGTCACCGCGCCGCAGACGACGCATCACCTGCTTGGCATGTTGGACGAGATGCGGCTGTTGAAGGACGCGCACGAGGTCGCGCTGATGGCGCGCGCCGGCGCGATCTCGGGCCAGGCGCATGCGCGCGCGATGCGCGCCACCCGGCCCGGCCTGTTCGAGTACGAGATCGAGGCCGAGCTGCTGCACGAGTTCCGCCGCAGCGGCGCGCAATTCCCGGCCTGTCCATCGATCGTCGCCTCGGGCGCGAATGCCTGCGTGCTGCACTACAGCGCCAACAACCGGCGCATCGTCGACGGCGACCTGGTGCTGATCGACGCCGGCTGCGAACTGGATGGCTATGCGGCCGACATCACGCGCACGTATCCGGCCAATGGCCGCTTCAGCGATGCGCAGCGCACCTTGTACGAACTGGTGCTGCGTGCCCAGGCCGCCGCGCTCGCGGCCATCGTTCCGGGCCGGCCATACAGCGCGATCCACGATGCGGCGGTGCGCGTGCTCACCGAGGGCATGCTCGATCTTGGCCTGCTCGATGCCGGCAAGGTCGGCACGCTCGACGATGCGATCGCATCGCGCGCCTACGCGCAGTTCTATATGCACGGCACCGGCCACTGGCTGGGCATGGACGTGCACGACGTCGGCGCCTACCGCGATGTGAGCTTGCCCGACAAGCCCTCGCGCGCCCTGCAGCCGGGGATGGCGCTGACGGTGGAACCGGGCATCTACGTGCGGCCCGGCGAGGGTGTGCCGGAGCGGTTCTGGGACATCGGCATCCGGATCGAGGACGACGTGCTCGTGACCGACGCCGGCTGCCGCATCCTGACCGGCGACGCGCCGAAGGACGTGGCGGAAATCGAAGCATTGATGCGGGAAACACGATGACGGAACAAGTACACGATCTCGACTTCGACGTGGCGATCTGCGGCGCCGGCCCGGTGGGCCTGGCCCTGGCCGCCTTCCTGGCGCGGCGCGGAGTGCCGGGCCAGCGCATCGTCCTGATCGACGGCAAATCGCTGGGCCAGGCGATCTCGGATCCGCGCTCGATTGCGCTGTCCTGGGGCAGCGTGCAGTTGCTGGACGAAGTTGGCGCCTGGCCGCTGCCGGCCACGGCGATCCACCAGATCCACGTCTCGCGCCGCGGCCAGCTGGGCCGCAGCCTGATGGACCGCGCGGAACACGGCCTGCCGGCGCTGGGCTACGTGACGCGCTACGGCGCCGTGGTCGACGCGCTGGCGCGGCGCTGCGAGGCGGCCGGCGTGGCGGTGCTGCGCCCGGCGCGCGTGCAGGCGCTGGAAGAAATGCCGGATGGCGCGCTGCTGGCGCTGGACGATGGCCGCACGGTACGCGCCCAGGTGGCGGTGCAGGCCGAAGGCGGCATCTTCGGCCAGCAGGACCACCGCGCCAGGAGCCGTGACTACGAACAGACCGCCGTGATTGCGCGCGTGACGAGCGCGCTGCCGATCCCGCACCGCGCCTTCGAGCGCTTCACCGACGAAGGTCCGCTGGCCCTGCTGCCGGAAGACGGCCCCGATGGCCACGGGTACGCGCTGGTCTGGTGCGTGCGGCCCGAACGCGCCGGCGCCGTCCTCGACCTGGACGATGCGACTTTCCTGAAGCAGCTGACCGACGCCTTCGGCAGCCGCCTGGGCACCTTCACCAAGGTCTCGCCGCGCGTCGCCTTCCCGCTCGGCCTGAACGCCGAAGCGCGCGCCACCGCCCGCACGGTCGCCATCGGCAACGCCGCGCAAACCCTGCACCCGGTCGCCGGCCAGGGCCTGAACCTGGGCCTGCGCGACGCCGCCGTCCTGGCGCGCCAGCTGGCGCGCCAGGATAGCGGCGATTCCGCCGCAATCGGCCGCTTCCTGGAGGCGCGCGCGCAAGACCGGAAACTGACGATCGGCCTGACCGACACCATGGCCCGCGCCTTCACCGGCGGTGGCCCGCTGCAGCCGCTGCTGGGCCTCGGCCTGGCCGCCCTCGACCTGGCCCGCCCGGCACGCATGCTCCTCGCCGACCTGATGATGTTCGGCCGCCGCTGACCTGCCACCTAATGAGGGTCAGAGTAGAATTGTTTGACAACTTCAGTAAATCAATTGGCAATTAATTCGACGCTGACCCTCATTACCTGCCTTGCGCAACGGTGATGCCGCCGACAAGGCCGGCAGTCGCGGCACGATGCAGGCCCTGCTTCGATGCGCCTTGCATGATCCGGCGTCGTGTCTGGTTATTTTGGCGGGCAAGCATTAGACTTAAAAGTTATTCTTCGTTAAGCAATCGCCGCGCATTCATGCAAGCTCCATTCCCACGCTTTGTCCTGTCCCTGCTGTTGGTGCTGGTGGTGATATTCGGCGCGACGAAGGTGAAGAAGGGCGGCGACTTTCCCGAATACGGGCTGACGGCAATCGCGCTGGCGCAACACGGTACGCCCTACATCACACTGGACGACGTCGACCGCGCGATCGCACTCTCGCACGAGGCTGGCTTCCGGGACCTGTTCACCACGATACGCGCCAATATGGCGCGGGGCGACGAAGTTCCGCTGCCAGGCCTGATACGTTCACGCCACGGGCACTACCTCGCGATTCACTTCTTCGCCTACCCGGCGATGGCGGCGATTCCCATGCGCGTCCTCGACGTGCTCGGCGTGGATCCTTTCAAGGCTGGCCAACTGGTCAATCTGCTGCCGGTGTTCGTGCTGGGAATCGCCTGTTATCTGCTGCTGGGTTCGGCCAGGCGCGCCTGGCTGGCGCTGGCGCTGTTCCTGCTGTGCGGGGCGCTGCGCTACCTGACCTGGTTCAGCCCCGAAGTGTTCAGCATGGCCGCGCTGCTGTCCGGCCTGATCCTGTTCAGTCTCGGACGTCCGGTTGCCGCAGTCGTCCTGCCCGGCCTGGCGGCGATGCAGAACCCGCCGCTGCTGTTCGTCGCGCTCTTCGCTCCCCTGCTGCGTGTTGGCTGGTTGATGGCATCCGAGGATCTCCCCTGGCGGGCAGCGCTCTTGCGCACCGCCACCCGACGCAACGTCGCGGCCTGCGCGATGCTGATTACGATGGCGGGCATTCCCGTGCTGTTCAGCCTTTGGCATTTCGGCGAGCCCAGCCTGATCGCCAAGTTTTCCAGCGACTCCGCCCTGATCGGCGCCAGCCGCTTCGGCTCCTTCTTCTTCGATCCCAACCAGGGCGTCATCGTGGCATTTCCGGCAGTGGTCGTCTTGTTGCTATGGCAGGCATGGACGCTGCGAGCCAAGCATATCGCCTGGCTCGCTGCCAGTGCGCTAGGACTGATGCTGGTGCTGGTGGTGCCGGCCATGTCGACCGTGAACTGGAACTCGGGTGCTGCGGGGCCGATGCGCTACGTCGTCTGGGCCGCGGCGCCACTGCTGTTTCTCGCGCTCGCGGGGCTGGCCCTGGCGCCGCGCTGGCCCGCCAGGGCCGTGCTGCTCGTGCTGCTGGCGCAGGGCGTCGCCATGTGGCATGCCAAGGGATACGGCCATACCGAATTCAGTCCCGCGGCCGCGTGGCTGCTGCGCACCGCACCCGCGCTGTACAACCCCGATCCCGAGATTTTTCACGACCGCGCGCTGGGCATCGATGGCGAGATGCCCGAGAACACCGTGATCGCCTGGCCGGACTCCCGGCGCCCCAGCAAGATCCTGTACAACGAACGTCATCCGGGCGCTGCCGCGATCCTGTGCGGCCAGGGAGCCATCCTCGATGAAAGCGGCGTAGTCCGGATGAGCCGCGGGTGGCGCTACATCAACGGCGCACCGCGCTGCAGTACGCCTGGACATATCGACGTCGATGCTCCTGCAGCGCAGTGAGACGGATCGTGTGAAACCTTCTCAAAATATTGAGCCCCCCGTCAAAAGCTCCTCAATGAGGGTCAGAGTAGAATTATTGAGCAATTACTCAGCTCGATGTTGTCAAAGAATTCGACTCTGACCCTCGCTGTCGGCCGGGCAATTGGCCAATAAATCTACTCTGACCCCAATTGTTGGGCTATTGATTGGGGTTATTCGACGGCCTTGACCATCGATTCGATCACCTTCTTGGCGTCGCCAAAGACCATCATCGTGTTGGGCTGGTAGAACAGGTCGTTGTCCAGGCCGGCGTAGCCGGAGGCCATCGAGCGCTTGTTGACGATGATGCTCTTGGCGCGGTAGGCCTCCAGGATCGGCATGCCGGCGATCGGGGATTTCGGATCCTTCGCCGCCGGGTTCACCACGTCGTTGGCGCCCAGGATCAGAACCACGTCGGTCTGGCCGAAGTCGCCGTTGATGTCTTCCATCTCGGCGACCTGGTCGTAGGGCACTTCGGCCTCGGCCAGCAGCACGTTCATGTGGCCGGGCATGCGGCCCGCCACCGGGTGGATCGCGTAGCGTACCGTCACGCCGTGTTCGGTCAGCTTGTCGACCAGTTCCTTCACCGTGTGCTGGGCGCGCGCCACCGCCAGGCCGTAGCCGGGGACGATGATCACCGACTCGGCATTCTGCAGGATGAAGGCGGCGTCTTCGGCCGAACCCGATTTCACCGGGCGCTGCTCTTTCTCGCCGCCGGTGTCGCTCGCCGCCTCGCCGCCAAAGCCGCCCAGGATCACATTGAAGAAAGAGCGATTCATCGCCTTGCACATGATGTACGACAGGATCGCGCCGCTCGAGCCCACCAGCGAGCCGGCGATGATCAGCATCGAGTTGTTCAGCGAGAAGCCGATGCCTGCCGCCGCCCAGCCCGAATAGGAATTCAGCATCGACACCACCACCGGCATGTCGGCCCCGCCGATCGGGATGATGATCAGCACGCCCAGCACGAAGGCCAGCGCCGCCATCACGATGAACGGCGTCCAGGCCGGCGCCACGCCATCGGCGAAGCAGAACATCAGGCCCAGCACGACGATCGCGATCGCCAGCACCAGGTTCAGGATGTGCTGGCCCCCGAAGCGCACCGGCGCTCCCTGGAACAGGCGGAACTTATACTTGCCCGACAGCTTGCCGAAGGCGATCACCGAGCCCGAGAAAGTCACCGCGCCCACGAAGGTGCCGATGAACAACTCCAGGCGGTTGCCGAACGGCAGCGGCGTCTCGCGCGTGGCGATGTTGAAGGCCCAGGGCTCGGAGACCGCCGCGATCGCGATGCACACCGCCGCCAGGCCGATCAGCGAGTGCATGGCCGCCACCAGCTCCGGCATCTTGGTCATCTCGACCTTCTTCGCGGCATACGCCCCGATCGCGCCGCCGACCACCACGCCCAGCAGCACCAGCACGAAGCCCGAGCCGCCGCCCTGGCCCAGCTCGGCCTGCAGCTTGAGCATCAGCGCCACCGTGGTCACCACCGCGATCGCCATCCCGGCCATGCCGAAGGTATTGCCAAGGCGCGCAGTCGATGGAGAAGACAGGCCCTTGAGCGCCTGGATGAAGCATACCGAGGCGATCAGATAGAACAGGGTGACGACATTCATGCTGATGTAGCTCATGCCCGCTCCTCCGCCAGCTGCTCCTTGGCGTCGGCGCGCGGCGCCGCCTTCGGCTCCTTCTTCTTGAACATCTCCAGCATGCGCTGGGTGACCAAAAAGCCGCCGAACACGTTCACCGCCGCCAGCGCCACCGCGACCGTCCCGGCCACGCGCCCGGTCAGGCCCTCGGTCAGGCCGGCGGCCAGCATGGCGCCGACGATCACGATCGCCGAGATGGCATTGGTCACCGCCATCAGGGGCGTGTGCAGCGCGGGGGTGACGGTCCAGACCACGTGGTAGCCGACGTAGATCGCCAGCACGAAGATGATCAGGTTGATGATGGTGTGGCTGATGTCCATGCCTAGTCTCCTGTCTTTTCTTGTCCTGGCCAGCGGGCCCGGCTGCCTGAAGCAATCTATTTGCGCAGCACTTCCCCGTTCGCGCATACCAGCGTCGCGGTCACGATCTCGTCCTCGCGGTCGATGAAGAAGCGGTCGTCCTTGTCGATCACCAGCTTGAGGAAATCGAGCACATTGCGCGCATACAGCGCCGACGCATCGGCCGGCACCAGCGCCGCCAGATTGGGTTCGCCGATGATGTGCACCCCATGCCTGATCACGGTTTGTCCGAGTTCCGTGAGCGGGCAGTTGCCGCCCTGTGCGATCGCCATGTCGACGATCACGGAGCCCGGCTTCATCGCGCGCACCGTCTCTTCGCCGATCAGCAACGGCGCCTTGCGGCCCGGGATCAGGGCGGTGGTGACGACGATGTCGGCCAGCTTCGCGCGCTCGTGCACCAGTTCGGCCTGGCGCCGCATCCAGTCGGGCGGCATCGGCCGCGCATAGCCGCCGCTGCCCTTCGCGATCTCGCGTTCTTCGTCGGTCACGTACGGCACGTCGATGAACTTGGCGCCGAGCGACTCCACCTGTTCCTTGACCGGCGGGCGCACGTCGGATGCCTCGATCACGGCGCCCAGGCGCTTGGCGGTGGCGATCGCCTGCAGCCCGGCCACGCCAACGCCCATGATCAGCACCCGCGCCGCCTTGACCGTGCCGGCCGCCGTCATCAGCATCGGCATGAAGCGCCCGTAGGTATTCGCGGCCAGCAGGATCGCCTTGTAGCCGGCGATATTGGCTTGCGAAGAAAGCACGTCGAGCGACTGTGCGCGCGTGATGCGCGGCGCCGCTTCCAGTGCGAAGGCGGTCAGGCCGGCGCCGGCCAGGGCAGAAAGATTATCGGTATCGAAAGGGTCGAGCATCCCGACCAGCACCGCCTCGCGCCGCATCAGGCCCAGTTCGGTGGCGTCGGGACTGCGCACCTTGAGCACCATGTCGGCGCCAAAGGCCGTGGCGCCGTCGACGATGCTGGCGCCGGCCGCCTCGTAGGCGGCGTCCGGCGCCGCCGCATGCAGGCCGGCGCCGGCCTGCACCAGTACCTGGTGCTTCGCGGCGAGTTTCTTGACGGTTTCGGGCGTTGCTGCAACCCGTGTCTCGCCCGGCCTTGTCTCGACCGGTATGCCTATCTTCATGCCACCTCCGTACGTTGGAATACGAGTGCAGAATCTGTCTTTACAGCAATTACTCCAATATACGCGAAGTTTTAACGAATTTGCAATGCTTATGACAAAACTCATGCTTACCGGAAGATTTACCGGCATTTTTGCGACAGATCAAACCGAATTAACGACAGGCAAGCACCAGAGGCGGGGCAAGGCTGAGCAGAGCAGGCCCGGCCCGATGTAGAATACCGGCTCATTTTCAAGGACAGGCATGAGCGACATCTTCAAACCATCGGTTACCGTGGCTGCGATCATCGAGCACGAGGGCCGTTTCCTGCTGATCGAGGAAGAGACGAGCGAGGGCGTCAAGCTGAACCAGCCCGCCGGCCATCTCGACCCGCACGAGTCGCTGGAACAAGCGGTCGTGCGCGAAGCGCTGGAGGAAACCGCCCACGAGTTCATACCGCGCACGCTGGTGGGAATGTATATGTCGCGCTACCACTCCAAGTCGCGCAATGCCGACGTCACCTACCTGCGCTTCACCTTCGCCGGCAATGTCGGCCGCAAGTTCGACCAGCCGCTCGACGAAGGCATCCTGCGCACCCTGTGGATGACGCGCGACGAGATCGCCGCCACCGCCGACCGCCACCGCAGCCCGATCGTGCTCCAGTGCGTCGACGACTACCTGGCCGGAAGAAGCACGCCGCTGTCCCTGCTGTACACCCACTCCTCGGTATTCGAGGGCGGGATCTGAATTCAATACGGACGTGATATGAGCAAGAAAAAAGTCGTGATCGGGATGTCGGGCGGAGTCGACTCCTCGGTCGCGGCGTGGATGCTGAAGGAACAAGGCTATGACGTGGTCGGCCTGTTCATGAAGAACTGGGAAGACGACGACGACTCCGAATACTGCTCGACGCGCCAGGACTGGATCGACGCGGCCAGCGTGGCCGACGTGGTCGGCGTCGACATCGAGGCGGTCAACTTCGCCTCGGAATACAAGGACCGTGTGTTCGCCGAATTCCTGCGCGAATACCAGGCCGGCCGCACGCCCAACCCGGACGTGCTGTGCAACGCCGAGATCAAGTTCAAGGCCTTCCTCGACCATGCGATGAAGCTGGGCGCCGACCTGATCGCCACCGGTCACTATGCGCGCGTGCGCGAAAACACCGGCAGCGGCAAGTTCGAGCTGCTCAAGGCCTTCGACGCCACCAAGGACCAGAGCTACTTTCTGCACCGCCTGAACCAGGCGCAGCTCTCCAAGTCGCTGTTCCCGCTGGGCGAGATCCCCAAGACCGAGGTGCGCAAGATCGCCGAAAAGCTCAAGCTCCCTAACGCCGCCAAGAAGGATTCGACCGGCATCTGCTTCATCGGCGAGCGCCCTTTCCGCGACTTCCTGAACCGCTACCTGTCCTATACACCGGGCCCGATCAGGCTCGACGACGGCAGCAAGGTCGGCGAACACGTCGGCCTGTCGTTCTACACGCTGGGCCAGCGCAAGGGCATCGGCATCGGCGGCCTCAAGTCGCGCAAGACGGCGGACGGCATCAGCGAGCCATGGTTCGTGGCGCGCAAGGACATCGAGGCCAACACCCTGTACATCGTGCAGGGCCACGACCACCCATGGCTGTTGTCGAACCGGCTGGAAGCCGGCCAGGCCAGCTGGATCGCGGGCGAAGCGCCTGATCCGTGCGAGCTGTCGGCCAAGACCCGCTATCGCCAGGCCGATGTCGCCTGCAAGGTGCAAGCTGCAAGCGATGGCCGTTTCGCCCTCGACTTCACGGATCCGCAATGGGCGGTCACGCCCGGCCAGTCGGCCGTGCTGTACGACGGCGACGTGTGCCTGGGCGGCGGCATCATCGACGCCCGCTCGGGCGTCGCGTAAACCCTCTCAGCCAGCGCGCCCGGCCAGCCATTCGGCCAGCGCGTTCGGCGCCAGCGGGCGCGCATGCAGGTAGCCCTGCACCTCGTCGCAGCCCGCCGCGCGCAAGAAGTCTTCCACTTCCACCGTCTCCACGCCTTCGGCCACCACCTTGTGGCCCAGGTCGTGCGACAGCTTGATCATCGTGCCCACCAGCGCGCGCCGGCGTTCGTCATGGGCCAGGTTGCGCATGAAGCTCTGGTCGATCTTGACCACATTGGCCGGCAGGCTTTGCAGGTACGACAGGCTGCTGTAGCCGGTGCCGAAATCGTCGATCGCCAGTTGCACGCCGGCGCGCGCCAGGCGTTCCAGCGTGGCCTGGGCCACCTTCGGATTGCGCATCAGCGCGCTTTCGGTCAGCTCGATCGCCAGGCTTGACGGCGGCAGTCCATGGCGCCGCAGGAGCTGCATTACGCGGTCGCAGAAATCGGGCTCTTCGAGGTTCACCGCCGACACGTTCACCGCCACCTGCAATGCGACGCCGTCGTGGCGCCACGCGGCCATCTGGCGCATGGCTGCGGTCAGCACCCATTCGGTGGTGGCGCGCGCCAGCGACGTGCCTTCGATCACGGGGATGAATTCACCCGGCGAGATCGCCCCGATCTCGGGATGGGTCCAGCGCAGCAAGGCTTCGACGCTGGCACAGGCGCCGTCCTTGAGCATCACCTTGGGCTGGTACACCAGGTGCAGCTGGTCGCGGCCCGCGAGCGCCGCGCCGAAGGCGTTCACCAGCCAGAAACGGCGCTGCAGGATCGCATCGTGCTCGGACGAGAACACGCGTACGCAGCGCTCGGCTGCCAGGCCGTCGTGGGCCGCGCTGTGCATATTGCGCAGCAGATCCAGGCCTTCGGTCTGGCCGATCGTGAACGGCGCGATGCCGACCGTGGTCGTGGTGAGGAAGCGCGCCCGGCCATGGCTGGCGCGCACGTCGAGCCAGGACTGCAGCTGCGAGCAAAAAGTCTCGAGCGAGATGCCAGGCGGCGCGAAGAAGGCGAACTGGGTGGTGCCGACATGGTAGATCTTGCCGGCGCCCGCCAGGCGCAACTGCGGCATGGCGTCGCGCACCATGTCGTCCAGGCAGCCGGCGCCCATCACGCGCTGGGCATCGCTCAGTTCCTGCGGGCTGGCCAGGCTGACCAGGGCCGCCAGCCGCATGTCGCCGGCCTGGCCGGCCAGCTCGATGTCGGTGAAGTCGCCAATGAACTGGTTGCGGTTGGGCAGTCCGCTGACCGGATCGATCCTGCCCAGCGCATGCTGCAGCTCGATCTGCGCCATCACCATCGTCGCCAGGTCCTGCAACGCCTGGCTTTCGGCCGCCGTCACCTGGCGTGGTTCGGTGCCCAGCACGCACATCGCTCCCAGGCAGTAACCTTCGCTCGTATTGAGCGGCGCCCCGGCATAGAAGCGGATGCCGCCTTCGGCCAGCCCACTGTCGCGAAAATGCTCGTCCTCGAGCAGGTCGGGCACGACCAGCACGCCGGCGGTATCGGCCACTGTCGCGCACGGCGCACGCATGCGCGGGATCGCGTCGTGCTCGACACCGACCTTCGACTTGAACCATTGGCGGTCGCTGTCGGTCAGCGACACCGCCGCAATCGGCAAGTTGAACAGCTGGGCTGCCATGCGGGTGATGCGGTCGAAGGCTTCGCTGGGAGGGGTGTCCAGCAGTTCAAGGCGATGCAGGGCGTCGAGGCGCGCCACCTCGTAGGCGGAACATGTCCACAGTGTTGGATCGATCGGTGAATTCATAGTTGGCCTGGATACGTACACACGTACGTAAATATGACGAAATTGACGGATTGAAATTCATTGTTGCAACAAAGATTCTTCAAGTCAACAAATATATCCAATTCTCTCGTCATATTCGTCATTTTTTGTTGCTTGGTGTAAAATTACAATATCAAAGGAAAATGCACCGTGATATTGAGACAAGAAGACGACGATCCGATCCTGACCACGCGCGAGGCGGCGCGGCTGCTTGGCGTGGCCGTGAGCACGGCACAGGTCTGGATGGAGGGCGGCGCATTGCCGACCTGGAAGACTCCGGGAGGCCATCGCCGCGTGCGCCTGAGCGCGGTTCACGGGCTGCTGCGACAGCGCAAAGTGGATGCCGAGAGCGCCGCGCCGACCGGCGAATTCCTGCCCTGCCCGGCGCCTGCCTATCCGGCGCCATCCGATGAAGCCCGGCGCCTGCGGGCGCTGGCGGCGTCGAAGCTGATGGAATCGGCCGACGAAGAAGTGTTCGACCGCCTGACCTGGCTGGCCAGCCATGTGACCGATTGTCCGATGGCCCTCTTGACGCTGCTATCCGGCCGGCGCCAGTGGTTCAAGTCGCGCCTGGGCATGACGCAGCGCGAGACCCCGCGCGAGGTGGCCTTCTGCAGCCATACCATCATGCAGGATGGGGCATTCGTCGTGGAAGATGCGGACGCCGACCCGCGCTTCGCCGCCAATCCGCTGGTGACGGGCGAACCGCACATCCGCTTCTATGCCGGCTATCCGGTACTGGACGCCAACGACATGGCCCTGGGCTCGCTGTGCGTACTGGACCGCGAACCGCGCCGACTGCGCGAACGCGAACTGCGCGCCCTGCGCGAGCTGGCGGCCATCGCGTCCGACGAGATCAAGCGCCGCGCCTAGGGATGCGCTGATTTATTCTGGCGGATGGGATTGGCGGGGGAAAAAGGCGCACGGCAAGGCGTAAACCGCAGCCATACCGCGTGGTATGACGAGGATTTACCACGCAGCAGGGCGTGTTTTTTCCGTGCCAAGACCGCCGCCATGAATAAATCAGCGCTTCCCTAGTGTCCTGAATTGGAAGTTCGTTGAATAGTAAATGTGGCGAAATCGGCGCGAGACAAGGAGCAAAGCACAGCAAGGCCGGGGCCTTGCGCGCATTTGCGACGCAGTATCGGGGCGATTCTCGCCGCATTTATTCAACGAATCTTCAATTCAGGACACTAGGACTGCGGGTCGGGCTTGACTGCCGCCTGCTGCTTCTTGACGAAGGCCAGCACGGTATTGCGGATCGTCCTGAGCACGGTGTCGGCCTTGAACGGCTTGACAATGAAGCCGTGCACGCCGCGCGCCGCCGCCGACTGCACCGCTTGCGCGTCGAGCGTGCCCGAGACCAGGAACACCAGGGTCTTGGGCAAATCGGCGCGCAGTTGCTCGACCACGTCGTTGCCGTCCTCGACCTGCTCGCGTGCGATGCAGACCACGTGCGGGCGGTGCTTCATTGCCAGCGCGTAGCCGAGCGCGCTGGTGTGGGTCGTGCCCACGACATCGTAGCTGCCGTCGGCCAGCACGGTGCCCAGCATCGAACGCGAGACCGCGTTTCCATCCACGATTACCGCCTTCAGCATCGCGTCGTTTTCCTTTTAATTTGTGTCATAGGCCAGCATTTTCCAGGTCACGCCCAGGCGCACGTCGAGCTTGAGCGACACCAGGCAGCGCGAGATCTCGAGTATCTCACGCTCGGCGCGCAGCCTTTCGCCGAGCGGCGTCTTGAGGATGCCGGCGCCCGCGATCACGGCATCCAGGCTGCCATAGGCGTTGAGCAGGCGCGCGGCGGTCTTCATGCCGACCTTGGACACGCCCGGCACGCCGTCGGTCGGGTCGCCCATCAGCGCCAGCAGGTCGTGCAGCAGCTCGGGCGCGACGCCGAAGCGCTGGCGCACCCAGGCGTCGTCATGCCATTCGTTCTTGAAGTGGTCCCACACCAGCGCGCCGTGCGCGATCAGCGGATGCAGGTCCTTGTCGGTGGTGGCGACGATGGCCTCGCCCCGCCCTTCCGACAGCCAGCGCATCACGCCGGTGGCGATCACGTCGTCGGCCTCGACCTCGGGCACGCTCACGACGTGCACGCCGGCCGCGCGCAGGCGCTCGTGGAATTCGGGCAGCGCCGCGCGCAGCTCGTGCGGCATCGCCGCCCGGCCCTCGCGGTAGCGCGGATACAGCGCATGGCGCCAGTTCGGGCCGCCGTGGTCGAAGGCGGCCAGCACATGGGTCGGCGCATGCGTCTCGAGCACGTTGCGAAACGACGAGAAGGCGTGGCGCAGTGCGATGCTGGCCTTGAGGTCCGAATCCGGCTCGGGACTGGCCTCGTACACCCGGCGCACGATGTTCAGGCCGTCGATGGCGAGCAGCTTGGCCATGCCGTGGACTCCGTCAAACGTTGCCACTCATTTGCCGATCTCGTATTTGCCGCCGCGCTCGAGCGCGCGCCCGTAGGCCGGCCGCGCATGGATGCGCTTCAGGAAGTCAAGCAGGTTCGGGTATCTGGCGTCCAGCCCGCCGCGCGAGGCCGCAGCCTCCAGCGGGAAGCTGAGCTGGATGTCGGCGGCAGTGAATTCCTCGCCAGTGAACCAGGGGTGCTTGCCCAGCTCCGCCTCAAGGTAGCCCAGGTGCAGCGCGATCTGCGGCAGCACGAAGCTGCCCTTGACCTTTTGCGCAATGCCGCGCGCGATCGGCTTGACGAAGAACGGCATCGGGCTATTCTCGACCTTGTCGAACACCAGCTTCAATAGCAGCGGCGGCATCGCCGAACCCTCGGCATAGTGCAAAAAGTGGGTATAGCGCAGGCGCGCCGGCGTGCCGGCCGCGGGCCGCAGGCGGCCGTCGCCATGACGCTCGACCAGGTACTCGACGATGGCGCCCGATTCGGCCACGACCAGGTCGCCGTCGCTGATGACGGGCGACTTGCCCAGCGGGTGCACGGCCTTCAGCTCGGGCGGGGCCAGCATGGTCTTGGGGTCGCGCTGGTAGCGCTTGATCTCGTATTCCAGGCCCAGCTCTTCGAGCAGCCACAGGATGCGCTGCGAGCGCGAGTTGTTCAGGTGATGGACGACGATCATGGCGGGAAGGCGAAGTGGCGATGGGCGCCAGCTTAGCACCGTTGCGCATGCACCAACAAGCCCGGGGCGGGCCCGTACCAGGGCACGGACCGCGAGGATGGATCAGCGCTGGTGCAGCTTGATCACGCGGTGCTTGCCCGGCGGGTCGGGCTGCTTGGGCGCGCAGCCGCTGCCGCAGCTGCCGCCGCCGCAACCGCCGCCGCCCGACTTGTCGAGCCAGCGGGCGATGAAGGAACGCTTGCCGCCGCGGGTCAGGTGCATGACCAGGCGCGCACGCAGGCCGGCCGACATGTACTTCGCGCCCAGGTACAGCGCCGAGACGGCCACGATGACGACGACAAGCAGTTCCTGCATGGTTACGCTCCAGTGATGGCGAGGGTGACGCGATAGACGATGAAGGCCGCCACATAGGCCAGGCCGAACATATAGCCGGCCATGATCCAGGCGTACTTGCGGCTGCCGGTTTCGCGGGCCACGGTGGCCAGCGTCGGCAGGCAGTGCGGCGCATACACATACCAGGCCAGCAGCGCCAGGCCGGTGGCCATCGACCACGACTCGGCGATCATCGGCGCCAGCAGGTCGCCCACTTCGTCGCCGCCCGACAGCGCATACACGGTGCCTAGCGCGCCGACCGCGACTTCGCGTGCGGCCATGCCCGGCACCAGGGCGATCGCGATCTGCCAGTTGAAGCCGATCGGCGCCAGGATCACTTCCAGTGCACGGCCGATCATGCCGGCCACGCTATAGTAGATCGGCGGATTGGTCGCGCCTTCCGGGGCGCCCGGGAAGCTCGACAGCAGCCAGAGCAGGACCATCATGGTCAGGATCAGGGTACCGACCCGCATCAGGAAGATCTTGGTGCGTTCCCACAGGCCCGAGGCCAGGGCGCTCAGTTGCGGCCAGTGGTAGGCCGGCAGTTCGAGCATCAGCGCGTGCTGCTTGAATTCACCCTGGCGCTTCATGAACCAGGCCACCGCCATCGCCGACAGGATGCCGGCCATGTACAGGATGAACAGCACCACGCCCTGCAGGTTGAGGAAGCCGGCCACGGTCTGGTCGGGGATGAAGGCGGCGATCAGCAGCGCATACACCGGCAGGCGCGCCGAGCACGTCATCAGGGGGGCGATCATGATCGTCACCAGGCGGTCGCGCGGATTCTGGATCGTGCGCGCGGCCATCACGCCGGGAATCGCGCAGGCGAACGAGGACAGCAAAGGCAGGAAGGCGCGGCCCGACAGGCCGACGCTGCCCATGATGCGGTCGAGCAGGAAAGCGGCGCGCGGCAGGTAGCCGACGTCTTCGAGCAGCAGGATGAAGAAGAACAGGATCAGGATCTGCGGCAGGAACACCAGCACGCTGCCGACGCCGGCGATGATGCCGTCCACGATCAGGCTGTGCAGGATGCCTTCGCCCAGCAACGAGCCGACCGCCTCGCCCAGCGCGCCGACGCCGGCCTCGATCAGGTCCATCGGCGTGCCGGCCCAGCTGAACACGGCCTGGAAGATCAGGAACATCAGCGCCGCCAGGATGATCGGGCCCACGACCGGATGCATCACGACGTTGTCGATCTTCTCGGTCAGGTTGCCGGTGTCCTTCGCGGTCGAGACGGCGACGGCCAGCATGCGGCGCACTTCGCGCTGGGTCTCTTCGACCGGCACCGCGTCGATCGCCGACAGCGGATTGGCCTTGACCGGCGCATCGAAGCGCATGCGATCGAGTTCGGCCAGCAGCGCCTGTTCGCCGCCCGACTGGATGGCGACGGTCTCCACCACCGGCATGCCCAGCTCTTGCGACAGCTTCGCGGTGTCGATCTCGATGCCGCGCTTTTTCGCGACGTCGACCATGTTCAGGGCCAGCACCATCGGCAGGCCGAGGCGCTTCAGTTCCAGCACCAGGCGCAGGTTCAGGCGCAGGTTGGTGGCATTGACCACGCACAGCACGGCATCCGGCGCGGCTTCGCCGGCACGCAGGCCGGCCACCACGTCACGGGTGATGCCCTCGTCCGGGGTCTGGGCGTTCAGGCTGTAGGCGCCCGGCAGGTCGAGCACGCGGAAGGCGCGGCCGGCCGGCGACTTGAAGCTGCCCTCCTTGCGTTCGATGGTAACGCCGGCATAGTTCGCGACCTTCTGGCGCGAGCCGGTCAAACGGTTGAAGAGCGCGGTCTTGCCGCAGTTCGGGTTGCCGAGCAGTGCGACCAATGGCGTGCGGGCGGCGACTTGTTGTTCCATGACTCCCATGCGTTCAATCCGCCTTGATCGAAACCAGCGCCGCTTCGAAGCGGCGCAGGGCGAAGGTCGACTCGCCGACCTTGACCGCCAGCGGACCGCCCAGCACGCGCTTGAGCACGCGGATGCGCTCGCCCGGCACGAAGCCCAGCTCCATCAGGCGGCGTTGCACGTCGACGCCGCCCTGCGCATGCGGCGCCAGCTGGACTACGGTGGCACTCTGGCCCGCTTTCAGCGAGTCGAGGGTGGACAGGGACGGGGCTAGGGTCATGGCAGCTTCCAATAGGTTGTTGCGCTTATGAGACAGCGACAGGAATGATGCCGACATCATAAACCTAAATGCGAACTATTACTATTTGCAGCTTGTCATTGCCTGGACGAAAAGCACAAAAAAAGTGCACACGATAGGCAAATTCTGCTTGCGTTCGCCGCCGAGTTTACAGAAAATAGCAACGCAAATGAGAATGATTCGCATTTTTGTAGCATAAACAGCAAGGGTAGTTTCGATGATCGTCTGTGTCTGCAACAACATCTCCGACCGTGAAATCCGCCAGGCGGCCGACCTGGGCATCTCCTCGATGGCCGAGCTGCGCAAGGAACTGGGCGTCGGCACCATGTGCGGCAAATGCGTCAGCTATGCGCGCGAAGTCCTGCACGATCACATCGACAGCAAGACCACGATCACCGAAGTGCGTCGCACCCCGCAAGCGGCCTGAATTGACTCCCACATCTCTCCTGCCCCGCCATGTAGCGGGGCTTTTTTTCGTCCATCCCTCTTAACAAGCCGTTAATCGGCCCCCGTTATACTGGCCGGTCAACGACTACCCGCCACGCCCATGAAGATCCTGCTCGTCGAGGACGACGCCATGCTCGCCGCCGCCATCCGCGAACGCGCGCGGCAGGAGGGTCTGGCGCTCGACCATGCGGGCGACGCCGACGGTGCGCGCCTGGCGCTCATCGACAACGCCTATTCGGTGATCCTGCTCGACCTCGGGCTGCCGGGCGAATCGGGCCTGGCCCTGCTGCGCAACCTGCGCGCGGCGTATAACGCGACGCCGGTGATCATCCTCACCGCGCGCGCCCAGATGTCCGAGCGCATTGCCGGGCTGGACGCCGGCGCCGACGACTACCTGGTCAAGCCCTTCGAATTCAGCGAGCTGTGGGCGCGCATGCGCGCCGTCACCCGGCGCAGCGAAGGCAAGACGGTGCCGACGCTTACCTGCCGCAACGTGGTGCTGGACGTGGCGCGCCAGGCCGTGACCTGCGACGGCCGGCCGGTGACGCTCAGCGCCTACGAATACCGGACCCTGCTCGCCTTCATGGAGCGGCCCGGCCACATCATCGCGCGCAGCCACCTGCAAACCCTGATCTATGGTGCGGACGGCGACGTCGAGAGCAATACGATCGCCGTCTTCATCCACCAGCTGCGGCGCAAGCTCGGCGAGGACATCGTCGAGACCGTGCACGGCCAGGGCTACAGGCTGGGTAGGGGCGCGGACAAGGACGTGGCATGAATTCGATCCGCGCCCGCGTGCGCCGGGTATTCGGCCTGGCGCTGGCCTTTTGCTGGATCTGCGGCGGCGGCGTGGTGGTCGCCTATATCGCCAGCAATGAACACAGCCTGTGGGACGGCAAGCTGCAATCGTTCGGCACCCGCCTGCTGCTGTCGCTGCCGGCCGAGAAGATCAACGAAGGGCCGTTCGGCCCCGGCCTCGAGCTGCTGCCGGATATGGAGCGCGACCCCGAGAACTTCGCGCTCCAGGTCTGGAGCCACGATCGCCGGCTGGTGCTGCGCTCGCCGGCCGCGCCCGAAACGCCGTTCCAGCCGACCTTCCGCAATGGCTTCGCGACGCTGGAGGCTGGCGGCCAGTCATGGCGTGTGTACACCATCTCGGACCGCGATGGCCTGGTGTCGGTGCAGGTCGCCAACCTGCAAGGCGTGATCGACCGCGAGATGTATGGCGAGGTCCTGTTCGCGCTGGCCATGATGACGGCGGTGCTGGTGCTGGTGGCCGTGCTGCTGCTGCATGCGCTGGAGCACTCGCTGCGGCCCTTGTCGGTCATCGAGCGCGCGCTGTTGCGGCGCAAGGACTTCGACCTGACGCCGCTGCCGGTGAACGCGCTGCCGGTGGAATTGCAGCCGCTGGTCACCTCGTTCAACCACCTGCTGGTGCAGCTCGACAAGGCGGTGGGGAACGAGCGCCGCTTCCTGGGCGACGCCGCCCACGAGCTGCGCACCCCGCTGTCGGTGTTGCAGGCCCACGTCGAGGTCGCCCTGCACGCGCGCAGCGACGACGAGCGCCAGCAGGCGCTGGAGATGCTGCAGCAGGGTGTGCGGCGCAGCGCGCGCATGGCCGAGCAGCTGCTCGACATGGCGCGGCTCGATGCGATGTCGTGTTCGATCCGCACCGAAGCGCTCGACCTGGCGCAACTGGTCGAGCATGTGGTGCATGAATACACCTATCACGCGCAGCGCCTGGGCTGCAGGCTAGACTGCGATATGGCGCCGGCCTGGGTCGAGGGCAATCTCGACGAGCTGGCGACCCTGCTGCGCAACCTGCTGGACAATGCGATTCGCTTCGCGCGCGACGGCGGGCAGGTGCAGGTCGCCTGCGGCGTGGGGCCGCAAGGACCGTGGCTGGACGTGGCCGACGACGGTCCCGGCGTGCCGGAGGCCGAACGCACGGCCATCTTCCAGCGCTTCTATCGCCTGCCCGGCAACCAGGGGCGCGGCAGCGGCATCGGCCTGTCGCTGGTGGCCGCCATCGCCCGCCTGCATGCGGCGCGCATCGAGACCGGCGACGGCCTGGCCGGCAAGGGCTTCCTGGTGCGGATCGCGTTCCAGGCGACCGCCGCAGGCGCCGCTCCGGCCGTCAGAACGCGTACAGATAGCCCAGCTTGACGCTGCTCTCGGTGGAGCGCTCCACCAGCGGGCTGTCCTTGATCTCGCTGCCCAGCGACTTGGCGCTGACGTCGACGAAGAAGTTGTGGCGGCGCTGGTAGGCATAGCCGAAGCGCACGCCGGCCTCGATCGCCTGCGACGAGTCGCCGCGGTAGGCGCGGCGGTCCGCGCGTACCTCATTGGCGCGCACGCCGTAGTAATAGTCGACGTAGTCCTTGTCGTACCATTCGCCCCCGATGCGCGGCGTGATGGTGACGGCGCCCGTGCGGAACTCGCGGTTCAGTTCCAGCTTGAAGCGCTTGCCCTCGGCGTCGCCGGTGGCGGCCGTGAATTCGCTGGCCACGCTCATGGCGCCGCTGCGCCAGATGGCCGCGCCGCCCAGCCACAGGCCGCCCTTGCGCTCTTCCATGCCGGCCAGGTAAGGCGAATCCTTGGCCTCGTAGCCATCGTTGGCATAGCGCGCGCGCAGGCGGAACTGCAGCGGACCGTAGGACGGCAGCTTGTAGTCGATGCGGGCGCCGAACACGCTCAGGTGCTTGCCCTCGTATAGCACCAGCGGCAGTGGATCGACGTCATCGTCGAAGTCGCGCAGCGGGCTTTTATCGAAACCGGCGCCGAAGCCGAGGCCCCACTGGGAGGTCCTGGGCGAGGCTTCTGCGGCGACCTGCTCGGGCGCCACGACCTGGGCCGACGCCGGCACGGCGCAAGCCAGCGCCGCCAGCAGCAGCGTGGTCGAACGGATAGGAAGAGATACTGGAGTCATCGGCGATAGAAACAATCTGTGGCGATTACGCCGGCCGCGGTCGGCAGGCGTACCATGGCGGACCATGACAGGGCGAACCATACCGGGCAACGATTAACGGTTTTTTAAGGCGCTGTAACCGTTAAATATGGATGAGTATTGAACTGTTGAGCTGCCCAGCGGTCCAACTCCTGGTGTCCCTCATGGGAGGGGATCGTGAAAGCGCCCAAGTTCATGAAGCTGTTCGCGCAACTGCCGTCCTTGAACCAGCCACAGCGGTTGCAGGTGCTCGCCGCCCTGCATCCGGCAGCCGGGCTCGACCGCGTAATCGCGCTCATCGCCGAGATTCGCGCGCCAGGCCGCCGCTGCCCGGATTGTGCCTGCGAGCGCTGCCATCGCCATGGGCAGGCCAATGACTTGCAACGGTTCCGTTGCTGCCAGTGTGGCCGTACCTTCAACGACCTGACCGGCACGCCACTGGCGCGGCTCAGGCACAAGGGCAAGTGGCTAGACTACCTGACTGCGCTACTCGATTCGCGCACCGTGCGCAGCGCAGCCAGGCAGGTCGGCGTCCACCGCAACACCACCTTTCGCTGGCGTCACCGTTTTCTTCACTGGGTCAAATACGACCGGCCGCAGCAACTCACAGGCATCGTCGAAGCAGACGAGACCTTCCTGCTCGAATCGCAAAAGGGTTCACGCAAGCTCGATCGCAAACCGCGCAAGCGCGGCGGCAAGGCGGCCTTGCGCGGCCTCTCACACCACCTCGACTGCATCCTGGTAGCACGCGACCGTAGCGGGCAGACCATCGACGCCGTCACCGGCCGCGGCGCTTTGACAAAATCCCAGTTAAACGAATACCTGTTTCCCAAGCTCGATCCCCAGGCGCTGCTGGTCACCGACGCCAACGCCGCCTACCGCGCCTTCGCCCGCGAGCACGGCATCGCCCATCACGCCGTCAATCTCCAGGCGGGCCAGCGGGTGCGCGCAAGCACCCAGGGCGCCATCCACGTGCAGAACGTGAACGCCTATCATCGGCGGTTCAAGGAGTGGCTGGCTCGCTTTCATGGCGTGGCGTCATGGCGCCTGCCAAATTACCTGGGTTGGCTGTGGGCGCTCGATGGTGGGCGAGTTACTTCTGTAGAGCAATTGCTGCGCGTCGCGATCAGATTCATCCATAGGTAACGGTGACATCGCCTTTTTTTATGCATGAAACCATGCTGGGGATAATGTCCGGCGGGGTGAAATGAGAAGCGCTTTCATTTCATTTTTTCGGTAGCGAGAAGCGTTTTCACTATGGAGTGAGAACGGTTTTTATTACGCGCCATTTTGTGGCTTTTTCTTCGATTTAATGCGCTTTTTTCGCCATTTTTCTCTCTTTTGAGGGCATATTACGGCGGCTTGTTTGCTATCATTGAGCCCATTCGAAATTACCAAGGGCACTCCAATGAAAGGCGATCAAAACGTCATCCGTCTGCTGAACGCACAGTTGACCAATGAACTCTCCGCAGTTAATCAGTATTTCCTGCATGCGCGCATGTACCGCCATTGGGGCCTGGAAAAACTGGGCAAGAAAGAGTACGAAGAATCGATCGGCGAGATGAAGCACGCCGACAAGCTGATCGACCGCATCCTGATGCTGGACGGCCTGCCGAACCTGCAGGCGCTGCACAAGCTGCTGATCGGCGAATCGACCCAGGAAATGCTGGAATGCGACCTGAAGCTGGAACGCGCCGCGCAAGTGACCGTCAAGGAAGGCATCGCCGCCTGCGAAGCGGCTGCCGACTACGTGTCGCGCGACCTGTTCCTGATGATCCTGGAAGACACCGAAGAGCATATCGAATGGCTGGAAACCCAGCTCGACCTGATCGTCAAGGTCGGCATCCAGAACTACCTGCAGAGCCAGATCGCTCCGTGATCGTTCCGTGATTGAAAAAGGGCCGGCTTTCGCCGGCCCTTTTGCATTGCCCCCTCGCATGCGCTGCGCTCAGCGCCAGCGCGTCATCCACTTGTCGTAGAACCCCATATCGGTCGGCACCGCGCCGGGAATCGCGCAGATCGCGCCGGCGAATTCGTTCGCACGCGACAAGGCCGTCTCGAGCGGCCAGCCGCGCATGCGGCCCAGCAGGAAGATCGCCGCGAAGGCGTCGCCCGCGCCCACCGTATCGATCACGAACGGCGGCGCGGGATGATCGCGCTGGGTCAGCACCCGGCCGTCGCTGCCGAAATACACCGAGCCGCGATGCCCCAGCGTGACCACCAGGGCGTCGAGCGAGAACATCTTGAGCAAGGCCTGGCACGAGGCGTGCACCTCGTCGGCCGACAGCGCCGGATCGTCGGGCTTGATCTGGAAGTGCCAGCCGAACAGCGCCTGCAGTTCTTCTTCGTTGACCTTGACGATGTTCGCCACCTGCAGCGCGCGGGTGACGCCGCGCTCGTCGTACTGGCCTTCGCGCAGGTTCAGGTCAAGGAAGCGCGCAGCCGTGCCGCTGCTCGCCTCCAGCACGGCCTTCAACGCGCCGCGCGATACCTCGTTGCGCTGGGCCAGCATGCCGAAATAGACGATGCCGGCGCCGACGCCCTGCACGCTCGCCACGGCCGCGGCGCGGTCGATGAAATCGTAGGCCTGGTTCGGCAGGATCGTGAAGCGGTGGCCGCGCGGGCCGCGCTCGACCAGCACCCGGCCGGTTTCTTCCAGCGGGTCGCGCTGCAGCCCGGCCTCGCTCATGGCGAAGCGCTCGAACTCGGCGCGCACCAGTTGGCCGCCCTGGTCGTCGCCGATGCGGGTGATGGCCAGCACGGGCGCCATGAAGGCGGCCAGGTGGCGCGCCACGTTGAACGGCGCCCCGCCGACGACTTGCCCGGACTGGAAATCGTCGACCAGCGCTTCGCCGAAAATCACGGCGGTGGACATGCCCGGCGTGCCGTTCATGCCAGGAAGGGGACGGTGTCCTTGAACGACTGGCGCTCGGACAGCTTATCGAACAGGCGGGCCAGGTTCGGGTAGTCGCCACGCCAGTCGATGTCGGGATAGCGCAAGGCGATCCAGCCCAGCGCGCAGCCGACGGCGACGTCGGCCAGCGAGTAGTGGTTGCCGGCGCAGAAGCTGGACTCGCCCAGGCGCTCGGACATCATGCGCAGGCCGGCGTGCACCTTGCCCCACTGGCGATCGATCCACTCCGGGCTTTGCTGGGCTGCGGGTCGCAGCGTGGTTTCGAGGCGCACCAGGATGCCGGCGTCGAGCACGCCGTCGGCCAGCGCTTCCCAGACCTTGACCTCGGCCCGGTCGCGGCCATTGGGCGGCAGCAGCTTGCATACCGGGGTGAGGGTGTCGAGGTATTCTGCGATCACGCGCGAGTCGTACAGGGTGCTGCCGTCTTCCATCACCAGGCATGGAATCTTGCCCAAGGGATTGGTCTGTTGGATGGTGGTATCGGCGGCCCAGACATTCTCCTGCATAAAGGAATAGTCGAGCTTTTTATCCGCCATCACGACACGGACCTTGCGGACGTAAGGGCTGGTGACAGAACCGATGAGTTTCATGGAAGCACGGAGTTGGGAATCGAAACCCAGTATAGCATCGGGCCCTGCCGCAAAACCTGCGCTGTCGCCGCCTGCACACATCGGCCAGGTGCGGCATGCGCAAGGATTCAAAACCGGTCCGGTGGTAAAATCCGCGTTTTTGCCCGGACCGCCTGCCATGACCTCTACCGCCCTGTCCCCTACCTTGTCGGCCCTGTCCCCGCTCGACGGCCGCTACGCCTCCAAAACCGACAAGTTGCGCCCGATCCTGTCGGAAACGGGTTTCATGCACCACCGCGTGAAGGTCGAGATCGCGTGGCTGCAGGCGCTGTCGCAGGCAGGCTTTGCCGAGATCAAGCCATTCTCAAGTGAAGCGATCGCTCACCTCGACCGGATGGCGGCCGATTTCAGTGAAAAGGATGCCGCGCGCATCAAGGAAATCGAGGCGGTCACCAACCACGACGTCAAGGCGGTCGAGTACTGGCTCAAGGAGCAGGTCAAGGACGTGCCCGAACTGGTCGCGGCCAGCGAGTTCATCCACTTCGCCTGTACCTCGGAAGACATCAACAACACCTCGCACGGCATGATGCTGAAAGCGGCGCGCGACGGCGTGATGCTGCCGGCCCTGCAGGCCATCATCGCCAGGCTGACCGAGATCGCGCACACCAACGCGGCGCTGCCGATGCTGTCGCGCACCCATGGCCAGACTGCCAGCCCGACCACGCTCGGCAAGGAAATCGCCAACGTGGTCGCGCGCCTGCAGCGCGCCGCCCGCCGCATCGCCGACGTCGAAATCCTGGGCAAGATGAATGGCGCGGTCGGCAACTACAATGCCCACCTGTCGGCCTACCCTGAATTCGACTGGCCAAGCTTCTCGAAGGACGTGATCGAGCAACGCCTGGGCCTGACCTTCAACCCGTACACCATCCAGATCGAGCCGCACGACTACATGGCCGAGATGTTCGACGCCATCGCGCGCACCAACACCATCCTGCTCGACCTGAACCGCGACATCTGGACCTATGTCTCGCTGGGCTACTTCAAGCAGAAGCTGAAGGCCGGCGAAATCGGTTCGTCGACCATGCCGCACAAGGTCAACCCGATCGACTTCGAGAACTCCGAGGGCAACCTGGGCCTGGCCAATTCCGTGCTGCGCCACATGGCCGACAAGCTGCCGGTGTCGCGCATGCAGCGCGACCTGACCGATTCGACGGTGCTGCGCAATATCGGCGTCGGCTTCGGTTACGCGCTGCTGGCCTACGACAGCTGCCTGCGCGGCCTGAACAAGCTCGAAGTGAACCCTGCCCGCCTCGAGCAGGACCTGGACGCCAACTGGGAAGTGCTGGCCGAGCCGGTGCAGACCGTGATGCGCCGCTATGGAATCGCCAACCCGTACGAACAGCTCAAGGAACTCACCCGCGGCAAGGGCATCACCCGCGACGCGCTGCGCGAGTTCATCGAGACGCTGGCCGTGCCGCAGGAAGCCAAGGACCTGATGCTGGCGATGACGCCGGCGAACTACACCGGCCTGGCGGCCAAGCTGGCAGCCGAGATCTAAGCCTGCATCGAACGATGCCGCCGCGCCGGCGGCATCGCCTCAATAATCCCACCTCAGCTTGACGCCCACCCGGCGCTCGAACTGCGCGCGGTACAGCGCGGTGCCGAACTCGGTGTGCCCACCGTTCAGGTTCTCGCCATACACCGACAGCGCCACCCCTGGCCGCAGGCGCCAGCCGAAGCGCGCGTCGAGCGCCGTGTACGACGGCACCCCGGCGGCGGCCAGCTCGCCCACCCGGCGCAGGCTGACGTCGATCTCGCGCGTATCGTCGATGTTGTAGCTCGAACGCAGCTGCAAGGTATGCGTGGGATCGCGCCGCGCCGCCAGCACGCTGCCTGTGTCGTTGCTGCCCGGCTTGGTGTACAGGCGCTGGCGCAGCGCCGTGAAGCCGGCCGCCAGGCGCCAGCGCGGCATGGCCTGCCAGCTGCCCCAGGCCTCGATGCCGCTGCCATAGCCCTCCATCAGGCTGGCGAACTGCAGGTAGCTGCGGGTCGGGTCGAATTCTTGCGTGCGCAGGTGCTCGTAGTCGTGGTGGAACAGCGTGGCCGAATACGACAATGTGGGCGCCGGCTGGCCGCGATAACCGAGCTCGATGACGCGCGCCACTTCGCTGCGTACCTGCGGCCCGCCCTGCAGGATGTAGGGCGGCTGGCCCGGCACCCAGGCGTCGACGTCCAGGCGCGACGGCGCGCGCACCGTGCGCGCCATGCCCGCCCATAGCGCGTGCTGGGGTGACAGCCGCCACGACAGCCGCGCGCTGGGCAGGAACTCGGTGCCCGTGTAGTGGTTGTACTCAGCCCGTCCGCCAAGCACCAGGCGCCAGTCGTCGCGCAGCGTTATCTCATCTTGCACGAACAGGCTGCCCCAGCGCTGCGTGGTGCGCGCCGGCAGGAAGGCGACATAGGGACTGTTGTCGACCCGGTCGCGCGAATGCCGGTAGTTGGCGCCCCACACGATGCCATGCCTGCCTTGCGCCGGCAGCGTGTGCTGGAACTGCAGGTCGGCAGTGGTCAGGCGCTCGGTGAACAGCGGCGGCGACTCGCGCAGCGTGTGGTCGAGATAGGCCTGGACGTCGACGCTGCCGCCGTCGTCAAGCATGCGCTGCCAGCGCGCCGTGAGGTTGACGCCATCCGAATGCACGCGGCCGAAGCGGTCCGGCCCGCCCGGCGTGGCGATCTCGCCCGGCGCCGGCTGGTCGAGCCGGCCCTGGTAGACATTGCCCAGCACCGTGAAGCGGTCGCTGCCCTGCTCCCAGTCGGCGCGCACGCCGGCCATGGCGCGCCGATAGCCATCGTCGATATTCCCGCCCTCGACGCGGTCGCTGTCGGCCCGGCGCGTATATTTGCCGAAGGCGCGCCAGGCGACGCCGCCCGCGCTGGTGCCGCCCTGGCGGAAGGCGGCGCCGGCGTCGCCGTCGTTGGCGCCATGCGCCGCCACCATGCCGCCCTGTGTGTCGCGCGCGGAGCGGGTGGTGATGTTGATGACGCCATTGACCGCGTTCAGGCCCCACAGCACGCCGCCCGGACCGCTGACCACCTCGATGCGCTCGACGTCTTCGAGCAGCACGTCTTGCGCGTCCCAGAACACGCCCGAGAACAGCGGCGTGTAGACCGAGCGGCCGTCGACCAGCACCAGCAATTTGTTGGACAGCGCGCTGCCGCCGCTATTGAGCCCGCGCGCGCTGATCGAATAGGCATAGCCGTTGATGCGCGCCACGTGCAGGTTGGGCGCCAGGCGCAGCGCCTCGGGCAGCGAATCGGCGCCCGAGCGGCGGATGTCGTCGGCCGTGATCACGAACACCGCCGCCGGGGCATCCTGCAGGCGCTCGGGACGCTTCGAGACCGAGGTCACCTGGATATTGGCCAGCTCCTCGATCGACAGGTCGGCCAGGTCGGCCTGCCCGCCGGGCGCGGCGATGGCGGGCAGCACCAGGCAGGCGGCTGCGCCCGAGGCCAACACAAGATTCCTGCAGCAATAACTGATAAACGCGCTCATGATCGGATTTTACATTCTGTCGCGCTGAATGGTGCATCTCGTACAAGACCGTGCTAGTGTTTGACCGGGAAAATCGCACTCGACAGCACAGTGACCGCTTTTTTGCTATAGTTGGTTAGTTCTAACTCGTACTAGTTACCTAAAGACAAACATGCGCCGCTATACGATGCCCGCGATCCTGCTGCACTGGCTGATCGCCATCGCCATCATCGGTACGTTCACGCTGGGCCTGGTCATGACCGACATCCAGGGCATCAGCATGGCCAAGATCCGCTACACCAACTGGCATAAATGGGCCGGCGTCACCGTGCTCGCCCTGGCCGCGCTGCGCCTCTTGTGGCGCTTGTTCAACCACCCGCCGCAGTATGCCGACGCCATGCCGGCCTGGCAGCGCGGCGCCGCGCACGGCCTGCACATCCTGCTGTACGTGCTGATGTTTGCGGTGCCGCTATCGGGGTATTTCTTCAGCCTGGCGGCCGGCTTCCCGGTCGTGTATTTCGGCGAGATCCCGCTGCCGGTGCTGATCGGCCCCGATCCCGAACTCAGGGCCGTGCTGCGCGGCGTGCACTACTGGCTCAATATGCTGCTGGCCGGCCTGGTGGCCTTGCACGTGCTGGCCGCGTTCAAGCACCTGCTGGTCGACCGCGACGGCGTGATGCAGCGCATGCTACCCATCCCTACCCCGAAGGAAAAACGATGAAACCATTGAAGGCATTGCTGGTCGCGACCCTGGCCGGCGCCAGCGCCCTCGCCGTCGCCGTCCCGCTCAAGACCGATCCGGCCAAGAGCAGCGTCTCGGCCGTGTTCAAGCAGATGAACGTGCCCGTCGAGGCGCCGTTCCGCACCTTTACCGCCAATATCGATTACGACGCGGCCAAGCCGGCCGCCTCGAAGGCCAGCGTCGAGATCAATACCGCCAGCTTCGACATTGGCGACCCGATGTACAACAAAGAGGTCGCCAAGAAGGAATGGTTCAATTCGGCGCAATTCCCGAAGGCCAGCTTCGTCTCGACCAGCATTGCGCCGGCCGGCGCCGGCAAGCTGACCGTGTCGGGCAAGCTCACCATGAAGGGCAAGACCGCGGACGTGAGCTTCCCGCTGGCGGTCAAGGCCGAAGGCGGCAAACAGGTATTCGAGGGTCAGCTGCCGATCAAGCGGCTGGCCTTCAATATCGGCGAAGGCGAGTGGAAGGACACGAGCATGGTCGCCGATGAAGTCGTCATCAAGTTCCGCGTCACCGCGGCGCCATAAGCGCAGCACAGTCATCCTCACCACCACCACACCTACAAGGGACATCACTACATGAAGATCAAGCACCTGATCGCGGCCGCCGCCGCCCTCGCCGCCAGCACCGCCTTCGCCGCTCCGGTCACCTATGACATCGAGCCGAACCACACCTACCCGAGCTTCGAGGCCGACCACATGGGCCTGTCGGTATGGCGCGGCAAGTTCAACAAGTCGAGCGGCAGCGTGACCATCGACCGCGAAGCCAGGACCGGCTCGCTCGACATCACCGTCGACATCAACAGCATCGACTTCGGCCACGACAAGATGAACGAGCACGCCAAGGGCGCGGACATCTTCGACGCCGCCAAGTACCCGACCGCGACCTTCAAGTCAAAGTCGATCAAGTACACCGGCGACGTGCCGACTTCGGTCGACGGCGAGCTGACCCTGCACGGCGTGACCAAGCCGCTGACGCTGCAGATCAACAAATTCAAGTGCATCATGCACCCGATGCTGAAAAAAGAAGCCTGCGGCGCCGACGTGGTGGGCACCTTCAAGCGCAGCGACTTCGGCATCAACTACGCGCTGCCAAACTTCTCGCCTGAAGTGAAGCTGGCGATCCAGGTCGAAGCCGTCAAGCGCTGATCGACCGTCGCAAAAAAGCCCCGCCGGCGCGAGCCGGCGGGGCTTTTTCATGCCCGTGTCAAACAGACCTGTGCGATCAGCGGCCGTCGCGGTCGAAATCGCCCGGAATCGCGCGCTCGACGCGATGCCAGCCGGCGCGGGTAGCGCCCTTGGCCTGTTCCCACTTCAGGCGCGAGTTGCCTTTCGAACGTTCCCATTCGCCGGCCAGATGGCCTTCGTTGGCGTCGTAGCCGCCATCGTACTTGCCGTAGCTGTTGTAGCCCAGCGCATAGGCCGGCGCGTAGTCGTCATAGGTGTAGCCCGGCGAATAATAAGGCTGGGTCTGGTACTGGGTGCGCCAGTACTCGTTTTCCTCGTGCGGATTGACCATGTGGCCGACGCCCTTGCCGGCCGCGCCGCCCGCCAGGCCGCCGATCGCCGCGCCCGCCGCCACGCCCAGTGGGCCGGCCGCGGCGCCGATGATCGCGCCCGCGGTGGCGCCGCCACCGGCGCCCACGCCCTGCGCCAGGTTGTGGTCATGCAGTTCGTCGTCGGCCTTCGGATTGACCACTTCGCCCGCACCACGGCCAACCGCGCCGCCAGCCAGGCCGCCGACCACGGCGCCCGCCGCCATCCCGATCGGGCCGCCCACGGCGCCCACCGCAGCACCGGCGGCAGCGCCGCTGCCGGCGCCCACGCCCTTGGCCAGGTGGTGCTCGGCCAGGTCGT
The DNA here is from genome assembly GCF_005222695.1 of Massilia sp. HP4. Lineage (GTDB taxonomy): Bacteria > Pseudomonadota > Gammaproteobacteria > Burkholderiales > Burkholderiaceae_D > Telluria. The sequence continues at coordinate 22,600 of NZ_STGG01000047.1, read as the reverse complement.
CGCCTGCCTTCGGATTGACGACTTCGCCCACGCCCTTGCCCGCGATGCCGCCGGCCACGCCGCCGACCACGGCGCCGGTGACGGTGCCGATCGGACCGGCCACCGTGCCAACCGTGGCGCCCAGCGCAGCGCCGCCCGCGATGCCGAGGCCAGCGCCGATCACGTGCGAGCCGCCCTGCTTGGTCCAGTTCTCTTGAATATGGGCCGCGTCTTCGTCGGAGCGAGTGTGCACGCCCATCACGATGCCGCCGTTCTTGATGCCTTCTTCATAGTGTTTCGCGCGTTCCTCGGGGATGCCGGCGCCGATCAGGGCGCCGATCAGGCCGCCCGTGATGCCGCCCGCGCCGGCGCCGGCCAGGGCCGCCGCCAATGGACCGGCGACGACCACGCCCAGGCCCGGCAGCACCAGGGTCGTGCCCACGGCAGCGATGCCAGCCAGCACGGCGCCAATGGTGCCGCCGATGCCGGCGCCGATGCCCGCGCCTTCTGCCGCCTTGCTGCCCAGTTCCGTATCCTTGTCGGCGAAGTGGGTGGTGCGGGTGGAGTCGGACATCAACAGGTTGACGTCGTCGCGGGTATAGCCGCGGTCGTGCACCGTGCCGTAGGCGCGCTCGGCGCTGGCACGGTCAGGGAACAGGCCGGTGACCATGCGCTGGTTCTGGGATTGGCGATTGCTGTCGAAGCTGCTCATGAGGTTTCCTTTCGATGCGGGTAATTGGGGTGGTCAGGCGCTGTCGGGCGGCGCCGCCATGAAAGGCCACGATATGCCCATGCGCAGTACGGCTCTGTTCGATGACGCACGGTTACGCACTGCCCGCGCAAACCGGCCGTCGCAGGCGCGATCGATCGGAGCGGCGATGAACAGCGATGCAAAAACGCTATCCAACGTGAGTTGCCGCACCGACTTGATGGGAGCGCATCTCTAGACTTTTTCCCATGGTCACGGCAATTGTTGGGCCTGGGGGTAAGTCTTTTCACTTGAGGAGGAAGCAACCATGTTATTCATTATCTGGATCGTCGTCGGCGGCATCCTGGGCTGGCTTGCCAGCATGGTCATGAAAACCGACGCAGAGCAAGGCATCATTCTTAACGTTGTCGTTGGTATCGTGGGCGCCTTCCTGGGCGGCTGGCTGCTGTCGCCGCTGTTTGGCAGCGGCACCATCAATTCAGACGACTTCAGTGTCGCTTCGCTCCTGGTCTCGTTCCTGGGCGCGGTCATCCTGCTGGCCATCGTGAATCTGCTGCGCCGCGGTCGCGTTCGTTAATGCACGCGGAACGCAACCTGTAAAAACCAACGCCGCGTGCGTTGGTTTTTTTTCCTCTGTGGTTTTATTGATGAGCCAAAAAATGTTCTGGACAGTGTTGATCACGATCGCCGCGACGCTGGTGCTTGGCGTGCTGGCGCTGAATTTCATGCCGAGCGAAAAGCAGATCGAACGGCAACTGACACGGCAGTACGATACCCGCGACCCGCAATTCCGCCGCTCGATGGGTGTGCTGCTGGGTCCCCCTATTCTTGAAGGAAACAAGGTCGAGGCCTTGATCAATGGCGACCAGATCTTTCCCGCCATGCTGGCCGCGATCCGCCAGGCCGAGAAATCGATCAATCTCGAGACGTATATCTACTGGTCCGAATCCATCGGCAAGGAATTTTCCGATGCGCTGTCCGAGCGCGCCCGCGCCGGCGTGAAAGTCCACGTCATGCTCGACTTCATGGGCAGCATGAAGATGGACAACGCACTGGTCGACGAGATGAAGAAGGCCGGCGTGCGCGTGCAGCGCTACCACAAGCCGGTCTGGTGGAAGCTGGCGCGCATGAACAACCGCACCCACCGCAAGCTCCTGGTTATCGACGGCAAGATCGGCTTTACCGGCGGGGTCGGCATCGCCGACCAGTGGCGTGGCAATGCCGAAGACGAGAATCACTGGCGCGACAGCCACTTTCGCATAGAAGGCCCGGTGGTCGGCCAGATCCAGGCCGTGTTCAACGATAACTGGACCAAGGCCACCGGCAGCGTCCTCGATGGCCCCGACTACTTCCCTGCGCTCGAGCCGAAAGGCACGATGCCGGCCCAGATGTTCTCGAGCTCGCCGACTGGCGGCAGCGAGAGCATGCACCTGATGTACCTGATGTCGATCACCGCCGCGCGCGAGACGATCGACCTGTCGGCCGCCTATTTCGTGCCGGACGACCTGACCATCCGCACCCTGATCGCGGCCGCGAAACGCGGCGTGCGGGTGCGGCTGATCACGCCGGGCGCGATCATCGATTCGGACCTGGTGAAAGCCGCCTCGCGCGACCGCTGGCCCGAGCTGCTCGATGCCGGCGTGCAGATCTCGGAGTACAAGCCGACCATGTACCACGTCAAGACGCTGATCGTCGACAAGCTGCTGGTCTCGGTCGGGTCGACCAACTTCGACAACCGTTCGTTCAGCATCAATGACGAAGCCAACCTGAACGTGATGGACGAGGCATTCGCGGCGCAGATGAGCGAGATCTACGAACAGGACTGGGCCCGCGCCACGCCGGTCACCGAGCACAAGTTCGCCAAGCGCACCGTGTGGCAGCGCTTTGCCACCTGGGCGGCATCGCTGGTCCAGAAACAGCTGTAGTAAACACGGCAAAAAGCGGGAAATGCGGAATTTGCTTGCGCGGTCGAAATAGCGGTTGACGATCCATCATGGGATTACCATACTCATGGACGCTCCAGAATTTCATGAGTATCCCTTCCCAACCAGATCACACGCGCATGAAAAAAACTCTTCTCTCGCTCGCCATCCTGAGCAGCTTCGCCGCGCACGCGGACGAAGGCATGTGGATGCCGCAACAGCTGCCACAAGTAGCCAAGCAACTGAAAGCCGCCGGCCTCAAGCTGGATCCCGCCAACCTGACCCGCCTGACCGAGTTCCCGATGGGCGCCATCGTCAGCCTGGGCGGCTGCTCGGCTTCCTTCGTGTCGCCGCAAGGCCTGGTGGTCACCAACCACCACTGCGTCTACGGCAGCATCGCCGTGAACTCGACCCCTGAACGCGACCTGCTCACCAACGGCTTCCTGGCCAAGACCATGGCCGAGGAACTGCCTGCCTCGCCGGGCAGCCGCATCTTCGTCACCGATGAAGTCACCAACGTCAGCAACCAGGTCATCACGCCAGAAGTGGCCAAGCTGACCGGCAAGGCCCGCATCGACGCCATCGAGAAGAACCAGAAGACCCTGGTGGCGGCCTGCGAGCAGGACGCCGGCTACCGCTGCACCGTGGCCAGCTACTACGGCGGCCTGGAGTTCTATCGCATCAAGCAGCTCGAGATCCGCGACGTGCGCCTGGTGCACGCGCCGGCCAACGGCATCGGCAAGTTCGGCGGCGACACCGACAACTGGATGTGGCCGCGCCACACCGGCGACTACGGCTTCTACCGCGCCTATGTCAGCCGCGATGGCAAATCGGCCGAGTTCTCGAAAGACAATGTCCCGTACAAGCCGAAGCACGTCATCAAGCTTGCGCAAGACCACGCCAAGGAAGGCGATTTCGTGATGGTGCTGGGCTACCCGGGCCGCACCAACCGCCACCGCCTGCCGTCCGAAGTGGCCTTCACCTTCGACTGGAACTACCCGGCTTTCGTGCAGGCTTCGGGCGAGACCCTGGCCATCATCGACCGCGAGACCAGGAACGACCCGGCCGCCAAGCTGAAATACGCCGGCCAGATCGCAGGCGTGAACAACTACTACAAGAACCGCAAGGGCATGCTGGTCTCGTACCAGGGCAGCGACTTCTTGCAGCGCAAGACCGCCGAGCACAATGCACTGAAGGCCTGGGTGAATGCCGACGCATCGCGCAAGGCGCAATACGGCGCCGACATCGAAGCGGCCGAGAAGCTGATCGCCGAGCGCGACGCTGGCACTAAAAAAGGCTTCTTCCTGACCTATGCGCAGCCGAAGTTCCTGAGCTCGGCGCGCACCCTGTACCGCCTGGCCAACGAACGCGCCAAGCCGGACACCGAGCGCAAGACCGGTTACCAGGATCGCGACCTGCCGCGCCTGACCTCGGTCGTCGAAGGCCAGGACCGCACCTACGACGAAAAAGTCGACAAGGCGCTGGTGCTGAACTTCCTGAAGCAATACAACGCACAGCCGGCCGCCGAGCATGACGCAGCGTTCGACGCCGCACTGGGCATCAAGCCGGGCATGAGCGAAGCCGATCTGAAGTCGGCGCTGGACCGCATCTATGCCGGTTCCAAGCTGGCCAGCAAGGAGGAGCGCACCGCCTGGCTCAAGAAGTCGCCGGCCGAGTTCAAGGCCTCGAACGACAGCTTCATCAAGGCCGCGGTCGCGATGTACGACGCCGACATCAAGGATGAAGAAAAAGGCGAAGAATCGGCCGGCAAGATCCAGCAAGCCTACGGCAACTACATGAAGGCCAAGATCGCCTACATGAACAGCCGCGGCCAGGCCGTCTACCCGGACGCCAACAGCACGCTGCGCGTCACCTTCGGCAAGATCGCGGGCCGCGACGTGGGCGCCGACGGCACCACCGGCTGGACCGCCTTCACCACCGTCTCGGGCGTGACCGCCAAGCACACGGGCGAAAGCGAATTCGATGCGCCGGACAACCAGCTGGCCGCGATCCAGGCCAAGAACTTCGGCAAGTACGTCGATCCGAAGCTCAAGACCCTGCCGGTCAACTTCCTGGCAACGCTGGACATCACCGGCGGCAACTCGGGTTCGGCCGCGCTGAACGCCAAGGGCGAACTGATCGGCCTGGCCTTCGACGGCACCCTGGATTCGATCATCTCGGACTGGGACTTCAACAACAAGATGACCCGCGCGATCCAGGTCGACACCCGCTACATGCTGTGGAATATGAAGGAAGTCGACAAGGCGGATAATCTGCTGAAAGAGATGAACGCGCTGTAATCGTTCCTGCTCCACGAAGGGCCGCGCCACCGCAAGGGGCGCGGCCTTTTTTCATAGCGTTCGTGCAGTCCATTCCGCTGTTTCGCCCGTCTATCGCGCGCGCCGCGACCCGTTGCAAGGTGCTCGCTACACTGGCGTCATACAAGTTCGGGAGAGCGAGATGAAACACACCCTGATAGGCTGCCTGGCCGCGCTGGGCATGCTGTGCGCGAGCGCCGCGGCGCAAGAGAGCCTCGATGCCAAGACCCTGGCCGGCGCCCGCGCCGCGGTCGAAGACCTGCAGCGCATCGTGGCGCCGCACGGCCTGCAAGAGTCCTATACAACCCGCATTGGCGGCATCGACCAATGGATCAATGTGCGCGGCCAGGACCGCGCCAATCCGATGATCCTGTTCGTGCATGGCGGCCCGGCGTCGCCCATCGTGCCGACCATGTGGCAGTTCCAGCGGCCGATCGAGGAATTCTTCACGGTCGCGCACTACGACCAGCGCGGCGCCGGCAAGACCTATGGCGAGACCGATCCGGCGATCGTGGGCGAGACGATCCACATCGCACGCTATGTCGACGACCTGATCGAGGTCGCCGAACACCTGCGCGGGCGCTACGGCAAGCAAAAGCTGGTGCTGATGGCGCACAGCTGGGGCACCGTGATCTCGATGGCGGCGTCAATCAAACGCCCGGACCTGTTCCATGCCTATGTCGGCATCGGCCAGGTGATCAGTACCCGCGAGAACGAGCGCATCAGCTTCGAGTACGCGCTGGAACAGGCCAGGATCCACGACGACAAGGAAGCGCTCAAGGAGTTGCAGGCGATCGCGCCCTACCCGGGCGACCAGCCGATCACGCGCGAGCGCATCGTGGCGGCGCGCAAGTGGCCGCAGCACTACGGCGGGCTGTCGGCCTACCGCAGCGAATCGACCTACTTCTTCAAGGGTCCTCTTCTCTCTCCCGATTACACGATGGACCAGGTCAAGGCCATCAACGCCGGCAGCCTGCTCTCGCTGGGCCGGCTGCTGCCGGAATTCGTCGACGTCGATTACTCAAAGGTGAAAGAGTTTCCGATTCCGGTCGTGATGTTCCTGGGCCGGCACGACTACACGACGCCGACCGCGCCGACCGAGGCCTGGCTGGCGCAAGTTGAGGCGCCGTCGAAAAAAGCGGTGTGGTTCGAGCGCTCGGCCCATATGGCGCCCTGGGAAGAGCCGGGCAAGACCCTGGTCAGCCTGCTGGAGTATGTGCGGCCGCTGGTGAAGTAGGCCGCATCATCGCCAACAGTTCGCTAGCTATCTGCTGGCCCAGCGAATAGATGTGGAAGCCGTCGACGAAGCCATGGTGGGCCTGCACCGAGAACGGCAGCACCAGCTTGCCGTCCGCGCCATCGCGAAAACGGCCCCAGGCCAGCGAGGGAATATCGGAGCGGACCAGGCGCGTGGTCGGGTGCTGGATCGAGGTGAACTCGAGCCAGGGGATGCAGGTGACGAAGACCTGGTCCTTGGCGTCGCGCGGCGACAGGGTGGCGTAGCGCCCGTTCAGCCCGGTCATGTTCGCCGCTTCGAGACCGGCGGCGCGGCCGCGCGCGACGAACTCGCGCAGGTCGTCCGACCAGTCGAAGGTGGCGAAATTGAGGTCGTCGTTCTGGTTCTTGACGGTGAACGACGGGATCAGTCGCTCGATGCGGATCACTTCGCCGTCGACGATGCGGTAGCGGAAGTTCTCGATCCTGAGCACCGAGCGCAGCACCGCGCACAGCAGCACGTGGAACGGGGCCAGGCCCTGTGCCTTGCACCACGGGCGAAAATCGGGCAGCTCGAGCGGGAAGCACAGGTTGACCGACGGGCTGTCCATGCCGTCGAACAGCGCGAAACGGTCGCGCCGCTGTTCGAATTTGTCCATCGCGGTTGTCCTTCTTACTGTGCCTTGTTCAGGCGGCTGTTGCGCATGCCGTAGGCGAAGTAGGCCACCACGGCTACCCCCATCCAGATGAAGAAGACGCGGAAGGTGGCAGGCGACAGGTCTTTCATGATGTACAGGCAGGCCAGCACCGACAGGCCCGGGACCACGTAGGGACCGAAGGGCACGCGGAAGCCCGGTGGCGCGTCCGCGCCCTGGCGCTTGCGGATCACCGGCACCGCGATCGAGACCACCATGAAGGCGGTCAAGGTGCCCATGCTCACCATATCCCACAAGAAGGTGGAGTCGACGCTACCGGCCACCAGGCCCACCACGAGGCATACGATCATGGTGTTCTTGACCGGCGCCTGGGTGCGCGCGCTCACCTTCTGGAATACCTGCGGGATCAGGCCGTCGCGGCTGATTGCGTACAGGATGCGGGTCTGGCCATAGATCGTCACCAGGGTCACCGAGAACACCGAGACTACGGCGCCGGCCGACAGCACCAGCGCCGGCCAGGCTTGTCCGGTCACGTTCTGCAGGATCACCGCCAGGCCGGCCTCCTGGCCCTCGAACAGATGGGCCGGCTGGGCGCCCATGGCGGCCACCGCGACCAGCATATAGAACACGGTCACGATGATCAGCGCGGCCAGGATCCCGATCGGGACGTTGCGGCGCGGGTCTTTCACTTCTTCGCCGGCGGTGGCGATGGTGTCCAGGCCGATGAAGGAGAAGAACACGGTGCCGGCGGCGGCGGTCACGCCGGCCATGCCGGCATAGCCCGAGGCCTCGTTCATATTGAAGAAGGGCTGGAAGTTATTGGCGTCGAAGCCGGTGAAGGCGATGGCGGAGAAGAACACCAGGATCGCCAGCTTGATGATCACCATGATGGCGTTGGTAGTGGCTGACTCCCTGGCGCCGCGCACCAGCAGGAAGCCGCACATGATCACCAGCAGGATCGGCGGCAGGTTGATATTCCCCGGATGGAAGGTCACGTTATGGTGGTCCGAGACGAACATCGGGGAACGCAGTTGTTCCGGTATCTGCCAGTTGAAGGCATTGAGCAGGAAGTTGTTCAGGTAGTCGGACCAGCCGATCGAGGTCGCGCTGGCGGCCAACCCGTATTCGAGCAGCAGGCAGGCGGCGACGATGAAGGCCGCGAATTCGCCGACGGTGGCGTAGGCGAAGGAATACGACGAGCCCGAGGCCGGCACGCGGCCGGCCAGTTCGGCGTAGCACAAGGCCGTCAGGCCGGCCGTCAGCGCGGCCAGCAGGAAGGACAGCACGACCGCCGGACCGGCCTTCGGCACCGCCTCGACCATCGTGAAGAAGATGCCGGTGCCGATCGTGGCGCCGACGCCGATCATGGTCAGGGGGAACAGGCCGAGCGAGCGATGCAGGCCGGGCACGGCGCCGGCGACGCCGACGCTGGCGGTTTCCTCATGATGCGGTACTGCCGATTTGGTACGTAACAGCTTCTGGCCCAGGGTCTGGTTCACGGCGAGTCCTTCAATGCGCGTTGGCGATCGCGGCTCGGCAGCCGCAGCTCGTCAGTCTCAAAATGAAGGAGCGATTATAGGGGACTCCGCCTCCCCCGCAATAAATAGTTTAAATAAGGTGCATTCGCTGCGCATCTTTGATAGAATTTCTTCCGTCGACTTACCGTAGCCCGCGAACACAGACCATCAGGCGGGCTTTTTTTTGGCATTAAAACATGCTTTTAAACTGCATCTAATAAGGACTCCCATGATTTCTGCAGCTTCCCGCCCCTATATCGACGCCTCGGTTCCCGTCCTGCGCCAGCACGGTCCGGCCATCACGACAACCTTCTACGCCAATATGTTCAAGGCCCACCCGGAGCTGACCAATCTGTTCAATATGGGTAACCAGGCCAGCGGCGTGCAGCAGCAGTCGCTCGCCTCGGCGCTGTTCGCCTACGCGGCCAATATCGACAATGCCGCCGCCCTCGGCCCGGTGGTGAACCGTATCGTCCACAAGCACGTCTCGGTGGGCCTGACCGCCGCCCACTACCCGATCGTCGGCTTCCACCTGCTCGGCGCGATCAAGTCGACCCTGGGCGACGCCGCCGTCGATCCGCTGATGAAGGCGTGGGAAGAAGCCTATGGCTCACTGGCCAAGGTCTTCATCGACGCCGAAACGAAGCTGTATGCCGATGCCCGCATCGAGGCCGGCTACCTGCGCGCGATGCGGGTGACCGAAGTCGTCCGCGAAAGCGAGAACGTGCTGTCGATCCGCTTCGTGCCGCAGGACGGCCAACCGCTGCCGCCGTTCAAGGCCGGCCAGTACGTGAGCGTGGAAGCGATCTTCGACGACGGATTCCGCCAGCTGCGCCAGTACAGCCTGTCGGATGCCCAGGGCCTGGATTCGATGCGCATCTCGGTCAAGCGCGAGGAAGGCAACCAGAATATCCCGGCCGGCGCCGTGTCGAACTGGCTGCACCGGAACGTGGAAGTGGGCGATATCCTGCAGGTGAGCCATCCGTTCGGCGACTTCTTGCCGGATACCGAGTCCGACGAGCCGGTGGTGCTGCTGTCGGCCGGCGTGGGCATCACCCCGATGATCGGCGCCCTGAACCGTATCGCCCTGGTCAACCCGCAGCGCCGCGTAGTCTTCGCGCATGCCGCGCGCAGCGCCGAGCATCATCCGCACCAGGCAGACATTGCCGCCGCCGAGGCGCGCATGCCGAACCTGCAGGTGGTGACCTTCCATGAAGAAGGCAACGCTCCAGGCACCCTGCCCGGCTTCATGGACCTGGCGCGCCTGCCGTCGTGGCCGCGCACCGAGGCCAACGTCTATATGTGCGGACCGTTGCCGTTCATGCAGGCGCAGTGGGGTGCGCTGCTGGAAGCCGGCACGCCGGCCAGCCGCATCCACCGCGAAGTGTTCGGCCCTGACCTGCTGGATAATCTGTTGTAATCAATCCAGCAGGTGCACCCGGTCGCCAGTGATGCTGCGCTGGGCCGGGTGACCATACACGCGGATGCCGCCCGAGCCCGAGGTGCGGGCGAACAGCGACTGCTTGACGGTGGCGCGGATGCCGCCCGAACCGCTGGCGCCGAGGTCGGCGTCCATCGTCTGCAGCCCGGCCAGGTCGACGTTGGCCGAGCCGCTCACGCGGGCGCTCAGCGAGCGCACCGCGCCGCCGCTGGCGTCGAGCGAGCTCGAACCGCTCAGCTCCACGCGCGCGCGGTCTCCCTTGACTTCACCCAGGCGCGCACGGCTCGATCCCGACAGGGTCGCGTCAATACCGTCGGCCTGCAGCCGGCTTGCATCGAGCAGGCCCGACCCGCTCGAACGCGCGTTCAGGCTGTCGACCTTGCCGGAGAGGCGCACGTCGGACGAACCGCTCTTGCGTACGTCGAGCGGCGCACCGCTCAAGCCTTCGACCTCGACGCGGGTGGCGCCCGAGGCACGTACTTCAGACAGCCGCGGCGTGGTGTACACAATGCGCAGCGGGCTCTTGCTACGCAGGCTTTTTTCGGAATAGATGCGCAGGGTGTCGCCCTTGGTCTCGGTGACGATCAGCGGCAGCAGGTTGCTGTCCGCCTCGACGACCAGCGACGGCGCCGGGCCGACGCGCACCTCGACCGGCAGCGAGCCGCTCACGCTGATGGCCGGCAGTGCCTTGACCTCGCGCTGGTCGCGCGCGGCGATGCCGTTGCCTTCCTTCGCATCGCTGCTCCACGCGGTGTGCACGCGCGTATCGCCGTCGCCTGGCGCGACGATGATGGCGCAGCCGGTGAGTGCTGCAAGGGAAGCGAGGGCAATGAGGGTACGCATGGCAGTCCAATCAGGTTTGTTGTTCGAGTGATGGCACTCTAACAATCCCCCTTTTCTACCGCCATCTGCATGCGACAAACTGCAAAAAAGAGGGCCTGGACTGCGCATGGACGGCGCGAACCAGTCAGCTGCCGAACAGCGTCTTGTACTCGCGCGGCTGCGAACGCAGGTACTGGGGTGGCGCAAATACCTGGTCGCCCAGTTCGGCCGCCGCATGCCAGGGCCAGCGCGGATCGAACAGCATGGCACGCGCCAGGCCGATCAGGTCGGCCTGGCCTTTCTGCAGGATGGTTTCCGCGTGCTGCGCTTCGGTGATCAGGCCCACGCCGATGGTCGGCAGGCCGGATTCTTCCTTGATGCGCTCGGCGAAGCCGATCTGGTAGCCCGCTCCCAGCGCGATCTGCTGGTGCGGCGAGACGCCGCCGCTCGAGACGTGGATGAAGTCGCACTGCAGGCGCGCCAATTCCCGGGCCAGGCGCACGCTCTGCTCCAGGTCCCAGCCGCCTTCGACCCAATCGCTGGCCGAGATGCGCATCCCGACCGTCATCGACGGCACGGCGGCGCGCACCGCGGCGAATACCTCGAGCGGGTAGCGCATGCGGTTTTCCAGCGAACCGCCATACTCGTCGTCACGCTGGTTGGCCAGGGGCGACAGGAACTGGTGCAGCAGGTAGCCGTGGGCGCCGTGCAGTTCGATCGCATCCAGGCCGAGCGCATGGGCGCGGCGGGCGGCGGCGACGAAGGCATCCTTCACGCGCGCCAGGCCCGCGGCGTCCAGTGCCAGCGGCACCGTGTCGCCGTCCGCATGCGGCACGGCGGACGGGGCTTCGGTCTGCCAGCCGCGCGGCTGGTCGAGCGGAATGTTGCCGCCACCCTCCCACGGCACTTCGGTCGAGGCCTTGCGGCCGGCATGGGCCAGTTGGACGCCCAGCTTGATCGGGGAATGACGGCGGATCGCGGCGACCACCGGCTCGAGCGCTTTCGCGTGCTCGTCCGACCACAGGCCCAGGTCTTCAGGCGAAATGCGCCCCTCCGGCACGACGGCGGTCGCTTCCAGGATCAGGAGTGCGGCGCCGGACAGCGCCAGGCTGCCGAGGTGGATCATATGCCAGTCGGTGGGCAAGCCATCGGCGGCGGAATACTGGCACATCGGGGCGATCACGATGCGGTTGGACAGCTCCAGCGCGCCGAGGGAATACGGGGAAAAGAGCATGCTCATGATGACTCCTGCAGATCGAGGATCATCAGTCTAGCCCGGCGGACGGATTCGTGCAGGCGGCAAAAGAGCGAGCCGCGGCTCGCTCTTCTTTAATTGATGCGCACCACCATGATCCCGGCGCGCAATCCTACCCGCACGTCAGGGTTCGGGAACACGACCAGTTCCTCGTCGCGCTGCACGGTATAGACCGTGTCGCCATCGGAGGCGATCACCTCGCCCTGCTTCATCGGCGTGAAGTTCCAGGTCTCGCGGCCCACGCGCATGGTGAATGCGTCGGACAGCTTCATGATCGACTGCGCCGTCGCGAACACGTGCGGCGCCGCCTTCGCCTCTCCAGCAGGCTGGCCGCGCAGCAAACGGTCGAGCGCCTTCGACGCATCGGCGAACTGCGACAGGTCGTTCTGCCCCAGCGTGCCGACCCGCCCCAGCTCGACCGTGCTGCCGGCCGCGCCCAGGTGTTCGCAGGTGAAGTAACTATAGGTGCCGGCCGAAGCCGGGTTCATGATGACGGCCCCGATGCCGGCCTCGCCCAGCCAGTCGACCAGGCCTGTGCGCGCCGTGTCTTCGATCAGCTCGGGCACGATCGCGAACATCGGGTAGTGCGAAGGCCGGATCGCCGTATGCAGGTCGAAGTGCCAGCGCTGCGGGCCGCTGCCGTCAAAAAAGGCGCGGGTGGCCGCGATCAGCACGTCGGCGCGTCCCGCCTCGAAGGTGCCGGCCAGCGAGCCGCGCTCGAGACGGAACATCCGGTTCAGGTCCGCGTCGACAAAACGTTTGCCGAGCCGGATCGCGTCGATATTCCCGACGCACAGCATCAGGTCCACCGCCAGCGCATCCGGGGTACGCGACAGCGCCTCGACCAGGTACGCGACCATCTCGATCGGCCCGGTCTCGTCGCCATGCACGCCGACCGACACCAGCACGCTGGCGCGCGCCGGATCGGGCGTCGTCGACTTCACGGTCAGCACACCGGATGCCGGCTGCGCAACCGCGAAGCCGGCATCCTGGAAGCGCTGCGCGACCGAGGCGAAGTCCGCCTCGGCCAGCGCGCGCACTGCTTCGGGCAATGCGCTCACGACTCAGGCCGCCAGGCGTTCTGGGTTCAAGCCTTCGGACAAGGCCCACACATCCAGCATCGCCTGCTCCAGGTCGGCCGGCTGGGCGAAGCCGGAGAGGCCGCGCGCAGCCATCACCTCTTCCACCGCCGCTTCCATATTGCTGCCATTGCTACCTGCACGCTCGATCACCTGCAGCAGGAGGCGCTGCTGGGCGCGGCGCAGCGACTGCAGCGCATAGTTGCGCAGCTGCTCTTGCGACTTGCTCTGCGCCGGCAGTTTCAGGCCCAGCTCCAGCGTGTCGATGCCGACCTTCTGGCGCAGCACGGTGCCGATCTGCAGGAACTGCAGCAGGGTCATGCCGCCCGGACGCTGCACCGACACCGCCGCGAACAGGAAGGAGGCCTGCGATTCGATGATCTCGACCGCCTTCCAGGCCGCCGCGAACGGCACCGGCAGGCCGGTGTGGCCGTCGGCTTCGGAGCGGATCTGCGGCGCCTGGCTCGCGTCCGCTTCGGCGAACAGGGTCGACAGCTCCTTGAGGCCTTCCGAATTGGCCGGCAGCGACAGCACGCCTTCGACCGTGGCGCGCAGCATGGCGCGGCTGCGGTTGTCGACCGAAACCGACACGTCGCGCGGCACCACCAGCGCATCGTGGTCGAGCGCCTCGAATACCGGCGCCAGGTGCAGGGCCGCCCAGGCGCGGGCCCAGGCCTTCACCACTTCGGTCTCATCGATGCGGTGTTCCAGCGCCAGGTCGCGCAGCATCAACGGGCCGCAGCGGTTGACCGCCTCGTTGGCCAGCACGGTGGCCAGGATGGTATTGGCCAGCGGGTGATCCAGCGGATCGCGGGTCGCGACCAGTTGCGCCGGGAAGTAAGGACGCAGCAGCGAGTCGGCCCACACTTCAGAGGTCAGGTCGAGCGCCGCCAGGGTGCGCTTGAAGCGGTTCTTGACGTTGGCAATGACCACCGCCAGTTCCGGCGCCGTCAGGCCCAGGCCCAGCGACTTGCGGCGCTGCAGTTCGACGTCCGCCGGCAGTTGTTCCAGCTCGCGCGAGACCGCGCCTTCGGCTTCCAGGTTGCCGATCAGGGCAATGTAGCCGTCGACCACCGCGCTATTGGCCTGCGCCTGCACTTCGCGGGTCAGCAGATGGGTCTGCAGCGTATTGTCGCGCAAGACCAGGCGCTCGATCTCGCCCGTCATCTCGTTCAGGATGCGGTTACGGTCATTCTCTGGCAGCTTGCCGGCGTTGACTTCGGTGTCGAGCCAGATCTTGACGTTCACTTCGTGGTCCGAGCAATCCACGCCGGCCGAGTTGTCGATCGCATCGGTGAAGATGCGGCCACCGCTAAGGGCGAACTCGATGCGGCCGGCCTGGGTCGCGCCCAGGTTACCGCCTTCGGCCACCACCTTGCAACGAAGTTCGTTGCCGTCGACGCGGATCCCGTCGTTGGCGCGGTCCTTTACTTGCGCGTGGGTCTCGGTCGAAGCCTTGATATAGGTGCCGATGCCGCCGTTGTAGAACAGGTCGACCGGCGCCTTGACGATGCGGTGCATCAGTTCCTGCGGAGGGAGCGAGGTCTCTTCGATGCCCAGCACTTCGCGGATCTGCGGCGACAGCTCGATCGAACGGGCGCTACGCGGATACACGCCGCCGCCCGCCGAGATCAGGCTCCGGTCATAATCTTCCCACGACGAGCGTGGCAGCGCGAACATGCGCTCGCGTTCCTTGAACGAGACTTCGACATCCGGGGTCGGGTCCAGGAAGATATGGCGATGGTCGAAGGCCGCCACCAGCTTCAACTGGCGCGACAGCAGCACGCCATTGCCGAACACGTCGCCCGACATATCGCCCACGCCGACCATGGTGATCGGATTGTTGGCCAGGTCGTGGCCCAGTTCGTAGAAGTGGCGCTTGACCGCTTCGAACGCGCCCTTGGCGGTGATGCCCATCTTCTTGTGGTCGTAGCCGTTCGAGCCGCCCGAGGCGAAGGCGTCGCCCAGCCAGAAGCCGCGCTCGACCGCGATGCTGTTGGCGATGTCCGAGAAGGTCGCGGTGCCCTTGTCGGCCGCCACCACCAGGTAGGGGTCGTCCTGGTCATGGCGCGCGGTCGCTGGCGGCGGCACGATCTCGCCCTGCACGCGGTTGTCGGTCACTTCGAGCAGGCTTGCGATGAACAGGCGGTAGCATGCCTCGCCTTCGGCCGCCACCACTTCGCGCGGGGCGCCGGCAGGCATCTGCTTGCACACGAAACCGCCCTTCGAGCCGGCCGGCACGATGACGGCGTTCTTGACCATCTGCGCCTTCACCAGGCCCAGCACCTCGGTGCGGTAGTCTTCCATGCGGTCCGACCAGCGCAGGCCGCCGCGGGCGACCGGGCCGCCGCGCAGGTGCACGCCTTCGAAGCGGCGCGAGAACACATAGATCTCGCGGAATGGACGCGGCTCGGGCGCCAGCGCCAGGTTGCTGGTGTCGACCTTGAAGATGATCTTCTCGCCGCTGTTCTGGAAGTAGTTGGTGCGCACGGTGGCCAGCGCCAGGTCGACCAGCGCGCCCATGATCTCTTCGGTGTCGGCGTGGTTCACGCTCGGCAGGCCGGTCTTGAGGGTGGCCAGCCTGGTGCTGCCTTCGTTGCGCTGCTCTTCGCTCAGGGCCGGGTCGAAGCGCTCCAGGAAGCCGGCGACGAATTCCTTGACCAGCGCAGGCTGGGTGCGCAGCGTTTCGGCCATGTAGCGCACCGAGAACTTGGAGCCGAGCTGGCGCCAGTAGCTGATGTAGGCGCGCACCAGCTGCACTTCGCGCAGCGCCAGGCCGCCTTCGATGGTGAGACCGTTCATGCGGCCGTCTTCGGCCTCGTCGTTGAACAGGGCGCTGAACAACTCTTCGGCGACGTTGGCGATGCCCGGCTTGGCCAGCTTGGCCGCGCTCTCGGCATCGACCGTCAGCGCACTGACGTAGCGGCGCACGCCATCCAGGCCGGTGTGGCGGTAGGTCTGCTCGCGGTCGACCGCGATGCCGGCGTTCTGCAGCGCCGGCAGGATGCGCGACAGCGACGGCACGGTCTCGCTCGAATAAAGGCGGATCGAGGCGCCGGCGGCGTCATCGTGTTCGATGCGCGCGGTCACGCGGTCCGGGCGGCACTTGGTGAGCAGCGCATGCACGTCGCGGAACGCGGTTTCGGGCGCGGTGGCGGCCACGAAGTTCACTGGCAGGGTCGGCACGATCTTGCGCATCAGGCTGCGCTGGCGGCTCTCGTCGACCGAGTTGATCAACTCGGCGAAGCGGTCGTGCCAGCCATCGAGCACGCCCAGCAGCGGACGCTGGATGTCGCTTTCCAGGTCGAGCGGGTAGCGCGCGGCGTGGGCGGTCAGGTAGACGCGCGCCAGCGGGCCATCGGCCACCAGGGTCTGGACGTCGACCTCGCGCGCGCCCGAGCTGTCCTTGAGGGCAGCGGCCAGGCTCGATGCAACGGCATTGCTGAAGCGCTCGCGCGGCAGGTAGACCAGCACGTTCAGGTGGCGCTGGTAGACGTCGCGGCGCGCGAACACTTTCGCGCGCGGCTGCTTGTACAGCGAGACCACGGCGCCGCAGACCTCGGCCAGCCATTCCGGCTCGGCTTCCAGCGCTTCGGTGCGCGGCAGCGATTCGAGGATCTCGATGAATTTCTCGGCGCGGAAGCCTTCCTGGCGCACGCCGGCGATGGACAGCACGCGCGCGACGCGGCCGCGCGCGAACGGCAGGCGCGCCAGCGGGGTCGAGGTGGCGGCGCGGGTGAACAGGCCGATGAAGCAGTGCTCGCCCAGGATCTTGCCTTGCGCATCCAGGTCGCGCACGCCGATGAAGTCCAGCGGCGCATCGCGGTGCAGCGTGCCGGCGACGTCGGCCTTGACGATCGACAGGTTCTCGGCGCGCAGCGACAGGGTCTCGAAGTCGCCCGGGATGCTGGCCAGGCAGGTGCCGTAGACCGGATGGTCAGTGTCCTTCAGCACACCGATGCGGCTCGGGATGTCGCGTTCGAGTTCGCGCGCGCCCGGCTTGACGACGTAGTAGGCGTAGCCGAACGGCTCGTAGCCTTCGTTCTTG
Organism: Massilia sp. HP4; assembly: GCF_005222695.1. Lineage (GTDB taxonomy): Bacteria > Pseudomonadota > Gammaproteobacteria > Burkholderiales > Burkholderiaceae_D > Telluria. The sequence goes on along the minus strand of NZ_STGG01000047.1, from coordinate 5,639 downwards.
GCCCACTCGAGGAAGGCCGCGACTTCCTGGCCTTCCGGGGTGCCGGCGGCAGCGGCGGCGGCGGCGACGGCCGTCATGCGGTCGCCCATGGCGACGGCGTCACGCTGCACGGTGGCGGCGTCGTTGGCGACCATGCGCAGGCGCGCGGTCAGCTTGTCCAGCTCTTCGAATTGCAGCTCGTCGTTCAGCAGGCACAGGACGATCGATTCCAGCGGGCTGCCGGCTTCGCCGACGGCCACCACCGCGCCTTGCGCGTCACGGCGCACCGCCAGCACGGCGTTCATCACGCCGGCGGCGGTGATGCGTTCGCGGCGCAAAGCCATGACGAAGGAGTCGACCAGGTAAGGACGGTCGTCATTCAGGATCAGGAGTGCGGTGGCGGTGCCGCCGCGGCCGTCCGAATAGCGCATGTTGGCGATCTGGGCGCCGGGGCCGGTACGCTGGGCCAGTTGCGAGAATCCCTCGACCAGCACCGGAGCCAGGCTGTGCGGCGCGGTGCCGGCCAGGTCTTCGTCGTCGAGCGATCCGAGCCAGGCGGCGATCAGGGCATTGACCTGGGCGCTGTTGGCGGACTGGTTTGCACCGACCAGGGCGAGCGTCTGGTTGCGCAAATCGTTGGGCATGTCTTTCATCTTGCTTCTCCAAAGTTGTGTGCCTGGTGCGCCATCGGCTCGTGGCCTTGCGCGCTTCCCTGCTTATGCTGGACAGGGATCTCCCGTCCGGATACTACATCGTTACAAGTCGTACAGCCCCGGCAATCCGAGGATGCGTGTGAGTTCTTCCAGCGCCGCGGCGCATTCGATGGCCAGCTGCGGGTCGGCCAGGTCTTGCGGCTCGACGCGGTCGCGATAATGTTGTTCAACCCAGGCGACCAGCCGCGCATATAGCGTCTCGGTCATGATCACGCCCTGGTGCATGGCGGCGGCTTCTTCGTCGGTCAGCACCACGCGCAGGCGCAGGCAGGCCGGTCCGCCGCCATTGCGCATGCTCTGGCGCAGGTCGAATTCGACCAGCTCGTCGATCGGGCCGCCGCTGGCGACCAGGCCGGCCAGGTAGTTCGAGACCGCCGCGTTCTCGCGGCACTCGTGCGGCACCACCAGCGCCATGCGGCCGTCTGGTTTGGACAGCAGCTGGCTGTTGAACAGGTAGCTGGCCACCGCATCGGCCACCGGCACCTGGCTGCCGTCCACGCGCACGGCCTGCAACTCCGTGTCGACGCCGGCCAGCGCGCGCCGGAGCGCCTCCAGCGTGCCCGCCTCGTCGGCGAAGGCCTGCTCGTGATAGAACAGCACATTGCCGTTGCCGACCGAGATCACGTCGTTGTGGAACACGCCCTGGTCGATCACGTCCGGATTCTGCGCGGCGAACACGGTGCGCGCCGGGTCCAGGCCATGCAGGCGGGCGATGGCCTGCGAGGCTTCCAGCGTCTGGCGCGCCGGGTATTTTTTCGGGCTTGGCGCCGACGGATCGAACTCGACCCGGCCATACACGAAGAACTCGACGCCGGGGGCGCCATGGCTGGCGGCAAAGCGCGTGTGGTTGGCGGCGCCTTCGTCGGCGAAGGCCGGCACCGAGGGCAGCGTATCGTGCACCACGAAGCGATTGCTATCGGCGAAGATGGCGCGCAGGGTGCGGGTAGCTTGCAGGTGCTCTTCGGCGCGGTGCAGCTTGTTGTTCAGGTTGGCGGCGGTGAAATGCACGCGGCCGTCGAGCGAGTCGGCCGACGGGCTCACGGTGCCGGCGTTCGCCGTCCACATCGGCGCGGCCGACCAGGCGCAGGCCAGGATCACCGGCGCTTCGCGGTAAGCGCGCGCGAGGACATCTGCATCGGTGCCAGAGAAGCCCAGGCTGCGCAGCAGGCGGAAGTTCGGGCGTCCCTGCGGCGGCATCACCGCCTGGGCGAAGCCGCGCGCGGCCAGCTCGCGCATCTTGGCCAGGCCCTGCAGCGCGGCCTGGCGCGGATTCGAGGCCGCGCGCACATTATTGAACGAGGCGACGTTGCCGAACGAGAGGCCGGCATAGTTGTGCGATGGGCCGACCAGGCCGTCGAAATTGAATTCGCGGGCGTCACGCATGCTTACGCTCCCTTGCCCGGGAAGGCCAGGCCGGGCGACAGCTTGGCCGGCAATTCCAGCGCCGCCGTCTCGATCGAGGCCACCGGATAGGCGCAGTAGTCGGCCGCGTAATAGGCGCTCGGGCGATGGTTGCCCGACTTGCCGACGCCGCCGAACGGCGCCGAGCTGGCAGCTCCGGTAGTCGGCCGGTTCCAGTTGACGATGCCGGCGCGAGCGCGGACGGAAAAACGCGACCACAGTTCCTGGCTCGGCGACAGCAGTGCCGAAGCCAGGCCGAATTCGGTGGCGTTGGCCACGCGCAGGGCGTCGTCGAAGCTGTGCACGCGGATCACCTGCAGCAGCGGGCCGAACCACTCTTCGTCCGGAATACCTTGCGCATCGGTGGTGTCGACGATGCCGGCGGTGACGAAGCCGGCATTGGTGTCGAGCTGGCGCATCTGCAGCAGGATCTTGCCGCCCTTGGTCGCCATATCGGCTTGCGCCTGCACCAGGCGTGCGGCCACGGCGCTCGAGACCACCGGCCCCATGAACGGTTGCGGCTCGGCGTTCGATGGGCCGACCTGCAGCTGTGCCGCCACTTCGACCAGGCGTGCCAGGAACGCCTGGCCCGCCTCGTTATCCTGGATCACCAGGCGGCGCGCGCAGGTGCAGCGCTGGCCGGCCGAGATAAAGGCCGACATCACGGTGTGATGGACGGCGGCGTCGATATCTTCAGGGTTGTCGCTGAGGTCCCAGACCACCAGCGGATTATTGCCACCCATTTCCAGCGCCAGCATCTTGCCCGGCTGGCCGCCGAACTGCTTGTGCAGGGCGGCGCCGGTCTGGCTGCTGCCGGTGAACAGCACGCCATCGACCAGCGGCTCCTGGCCCAGCGCGATGCCGGTCTCGCGGCCGCCATTGACCAGGTTGAGCACCCCTGCCGGCAGGCCGGCCTTGGCCCACAATTGAACAGTCTTGACGGCGGTGCGCGGCGCGTATTCGCTCGGCTTGAACACGACGGTGTTACCCGCGATCAGGGCCGGCACGATGTGGCCGTTCGGCAGGTGGCCGGGGAAGTTATACGGGCCATACACGGCGAACACGCCATGCGGGCGGTGGCGCAGCACGGCATTGCCGTCGGCGACCTTGCTGGCCGTCTCGCCGGTGCGTGCGCCGTAGGAAAGGACAGAAATGTCGATCTTGTTGGCCATGGTGGCCACTTCGGTGCGCGCTTCCCACAGGGGCTTGCCGACTTCCTCGGCAATGGTCGCCGCCAGCTCCTCGGCGTTTTCCTTCAGCAGGTCGCGAAAGCGCGTGGCGACCGCGATGCGTTCGTCCAGCGACGCCAGCGCCCAGGCTTCGAAGCTGTCGTGGGCGGCTTGTGCAGCACGCGCCACGTCGTCCTGCGTCGATTCATTGCTGGTCCAGGTCTGGCGGCCGGTCGAGGGATCGACCGTGGCCAGTTCGCGACCGCTGCCGGCGAGCCACTCGCCATTGATGTAGTTCGATAGATTAGCCATGGCTGTTTTTCCTGGTATTGAGTGTCAGGGTACGCACGTTGTCGCCCGCGCTGCAGCGCAGCTGAATCAATTCCTCAGGCGTCAGGGCCACGCTGGTGGCGCCGGGCACGGCGCGGGTCAGGATCATCCGGAAATCGTCGAGGCGGGTGTTCGACACCAGCATGTGCTCGGTGTCCGGCGCCGCATCGTGATCCTCCGCGGGCAGCCCTTCGGCCGCCACCGCCAGCACGCTGTCGCGCACTGCGCGCAGCTCGGACACGCGGCCCTGCAGCACCGGGCCGGCGTCGAAGATGTCGACATAGCCCTCGTAATGCATGCCTTCTTGCTCCAGCAGGCGGCGCGCCGGCTGGGTCGAGGTGTGCACCTTGCCGATCACCTCGCTCGCCGATGGCGGCAGGTAGTCGACGTACAGCGGCTGGCGCGGCATCAGCTCGGCGATGAAGGATTTCTTGCCGATCGCGGTCAGGCCGTCGACATGGTTGAAATCCATCTTGAAGAAGTGGCGGCCCAGGCCTTCATAGAACGGCGAGTCGCCCGCCTCGTCCTGGTAGCCGCGCATCTCGGCGATGATCTTTTCGGTGAACAGGTGAGAGAACTGGGCGATGAACAGGAAGCGGCTCTTGGACAGCCACTTGCCGTTGAAGCCGGCGCGGTACTGCGGCAGCAGGAACAGCGAGCACAGTTCGGTCGAGCCGGTCAGGTCGTTCGACAGGTACAGCGTCTCCATCCGGGTGAACACGTTCAGCTCGCGGCTGCAGTGCACCAGGGTGCCGATGCGGTAGTTGTAGAACGGCTCGGTCAGGCCGACCGCGCCCTTGATCGCGCACACGCCGGCGATGCTGGCGTCTTCGGTATGCTCCAGCACGAACATATAGTCGCGTTTTTCGGGCGCGATGGTCTCGGCGAACGAGGCCTCTGACGTCGCCAGGCGCTGGCCCAGCATCTCGGGATCGGGCTTCAGGGTGGTCATGCCGCTGCCGGCCTGGCGCGCCATCTCGATCAGGGCGTCCAGGTCGGACAGTTTGGCGGAACGGATCACGAGCATGCGGCTTCTCCCTGGATGCGCACGCACACGACTTCGTCGCCCGTCGTCACGCCCAGCGCCTGCTGGACGTCGCGCGCGAGCGCGATGGTGTGCGCGTGTTCGATCGGCGCCGAGCGCACGGTCACGGCGCGAAAACCGTTGTCGAGAGCAGCCACGGCATACTCGACCGGTTCCACGTCAGGTGCAGGTCGCGGGGAAGATTCGGGGCCGGCGCCGACGCGCACCCGGTGCGAGGCGCAGAACGAACGCAGCGCATTCTTGTGTGCCTGCAGGATCGGGCCGCCATCGAAGATGTCGATGTATTCGTCGGCCTCGAAACCTTCTTGCGCCAGCAGGTCGAAGGCCATCTGGCCGCCCGGATGGATCTGGCCCAGCGCGGCCTGGGCGTCGCCCGGCAGCAGCGGCACGTAGACCGGATAATGCGGCATCAGCTCGACGATCAGGGTACGGTTGCGGGCGCCCTCGATCAGGCGCTCGGCTTCGAGGAAGTCCATGCTGAAGAACTTGCGGCCCAGCGCATTCCAGAACGGCGACTGGCCGTCGGCATCGAGGCGCCCGGCCAGCGGCACGAAGAAGCGGTCGCCGAAGCGGTGCGGGGCCAGCGTGGCGTACAGCAGGCGCGCGCGCGACAGCAGCGCGGCCTCGACGCCGGCGCTGTCGCGGTGGCGCAGGAAGAAACCCGAGAGCTGCGAATACGCGGTCAGCTCCGAGCACAAGGTGAGCGCGTGCACGCTGTGGCTGATGTTCAGGTCGCGCGAGACCTGCTGGATCACGTCGTTGCGGAAGGCGAAATAGGTGCCGTTCGAGCCGGCCGAGGCGTGGATGATGGCGGTGCCGACCACTTCGCGTGCATTCAGGTCATCCTGCAGGTCTTCGAGCACGAACAGATACGACTCTTCGCTCGGGATATCGACCTGGGCCGCGAACGAGGCGATCGAGCGCTCGACCGCGGCGACAATGCCTTCGCGCGTGCGCGGCAGCGTGTGCACGCCCGGCATCGAGATGGCGGCCATCGCCTCG
>NZ_STGG01000046.1 GCF_005222695.1 Massilia sp. HP4 | reverse complement strand
GGCCCACCCTTGCAGGCGGGCCGGCCGCGACCGGTTATCGGGAATCAGGCGTTGGCAAATTCGGCCACCGCCGCCCGCATCAGGCGGTCGGCCTCGACGATCTGCTCGTCCGACACCACCAGCGCCGGCGCCAGGCGCACGACGTCCGGGCCGGCGATCAGGAGCATCAGGCCCAGCTTCTCGCACAGCTTGGTGTAGTCCTTCGAACGGCCCTTGAAGCCTTCGGCCATCGGCAGGCCGATGAGCAGGCCCATGCCGCGCGGCTGGCCGAACACCTGCGGATAGTCCGCCGCCAGTTGCTGCAGATTGGCCATGACCTTGGCGCTGGCTTCCTTGACGCGGCCCAGGAAGGCCGGCTGGTTGATGAGCTCCAGGACCTTCAGGCCGACGCTCGATGCCAGCGGGTTGCCGCCGTAGGTGGTGCCGTGGGTGCCCACCGCCAGGTACTGGGCGATCTCGTTGGTGGTCAGCATGGCGCCGATCGGATAGCCATTGCCCAGCGCCTTGGCCGAGGTCAGCACGTCCGGCTGCACGCCCATCTGCTCGTAGGCGAACAGGGTGCCGCAGCGGCCCATGCCCGACTGCACTTCGTCGAACACCAGCAGCGCGCCGGTCTTGTCGCAGAACTCGCGCAGCGCTTTCAGGTAGTCGGGATTGCCCGGGATGACGCCGCCCTCGCCCTGGATCGGCTCGACGATCACGGCCGCGACATCGTCGGTGATGGCGGCGCGCGCCGCTTCGATGTCGTTATAAGGGATGTGGGAGAGGTCTTGCGGCAGCGGCTCGAAGCCTTCGGTGTACTTCGGCTGGCCGCCGACCGAGACGGTAAACAGGGTGCGGCCGTGGAACGACGACAGGCAGGACACGATGCGCGACTTGTGCGGGCCGAACTTGCCGTGCGCGTACTTGCGCGCCAGCTTCAGGGCCGCCTCGTTGGCTTCGGCGCCCGAGTTGCAGAAGAACGCGCGCTCGGCGAAGGTGGCCGCGATCAGGGCCGAGGCCAGGCGCAGCACCGGCTCGTTGGTGTAGCCGTTACCGATGTGCCACAGGGTGTTCAGTTGCCTTGTCAGCGCTTCGTTTACTTCCGGATTGGCGTGGCCCAAGGCGGTGACGGCGATGCCCGAGGTGAAGTCGAGGTAATGCTTGCCTTCCTGGTCCCACAGGTCGAGGCCCGACGCGCGCACCGGCACCATCGCGGCCGGGGCGTAGGTCGGGACCAGGACCTCGTCGAAAGTCTGGCGGCTAACCGGCAGCGTGGCGATACCCGAATCAAGCTTTGCGTTCATGGCTTCTTCCTCATCCAATCAGTAGTAAAAGACGCGGGACAGATTCCCGCATGATCGGGCCATTATAGAAACGCTTCCTGACAACTTCTTTTAGAAGTGCGACAGGCATTTTCATTTTTGACGCTGCTTGACTATTGGGCAAGTTTTCGCTGGCGCTCTTCCCTTGGGGTATTGCCGAACAAGGCACCAAATGCCGTCGAGAAATGCGACCCCGACGAAAAGCCGCACATCAGCCCGACCTGCACGATCGAGTGATTGGTATCGAGCAGCAATTGGCGGGCACGGCGCAGGCGCAATTCGAGGTAGTAGCGCGACGGCAAGCTGCCCAGGTATTGCTTGAACAGGCGCTCCAGCTGGCGCCGCGAAATGCCCGATAACTGGGCGATGTCGTCGGTCGAGAGCGGTTCTTCGATATTCGCTTCCATCAGGGCCACCGCCTCGGACAGCTTGGGCTGCAACACCCCGAAGCGGGCCTGCAGCGCCACCCGCTGGCGCTCGTCCGGGCCGCGCACCCGGTCGATGCACAGGCTTTCCTTCACTTGCGCCTGGGGCCCGGCGCCGAACAGCAGTTCGACCAGGGTCAGGGCGAAGTCGATGCTGGCCGCGCCGCCGCAGCAGGTGAGGCGATTGGCGTCGAACTCGTACAGGTGGGGGCTCAGCAGGGCTTGCTCGGCCTGGGCGTTGACGTCCGGGTACAGGGCCCAGGGCAGCGCGGCGCGCGCGCCATGCAGCACGCCGGCATCGGCCAACCACAGCACGCCGGCCCCAACGCCGCCCCAGTACGGCGCGGCGCGGCAGCGCTCGACCAGGGCGCGCAGGTTGGCCGGCCGCAGGGCCGCCTCGGATTCATCGGCCACCAGCAGCACCAGGTGCCAGTGGCGCCCGGCGTCGCCCATGAATTTATCGGGGCCGCGCACGTCGACGTGCAGCCGCTCCGGTCCCAGCACCTTGGCCGCCAGGCGCAGCGGCTGGTACAGCCCGGACCAGGTCAGCGCATCGGGCTCGCCGGCGTTCACCAGCAGGACGCGCAGCGGCCGCTCCTGCGCCAGCTGGGACAGGTCAGGCTGCATCGCGGTCGATGATGGATGCCATGGCTGGCGAGGCGGACTCGCGACGGACGTGGTGAAAGGACATGGTCGTCTATCATACCGGAGAACAATAGAGCCGGTTCCGGGCCATCCATGCAGCTTGGGAGATATTGCGTAGCGGGCAACGGGAGACGCGGCGGACGGATATAATCCCGGCCCATGGGGGAACGATATCTAAAAAGCGTCCGGCTGCTCGCCGAGTGCATGCAGGGCTTCGAGCGCGTCTCGGGCGATGCGGTGCGCCAGAACGGGTTGACGCATGCCCAGTTCGATATCATCGCCACGCTGGGCAATACGGCCGGCATGAGCTACAAGAAACTGGGCGAACGCACCCTGATCACCAAGGGCACCTTGACCGGCGTCATCGAACGGCTGGAACAAAAAGGCCTGGTGCTGCGCGAACGCAGCTGCGACGACAAGCGATCGTTCTTCGTACGCCTGACGCCTGCCGGCGATCGGGTATTCTGCGATGTGTTCCCGAAAGTGATTGCACGTGGAAAAGAATTATTTACCGCTTATAGCGATGCCGACTTTGCCGCGCTGGAACAGGCCCTTGGCCTCTTGCGCACCCGCATCCGCGGCGACGGCGGCAGCGACACCGGCGCCGCGGCTGGCGACAGCCCGGCGCCCATCCCATCCCACCTGAAGGAAACGCCTTGAAAACCTCCCTCATCGACGGCAAGAAGCCGGCCCATTTCGACAAGCACATCATCGGCAACATCCTGCTCGACGTCGCCCCGCTGGACGAAGTCCGCGAGGAACCGATGCTGATCGGCGTGCGCAACGAAGCCGGCGAGATCTACCGCCTGATCGGCGCGGCCAAGCTCAACAGCTACATGAACGCGATGGAAGAGCTGCTCGACCTGGGCCTGGTCGACGAGCTGGAAAACCTGGAAGAGCAGAAGGAAGGCTGCGACGCCATCTTCAGCGAAGAGTGATCGGCGCCTTGGGGCGCCGGTCGCCAGCGCGATCGGTGCCCCAAGGCAATATATTTGCAGGCAGGCTGTCTCGATGGGGGTATAATTTTTTCCATGGACCACGTCTCCGCACTCGATAGCATCGCCGCCGAAGCTAGCCGCGGCGAACTTGCCTTCCCAACCAGCGTCAACGCCTCGCTGACCCTGCAGCGCGCGCTGGGCGAACCCGACTGCCATATCGACGCCGCCGCCCGCCTGGTGCAGGCCGAACCGCTGCTGGCGGCGCGCACGGTGGCGATCGCCAACTCGGTCGCGTATAACCGCAGCGGGCACGACGTCACCAATGTGCGCGCGGCAGTCCAGCGCGTGGGTTTCCGTACCCTGGGCGCGTTGGCGACCTCGGTCATCGTGCGCCAGCTGGCCAGCGAGATCCGCGATCCCGGCCTGCGCCACAAGGCCGATCAGTTGTGGGCCCACTCGGCCCATGTGGCGGCGCTCTCCCAGGTGATCGCGCGCCGGGTCTCTTTTGTCGATCCTGAAACCGCGCTCTTTGCCGGCATCGTGCATGAAGTCGGCGGCTTCTACCTGCTGTCGCGCGCCGAAGCCCTGCCCGGCCTGCTGGACGACAATCTCGACGCCTGGCTCGACCACGGCGAGGCCGCCATCGGCCGCGGGGTGCTGCACAAGCTGGGCGTGCCGGGCCCGGTGATGAGCGCGATCGAAGCGCTGTGGGACGGCATGCGCGCCTTGCCGCCCGAGACCCTGGGCGACACCCTGTTGCTGGCCAATGACCTGGCGCCACATCCATCTCCCCTGTTCCTGCCGCATGGCGCGACCACGCATGCGGCAGCGGCCACCATCGACTTCGTGTTCGGCGAAGGCACGCTCAAGGGCGTGCTGGAAGAATCGGGAGAAGAGGTCAAGAGCCTGACCGCGGCGCTGCTGTAGGCCAAAAAAGGGGCGCTGTGCGCGTTAATTCGTTATTTTCCGACGACAAATCGCGCACTGGATAATGGCGGTCAGCAATTGTGCTGGCGTCCGCAGTTCGCCGTCATCCAGGAAGCGCTGCCAGCCGGAGTAGTTCACCAGGTAGCGACTGGCGATGCCATTGAAACGCTTGATCCAGGTCTTGAACCGGGCATGCCAGCCATTGACGTTATTGAGGTGGATCGTGCCACGGGCCCTGATGCCGGCGCGCAGATTGACCGCTTCATGTGTGATACCGGCGTTTGAGGCGAAGACCCGGTAAGCCGCCGCCGAATCGCTGATCAGCAGCACGTCGGGCGCCAGCACGGGCCGCAAACAAGCGGTAAGCCGGGCGGCGCTGACCTGCCCACGACCAGTGTGAAAATCCAGCGTCTGCCTGCTCCGGTCGCGCGCGACGAGCAGGCACTCGTGTTCGCGGGTGATGCCGCGGCGCTTGGCCACACCGCCGCGCCGCCGTGGCGGTCGGTTCAGGTGGCGCGAGCCCTTCTGCGATTCCAGCATATAGGTTTCGTCCGCCTCGACCATGCCTTCAAGGCGCGCTGGACGCTTGTTGGCGGCGCCGGGAACGAAACGGTGGCGCCAGCGAAAACTGGTGGTGCGGTGCACGCTGACAAGCGCGGCAGCTGCGCGGACCGTGCGTGACTCAAGGACGCATTGCAGGTAGGGAAGCCAGGAGGCCTTCTTGCGCAGCCGCGCCAACGGCGTGTTGGTCAGTGCATTGTAGCTGCGCCGGCA
>NZ_STGG01000045.1 GCF_005222695.1 Massilia sp. HP4 | reverse complement strand
CAGTACTAATTGCCCGTAAGGCTTGTCCCTATAACCTTGGTAGTCCGAGGTTGACGAGTACAACTGCTTGAATACAAGCTACCACCCAAACAATACTTCTTCCAGATTCAGAGCTTCGTAGGGTTGGCGGCTTTGCCGCCGACGCGGTGATGGTTGACATCAACCCACCACGCTCCAATATCGGAGCCAAACGAATGCTCGTACAAGTCATGCCTGATGACCATAGCAAGTCGGTCCCACCCCTTCCCATCCCGAACAGGACCGTGAAACGACTTTGCGCCGATGATAGTGCTGCAACCAGTGTGAAAGTAGGTTATCGTCAGGCTAGTTATATAGAAAAACCCCCACCAGCCTACACGCGCTCAAGATCGCGTGTAGTGCAGGTGGGGGTTTTTTGCTTTCTGCGCCTGGATAACACCATGTTGTTCAAGCACCAAATCGCGTCAGCCTCAGATGCATTGCGTACAAATAACATTGCTTTCTGTCCAGAATCAATCGTGCGTGACAGATAGTTTCCTATAATCCTTTGTTCCCATTCATCTGTTTCTGTTGGCACACAGCGCCGACAGGGACTTCTTTTGCCTCATTACATTTAAAAGAACTTTATGCGATCACTTTCTGCACTCAGCACGCGGGCCAAGCTCGGCCTCGGGTTTGGCCTGGTCGGAATCCTGATCATCGTGCTCGCCATATTCGCATGGCGTGAATTAGGAAACGTCGGTCAGGAACTCGCTGCACAAAACACGGTGCGCACGACCGAGCTCGAGCGCCTGTACGAGTTACGCGAATCGCTCGCCCAGACCGGCCTTGCCGCACGCAATGCCTACATCTTCCCGGACGTTGCCGACGCCAGCCGTGAACTCGACCTCCTGGACGAACACAAATCCCGTTATCTCGCTGAACTGCAGGCGCTCGAACCATTGTTCCAGGCGAATGCCAACTTCGCGAAGATGCGCGAAGGCCTGCTGCAGATGGCGCAAGAGCTGAATCGTCCACGCCGCTATCGCGATGCCGGCCAGATGGCCGAATACGGCGCCTTCCTCGTCAACGAGTGCAGCCCGCTGCGCCGTCAAAACGTACTCGATATCGATCGCGTCATCACGACCGTGCAGCAACAGGTCGCGGACAGTACTGCCCATGCGCAAGAATCGATCGGTTCTGCCAAGACCACGATTATCGTGGTGACGCTTGCCGCCGTCGTCCTGAGCATGCTGGTCGGCAGCGCAATCACGGCGCACCTGTTGCGCCAGCTGGGCGGCGAGCCGGTCGAAGTCAATCGCATCGCCTCGGCCATCGCTTCGGGCGACCTGACCGTCGACGTCGCCGTGCGTCCCGACGACGACGCCAGCGTCATGCATGCCATCCGTGAAATGCAGGCCAGCCTGCAAAACATCGTCGCCCAGGTCCGCGGCGGTACCGACATGATTGCGACCGCTTCCAGTGAGATCAGCGCCGGCAACGACGATCTGTCGATGCGTACCGAAGAACAGGCAAACTCACTGGGCCGTACTGCGGACTCGATGAAAGAGCTGACTGCTGTCGTCGAACAGAATACCGCCTACGCCCGCCATGCCAATACGCTCGCCGCTTCGGCAAGCGTAGTCGCAAGCAAGGGTGGCACTGTGGTTTCCGCCGTGGTCAATACCATGCAGGATATCCATGCCTCGGCCCGCAAGATATCGGACATTACCAGTGTGATCGACGCCATCGCCTTCCAGACCAATATCCTTGCACTGAATGCCGCGGTCGAAGCGGCACGCGCCGGCGAGCAGGGTCGGGGCTTCGCCGTGGTCGCAAGCGAAGTGCGCAGCCTGGCCCATCGTTCGGCCACTGCCGCCAAGGAAATCTCTGCCTTGATCGGCGAATCGGCTGCCAAGGTGGATGCGGGTTCGAAGTTGGTGGAACAGGCCGGCGCCACGATGGAAGACATCGTGACCAGCGTGAAAGAAGTCAGCGGCATCATCGCTGAAATCACGACCGCAAGCGAGGCCCAGCATGTCGGCATCCAGCAGGTGAACCACGCGGTGGGTCAAATGGATGAGGCAACCCAGCAGAACGCTGCGTTGGTCGAACAGGCCGCCGCTTCCGCTGCGGCACTCAAGGAACAGGCTGCAAGGCTGCTGCGCACCGTGCGCGTATTTCGCATTGAAACCGAAGGCAGCCCGCTGCGGATCGCGGGCTGACCTGGCTCCCGATGACGCGCCGCTAGCCGGCGCTGTCGTTCAGGCTCTTGCGCAAATTTACCAACTGTTCGCGCAATGCCGATGCTTCGTCGGCCGAGCACTGGGTCGCACACAATACCGCCGGCATCACGCTGACGGCTTCCTTCTTCAAGGCCTTGCCTTCGTCGGTCAGGCTGATGATCACCTGGCGCTCGTCGCTGCGCGCGCGGTTACGCTGCACCAGTCCCTGGGCTTCCATGCGCTTGAGCAAAGGCGTCAAGGTTGCAGAATCCAGGAACAGGCGTTCGCCAATATCGGACACGGTCAGCTGATCTTGTTCCCACAAAACCATCATCACGAGATATTGCGGATAGGTGAGCCCGAGCTTGGGCAGCAGGCCACGGTAGACTCGCATCATTGCCAGTGAGGTCGAGTACAGGGCGAAGCACAATTGCTCGTCGAGCATCGGCGTCGCAGGAGAGGTAGGGGCGGTCGTGTTCATGCATCCAATATAGATCGCACGCTAGATAATTGCAAGCGATGATTATCGAGAAATTGGCGTGGCTCGCCGTGCCGCCAGGAAGTCGCGGTGTACGCGCTCACATCGCTCCATCTCTGCAATACGGCGCATTGCCCGATTCATCACCCGGCTGGCAGGATCAGGCAAGAGGTCGCAAGGATCGGTCTACCGGCCCAGCCACCATGACTCCTATGATGAATGCTCATTATCTGAGCGGAGCACGCCATGAATTTGATCGACACTATTTATATCAAGGGACGATTCGTCACGCCGCACGGCACCGAGCGCTTCACCCTGGTCGACCCAGTTACCGAGCAGGAAGCAACGCACGTCATCCTGGCGGACGAAGTCGACGCCGAAAATGCGATCGTCGCCGCGAGCGCCGCATATCGCGAACTCGCCGGATCGTCGCGCGAACAGCGCATGGACTGGCTCGCACGCCTGCACGAAGTCGTTGCGCAAGCCGAAGAGGAGCTGATCGCGACCATGATCGAGGAATATGGCGGCCCTCACGCGATTTCTGTTGCGACGTCGAGGCGGGCAGCCGCTTCTTTCGACCAGGCGCGCACGCTGCTGGCCGACTACCCGTTCGAGCGCCAGGTGGCCAGCGCACGGGTCCGCATGGAGCCGCTCGGCGTCGTTGGCCTGATCACGCCCTGGAATGCGAATTACGGCATGATCTGTAGCAAACTAGCGATGACGATCGCCGCCGGTAGTACAGCGGTGATCAAGCCCAGCGAATTGAGCGCACGCCAGACTGAACTGCTGACCCGCGTCCTGCACCGCGCCGAAGTTCCTGCCGGCCTGTTCAACATCCTGACCGGACGCGGTGATGTCGTCGGCGCCGCTTTCGTGCGCCACCCAGGCATCGCAAAGATATCGTTTACCGGTTCCACTGCGGTTGGCAAGTCGATCGTGCGTGGCACGGCCGAAACGCTCAAGCGCGTCACCCTGGAGCTGGGCGGCAAATCGCCCACGATCCTGCTCGACGATGCCGACTTCGACAAGGCCATGCCGCTCGTTGCGGCGGCCGCAACCATGAATAGCGGCCAGGCCTGCCTGGCGGGTACGCGCCTGCTGGTGCCGCGCGCACGATTGCAGGAGGCCGAGCAGGGCATCGTCGCGGCATTCCAGGAGTTGACGGTGGGCGATCCACGCGATCCGGCCACCCGGATCGGGCCGATGGTCACCTCTACCCAGTACCAGCGCGTACAAGCTTATATCCGCAAGGGGATCGAGGAGGGCGCCACCTTGCTGCTGGGCGGCGTCGGCTTGCCCGATGGCCTGGAACGCGGCTATTTCGTGCGACCTACCGTGTTCAGCAATGTGCGCAACGACATGACCATCGCAAAAGAGGAGATCTTCGGACCGGTCCTGTCAGTGATTGCCTATGATGACGAGGAAGACGCCATCGCCATCGCGAACGACACGATCTATGGCCTGCACGCCTATGTGTTCTCGGGCGATGTGGCGCGCGCGAACCGTGTCGCCCGCCGCATCGAGGCGGGCCGGGTCTTCATCAATGGCTTGTACGATGAACCGATGGCGCCGTTCGGCGGTTTCAAGCAATCTGGCGTGGGGCGCGAATTCGGCGTTTTCGGGCTGGAGGAATATCTCGAGCCAAAGACCTTGCTGGGCTATGAACAAACTCTTTGAACAGGACTTGCTCGGGCGGCTGCTGGAGACGGTACGTCTCCAGTACGCCGCAGCGAACGGCATCGACGACCTGCCGACGGCACTGCCCTGGCTGGGATTGATCCGGCGCCGGGAGCCGACGCCGATCGGCCGCGGCATGCTGGAGCCTTCGATGTGCCTGCTGCTGCAGGGCGAGAAGCAGATGCTGGTCGGTGAGCGCGTACTGCGCTACGGTGCGGGTTGCTATGTGCAGGCGGGCATGGCGATGCCCGTCTCAGGCCAGGTCGTGCGCGCCGGAGAAGCCGAACCCTATTATGGGATTCGGGTCGACCTCGATCCCAAGGAGCTTGCCGCCTTCATGCTCGAGATGCAGATTCCGATGCCGGTGCAAGGTGACGATCCGCCCTTTGTCAGTGTCGAGGTGGCGGAGGAGGGGCTGCTGGATGCCTTTGCGCGCCTGTTGGGATTGCTCGACCGGCCGTCGGACCTGCCTGTCCTCGGGCGCCTGCTCAAGCAGGAGATCATGTATTACCTGGTGACGGGGCCTGGCGGTCCTACCTTGACGCGGGGGGTGATGGGTAGCCAGCGCGAATTTGCCGTGAACAAGGCGATCGGCTGGATCCGCGAACATTACGATGCGCCCCTGAAGATCGCCGAGTTGGCCGAAGCCGTACACCTGAGCCCATCGGTCTTGCACCGTCGCTTCAAGGCGGCGACGATCATGAGCCCGCTCCAGTACCAGAAGCAGGTGCGCCTGCTGGAGGCGCGCAAGCTCCTGATGGGTGGGGGAGTCGAGGCAGCCAATGTAGCGTTCCAGGTGGGGTATGAAAGCCCTTCGCAGTTCAGCCGCGAGTACCGTCGCCTGTTCGGCGCGTCGCCACTGCAGGACGCCGAGCAGCTACGCGGTGTGGCGCCGCCACCGTAATCCGTCGCCGCGAAACAATATTATTGCTGAGCACTTGCGCGATATGACGGGGCTTTGCTATAGTTCGCCTCCGCTTCGGCAACGACCGAAAATGTTAACGTAATCAAGTGGTTACGCTAGCAATTTCGGCAGAGAAATCTGAGACGAAGCGAAATGAGGGGTTGACGAAAAACGAAAAACACTTCATACTCTCTTTCCTCTGCTGCTGACGAACACAACGATTCGAAGCAAGCGACAGATGAAGCAACACTGAATTCTGATCTTTAAAAATTAACAGTCGATAAGTGTGGGCGTTTGATGAAGGTGCCAAGAACCTCGGTTCTTGATTACTTAAAATATCAAATGTTCACAAAAAGTATTAACGTTGTCTCAGCAATGAGATA
>NZ_STGG01000044.1 GCF_005222695.1 Massilia sp. HP4 | reverse complement strand
CGCGGCCGGTGACGGCGTCGATGGTCTGCCCGCTACGGTCGCGTGCTACCAGGATGCAGTCGAGGTGGTGTGAGAGGCCGCGCAAGGCCGCCTTGCCGCCGCGCTTGCGCGGTTTGCGGTCGAGTTTGCGTGAACCCTTTTGCGATTCGAGCAGGAAGGTTTCGTCTGCTTCGACGATGCCGGTCAGCTGCCGCGGCCGGTCGTACTTGACCCAGTGAAGAAAACGGTGACGCCAGCGAAAGGTGGTGTTGCGGTGGACGCCGACCTGCCTGGCTGCGCTGCGCACCGTGCGCGAATCGAGTAGCGCGCCCAGATAATCAAGCCACTTGCCTTTGTGCCTGAGCCGCGCCAGTGGCGTGCCGGTCAGGTCGTTGAAGGTACGGCCGCATTGGCAGCAACGGAACCGTTGCAAGTCATTGGCCTGCCCATGGCGATGGCAGCGCTCGCAGGCACAATCCGGGCAGCGGCGGCCTGGCGCGCGAATCTCGGCGATGAGGGCGATTACGCGGTCGAGCCCGGCTGCCGGATGCAGGGCGGCGAGCACCTGCAACCGCTGTGGCTGGTTCAAGGACGGCAGTTGCGCGAACAGCTTCATGAACTTGGGCGCTTTCACGATCCCCTCCCATGATGGATACCAGGAGTGGGACCGCTGGGCAGCTCAACAGTTCAATACTCATCCATATTTAACGGTGACAGCGCCTTTTTGAATGCCTCAGGTACCCACGTAGACGATCTTGAAAGCGAACAGCGCCGCGATCACCCACACCACCGGCTTGACTTCGCGCGCGCGGCCGGTCAGCAGCTTGAGCACCGCATAACTGATGAAGCCGAAGGCGATGCCCTCGGCGATCGAATAGGTGAACGGCATGCCCAGCGCCGTGACGGCGGCCGGGATGCTCTCGGTACTGTCGCCCCATTCGACGTCGCCGAGGTCAGACAGCATCAGGCAAGCCACGAACAGCAGCGCCGGCGCGGTGGCGTAGGGCGGCACCACGGCCGCCAGCGGGGCGATGAACAGGCAGGCCAGGAACAGCGCCGCCACCGTCAGGGCCGTGAGGCCCGTGCGGCCGCCAGCCTGCACGCCGGACGCGCTTTCGAGATAGGCGGTGGTGCTCGAGGTGCCCAGCACGCTGCCGGCGACGATGGCGCCGCTGTCGGCCAGCAGCGCCTTGTTGAGCCTATCCATCTTGCCCTCGACCAGCAGGCCGGCGCGGCGCGCCACGCCCATCAGGGTGCCGGTGGCGTCGAACAGCTCGACCAGGAAGAACACCAGCACCACGTTCAGGATGCCGGCCGCCAGCGCGCCCGGGATATCGAGCTGGAACAGGGTCGGTTCGATCGACGGCGGCTTTGAAAACAGGCCCTGGTAGGTGTTCCCGCCAAAGAAGAAGCTGAGCACCGTGACCAGCACGATGCCGATCAGGATCGCGCCGCGCACGCGCAGGCGGTCGAGCGCGACGATGGCGAAGAAGCCGACGACGGCCATGATCGCCGCCGGCTGGTGCAGGTCGCCGGCCTTGACCAGGGTGGCCTCGTTGGCGACCACGATGCCGGCGTTCTTGAGGGCGATCAGGGCCAGGAACATGCCCAGGCCAACCGTGATCGCAACGCGCATCGAGCGCGGGATGCCGTCCACGATCATGGCGCGCAGGCCGACCATGGTGACCAGGATGAACAGGCAGCCCGAGATGAATACGGCGCCCAGCGCCGCCTGCCATGGGATGCCCATGCCGAGCACCACGGCGTAGGCGAAATAGGCGTTCAGGCCCATGCCGGGCGCCATCGCAATCGGGTAGTTGGCGTACAGGCCCATGATGGCGGTGCCGCCGGCAGCCACCAGGCAGGTGGCAACGAATACCGATTCCTTCGGCATGCCGGCGTCGCCCAGGATCGAGGGATTGACGAAGATGATGTAGACCATCGTCAGGAAGGTGGTCAGCCCGGCGATCATCTCGGTGCGGATGGTGGTGTTGTTCTCGCTGAGTTTGAAGATTTTTTCGAGCATCGAGGGCTTTCAGGGGGTGTTTTTTGCCCGAAGCATAACACCGGGGCCGGGCGCCTGCAGGGCCGCCGCGCCACGCGGGCCGCCATTGCCCGTGCGCGGTGTTACCATGCCGGCACGATCATCCATCTTTCAAGAATTTCTCACGATATGCCGAAGAACAAGCGCCCCGTACCCCGCACCTCGAACAATACGCGCGAACCCGACACCGATGCCCAGGCCCGGCTGATGGCCGATATGGCGCTCGAGATCGCCGAGCGCGAGGACGATGCGGCGCAGGGCGGCGAACAAGCGGAGGCCCTGGCCGGCCTGGTGCGCAAGGCCATCCGCAAGAAGCACGACGAGGTGCTGTACGAGGCGATCGAACTGGCGCGCTACACCGACCCGCTGGCCTGCCGCCTGCTGCGCGGGCGCATCGAAGAAGAAGCGGCCACCTTGCGCATCCGGCGCGACGATGGCCCCGAATACGAGATCGACGCCTTCCTGGTGCCGCTGTTCGTGCGCAGCCAGGGCGGCCTCGATGCGCGCGAGACCTTCCAGGACGAAGCGGCCTTCGAGGGGTTGGCGGCCAGCTTCCAGGCCCAGGGCCTTGACAGCAAGGGCGCGAAAGTGGTGCTGCTGCAGCATGCCTACGACCTGGCCGAAATCGACCATGTGGCCTACGGCACGCTGCACCAGATGCTGCGCGAGGCCGCCGCTTCGCTGCTGGACAAGAAGCTGCAGCCGGCGCCGGCCATCGAGGCCAGCATGCGCGGCTGGACCGGCGAACCGGTGGCGCCCGACGAGACCGCGCTCGAGCTGCGCTTCCTGCTCGGGTTTTCGCTCAAGCGCGCCGACGATCCGTTCTACCGGGTGCCGAACGACGAAGCGGCCAGCGACGCCTATTTCGCGGCCCGGATGGAACGCTACCGCGCCTGGACCGAGAGCGCTGCCCCGCTGGTGGCGCGCGTGCTGGCGCGCGACCCGGAACGCCTGGAGCTGAGCTTCCTGTACCAGGACCTGTTCTATGGCGCCAAGGAGCAGGGCGTGGCCGAACTGGCGACGCTGGGCGTGCTGGCCGAGGCCAAGCGCCTGCTGGCGGCCAAGGACCTGGCGCCGGACGCGGTGCACGCCGCGGTGGCGCCGCTCGACATGGGCGAACACATCGTCCTGCGCGCCAACCTGTATGCGCTCGACGGCGGCCTGCCGTGGGGCAGCGTCGAGAAGCCGGTCGACCTGGCCGCCGACCTGACCGCCGAAGTGGACGAATTATGCGACGCCCTGCTGTCGCTCGGCCTGGAGGGCGTGTCGGTTGCCGCTGGCTTCAGTGCGGACGGCCATGCGCAAGGCCCGGAACCCTACCATCCGGCATGATTGCAATCCCCCTCGGGTGGCCGGCATTGCTGGCCGCGAGGGCGGTAAACAGGCGGTTTCGGCCCAGGATTTCAGTGCACGGCGTCAAGTTTTTGCCGTTTTTTCGTAGTTGATCTTCCTGTATTGCTGTAGGACGCCCCTTACAGCGACTTGCCTGCCAGTCAGCCTGCCCCTATGAGGCTCAGCAATACGCAGCAATAATTTGTTACATCCGCTGCAACGTTGCCCTGCACAACTGAAAATATTAGGAAAATTGCATGATACGATTCCGGGGTCCGGCCTGGTTCCCGTGCTCCGCCACGGTCTTTTGAGAGAGAAGAACCGGCCCTGTTTGACCTTGCCAACAACTAGAGCGCCGCCAAGGCGAAAGGAAATCGACATGCCGACCCTGATCGTGTTTTGCCACCTCCGCTGGGACTTCGTCTTCCAGCGTCCCCAGCACCTGATGACCCGCCTGGCCGAACACTACAACATCCTCTTCATCGAAGAACCGATGCATACCGAGGGCGAGGCACGGCTGGAGAAAACCGAAGTCGCTCCGAACATCACCGTCTGCCGTCCGCATACGCCGATCCAGCAGTTCGGCTTCCACGACGACCAGTTGCCGACCCTGCAGACCCTGCTGGCCAAGCTGGTGCCCGCGGACGAAGCGCCGATCGTGTGGTTCTATACCCCGATGGCGCTGCCGCTGCTGCAGGTGTTCAAGCCGTCCAAGGTGGTCTATGACTGCATGGACGAACTGGCCATGTTCAAGAATGCGCCGAAGCAGCTGCTGCAACGCGAAAGCGCACTGCTGAACATCGCCGACGTCGTGTTCACCGGCGGCCCGAGCCTCTACCAGTCCAAGCGCGACCGCCACGCCAACGCCCACTGCTTCTCGAGCAGCGTCGACGCCAGGCACTTCCGCCAGGCCCTCGACCGCGACCTGTCGCATCCGGAGCAGGCCCACATCCCGCACCCGCGCCTGGGTTTCTACGGCGTGATCGACGAGCGCTTCGACGTCGACCTGGTCTCGAGCATGGCCGACGCCCATCCTGAATGGCAGATCGTGCTGGTCGGCCCGGTCGTCAAGATCGATCCGGCGACCCTGCCGAAGCAGCCGAACGTTCACTACATGGGCCAGCGCACCTATGACCAGCTGCCGAAGTTCCTGGCTGGCTGGGACGTCTGCCTGCTGCCGTTCGCGATGAACGATTCGACCAAGTTCATCAGCCCGACCAAGGTGCTCGAATACATGGCGGCCGAGCTGCCGTCGGTCTCGACCCCGATCACCGACGTGCGTGTGCCATATGGCGACGTGGTCGAAATCGCCGAATCGCACGCCGACTTCATCGCCGCCTGCGAACGCCAGCTGGCGCTGGGCGACGATGCACGCCAGGCCATGGCAAAGCGGATGCGCGAAGTGGTGGCCGGCACCTCGTGGGACCTGACCGCCAGCCGCATGCACGAGCTGATCGGCAGCGCCGTGCCGGGCAACAAGGTCGAGCGTTTCTTCGCTGCCGGCCAGGAAGCGGCGCATGTGCAGGAGACGCTGCCGGTGGCGCAAGTCGGCTGATCACCGGTTGATCCCGGCCTGAATGTGGGGTGGCCGGCTTTCCGCCCACCCCACGGGCAACCATCGTCAGCGTCGCACCCGCCTGAGCACGTCCTCGATCGCCTCGACCGTCGCCGGCTTGGTCAGGTGCTCGTCAAACCCCGCCGCCCTGGTCTTCGCGCGGTCCGCCTCGCCACCCCATCCCGTCAGCGCCACCAGCCGGATCCCGGCCAGCCGCGCATCCTGCCTGATCGCCGCCGCCACTTCGTAGCCCGACATGCCCGGCATGCCCAGGTCGAGGAACACGACGTCTGGCATCAGGCTCGGCAGCATGCGCAACGCCTGGCGGCCGTCGTTGGCGACGGGCGCGCGGTGGCCCATCATGTTCAGCAGCGCGGCCAGGGTCTCGGCCGCGTCGCGGTTGTCGTCCACCACCAGCACGCTGCGTCCCGGCACCGCGGCGTCCACTGCCTCGGCCGCTGGCGTATCCGCGCTCGACGCCGGCAAGGAGTCGGCCGCGAGAGGCAGGCGCACCGTGAACACGCTGCCGGCATTGGTGCCGGCGCTGGCGGCGCTCACGCTGCCGCCATGCAGCTCGACCAGGCTGCGCACCAGCGACAGGCCGATCCCGAGGCCGCCGGAGCCCGGCTGTTGGGCCTGGCCGACCTGGGTGAACATGCGAAACACCTCGTCCAGCGCCTCGGGCGCGATGCCGATGCCGTTGTCCGACACCGTCACTACCGCCTGGTCGCCATCGCGCGCGGCCGCCAGCGCGATGCTGCCGCCCTTGGGTGTGTAGCGCGCCGCATTATTGAGAAGATTGCTCACGACCTGGGTCAGGCGGGTCGGGTCGGCCCCGAGCACCAGGGCCTCGAGCGGCAGGCGCAGGTCGAAGCTGTGGCGCGCGGCCTCGATCAGCGGCATGCTGGTCTCGGCCGCAGCCGCCAGGATCGTCGCCAGGTCGACCCGCTCGCGGCGCAGCTCGACCTGGCCGCGCGTAATGCGGGCCACGTCGAGCAGGTCGTCGACCAGGCTCACCAGGTGGTCGAGCTGGCGCTCCATGATGTCGTGTACCCGGGTCACGGCTTCCATGTCGCCCGGCGAGCGGCGGATGAACTGCAGGCCGCTGCGGATCGGCGCCAGCGGATTGCGCAGCTCGTGCGCCAGCGTGGCCAGGAATTCGGTCTTGAGGCGGTTGGCCTCGGACAGGTCGGCCGCCATGCGGCGCAACTCGGCCTCGGCGCGGTGCCGTTCGAGCTGGCTGTTGAAGGCGTCGATGTAGAAGCGCGCCTTGGCACGCAGGATGGTGGGCGACAGCGGCTCGGTCAGCACCGCGATGGCGCCGGCCTCGTACAGCAGTTCCTGGGCGAAGGGCAGGGGTTGGGCCAGGCCGATCGCCACCACCGGGGTGCGGCTCGAGCGCTCGTTGGCGCGCACCGCGCGGATCGTCTCGATCATCGCTTGCTCATTGCCCGCGTAACCGACCAGGATCAGCGCGAAATCGCCCGCGCGGGCCTGGGCCAGGCCTTCGGCCGCCGACGAGGCCCGCACGATGACCTGGTCGAGTTCGCGCGATACCTGGTCGACGATCGGGTCGTCGATCGCGCGCTTGCAGATGAACAGAACGCTTCTCTGGCTGCCGCTGGCCGTGGTGTCAGTCAAGGTGTGGAATATCCGTCAACATGGTTATTTCGGCAATCTAAATGTGTCACGGAATCCTGTCAACGATTTTGCGCTTTCCTGGCGCGGCGGCGGGCAATATCAGGGCTTGTCAGGCACCTGCTGCGACGGCACCGGTGTCTTGAGCGACTCGGGAAGCGCGTCGGCGATGCCCTGCGATGGCGCCTGGCCGATGCGGCGCGCTTCGGCCGAATGCTGGTCGAGGCTGACTTCTTCGGCCACGTCGAAGCGGCCGTCTTCAAAGCCTTCGTCGCCCGGCAGCAGATTGTCGGACCGCTGGTCCTGGCCACCGGCGGGAACCGGGGCACCTTGCTTGCGGTCTGATTGTTCGGGAGTGCTCATGCCGACCTCCATGGATTGTTTGACGTGGCCCGATTATGGCGCAGCCCACCCGCGCCGGGCGCACGCCAAGCAGCCCGCCGCTTGGCGTGCGCTCACGGCCTGCGCTTCTTGCGCGGCAGGTTCTTTTCAAGGATCGCCCACAGGATCAGGCCATAGGCCAGCAGGCGAATCAGGTAGTGCAGCGGCGAATCCTCGCCGCCGCTGTCGCGCATCGCCGCATACACGCGGTGCAGCCCCTCGATCGCGAACGAGAGGGCGAAATACAGAAAGAAACGGTCGCCGCTGGCGCGCCAGAAGCGCAAGAAGAACAGGGCGATGATCAAGGAAGCCATGGCGATGGCGCCCGCCAGCAGATGGGTCATCGCCTCATTCCTTCTCGTAGATCAGGCCGTACAGCAGCAGCAGACAGGCCACCAGCGCGCTGGCGAGACGCCACGGCAGCAGGTCGACCTGGGTCGGGAACACGACCTTGTCCAGTAACAGCAAGAGGTTATTCAGGGTCATGCCCGTGAAGCAGGCGCCGCTCCAGAACAGGAGGCGGTAGCGCGTGCGCCGGTAGCTGGCAAGCAGCAGCACGGCGCAGGTCAGCGAGGTCAGCATGCAGAGGGTATAGATCACTTCGCCCATATCACAAGGTCCCGAAGGAAATGCTCATTATTCTTGTACGGCGCATGGCGCCCGCATGATTGTATTTACTTTACTGCATACAGCCTATCATCGCGCACTACCTTTCTTCGTCCTTGCGCAGGCGGAATGCGTCCGCGAACTGCTGGGCCTGGCGCTCGAGACTCGAATGGATCAGGTGGGTGACATCGACCAACTGTCTCGCATACAGCTCGGCAAGGCGGTCGATGCGATCGCGCAAGGCGACGTCGACCGGATCGTAGCGGTAGCAGTGCGCTGCGGGCGGATCGCCGGAACGGGCGATCCCCCCGGTGCACAGGTCTGCCAGCAGCTCGCTCGCGACCCGCTCTCGGATATACAGCCGGCTCGCCAGCATCGCGCTCTCCCACTGCTGGCTCGGATCGGCGCGCAGCAGCAACAAGGCTTCCAAAAAGGGCACGGAGGGGATGCTCGTCAGGACGAAACGGCGTAGATCCTCCGGAATCGGGGGGTGGGTCATTCGTGAGATGCTTGTTTCCCAAACGGAAAATCATATTGAGAAAGCGACAATTTTAAAACATTCCACGAGGAACTGCTCAGTCAATCGTGCGCACCCATTTATCCTGACTAAATATGCCCAGGAGTACATGCTCAGCTAAAATGCCCGGTCTTTTCACCATGGCGTTTCCATCATGCTTCGTTCCACCCTGGGTCGCATACTCGCCCGCATCGCCGTCGCCGGCGCCCTTTTTGCCGCCGGCGCGGTCCAGGCCGCCAGTTGCCCGGTCCACTACCTCGATGGCCGCGCGCCCGAGATCCGCAACCAGAAACTGGCCGCCGCTACCCGCGAACTGTGCTATGGCGTGTTCGGCGTCGTGCACTCGGGCGTGACCCGCACCCCGCTGTGGTCGGCCGAGCACGTACGCGCCGATAACCTCAAGCGGGCCCAGGGCCTGGACCGCGACGACAAATTCCACGCCGAGCAACGCCTGCCGCGCGGCCAGCGTGCCGAGCTGTCAGACTACGCGCGCAGCGGCTTCGACCGCGGCCACCTGGCGCCCAACGCCAATATGCCCGACCGCCGCACCCAGCGCGAGAGTTTTTCGCTGGCCAATATGGTGCCGCAAGACCGCGACCATAACCGCCACATCTGGGCCCCGATCGAAGGCGCCGTGCGCACCATGGCCAGGAAGGAAGGGGAGTTGTACGTGATTACCGGACCGGCCTTCCTGGGGTCCAGCCTCAAGAAGGTCGGCAATGTGATTGTGCCGAGCCATATGTACAAGGTGGTGTACAGTCCGCGCCAGAAGCTGGCGGCCGCCTGGTTCACCGAGAACCGCGCTGGTGCGCCGATCAATGTGGTACCGGTGGCCGAGCTGGAACGCATCGTCGGTATCGAGCTGTTGCCGTCGCTGTCGACCAGGGAAAAGGAACGCATGCTACGCCTGCCGAAGATCAAGCAGCGCAAGAACCGATCGTAAAGGAACATCATGAGCAAGAAGAAACCCGCCCCATTCACGCCTTTCGCCAATGAAGCCGACGTTGCCGGCATCGGCGACCTGATGCTGGAGAACCGCGTCGACCGCATCACCATTTCGGGCGACGTCGACCTGACGGCCGATGTGCCGGGCCTCGAGCGGGCGCGCCGCCTGCACGCGCTGCTGGGCGAGATCGTGGCCGCGCTCGAGGCGCGCGAGCTGCCGGACGAGCTGCCGCCACCCGCGGTCACGACTATCGATAATCCCTTCGACTGACTCCCGCCGCGCGGCTTCGATACCTCACCGGTCGGGCTCCCATGCCCGGCCTTTTTTTTATCCTGTCGTCCCCCGCCTACACAGCAATACAGCCTGTCTCCCACGCCCAGTTTCGTACTCCTCCGACAAGATTTTTCCAACGGTCAATGGTGCGCGAGCCCCAGCAGTATTGGAGTAATCTTGACAACAAAGCGCAATCGAGCGGCACCGTCGTCGCCAGCGCCAGTACCCCACTTTTCGGAGGAACGACCATGCAACATACACTTGTCGCGGTGTTCGACAACCGCACCGATGCGCAGAATGCGATGAACGAACTGCTGTCCTCGGGCTTTACCCGTACCGATGTCCGCCTGTCCAATGCCGACCCGACCGGCCAGACCGACAGCATCTCCGGCCATTCCGACCTCGATACCGAACGCAGCCCCGATGGCGATACCGGCATCACCGCCAGCATCAAGAACTTCTTCAGCGACCTGTTCGGTTCGGACAATGCCGAACACGTTAGTCGCTACGAGGGCGCCGTGACCCGTGGCCACCACGTGCTGACGCTGGTCGCCGACTCGCTGCCCGAGGTCGAGCGCGCCGCCGACATCGTCGAGCGCTACGGCCCGACCGATATCGACGAGAACGCTACCGGCACGCCAGACGTGGCGCTGGGCGGCATCAGCGCCGGCGCCATGCGCATGGGCAGCAATGCCGGCATGCAGCAATCGTCGTCGATGTCGGCCCAGTCCGGCTCGCTCGGCAATGCCCAGGCGGCCTCGACGCCGAAGCTCGACAATCCGGGCGACCGCGAACTGTTCCAGCAAGGTTCGGTGAACCAGGGCCAGACCGTGGGCGGCACCCACCAGGAATCGATGGGCAATAGCGGCCTGACCGCCACCGGCGGTACCTCGCTGCAAAGCTCGACCCTGCGCGACGACCCGATCCAGAATTCGCCGCTCGAAGGCAGCCAGCAAGGCGGCCTGGCGGCCGGCAGCGCGCAGCTGGACAACGACCGCATCGCCACCCAGGGCGCGAATCGCGGCTCGACCCCGTCGGCGGCCGGCGCCAGCCCGCTGGCCGGCAGCTCGCTCGGCGCGGCAGCAGCCGGCTCGTCGATCCAGGGTTCGGCCCTGGAAGGCTCGATCCGCAGCGATTCGCTGCAGCGCGATACGCAGGCCGGCCAGGCCGGTTCGCTGTCGGGCGGCAGCTCGAACCTGGACAAGCAGCGCAGCGGCGTGCGGATCTACTCGCGCGGCCAGTCCGGCCAGTCCAATCCGGCGCTGGGCCTGGGCGCCGGATCGGCCGCCTACGACGACGACGACAGCTATTACCGCAACCATTTCAACACCACCTACGGCGCCACCGGCGCGGCCTATGACGACTACCTGCCGGCCTATAGCTATGGCAGCGAAGCCGCCAGGAGCGGCCGCTACACCAACCGCGCCTGGGACGATATCGAGACCGACCTGCACAGCGACTGGGATAGCCGCCATGCCACCGGCAGCGAACCGTCGACCTGGGAAAAAATGAAGGCCGCGGTGCGCCACGGCTGGGAACGCATGACGCGCGACGATGACGACGACGTCTATCGCAGCCACTACGACAGCACCTATGCCTCCAGCGGCACCCGGTTCGAGGAGCTGAAACCGGCTTACTCCTACGGCAGCGAGATGCGCCGCAGCGAGCTGTATCGCGACAAGCCATGGGACGATGTCGAGGGTTCGCTGCGCACCGGCTGGGACAACCGCATCGACGGCACCCGCGACTTCAGCACCACCGGCAGCGACACCAGCGAGCCATCGGCCTGGGAACGCGTCAAGAACGCCGTGCGTCACGGCTGGGACCGCATGACCGACGACAACGACGACGACGTCTACTACCGCAACCACTGGGACTCGACCTATGGCGCGGCCGGCGGTTCGTACGACGAATATCGCCCGGCCTACAGCTACGGCTCGGAGATGGCGCGCAACGACCAGTACCGTGGCCGCAGCTGGGACGCGGTCGAGACCGACCTGCGCAGCGACTGGGACCGCCGGTATCCGGGCGATGGCGGTCCTTCGACCTGGGACAAGATGAAGTCCGCCGTGCGTCGCGGTTGGGATCGGATGACGGATGGCGATAACGACGCCTATTACCGCAATCACTGGAATTCGGTGTACGGCGCCACTGGCGGCGCCTACGACGAATACCGTCCGGCCTACAGCTACGGTTCCGAGATGGCGCTCAACGAGAAGTATCGCGGCCGTCCGTGGAACGATGTCGAGGGCGACCTGCGTAGCGACTGGGATACCCGTTATCCGGGCGAGCAGTCGACGTGGGAGAAGATGAAATCGGCCGTTCGTCACGGTTGGGATCGCATGATGCGATAAGGTCGTCAAAGCAAACTCCTTGAGTTGCGATAACTTCGCGCTCACGGAGTCGCATCAGGCACGTCGTTACTGCCACTGGCAGTAACGACTCCCCGCGCAGGCGGGAACAGCCTTTTGCAGCTGCTTATTTGGCAAACACCTCGGCCGCCGGCGTGATCGTCACCGCCTCCGGCTTGATACCCAACTTCATCGACCCGATCTGCTGGTCCTCGTCCAGCAAGGCCTGTGGCTTGTTGGCGTCGTACTTGATCGGCGAGAAGGCGTCGCTTACCAGCGCCTGCTTGAGACCGGCCGCGTCCTTGGTGATGATCACCACCGACAGGTTCCTGGCCGACAGGTGTCGCTTGATCGCCGCATTGACGTCGGCCGCGCTCAGCTTCGACAGCGCGTCGCGCATCATGGTCGTGAACTCCGGCGTGCCATACCACGCTGAATCGAGGGCATAGCCCAGCTGCTGGTCCTGGGTCGCGGTCATCACGAACACATTCTTCATCAGGTAATCGCGGGTAGTCTCGAAATCGGCCTGGTCAATGCCGCCGTCGACCATCTTGCCCAGCTCGTGCAGCGCCAGGCGCAGCGCGAAGTGGCCGTTCTGCGGCGCCACCGGACGGATCCAGACCTCGAACAGCTGCGCCTTGCGGCCCAGGTTCGGGTTCGGGAAGAACTGGAACATCCCGCGCGGGAACGCTTCGATATACGCGTAGTCGCCATAGTTCATGCCGCGCTCTTCGCGGATGCGCTGGTACAGGTGGGCGCTCGAGGAACGATGCTCGCCGAGCCAGGTCTTGGCCAGCCACAGGGCGGCGAAATCCGGGTGCTTGCGCGTCACTTCCAGCGGCAGGCCGAACGAGATGGCGGTGGCGCGGGTGTTCTTCTCGACGATCTCGACCTGCAGGCCGTTCGGCATGGCACCCTTCGGCACGCCCGTCGCCGGCAGGCCGGGCCCTTGGGGCAGGCGCGCCAGCTGGGCCTTGAGCGAGGCCGTCATCGCGGCCGACACATCGCCCGAGATGCCGACCTTCACGGCGCCGCGGGTATAGGCTTTGGCATAGAAGGCTTTCACGTCGTCGAGGGTGATGGCGTCGATGCCGGCCACGGTGCCCAGCACCGGGTGTCCGTAGCCGGTGCCGGCGAACACGCGCGCTTGTAGCCTCTCCTTGCCGAACTCCTCTTCGTTATTGTCCTTCAGGTCCAGCACCAGCGCATTACGCTGGGCGTCCTTCAGGCGGCGGAAGTCCTCCTCTCGGAAACCCGGCTCGGTCAACAGCGGCATGGCGATGCCGAGGAACTGGTCCCAGTTGTCCTTGTGGATGGCGCCGGTGAAGGTCGTCATCTCCTTGTCGGTCTGCTCGACAAAGCTGCCGGCGATCGGGAACAGCGCCTTGGTCACTTCGTCGATCTTGCGCTCGCGCGAACCGCTCGACGCCACCATCGATGCGGTCAGGGCGGCCAGGCCTTCCTTGCCCTTCGGATCGTGGCTCGAGCCCGCAGCGAACAGCAGCTTGAAGCGGATCTGCGGCAGGCTCGATTTCTGCACCAGCACGTCGAACGTGGCGTCGCTCGCTTGCGGGGCAAACGAGGCCAGCTTCGGCAACTGCTCGATGCCCTTCGGCAGCGCGTCGTGTGACAGGGTGGTGACCACCATGCTGTCGTCGACCAGGTATTTACGGGCCGCGGCCTGCAGGTCGGCCGGGGTGAGGCTGTCGATCGCCCGGTAGTAGCCGTTCAGGGTGCCGTAGGAGCGTTCGAAGTGCACGAACGACGCCAGGGTCGAGGCAATCGCCTCGGTGTTATCGAGCGAGCGGATCAGGCCATACTTCTGGGCCGACTTGGCAGCTTCCAGTTCCTGGCTGCCGACCGGTTCGTCGCGCAGCCTGGCGACCGTCTGCAGGATGGCGTCGCGCACCATCAGTGCATCAGCCGGGTTTTTCACTCGCGCGCCGATCGTGGCCAGGGTCGGGTCGACCCGGTTCGGGGTGAAGTCGAACAGCTGGTCGACCTTTTGCTGGTCCTGCACCAGGCGCTTGTAGAGCGGCGAGGTGCGGCCGAAACCCAGCGACAGCGCCATCGACAGCGCCGCCTGTTCCTTCTGCCGGGCGACGAAGCTCGGGGCGCGGTAGGCGACCGTCACCAGCGGCAGGGTCGGGGTCTGCCAGGCCACGTGGCGGTACTGGGCGCCGCGCGGCGCCGGTTCGACCGGCACATTCGACTTGAAGGTGCCGCGCCGCCAGGACGACCAGTATTTCTCGACCATGGCGATCGCCTTCGCCGGCTCGACGTCGCCGGCGATGATGATCGTGGTCTTTTCGGGGCGGTACCAGCGGTCGAAGAAGACCTTCGAATAATCGTACTGGTTGGGCATGTCCTCGATGTCCTTGAGGAAGCCCATCGTGGTGTGCTTGTAGGTGTGGGTGGTGTAGGCGGCGTCGCGCTGCACCTCGAACAGCTTCGACATCGGGTTCGCGCTGTTCTTGTTGTATTCGCCCAGCACGGCGCGCGATTCGGTCTTGAAGGCCTCGACCGGATACGACAGGTGCTGGAAGCGGTCCGCCTCGACCTTCAGCACCGTTTCCAGGTCCTCCTTGGCGAAGGTGGTGTAGTAGTTGGTGAGGTCGTCGCTGGTATACGCGTTCTGGCGCGCGCCGGCCTTCGTGATCACTTCCTGGTATTTTTGCGGCGGGTAGGTCGGCGTCCCGCGGAACATCATGTGCTCGAAGAAGTGGGCGAAGCCCGACTTGCCCGGCTCGACCTCGTTGCGCGAACCGGTCTGCACCGGGATGTGGACCGAGACCAGGTTCGGGAAGCCGGTCGGCACCACGATCACCTTGAGGCCGTTGGGCAGCAGCTTTTCGGTCGCCTTGAACGGGAGGACGTCGGCCGAAGCCGCCTTGGCCGCCGGGGCAGCGGCAGGGGCAGCGGCAGGGGCCGCGCTGGCCAGCAGCACGCCGGAAATCAATGTCGCGAGCGTGGTGCGCGACAGGGTCGAATAAAACACGATGTCTCCTTGGGAAATAGACAATCGCGAAGGATAGTCTATCCGCCAAGGAATGAACAGCCGTGGAAGTACGGGCGCTGGGGCGTGTTTACGCGGCTTCCGTCATCGGCAGGCTGATGCGGTTGCGGCCCAGGTGCTTGGCGCGGTACAGGGCGGCGTCGGCGATCGCGACCAGCTGGCTGGCGTGGTTGTCCGGACCGGCAATCGCCGTGGCGGCGCCGATCGACACCGTCACATGGCCGGCGGCGAAGCGGCACGGCAGTTGCAGCTGCTCGACCCGGCAGCGGATGCGCTCGGCCACGATGGCCGCGCCTTTTAGCGACTGGTTGGGCAGGATCACGGCGAACTCCTCGCCGCCGTAGCGCGCCACCAGGTCGTTGGCGCGCATCTCGCTGGCCACGGCGCGC
This sequence comes from Massilia sp. HP4, assembly GCF_005222695.1. Taxonomy (GTDB): domain Bacteria; phylum Pseudomonadota; class Gammaproteobacteria; order Burkholderiales; family Burkholderiaceae_D; genus Telluria. Next base: position 9,801 of record NZ_STGG01000044.1, on the reverse strand, counting down.
GCCACCCTTTTCAGGCATTCATCGCCGCCCAGGTGGCCGTGGGCGTCGTTATAGGCCTTGAAGTTGTCGACGTCGACCATCAGGAGCGACAGCGGCTGCATCTGGCGCAGCGCGCGGTTCCATTCCGCATGCAGGGTATCGTCGAAGCAGCGCCGGTTGGCCAGGCCCGTCAGGCCATCGCGCGTGGCCAGCTGCTCGAGCGCGATCTGGGCCATTTTTTCGTCGGTCAGGTCGCGCAGGGTTTCCACGACCGCCGACAGCCGTCCTTGCGCATTGAAGATCGGGCTGGCGTCGGCCGCCAGGTAGCGCCGCCGGCCGGCGCGCGGCATATCGCACCAGCTCTCGATCGACAGGGCCAGGGGGCTGAGGGCGTCGGCATCGGCGGTCAAGCCGCGCGGCCGCGCTGGGCGGGGCTCGTCGCGCCGGCCCTTGAGCACCATATCGGCCAGGGTAGGGCGCTGGACTTCATAGAAGCTGCGCCAATGGTCGCCCGTGCCGAGCACTTCCGGCGCAGGCACCCCGGTGAGCTGTTCGCAGGCACGGTTCCAGATCATGACGCGGGCATCGGTGTCGAGCACGAACACCGGCACCGACAGGCTTTCCATTAGCTGACCCACGAAGGCGACGTCCTGGACCAGGGCTGTCGGGGCTGTGCCGGTGCTGGGTGAGCTCATGAGCCGTCCTCTGCGTGTGCTTGCGTTATCGGGTAGCGACAAGCGGTGGCTTGCCGCTAGGGACCGATTCTGCTGCCTGCGCAGGTTCGAGCCATTGATTTTCAGCAAGGACAATGGCGAGGTGGAATTTCGCAACGGTCGGGCTGCTATGCGGCCTCCGCCATGATCCTGGGCGTGCCGGGCGGGCAGGCGCCGACCGGCACCGACAGCAACCAGCGCACGCGCCGTTCGGCGGTGGCGACCATGCGCAGCACGCCGCCCATGGCGCGGATCTGGTCGACCAGCTCGACCGGCAAGGCGGACATGTCGTCCACGGTGCAGGCGCAGCCGTCGATCTCCAGTCCGAGCGTGCCGGCGCCTTCGAGCAGGCGTACGTGCAGTTCACGCTCCTGTTCGTCGCCAATCTTGCGCGCGGCGCCGGCCAGCACGTCCTGCAGCACCCGGAACACGGCCAGGCGCGCCGCGCGGTCGTGGCCGGCGCGCGCGCCGGGATCGATCCCGGCCTCGAAGCGGTAGCGCAGGCCATGGCGGTCGGCATGCTCGGCCAGGCAACGCTCCAGCGCCTGGCGCAGGCCATCGGCCGGATTGGCGCCACGCAGGCCGCCGGCGACGGCGCGCACCGCATCGATCGCACCGTCGATATTGCGCAGCGCGCAGTCGAGCCTGGCGGCGAGGGCGGGCGCGGCCTCGGTACCCTCGTGCAGGCTCGCCATCTCATTGCGCAAACTCAATAGCCGGCGGCCCAGTTCGGCCTGCAGCTCATAGCCGATCCGGGTCCGCTCGCCTTCACGCACGCCTTCGTGCTGGCGCACCAGGCGGCACAGGACGTCGTGGTTGTCGGCCAGCGACTGGTCGGACTGGCGGCGCGCCTCGCGTTCGGCCGCCAGTTGATGCTGCAGGGCGAGGGCGCGCTCGTCGTGCGCCACGCTGCGGCGCAGGCCGATATACGCCAGCGCCAGGGCGGCCAGCGTAACCATCGCGCAGGCCAGCACCTCGGGCGGCGCGCCGCGCAAGGGGAGCGGCACCATTACATGGGCCTGGCTTGCCTCGGCATGGACAAGCACGGGCAGGACAACTAGGAAAAACGAAGATTTCGTCATGGCAGCCCTCATACGCGATTCAGAATGTTCCGTAGGACATTACCGCCCAGTCACTGTAGGAATATTGTCTATTCTCAAGCAGCCGCCATGCCGGACAGTTTGTGGAACGGCCACAACCTTCGGCGAGGTGGGTTCCGGCGCGCTATAATGGAAGGTTGACGAGAGGCTTAACGTGACTTACAGCATCAAAGAGATCTTCTATACCTTGCAGGGCGAGGGCGCCCATGCGGGCCGGCCGGCCGTGTTCTGCCGCTTTTCGGGCTGCAACCTGTGGACCGGGCGCGAAGCCGACCGCCTGAGCTCCGTCTGCCAGTTCTGCGACACCGATTTCGTCGGCACCGACGGCGAGCGTGGCGGCAAGTTCAAGGAAGCCGACTTGCTGGCGGCCGAGATCGACAGCCTGTGGCCGACCAGCTATCCGGCCAGTAAATATGTCGTATTCACCGGCGGCGAACCGTTGCTCCAGCTCGACCGTCCGCTGATCGACGCCATGCATGCGCGCGGCTTCACCATCGCGATCGAGACCAATGGCACCCTGCCGGTGCCAGAAGGCGTGGACTGGATCTGCGTCAGCCCAAAGATGGGTTCGACGCTGGTCGTCCATCAGGGCAGCGAGATCAAGGTGGTCATCCCGCAGCTCGGGCAAGACCTGGCCGCCTATGAAGCGCTCGATTTCGAGCACTATTTTGTGCAAGCCATGGACGGCCCGCTGGCGGCGCAGAATATCCGCCTGGCGATCGAGACCTGCCGCGCCAACCCGAAGTGGAAGCTCAGCCTCCAGACCCATAAACTCCTTCAGATTCCTTAACAGGATCCACACGCAGCAATGTTGACCATTACCCGCAAGCTCGAGTTCGATGCCGGACACCGGATTCCCGACCACAAGAGCCAGTGCCGCAACCTGCACGGGCACCGCTATACCCTTGAGATTACTCTGACAGGAGAGGTGATCGATTCCGATGGCAATTCCGACAACGGCATGATCATGGACTTCTCGGACGTCAAGGCGCTGGCAAAACAGCATCTGGTCGACGTGTGGGATCACGCCTTCCTGGTGTACGAAAAGGATGACAAGGTATTGGCTTTCCTGTCGTCGCTGCCCGACCACAAGACGGTCGTGATCGACCGTATCCCAACCGTCGAGAACCTGGCCAGGGTGGCGTTCGACATCCTCAAGGCGGTGTTCATCGACCGCTACGGCACCGGCCTGCGCCTGCACAAGCTGGTGCTGCACGAGACCCCGAACTGCTGGGCCGAGATCACGGAATGATGCCGGATCCGACGTCTGCAGCGGTCCCTGCGCCCGATACCGTCGTCGAGGTCGCGCTGCAGGCCGATCCGCAGGCCGAGGCCTATATGGCGCTCGCCCTGGCCCAGGCGCAATTGGCGTGGGACCGGGGCGAGGTACCGGTGGGTGCGGTCGTGGTCAAGGATGGCGAGGTCATCGCGACCGGCTTCAACCAGCCGATCAGCGGCCATGACCCGACCGCCCACGCCGAGATCGTGGCCTTGCGCGCGGCCGCCGAAAAGCTGGGCAATTACCGCTTGCCGGGTTGCGAGCTATACGTCACGCTGGAGCCCTGCATCATGTGCTCGGGGGCGATGATGCATGCGCGCCTGGCCAAGGTGGTGTACGCCGCCACCGATCCCAAGACCGGCGCCTGCGGCTCGGTCGTGAACCTGTTCGACGAACAGAAGCTGAACCACCATACCCAGGTGGTCGGCGGCGTCATGGCGCCCGAAGCGAGCGCCATGCTCAAGGCATTTTTTGTCGAGCGCAGGAGCGCGGCGCGCAAGCCGGCGGCTGGCTAGCCACAGTCCTTCAGGCGGGACACCATGCGCGCCATTAAAGTGTTATGCTGATTTCAAGTCGCTGCCTTGGCGCGGCCGTCCTGCCATAGGAACTGAATCGAGAAACAGCATCGGCGCCGATCCGGCGCCACACTACGCGCTCCAGACTCGCCGTCATGCCTACCCTCAACGCCAACGGACTGCGCATCGCCTTCGACACCGCGGGCGACCCGAAAGCCGCGCCGCTCCTGCTCATCCACGGCCTCGGCATGCAGCTCACCGACTGGCCCGACGAAGTCGTCGAAGGCCTGGTCGAACTCGGCTTCTACGTCATCCGCTTCGACCACCGCGACAGCGGCCTGTCGACCAAGTTCGACCACGCCGGCGCACCCAGCCTGACATTGGCGCGGCTCAAGGCTGCCGTCGGCTGGCCGCTGCGCACCCCCTATGGCATCGACGATATGGCGGCCGACGCGCTCGGCGTGCTGTCGGCGCTGGGCGTTGCCCGGGCCCACCTGGTCGGCGTCTCGGCGCTCGGCGGGCTCGTCGCCCAGCACCTGGCCATCCGCGATCCGCAACGGGTATTGAGCCTGACCGCCGTCATGGCCACCAGCGGCCGGCGCGGCCTGCCAGGGCCGTGCGCCAGGGTGCGCAAGGCCCTGGCCAGCCATCCCGCCGATCCAGCCAGGCTCGATAGCGTGATCGACCATGCCGTCGGCCTGCTGCGCGAGCTGGGCAGTCCCTCGTATCCGACGCCCGACAAGCAGTTGCGCAAGCGGGTCACGCGCTCCATGCGGCGTTGCTATTGCCCCAGCGGCAGTGCGCGGCAGATGCTGGCGCTGCTGGCCGCCGGCGACCGCAGCGCGCACTTGCCCGCGATCACGGCGCCAACCCTCGTCATCCATGGCGCCGCCGACTCGTTGCTGCCCATGGCTTGCGGGCAGGATATCGCCGGCCATATTACCGGCGCGCGCCTGGAAATCATCGAGGGCATGGGCCACGACTTGCCGCCGCAACTGGTCGAGCGCATCCTTGCCTTGATCGACTCCCATGCGCGGGGTAAGATGTTGCCAAATTCCACACCCCGGCTCTTCGTCAAACAGTGACCATTTCCCGACTCGGCATCGCCATCGTGGCGCCCGCCGGCTGTATTTCCGACCCATCGGCGCTCGAGCGTGCCATCACACGCTTCGAGGAGCAGGGCTTCCTGGTACGTAGTTACTACGATCACAGCTGCACCCACCAGCGCTTTGGCGGCACCGATACCGCCCGGCTCGAGCAGTTGCATGCCGCGGCGGCCGATCCGGATGTGCACCTGATTGTCGCGCTGCGCGGCGGCTACGGCCTGAGCCGGCTGCTGCCAGCCATCGATTTCGAGGCGATCGCCGCCAGCGGCAAGATCGTGGTCGGCTTTTCCGATGTGACGGCACTGCACATGGGCCTGATGGCGAAGGCGGGCGGCCTGAGCTACGCCGGACCGATGGTGGCGGGCGATTTCGGCGCCATCGACCAGGTGGCGTTCACGCTCGACGATTTCTGGGCCTGCCTGGCCGGCCCCACCCACACGATCGCGGAGCGCGCCGCCGGCAATCCAGCGCTCGACCTGCGCGGCACCGTCTGGGGCGGCAACCTGGCCATGATCTCCTCGCTGGTTGGCACGCCATACTTTCCGCGTATCGACGGCGGCATCCTGTGGCTGGAAGACATCGGCGAACACCCGTACCGGGTAGAACGCATGCTGCTGCAGCTTCTGCAGTCCGGCGTGCTGGAGCGCCAGCAGGCCGTGGTGCTGGGCGATTTCTCGGGCTACCGCCTGGGCCCGCTCGACAACGGTTATGACTTCGACACCATGCTGGCCTACCTGCGCCAGAGCTTGCCGCTGCCGATCCTGACGGGCCTGTCCTTCGGCCACATCGACCGCCGCGTCACCATTCCGTTCGGCGCCCAGGGGCACCTGGTGTCCGGCGCCGACGGCTTCACCTTGACCTTGTCCGACTATCCGACCCTGCGCCGCGCCTGAGGCATCGCTGTCGGGAATCCATGCCCATTCGCCGCCTGCGACGTGGAATGGTAAAATAGCCGGTTAATCAAATATGCTTTTTGGGGTAATACAGTGCTATCCACAGCCAATATCACGATGCAATTCGGCGCCAAGCCGCTGTTCGAGAACATTTCCGTCAAATTTGGCGAAGGCAACCGCTATGGCCTGATCGGCGCCAACGGCTGCGGCAAGTCGACCTTCATGAAGATCCTGGGCGGCGACCTCGAACCGTCTGCCGGCAACGTCAGCCTCGATCCGGGTGAGCGCCTGGGTAAACTGCGCCAGGACCAGTTCGCGTATGAAGACGTGCGCGTGCTGGACGTCGTCATGATGGGCCACACCGAACTGTGGAACGCGATCGCCGAACGCGATGCGATCTACGCCAATCCGGAAGCGACCGACGACGATTACATGAAAGCCGCCGAGCTCGAAGGCAAAGTCGCCGAATACGACGGCTATTCGGCCGAGGCGCGCGCCGGCGAACTGCTGCTGGGCCTGGAAATCGGCACCGACCTGCACCAGGGTCCGATGAGCGCCGTGGCGCCGGGCTGGAAGCTGCGCGTGCTGCTGGCCCAGGCCCTGTTCTCGAATCCAGACATCCTGCTGCTCGACGAACCGACCAATAACCTGGACATCAACACGATCCGCTGGCTCGAGAATATGCTCAACGAGCGTAACTCCACCATGATCATCATTTCCCACGATCGCCACTTCCTGAACCAGGTGTGCACCCACGTGGCCGACATGGACTACGGCACGCTGAAGGTCTATCCGGGCAACTACGACGACTATATGCTGGCCTCGACCCAGGCCCGCAACCAGCAGCTGGCGAACAACGCCAAGGCCAAGGAAAAAGTCGCCGAACTGCAGGACTTCGTGCGCCGCTTCTCGGCCAACAAGTCCAAGGCACGCCAGGCGACCTCGCGCGCCAAGCAGATCGACAAGATCAAGATCGAAGAGTTCAAACCCTCCTCGCGCGCCTATCCCTTCGTGCGCTTCGAGGGCGAGAAGAAGCTGCACCGCCTGGCGGTGGAAGCCGAGAACATCTCGAAAGCCTACGATCGCCAGCTGTTCAAGAATTTCTCGATCATGGTCGAGGCGGGCGAGCGCATCGCCATCATCGGCGCCAACGGCGCGGGTAAAACCACGTTGCTGCGCACGATTGGCGGCGACCTGTGCGGCCTTCAGCCGGACAGCGGCCGCGTGAAGTGGGCCGAGAACGCCAATCCGGGCTATATGCCGCAGGATCCGACCGAGGAATTCGCCAGCGGCGAGACGCTCACCGACTGGATGGGCCGCTGGACGCAAGAGGGCGACGACGACCAGGCCGTGCGTTCGATCCTGGGCCGCCTGCTGTTCGGCGGCGACGAAGTCAAGAAGTCGGTCAAGGTGCTGTCGGGTGGCGAAAAGGGCCGCATGATGTACGGCAAGCTCATGCTGGGCCGTCACAATGTGATGCTGCTCGACGAGCCGACCAACCACATGGACATGGAATCGATCGAGTCGCTCAACATCGCGCTCGACAAGTACGCCGGCACCCTGATCTTCGTGTCGCACGACCGTGAGTTCGTGTCTTCGCTGGCCACCCGCGTGATCGAGATCCGCGAGAACGACGTGGTCGATTTCCAGGGCAACTACGAAGAATACCTGCGCAGCCAGGGCATCGACTGACCGGTCGAATGAGTTGATTCGGCGGGGCACGGGCCCCGCCAGCGCGAGGAGACACGCGAGCATGAACGCAGTAACCGTACCGATCAAGACCTATGAATACGACCGGCCCCAGGCCGGCCTGGCCTGCACCGCCGAGGCCTGGGCGAAAGTCCCGGGCGCGCTCCAGAATGCCGAGCGCGCCGAACTGAAGGACCGCATCCGGCGCCTGTTGAAAGAGAAGGGCGCCGTGCTGGTGGCCCACTACTATGTAGACGCCGACCTGCAAGACCTGGCCGAGGAAACCGGCGGCTGCGTCTCGGATTCGCTCGAGATGGCGCGCTTCGGCCGCGACCACGCGGCCCAGACCCTGGTGGTGGCCGGCGTGCGCTTCATGGGCGAGACCGCCAAGATCCTCAGCCCCGAGAAAACCATCCTGATGCCCGACCTCGACGCGACCTGTTCGCTCGACCTGGGCTGCCCGGCCGACGAATTCGCCGCCTTCTGCGACCAGCATCCGGACCGCACCGTGGTGGTGTATGCCAATACCAGCGCCGCCGTGAAGGCGCGCGCCGACTGGATGGTGACCTCGTCGATCGGCCTGGACATCGTGGCCGAGCTGCACGCCCAGGGCAAGAAGATCCTGTGGGCGCCCGACCGCCACCTGGGTTCCTACATCCAGGCCAAGACCGGCGCCGACATGCTGCTGTGGCAGGGCTCCTGCCTGGTGCATGACGAATTCAAGGGCATCGAGCTCGACCTGCTCAAGGCCGAATACCCGAATGCGAAAGTGCTGGTGCACCCGGAGTCGCCGGCCAACGTCGTGGCCCAGGCCGACGCGGTGGGCTCGACCACCCAGCTGATCAACGCGGCCCAGACCATGGACGCGACCCACTTCATCGTCGCGACCGACAACGGCATCCTGCACAAGATGAAGATGGCGGCGCCCGGTAAAACCTTCATCGAGGCGCCGACCGCCGGCAACAGCGCGACCTGCAAGAGCTGCGCGCATTGCCCGTGGATGGCGATGAACGGCTTGCGCAACTTGGCCGAGGTGCTCGAATCCGGCGCCAACCAGGTGCATGTCGATCCAGCTATCGGCCTGCAGGCCAAGCGCTCGATCGACCGCATGCTCGATTTCGCAGCCGCCAGGCGCGCCAAGGCGCTGCCGACCGGCAAACTGGAAAACAATGCCCCGATGTTCTCGGGAGTAGGACCGGCATGACCACATTGAAGAACCCCCACGCCCACTTCGACGACAAGCTGCAGGCATCCTTCGAGCAGAACATCCTGGCCGCGTTGCTGGAAGACGTCGGCACCGGCGACCTGACCGGCATGCTGGTGCCGGACGACACCCGTGTCACGGCCCGCGTGATCGTGCGCGAAGCGGCGGTGCTGTGCGGCGCGCCCTGGTTCGAAGGGCTGATGCTGGCCGTCGACCAGGACACCGAGATCGAGTGGCACTATGCCGAGGGCGACCTGATGACGGCCGATTCGGCCGTGTGCACCATTCGCGCCAATCCGCGTTCGCTGCTCACCGCCGAACGGGGCGCGTTGAACTTCATGCAGCTGCTGTCGGGCGTGGCCACGGCCACCCGGCGCTACGTCGACGTCATCGCCGGCACCAGGGCCGCAATCCTCGACACCCGCAAGACCTTGCCCGGCCTGCGGCTGGCGCAAAAATATGCGGTGCGCGTCGGCGGCGGCAAGAACCAGCGCATGGCGCTGTATGACGGCATCCTGATCAAGGAAAACCATATCGCGGCGGCTGGTGGCGTGTCGGCCGCACTGAAGGCAGCGGCGGATCTCAATTCCGGCGCCCCGGTGCAGATCGAGGTCGAGACCATCGCCCAGCTCGAAGAAGCCTTGAATGCCGGCGTCAAGTCGGTCTTGCTCGACAACTTCGACTTGCAAGGCATGGTGGAGGCGGTAAAGCTCAATGCCGGCCGCGCGCTGCTCGAAGCGTCGGGCGGCATCAGTATTGACACCGTGCGTGCGATCGCCGAAACCGGTGTCGACCGCATTTCGATCGGCAGCCTGACCAAGGACGTTCGGGCCACCGATTACTCGCTGCGTATTATTTGATCAACTCGATTTGACTCATTTCTACAGGATCTTCATGACGACTTCCGACAAGTTGAAACGTTCGCTCGGCTTTCGCTTGTTCTGGCTCGGTTTCGGCCTGCTGCTGGGCGTGCCCCAGCTCCTCGACGGCATCATGTACGGCCTGAAGGGCGAACTGTTCTTCGGCATCGGCATGCTGCTGGTGGGTATTCGGGGCTTCTTGCGCCCGGTGGTGCTGGGCCGCGCGATGGCGCTCAAGCGCGACAACTCGGCCGAGGCATCCTCGATCGGCTCGACCGGCTTGCACGGCCTGCTGTCGATCGGCATGGCGGCCAGCCTGATCGCCGGACTGGCGATCAAGCTCGGGTAGATACCGTCTCTCCCGTCAAGTCCTACATTGCATAATTTTCGTTGTATGGCTTGCGGGAGTTGATGACTCCGAAGCACAAGTGAGCCAGCTTGCGCATGCAGGCTCCAATCACGG
>NZ_STGG01000043.1 GCF_005222695.1 Massilia sp. HP4 | reverse complement strand
TGTCGAGTCCCGTTTGATCATAAACGCGTTTAACGAATAACTCAGGTCGCTTCTGTTGCCATTCCTTGAGCGCGAGGACGGGCGTTTTGCTGCCGATGGCGCGTTGCGGAATATGGTGGTTGTAAAGCTTCAAATAGTTCAGTAATGTGGCCTGCAGATCGGCCCTGCTATCGAAACGGGTTTGCCGTAGCAGCTCATTGATGCGTCCGTTGAAACGCTCAACCATACCGTTGGTTTGCGGATGACGCGGCGGCGCCAGCCGATGCTCGGCAGGCAGGGCTGCGCATGCGACGTCGAAAGCATGCTTGCCGCTTGGTTTCTTGTCTTTGGTGGTGAAGCGATCAGTAAATTGCGAGCCGTTGTCAGTCAGGATCTTGCTGATTTTGATGGGGGAAGCCAACTTGAGCCGACGCAGAAAATCGACGCTGCTCGCCTCGGTCATGTCGCCGTAGATGTGCATGAAAACCCAGCGTGTTGCCCGGTCGATGGCGACGAACAGATAGCGGCGCGAGGTTTCATCAGGCATTTGCGGCAAGTACTTGATGTCGATGTGTATGAACCCAGGCTCGTAGTCCTTGAAGGTCTTCTTCGGCGTGATCTTCTCGCCCTCGGCAGTCGCAATCAAGTCTGTCAGGCGGGACATGCCCTCACGCTTGAGCAGGCGTGCAATGCCCGCTCGCGAGACGGCCGGATTGATGTACTGCTTTGTGATGAACAGCAGGTCGTCGAGCGGCAGGTAGAGCGACTGGCGTAGAGCAAGGACAATGGCTTCCTGGGCCTGGCTCAGAGTCGTGCGCAGCGTGTGGGCCCGGTGGGAACGATCCTGTACATCGTCGCGACCGAGCCACTTCTGTGCCGTGGCTCGTGTGATGTTAAAGACCTTGGCGGCTTCTCTGGAAGACAGGCCAGAATCCTTTATCTCCTGGCGGATCTTTGGTGTGGTACGGGCCTGTGGATGAATGCTTGAACTCATGCTGCCAACTGCTCCGGGTGCGATTGAATACTGGGACTGCTGAATCCAGCAATCAAGTCGCCCAGCATAGCTTTTGCACGGAACAAAGGCCAGCTACGGCGAGGAACATGATCGCACGATACTGAACA
>NZ_STGG01000042.1 GCF_005222695.1 Massilia sp. HP4 | reverse complement strand
AAACGGCACATCACAGCCACTGGATGCACGCCGACGTGCTCGTGGATAAACGCGTACTTCACGGCTTGCGGCGCGCAAAGTACGCTTCCGCTTTTTTTAAGATCGTGTTCTCCACCTTAAGACGCTCATTTTCACGGCGCAGCTTGGCAAGCTCATCTTCTTCCACTCCAGCCGGGCGCCCAGGGCCCTTGAAGGACTTGTCAGTGCCGGCTTCCTCAAACCGCTTAGCCCACTTGTATAGCTGGTTGCGCGGCACTCCAAGCTCGAGCGCAAGCGCCGTCGCGTTGCCTTCTTGTTTGAGCCTGGTAACGGCCCGCCTCTTGAAGTCGCTCGTATGAACAGTGCGTTTTACTGCTGGGGTCGTAGTGTCATCCATAGGCCTTATTGTCTCCTATTCTGGATGTCCACCAAACCCGGGCTACCTCAGAGTAAAATTGTTTGCCAATTGATTTTCAAAAATTGACAAAGAATTTTACTCTGACCCTCTTTGTTTTTAGTGCGTGCGAGCGCTATTAGCGATGGAAACAGTTCTCGGTTTTAGTCAATTCTTTAATCGTAACGAATATATGGCCAAAGCCTGTGTGAAGAAATAGGGACAGAGTCGATTTATCGAGCAATTTCTCTGCTTGCCAATGAATTTACCGTGCAATCTCAGCCGTGTCGCAGAAATTGCATAATAATTAGGGTCAGAGTAGATTTATTATTCAACTGATTTACTGAAGTTGACAAACAATTTTACTCTGACCCTAGTTATTCTCTTGTCTGAAGCATGGGCGGGGTGTGGCAATAAGCGCGCGGATTGGTGGTGTTGGCTTGTAGAATGGGTGGCAATTCTAGTGTGTGGAAAATGCCATGTTGCGTCTCTTGCACTGTGTCGTGCTCGCCCTCTTGTTTGCGTCGTGCCAGGCCGCCCTTGGCCAGCCGCGGGCGCTGTTGATCCAGAACGCCCATGTCGTCAGCCTCGACCCGGAGCAGGGCGAGCGGCGCGATGCCGACGTGCTGGTGCGGGATGGGCGGATCGTTGCCATTGGGCGCAAGCTCGAGGCGGCTGGGGCCGAGCGGATCGATGCGCGTGGCATGATCCTTCTACCGGGGCTGGTCGACACCCATACCCACCTGTGGCTCAGCGCGGCGCGCGGCCAGTTTCGTAATACTCCCGACACCGATTATTTCGCCCTCAAGAAGCGCCTGGGGCGGCACTACACGCCGGACGACGTCCGCATCGGCACCTATGTCGGCGCCGTCGAGACGCTGGCGTCGGGCGTCACCACGACCGTCGATTTCTTCCATAACCTGCGCAGCCCGGCGCACCTTGAGGCGGCCGAACAGGCGCTGCTGCAAAGCGGGATCCGCGCCCGCTTGCTGGCTGGCGCGCATGACGATCTTGCCCCAGCCGAGAGCATCGACCTCGACCTGCTCGCCGCCGCGGCAGCGCGGCCGCGGCCCGGCCGGGTCACGCTGGGGCTGGGCTGTCGCGGCGTGGGGGAGGGCAAGGCCGACGTGGCCGCGACCGGCCGGCGCGAGATCGCGGCCGCGCGCAAGCTCGGCTTGCCCGTGTCGGTGCATTCGGGCGGCAAGCGCAACGGCGCCCTGGCCGCCAGCGGCTTGCTGGGCAAGGACGTGCAGATCGTGCACGCCACCGGGGCGACCCCGGCCGAGCTGGCGGCGTTCCGGGCGGCCGGCAGCGCGCTGTCGCTGACGCCGGTCACCGAACAGCGGGTCGGCTACGGCCTGACCATGCTCAGCGACTACGCGGCCGTGGAGCGCATCGGCCTGGGCATCGACGGCACGGCGCTGGCCGGCAGCGCCGACCTGTTCGCCAATATGCGCCTGCTCGCGCTCACCGAATCCGGCGCCCGCAAACAGGAAACGGCGGTCGCGCCGCGCCGCATCCTCGAACTGGCGACGATCGAAGCGGCGCGCTCGATCGGCATGGATGACCAGATCGGTTCGATCACGCCCGGCAAGCGCGCCGACCTGATCCTGCTCGACCCCGGGGCGCTGAACATGGCCCTGGCCGGCAATGCCGATCCCTATGCCCTGGTCGTGTATTCGGCCACGCCGGACAATGTCGATACGGTGATCATCGATGGCGTCGTTCTCAAGCGAGGCGGACGCCTGCTCGGCGTCGACATTGCGCGGGCGATGAACGAGGCCCGGGCGTCGATCGAGGCCATCCTCGAACGCGCCGGGGCCCAGCCAGGCGCTCAGTAGGCCTGCGCGGCCGGATTGGCGTGCAGTAGCAGGGTGGCGCGCAGGCCCGGACGGTTGTCCTCCAGCGTCAGGCTGCCGCCATGCAGGCGCGCCACTGCCGAGACCACGCTCAGTCCCAGGCCCACGCCCGGTGTGCCGCGGCTGGCGTCGACCCGGTAGAAGCGCTCGATCACGCGCGTGCGCTCGTGTTCCGGAATGCCCGGGCCGTTGTCCGCCACCACCACCGCTACCCGGTCGGCGTCGACGCGGCGCGCGGTGATGGCGATCGTGCCCCGTACCGGCGCGTATTTCAGGGCGTTGTCGGCCATATTGCCCAGCGCCTGGGCCAGCAGCACCGGGTCGCCCACCACCCGCAAATCCTCCGGGGCGTCGAAGCCGAGATCGATGTCCTTCAGCTCGGCCACCGGGCCGTAGAATTCCGTGACCTCGGCGCCCAGCGCGGCCAGGTCGACCTCGACGAAACCGCCGCGGCGGCTGCCGCTGTCGATTTCGCTTAGTCTCAGCAGCGCGTTGAAGATGCCCATCACGCGGTCGACATCGTCGATCGCGTCGTCGATTTCGGCGAAGGTCTCCTCCACCGGCGGGCGCGCCACCGACAGCTCTTCGAGCCGCGCGCGCAGCTCGGACAGCGGGGTGCGCAAGTCGTGGGCGATGGCGTTCGAGACGTCCTGCACGCCCGTCACCAGGTGCTCGATCTGGTCCAGCATGCGGTTCACCGTGCGCGTCAGCTGCTGCAGCTCGTCGCCGTCGCGCGGCTCGAGCAGGCGGTGCGACAGCTTGCCCTCGATGATCGAGGCCGTGGTCTGGCTGATGCGCTGCACCCGTCCCAGCAGCGCGCGCCGGATCAACACGCCGCCCAGCACGGCGCTTACCAGCACCGCCAGTGCGCAGCCCAGCAGGCCGTAGGCGAACAGGCGCTCGAGCTGCTGGAAGCGATCCAGGTTGCTGGCCACCAGCAGCATATAGCCGTCTTCCAGCGTCACCCGCACCAGCTCCACATTGCGCGGCGTGTCGTCGACCCGGATCGTCACCTGGCACAGGCCGTCACTCTCCGGCACGCCCTCGGGCCACTCGGGCAGGTTGCCGGCCAGCTTGGCGCCGTCGGGCGCCACGAACAGCATGATCTTGCGTACGCCGTCGTTCACGCCATGGACCTGGCTGTCGATCGCCGCCGCCAGCGCCGGCGGGCCCTGGCGCTCGAACAGGTTGCTCAGGTGGCGCGCGTCCGTCTTGAGCAGCTGGGTGCGCACCTCGCCGATATTCTTGTGCCAGGCAAACCACAGGGGCGCGGCGAACATCGCCAGCACCAGCAGCGTGACCACGGCGTAGCCGATCGCGATGGTGCGGGCCGAGAATCCGGGCAGGCGCAGGTTCACGACAAGCACCTCACGGCTGGTCGGTCAGCATATAGCCGGCATTGCGCACGGTGCGCAGCAGCGGCGTCGCAAAGCCGGCGTCGATCTTCTGGCGCAGCTTGCTGATGTGGACATCGATGACATTCGTTTGCGGATCGAAGTGATAATCCCACACGTTCTCGAGCAGCATGGTGCGCGTCACCACCTGGTTCGCGTGGCGCAGCAGGTAGGTGAGCAGCTTGAACTCGCGCGGCTGCAGCGCCACCGGGCGCCCGCCGCGCGTCACGCGGTGCGACAGCATGTCGACCGACAGGTCGCCCAGGCTCATCACGGTCTCCACCGCCTGGCTCTGCGAGCGGCGCAGCAGCGCGTCGAGCCGGGCCAGCAGCTCGCCGAAGGCGAACGGCTTGGTCAGATAGTCATCGCCGCCGGCGCGCAGGCCGCGGATGCGGTCGTCCACGCCGTCCAGCGCCGAGAGGATCAGGATCGGCACCCGGTTGCCCTGCTGGCGCAGCGCTTCGATCAGCCCCAGGCCGTCGATCCCGCCCGGCAGCATGCGGTCCATGACGATCGCGTCGTAGGGCTCGCTGACGGCATGGTACATGCCGTCGCGGCCGTTGTCGGCGTGGTCGACCGTATGACCGGCCTCGGTCAGCCCCTTCTTGACGAAGCGGGCCACGCGTTCATTGTCTTCGACGAGTAGCAGTTTCACGGCAGTCTCAGTGGGAAGCCGGCATTGTAGCCGGTGTTTCCGCGCTCGGCGCGTGTGGCGTCGGCGGCTTGGCGCCGCCGGCCACCAGCACGTAGAACAGCGGGATCACGAACGGCGCAAGGAAGGTGGCGGTCAGCATCCCGCCGATCACGCCGATGCCCAGCGCGTTCTGGCTGCCCGAACCGGCCCCGCTCGAAATCGCCAGCGGCAGCACGCCCAGGATGAAGGCCATCGAGGTCATGATGATCGGACGCAGGCGCACTTTCGCCGCCTCCAGCGCCGCCTCGACCAGGCTCAGGCCCTGCAACTGCAATTCGCGCGCGAATTCGGCGATCAGGATCGCATTCTTGGCCGACAGGCCGATCGTGGTCAACAGCCCCACCTGGAAGAACACGTCGTTCTCCATGCCGAAGGCGGTCGCCGCGCCCAGCGCGCCCAGCACGCCGATCGGCACCACCATGACCACCGAGATCGGGATCGCCCAGCTTTCGTACAGCGCCGCCAGGCACAGGAACACGACCAGGATCGACAGCGCGTACAGCAGCGGCGCCTGGGCGCCGGCCTGCGATTCCTGCAGCGAGATGCCGCTCCATTCGAAGCCGATGCCCTGCGGGAGCTGGGCCGCCAGGCGGGTCATGATGGCCATCGCCTCGCCGGTGCTGTGGCCGGCCGTCGGCTGGCCCACGATCTCGGCCGAGGTGATGCCGTTATAGCGCTGCATCGACGGCGAGCCCCACGACCAGCGCGCGCTGGCAAAGCTCGAGAACGGCACCATATCGCCCTGGCCGTTCCTCACATGGAGCAGCTTGATGTCGTCCGGATTCATGCGGAACTGGGCGTCGGCCTGCACATAGACGCGTTTGATGCGGTTGTCGGTATCGAGGAAGTTGTTGATGTAGCGTGAACCCCAGGCGGTCGAGAAGGTCTGGTCGACCAGGGTCAGGTCGACGCCCAGCGCGGCCGCCTTTTCGCGGTCGATGTCGATCTTGTAGGTCGGGTTGTCGGCCTGGCCCGTGAAGCGCACCCGGGTCAGGGCCGGCTCCTTCGCCGCCAGCTCGAGCAGCTGGTCGCGCGCCGCCGCCAGCGCGTCGCGGCCGAGGCCGCCGCGGTCCTGCAGCTGCATCGTGAAGCCGGTGGCCGAGCCCAGGCCGCGGATCGACGGCGGCTCGATCGGCACCACCGTGGCGCCCTGGAAGTCCTTGTAGCGCGCGGCGATCCGGTTGGAGAGCGCCGACACGTGCAGCGCGTCGTCCTTGCGCTCGGACCAGTTACGCAGGCGCACGAACATGCGGCCCACGTTCTGGCCGCGCTGGCCCTGGGCCGAGCCGTTGATGACCATGGTCGCCTCGACCATCGCCTTTTCGCCGGTCAGCAGGTAGTTGCTGATCTCGTCGAGCACCTTGCCGGTGACTTCCTGGGTGGTGCCGGCGGCGGTCTGGACCTGGACGATCATATAGCCCTGGTCTTCCTTGGGCAGGAAGCCACCGGGCAGGCGCAGGAACAGCGCCGCCACGATGGCGATCGTGACCACGTACACCGTCATCCACAGCGCGCGGCGGCCCAGGATGCGGGTCACGCCGGTCAGGTAGCGGTCGCGGTTCTTCTCGAAACCGCGGTTGAACCAGCCGAAGAAGCCTTTCTTTTCGTGGTGGCCAGGGTCGACCGGCTTGAGCATGGTGGCGCACAGCGCCGGCGTCAGGCTCAGGGCGATGAAGGCCGACAGCAGCATCGAGGCCACCACCGTGAGCGAGAATTCGCGGTAGATCGCGCCCACCGTGCCGCTCGAGAAGGCCACCGGCACGAATACCGCCGACAGCACCAGCGCCACGCCGATCAGCGCGCTGGTGATCTGGCCCATGGCCTTGATGGTCGCCTCCTTCGGCGCCAGGCCATCCTCGTGCATCACGCGCTCGACGTTCTCGACCACCACGATGGCGTCGTCGACCAACAGGCCGATCGACAGCACCAGGCCGAACATCGACAGCGTATTGACGGTGAAGCCGAGCGCCGACATGATGCCGAAGGTGCCCAGCAACACCACCGGCACCGTGATCGACGGGATCAGGGTGGCGCGGAAGTTTTGCAGGAACAGGTACATGACCAGGAACACCAGCACGATGCCCTCGATCAGGGTGTGCACGACGCCGCTGATCGATTGCTCGATGAAGGGCGTGACGTCGTTCGGATACACGGTGCGCAGGCCGGGCGGGAAGAATTCGCCCAGCTCGGCCAGGCGGGCGCGCACCGCGACCGCGGTGTCGAGCGCGTTGGCGCCGGGCGCCAGCTGGATGCCCAGGCCGGACGCCGGCTTGCCGTTGTAGCGCACGTCGACGTGGTAATTCTCGGAGCCGAGCGCGACCCGCGCCACGTCGCCAATGCGCACGCTCGAGCCGTCAGGCTGGACCTTGACGAGGATGCGCTGGAATTCTTCTGGCGTACGCAGCAGCGTGGCCTGGGTGATGGTGGCATTGATCGACTGGCCTTGCACCGCCGGCGTGCCGCCCAGCTGGCCGCCCGAGACCTGCACGTTCTGGGCCCGGATCGCGTTGGTGACGTCCAGCGGCGTGAGCGCATACGCGGTCAGCTTGACCGGATCGAGCCAGATCCGCATCGCGTACTGGGTGCCGAACACGTTCATGCTGCCCACCCCCGAGATGCGGCTGAGCGGATCCTGCAGGTTCGACGACACGTAGTTGGCGATGTCGAACTTGGTCATGCTGTCGTCGTCCGACACGAAGGCGGCCACCATCAGGAAGTCGCTGGTCGACTTGGTCACGCGCAGGCCGGTCTGCTGCACCTCGGCCGGCAGGCGCGGCACGGCGGCCTGCAGCTGGTTCTGCACCTGCACCTGGGCGATGTCGGGATCGGTGCCGGCGGCAAAGGTCAGGGTGGTGGTCGAGCGGCCCGAGTCGTCGCTCGACGAGTCCATGTAGAGCAGGTTGTCGATTGCCGTCAGCTGCTGCTCGATCACCTGGATCACGGTGTTCTGCATGGTCTCGGCCGAGGCGCCGGGGAAGTCGGCCTGGATCTGCACCGACGGCGGCGACACCGGCGGGTACTGCTCGACCGGCATGCTGTACAGGGCGATGCCGCCCGCCAGCATGATCAGGAGCGAGATGACGATCGCGAAGATCGGGCGCTGGATGAAGAACTTAGGCATCGTCGCTTATCCCTGGCGCGCCGGCGCCGGCGCAGCTGGCGGATTGGCCGGGGCGGCGGGCGCCTGGCTGGCCGGCGCCGACGGCGCACCGATCCGCACCACCGTGCCCGGACGCAGCTTCTGGGTGCCGCTGACGATCACGCGCTCGCCTTCCTTCAGGCCCTCGTCGATCAGCCAGTAGCCGTCGACCAGGGCGCCGGTGCGCACCGTGCGCAGCGCGGCCTTGTTCTCGCGGTCGACCAGCATGACGGTCGCCGTGCCTTGCGGCGTGCGCGAGACGGCTTGCGCCGGCACCCGCATCACGGCCTGGCGCACGCCCTGGCTGACGCTGGCGCGCACGAACATCCCCGGCAGCAGCAGCCGGTCGGGATTCGGGAAGCGCGCGCGCAGCGTGACCGCGCCGGTGGCCTGGTCGACCGTCACCCCGGAAAACTCGAGCGTGCCGTGGCGAGCGTAGGTGCTGCCGTCTTCCAGGGTCAGGCTGACCCTGGCGGCATTGGCGCCATCCATGCGCACCCGCCCGGCGGCGATCTCGCGCCGTAGCGCCAGGCCGTCGACGCTCGACTGCTGCAGGTCGACGTACATCGGGTCGATCTGCTGGATGGTGGTCATCAGGGTGGCCGCGCTACCCTGCACGTAGGCGCCCTGGGTGACGGCCGAGACGCTGCTGCGGCCCGTGATCGGCGCGCTCACGCTGGTGTAGCCGAGGTTGATGCGGGCCGTCTCGACGGCGGCCCTGGCGGCGGCGACGTCGGCCGCGGCTTCCAGCTGGGCCGCTTCGGCATTCTCGAATTCCTGCTTGCTGACCGCGTTTTCCTTGACCAGCACCTGGTTGCGCTTGAGCTGGGAGGCGTTGCTGGCCAGGGTGGCCTGGGCCCGCTGCAGCTCGGCCTCGGCGCTGGCCAGCGCGGCGCGGTAGGGCGCCGGATCGATCAGGTACAGCGGATCGCCCTTCTTGACGTCCGCCCCTTCCTTGAACTGGCGCTCTTGCACGATGCCGTCGACCCGGGCCCGGACCTCGGCCAGCAGGTAGGGCGCGGTGCGGCCGGGCAGGGCGATGTTCAGCGCCACGTTGGACGTGCTGACCGTCAGCACCGCGACTTCCGGCACGGTCGGCGTGGCAGGTTTGGGTTCTTTGGCGCAGGCGGACAGCAGCAGCGCCGCCAGAACGGCGGCGCCGAGGGCCGACTGGCGCCGGCGCAAGGGGGTAGTCGAGGGCATGAAGTCGGATCCGGTTTGCAAGGTTGAGAGCGTATTTTTCCCTACCTTGGACTATGCCCGGCGCCGGCTTAAGCGGGGGTGTTCGAATTATTAATTTTAGTTAATGTTTCCCTTTTGAGAATGGATGAGCGATAGATTTCCTGTTGTTGCAACTTGCGGATGGGCGATAGCTTTTTGCTGATGCGCTCAGCGCTAGCGCCCAACCCCTTCGCCGCGCGCGAAGGCCAGCAAGTCGGCGCCTACCCTGTCCTTGTGCGTTTCGGTCAAGCCATGCGGCGCCCCGGCATAGCAGAACACGAACGCCTGGCCGCGGTCCCAATCCTTGTAGTAGATCTCGGCGCCGTTGCGGGTGGTGAAGGTGGCCATCGTGTTTCCTTTCGACGTGGTGGAAGTGGCCCGGCACCGATGAGATGCCGGGCCTCGTCGATTGTTCCGGATCGGCGCGATGGCGTTGCCGACCGGCGCAAGGATGAGAACCGGGATCAGAACTGATTGCGCAGTCCAAACACGATATTGCGTCCGCGCAGCGGCGATTGCGCCTTCACGAACGAGGCGTGGCTATAGGCCAGCTCATCCGTGAGGTTGGTGCCGCTGAGGTAGACCTCGGTCCAGCGGCCCTGGCCGTGAGGGAAGCGGTAAGCCATGGTCGCATTGACCATATGGTAGCCATCGGTCCGGGTCTCGAGCGGCGCCAGGCGGTCCTGGGTGAACTGGCGGTAGACCTCGAACCCCGCCGACAGCGGTCCCCAGTTGCCGTCGTAGCGCGCGCCCAGCCGTGCTGGCGGGATGCGCGGCAGGTAGCCTTTCTCGTCGCCGAGTTCGGCATGCACGTAGTCACCGAACACGGTTACACGCGAGTTGGGCGTGAGCCGGTAGCTGGCCTGCCCGTCGATGCCGGAAAAGCGCGCCTTGCCCGCGGTATAGACCAGGAAATGGTGGGCGAGACCGTTGCGGCTGTCGGTTTCCAGCGTGTGTGCATACACATAGTCGTCCACATCCTGGTGGAACAGGCCGACTTCGAACTCGAACGGGCCCCCGGCCTTGCGGAAGGTCAGGTTCAGCGTATCCGATTGTTCCAGCACGTCGCCGCGGAAAATACCGGCCTCGTCGAGGATGGGATCGATGAATTCCCAGTCGGCCAGCAAGCCCAGTTCATAGCTGTTGGTGGCGAGATTGTTACCGAAGGCGAACAACTCGCGCATCGTCGGCGCGCGCTCGGTGCGGGCCAGCGACAGGGCCGCCGAATAGCCGCCGCCAAGATCCCAGGTCGCGCCGATCGACGCCGAGAGCGGCCGATGCTTGCGGTCGGGATTGCGTTCGGCATGGCCCTCGCGCATGCCTGCTTCGAGTTCCTGGCGCCAG
Source organism: Massilia sp. HP4 (assembly GCF_005222695.1). GTDB lineage: Bacteria > Pseudomonadota > Gammaproteobacteria > Burkholderiales > Burkholderiaceae_D > Telluria. The sequence continues at coordinate 119,228 of NZ_STGG01000042.1, read as the reverse complement.
TCCGGGCCGTAGATCTGCTCATAGGAAGGGATGTATTCGTCCGGCACCCTGATGAAAAATTGCCCGGGAATGGGCACGCTGACCGTACGCCAGTCCTTGCGCACGGCAAGCTCGACGTCGACGGGGCCGAATGCGCGCCGTTCGCTGAAGAAGAGGCCGGTGTTCTCGGTCACATAGCGCTCTTTCTCCTCGAAACCGTAGAAATTGGTCGACGGCACGTGCAAGTCGATCAGGTTCAGCCCGCCGAACGTGCCGTCCGTATATTGCAGGCCCAGGGTGCCGGTAAAGCCCAGCAAGGGCTTGTGGGTGAGCTCGAGGCGGCCATCCTTGACCTTGTTGGTATAGCGGCTGTACAGGATGGGGCCATCGATTTCGTCGTGCTGGTAGTCGGTATGCGATGCACGGAACTTCAGGCCGGAGAAACCGGGCAGCGGATCGACATAGTCTGCCCGCACATCCGCGCGGTCGCTGCGCAGGTCGATCCAGGCCGTGTCCGAATCGGGATTGTCCAGCGGATTCTGGTAACTCCCGTGGCCCACGCAATGCAGGTCGACCCGTACCGGATTGAAATAGCCGTGCAGGTGGCACACGCCATTCGCGTGGCTGTGACCGGGCAGGCCGTATTCGTTGCGCACGCGCGTGTAGGCGGCGCCGATATAGCCTTTTTTCGTGATCCACGATGCGCCCACGCTATAGCTCTCGCTGTCGGCGAAGGAGTCGCGCAGCCGGTCCGTGCCGAACGCGGACGGCACATCGTACTCACCGGCATTGCGCCGGGCCCCTTCGGCATGCACGGCAAGATTGCCGCTGCCGGCAGTGACGCGGCCGACCACGGTTTTCTCACGGTCGCCGGTGCCGTAGCGGACTTCGGTCGCGCCGCTGACGCCGCCTTGGGGGATCAGCTTGGGCACCTTGCTGTCGACCAGGTTGATGGCGCCGCCGGTCGCGTTGCCGCCGTAGCGTACCGCCGCCGGCCCGCGCTGGACCTCGATCGCGTCGAGCAGCAGCGGATCGGTGGCGATGCCGTGGTCGGGGGAGATCGACGACACGTCGAACAGGTTGGCGCCGTCGCTCAGCACCTCGATGCGCGGCAGGGTCTGGCCGCGGATCACCGGCCTGGCGGCGCCGGCGCCGAAATTGTCGAGGTGCACGCCTGGCAGGCCGGCCAGCGTTTCGCCCAGCGTGCCCATGCGGCGCCGGACGAGTTCCTGGCTGGCCAGGGTCTGTAGCGGCGTTGCGGCCAGGGGCGCCGCATCGTCGCGGCGGGCGGTGACGACCACGGTGTTGTCTGGCTCGGGCTCGCGCTCGGCGGCCAGCGGCAGGGTGGACATCAGGGCGAGGCAGGCGCCCAGGGTAGGGTTGCGTTTCATGGGTTTCCTTTGGTATCGGTATCAAACGTGTGGAGCACTCGACGCGGCGAGCGCCATCTCTTCCAGGTACAGTTGCTCGAGCTCGCGCGCCGAGACTTCGCTGGCGCGCAAGGTACGCAGCAGGCGGCCGTCGCGCATCAGGCCGATCGTGGTTGCGACTTCGCGCGCGCGGAACAGGTCGTGGGTGGCCATCAGCACCGCCGCCCCGGCGTCGCGCTGGCGCTGCAAGAGGCGGTGGAACTCGGCGCTGGCCTGCGGGTCGAGGCCCGACGTCGGCTCGTCCAGCAGCAGGGCGCGCGCGGCGCGCGCGATCGACAGCGCGATCGCGACCTTCTGGCGCATGCCCTTCGAATAGCCGGCGGCGCGCCGGTCGATGGCGGCGGCCGGCACCCCGGCCTGTTCCAGCCAGCCGCGCAGCCTGGCCGGGGTGCGCTCCGGGACCCCGGCCAGGCCGGCGAAATAGTCCAGGTTTTCAAGGCCCGTGAGCTCGCCGTACAGCGCCACCTGTTCCGGCAGGTAGAGCAGGCGCCGGCGCGCCGCCAGCGGGTCGCGCCCGACGTCGATGCCGTCGACCAGGGCCTGTCCCGAGGTCGGCGCCAGAAAGCCCAGCAGCAGCTTGATGGTGGTGGTCTTGCCGGCGCCGTTGGCGCCGAGCATGCAGAAGATCTCGCCCGGCGCGATGCGCAGGTCGAGCTGGTCCAGGGCGCGCTGGGCGCCGAAGGATTTGGACAGGGCGATGGTGTGCAGCATGGGGGACCTCATTCGGTGAAAGTGGCGTGGCGGCGCAGCCGGCGGCCGGCGAGCAGCAGCGCGGCCATGCCGAGGACGATGACGGCGGCGTCGAACAGCAGCGCCCCGAGGCGTTCGCGGGGCGGCGCCTCGGCCAGGGAGAAGCGGGGGAGGCCGCGGTCGTAGTCGGCGACGGTGAGCAGCCGGTCCTGTTCCAGGTGGCGCCCGACCAGCTGGCGCACCTCGAGCAGGAAGCCGTGCGCCTGGCGCTGGAAGCGCAGGGCGCGCGCGGCGTCGCTGCCGGCCAGGCGCTCCAATGCATCCTGCAGCGCGATGGCGGGCGAGACGATGCGCAGGCCGTCGAGCCAGGCCAGGCGGCGCGCTTCCTGCTCGCGGTAGGGCTGGAGCGCCTGCCCGATCAACTGTTCTCCTCGCGCCACCTCGAGCGCGCGGCGGCGCAGGCTGTCCGGGATATTGGGCGCGGGCACGCGCCCGGGCTGCGCCGCCGTCCCGAGCTGCGTGCGTAGTTCGGCGCGTGCCTGCATCGCCTTGGCACGCAGCGCGTTGGCGCGCTCGGCCTGGCTCACCGGCGGGGCGGCCAGGTCGGCCACGCCCAGGGCCAGCGCCGGCAGCAGCACCACCAGCGCCAGCCAGGCGGCCAGGCAGCCCAGCGCGGCCTGGGCCGCGCTGCGGGCGGCCAGGTTGACCACCAGCGCGAGCAGGAGCCAGAACAGGGCGTACAGCAGCGCCAGGCCGCCCGCCAGCAGCAGGGGCCCGGCGCCGGCCCGGCTGGCAAAGGCCAGCACCGCAACCAGGATCGCCACCAGCGGCAAGACCAGCAGCAGCGCGCGCGCCACGGCCTTTGCCGCCAGCAGGCGTCCTGGCGCCACCGGTTGCGACAGCAGCCAGGGCGCCATCCCGCGCTCGCGCTCGGCCGCGAACAGGTCGAAGCTGCCGGCCAGCACCAGCAGGGGCAGCAGCCAGACGATCACGAAGGCCAGGTCGAAGCGGCCCGCGGCCAGCACCGCGGGGTTCTCCATGCCGGCCGTGTGGCGGTCGAAGATCGTATTGCTGGCGCTGAAAGGGAAGATCGTGGCCGCCATCGGATAGCCTTCGGCCTGGCCCACCGTGAGCACCGCCAGTTCGCCCGGGGGCAGGATGGCGCGCAGCGACATGGCGGTGGCGTACAAGGCGCCGCCATAGCGCGACTTGTTCTCGGGCGTGACCTGCTCGGCGAGCTGGGTGCGGCGCAGGGCGTGGGTCGCGCGCTCGTCTTCCAGGATCAGCGCTTGCGTGGCCTGGCGATCCTCGACCCAGGCGGCGCCGTTCCAGGCCGCGTAGGCGCACAGCAGCAGGAACAGGAACCACAGCGGCAGCAGCCAGCGCCCGCGCAGCATGCGCCGCGCCTCCATGCGGATGATGGTCATGACGGTGCTCATGCGCGGCCCTCCAGGCGGCGTGCGCCAAGGCGCATCAGGACCAGTGCGCCGGCCAGCCAGGCGGCCAGCACGGCGAACGGCGCCAAGGTGCGCGGCAACACCTCGCCGAGCGCCAGCGGACGCGGCGTGAAGACGATGTCCCGCGTGATGGCGGCGACGTCGCTGGCGTACTCGCGCACCTGCGGCTTGCGATGGAGCTTGATGTCGCGGTTGAGCGCCTGAACCGTCTGGTAACGGTAGCGTTCGGCCTGGGCCAGGAAATGGCGGTGCGCTTCCATATCGGTGCGCGCCAGGCTGGCGGACAGCGGACGCAGGGCCAGCAGCGGCGAGACGACGCTGCCTGCCAGCGCCAGCCGCGCCTGGGCCGCGTAGCCGGCATACAGCCGGTCGAAGTGGCGGTTGTAGATGTCCGATGTCGCCTTCTCGCCATGCTCGAACAGCAGGCCGCTGTAGTTGATGGGCAGCTCGTCGATGTGGCTGACGCCATACTTGGCCAGGGTCGCCTTCTCGAACGCGGCGAAGCGGACGTCGCGCGGGCTGTGCCCATCCGGTCCCTTCATCACTTCTTCGGTCACGGCGGCCTCGAAGGCTTCGGCGGTCGGCGTCGGATGGCGCGCCTCGGCCAGCGCCGGGGCCAGCATCGGCGCCAGCACGGCGGCCACGATCCAGGACGCCAAGCCCGCGGTCAAGGCGCCACGGCCGCTGCTGCTGGCCGCCGAGATGGCGAGGACGATGCCGAGGAAGGCCAGCCAGTACAGGCCGTAGCCGGCCAGCATCAGGCCCAGCGCCGCGAAGTGGGCGGCGCTCCAGGCCGGCATGGTGGCCAGCGCCGCCAGCACGCCGACCACGGCAAGCAGCAGCAGCAGGGCCGTCGCATGGGCGATGAAGCGGCCCAGCACCAGCTGCCACGCCGTCGCGCCGGCGCCGATTTCCTGCCATGCCAGCTGGCGCTGGCGTTCGCCGCCAAACACGCCGAAGGCGGCGAACACGATCATCAGCGGTACCAGTACCTGCAGCGCGAACGCGGGACTGAAGCCCCCGAAGCGGGCCAGGGCGGCGCCGCCGTCGGTGGCCCGGAAGCGGCTGGCGTTCTGGACGTGGCCCTCGAGCTTGACGGTCGAGCCCAGGTGATCCGTCAGGCCCGGATCGAGCGCCGCCAGCGGCGCGGCCGGCTTGTACACATAGCGCCCGAAGTGGGCGGCGCCATGCGGATTGGCTTCGCCCTGGGCCTGCCAGACCTGCGCCTCGACCAGGGTGTCGTGACGGCGCGCCGTGTCGCCGCGGCGCGCATCGAGGGCGGCGTCGAGCAGGGCCAGCGCGCACAGGGCCAACACCAGCAGGCCGAGCAGGCGCAGGCGGCGTTCGCGTAGCAGCGAGGTCCACTGCAGGCGCGCGACGAGGCGCAGGGGAGTCAGGGTGCTAGCGCCCATCAGAGGCTCCCGCGCACGCTCAGCAGCACGCTGCGCGGGTCGCCATGGATGTTATAGGTATTCAGGCCGCCCACCCGGGCCCAGTAGTGGCGGTCGAACAGGTTGTTGACCGCCAGCGTGACGGCCAGCCGAAGGTCCAGCGCATAGCCGACTTGCGCATTGGCGACCGCGTAGCCGCCCTGTTCGCGCAGGCCGGGCACGCCCGTGCCCAGCAGCGCGCTGCTGGCGGTCACGCCGCCGCCCACGAACAGCCCGCGCATCCAGGCCGGCTGCCAGCGGGCATACAGCTTGAGGCTGTGCCTGGGCTCGAAGGTCGACCATTCGGCGCCTTCCAGGGTCGGGTGGGTGCCGTATTCGGTGCGCAGGAAGGTGTAGCCGGCCGTCAGGTTCAGCTCGGGCAGCGGGCGCCCGCCGATCTCGAACTCGACGCCGCGCACCTTGACTTCGCCGGCAGGCACATAGACGTCGATGACGTCGGTGGCCAGCGCGCGGTTGCGGTCGCGCGCATTGAACATGGCGGCGGAGGCATTCAGGCGGCCGTCCAGGAACACGCCCTTGGCGCCGAGTTCAAGCTGGCTGCCCACGCGCGGGTCGAGCGTGCGGCGCTGGGCGTCCATGGCCGACTGCGGGAAGAAGATGTCGGCATAGGAAACATAGGCATTGACGTCAGGAGCCAGGTGCCACAGCAGGGCTGCCGATGGCGTGACCTCGCCGCGCTCGCGGGTGGTGGCGACAAAGGCGGTCTCCGGCGTCGGCGCTATATTGCGGTTTTCGTTGCGGTAGTTGGAGCTGCGCGCGCCCAGCGCCAGCGTGAACGGGTCGGCGATCGACAGCCTGGCCTGGGCGTAGGCGCCGCTCTGGGTCACCCTGTTGGCGCTGCCGCGGGTGAAACCGCCAGTCGGTTCCGGCACGCTGTCGGGGTCGAAGATGTCGACGTTCGGCACTGCGGCGTAGGTGACCGACTGGTTGTCGGCCACGCGCCGGTCGACGTTGTAGCCGACCGTCAGGCCGTGGCGGCGGCCGAACAGCGAGAATGGGCCGCTCGCGAACAGGTCGGCCGCTTCGCGCTCGAAGTCCAGCCCGGCCATGCGGCGTGCATAGGTGGCGGTGCCGCTGGCGCGGTCCACCCCCGTGGTCGGATAGCCGTCCTTGTAGAACTTGTCGACATTGCGGCGCACCGCGCGGGCCCGCACTTCCCAGCCGGACGCCAGCCTGTGCGCCAGCTCGATTTCTCCCTGGCTGGTCGCCCACGACATGCGGTTCCAGGATGGATAGACATGGGTCTCGCGCGGCACGTCGAGGAAGGCGCCGTCGTTCCAGGCCGGCAGGCCCATGGTGGTCGAGTCGAGGTCGTCGACCTGGCGCGTGAAGGCCACCGACAGGGTGGTGTTGGCGGCCAGGTCGGCGTCCAGCGCCAGGTAGCCCAGCCATTTGCGGTCGTGGGTGACGTCGTGGAAGTAGTCACGGTCCTGGAAGGTGCCGACCGCGCGCGCGCGCAGCGTGCCGGCGGCGTTCAGCGGGCCGCCGGCATCGATCTCGACCCGGCGGTTGTCATGGGAGCCGACGCTGGCGGTCGCCGACAGCTGCTTATGGCGGCTGCCGCGCTTGCGCACGAAATTGATCACGCCACCCGGCTGGCCGGCGCCGGCGGTCACGCCCGACGGACCGCGCAGCACCTCGACCCGCTCGTAGAGCGCCAGCTCGAATTCCTGCTGGCCGCTGCCGGCCTGGCTGGCGGGAATGCCGTCATAGCTCAGCTCCATCGCATAGCCGCGGGCGCGGAAATCCGGGTTGGCGCCGTCGAAGGGCATCACGCTCACCCCCGGCGCCTGCTGCATCAGGTCGCCCAGGGTGAACAGGTTCTGGTCGCGGATGCGCTCGGCGCTGAACACGGTGGCCGATTGCGGGATGTCGACCAGGCGCTGCGGCGTCTTGCCGCCGACCGTGGCGTGCGACGGCGCGTACGGCTCGTCCAGGCTGGCGTTGACGACGACTTGCGGCAGGGCCTGGGCGGCGGCGCTGCCAGGGATGGCGGCGGCACATGCTGCGGCAAGTGCGGCGCAGATTCGCCATGCCATGGCGGTGCGGCGTGGCGCAGGGCCGGATGCGGTGGGCGAGCTTGCGTAGGGCTTCTTCATTTTCTTTCCTTGAGGCGTGCGGCGGCCCCGTCCCGCCAGAGGGGGACGCGACAACGCCGCCGGGTGAGGCAACGGCGTTGCGAAATCAGGCGCGCGCGGCGCAGGCGGCCGTGCGCAGGCCCGCAGGGCCGGCAACGGCCCGCGGGTAGATGGCGATGGTCATGGTGCGGTGTGGACCCGGTGCATGGCCGCGACCGCGCAGCCGGCGCACGGGCGCAGGCGACGGGACTGGCCGAAACGTGAGGACGCACGGGCGCGCATCAGGCGCGCCGGGCGGACTTCAGGTGCAGCGACGGATCAGGCGAGGGGAGGGGCGCGCGAGCGGAAGGCGAGCGCGGGTGCGGCGTGGAAGCCGCGTGCAGCGAAGGCGTGGTGGACGATGCCGGACGCATCGGCCGCTTGCAGCTGGAAGGTGGACGCGGGCAGGACGGCCGCGAACTGGGCCGCGGCGACGCACAGGTCGCAGGCATGGGCCGCGAATTCCTGGGTATCGCTGCTCAGTTCCTGGACCGCCGCAGCCGCGACCGCGCCTGGGGCCAGGTGGCTGACCGCGTGCGACAGCGATGCCTGCTGGGTCAACAGCAGGAACAGCATCAGCAACAGTGATAGCGGTCGACGCACGGTCTGGATCAGCCTGAAGGAAAGCTCGTAAATATGGTCGCAAACAGCGAGCGACGGCAAGACCTTGCAGTATAAACCAGAGTTTGGCGTGCCCTCTGGATTTTTTTGCTAGCAAGAATGGAAATCTGGTTTTTTTCTGTGGCACACAGGCCACGATAGATATTGAACATAACGATCTTGGAGTTCTCGCAGGGAAACTATTCACGTAAAATCGTCCGGTTACAGGTCTGATACAAATTTTTGTTGATGCGTATGCCAACTGTCCGGAATCTGCCACGCTTCCTGCTTCCCCGAGGTCTGGCAGGATACATGGCGCTCGCAACCTCGATCCTGTGTGGCGTCCTCACCGTCATCCTGGTCGCGCTGGTCCAGAACCAGGCGCGCGACCACGTGCGCGAGAGCATCGGCTTCGGCCTGGGCGAACTGGCCCAGCAGGCCGCGGACAAGCTCGACCGCGGGATGTACGAACGCTACCGTGAAGTGAACCTGCTTGCGCGCCGCATCGCCGACCTGGGCCCGGCCGCGACCCTGGAGTCGCAGCGCCGGATGCTCGACGACGCCCATCGCAGCTATGGCTACTACAGCTGGATGGGTATCGCGACCGTGGACGGCAAGGTCCAGGTGGCGGCGCGCAGCCTGCTCGAGGGCGCCAACGTCGGCGCACGACCGTGGTTCACGAACGCGCTGGCCGGCACCCACATCGGCGACGTGCACGAGGCGCTGCTGCTGGCCAAGCTGCTGCCGTCGGTCGATGGCGAGCCACAGCGCTTCGTCGACATCGCTTTCCCGATCGGCGCGCCGGACGGCCGGCCGCGCGCGGTGCTGGGCGCCCACCTGTCGTGGCAGTGGGCGCGCGATGTAGAGCGTTCGGTGATCGAGCCGATCCAGGAAGGGCGACAGGTCGACGCCCTGATCGTCGATACCAAGGGCCTGGTACTGCTCGGGCCGCCAGGCTTGCAGGGCACCACCATCGACACCGACAGCCTGCGCCGGGCGCGCACCGCGCGTGGCATCGGCTATGTGCTGGAACGCTGGACCGACGGCAAGGAATACGTGGTCGGTTATCGCCAGACCGACGGCTATGCCGACTATCCTGGCATGGGCTGGACCGTGCTGCTGCGCCAGGAAGCGGGCAACGCCTATGCGCCGGTGCACCACCTCGGCCAGTATGCGCTATGGACCGGCGTCGCGCTGGCGGTGCTGTTCTCGATCGCCGGGGTCCTGGTGGCGAACTGGATCACCCATCCGATCAAGAGCCTGCAGGAGCACGCCAACCGTATCCGCCTGGGCACGGCCGCGCCGCTGGTGCCGGACGAGCGCTCCTACGACGAGGTGCGCAGCCTGTCGAACGCCCTCAACACCCTGCTGGCCGACCTGGTGCGGCGCGGGCGCGAGCTGGAAGAACTGAACCGCACGCTCGAAGAGCGGGTGAGCGAGCGCACCCAGGAATTGGCGGGCGCGCTGGCTACCGTCCAGCAGAACGCCCAGCACATCAATACCATCATCGAGACCGCCCATGACGCCTTTATCGGCATGGATCTGGACGGCATGGTCACCGACTGGAATACCCAGGCCGAGCGCATGTTCGGCTGGCGCCGCCACGAGGCGATCGGGCGTCCGCTGGCCGACCTCGTGCTGCCGCAGCGCTACCATGATTCGCTGCGGCGCGCGATCGTCGAATTCCGCACCACGGGCCACACCAATGCCCTGAACCGTCGGGTCGAGCGCATCGTGCTCACCCGCCAGGGCGAGGAGTTCGCGATCGAGATGACGGCCGGGATTGCCGGCATCGGCGAGCGCAGCTTCTTCAGCATCTTCCTGCACGATATCTCGCTGCGAAAGCGGGTCGACCAGATGAAGAACGAGCTGGTGGCCACCGTCTCGCACGAGCTGCGCACGCCGCTGACGTCGATGCGCGCCTCGCTGTCGCTCCTCAAGAGCGGCGCGGCCGGCCCGATCGACGGTGAGGTGGAAGAGCTGGTCGAGATCGCGCACCGCCACTGCGAGCGCCTGGTGCGCCTGGTGAGCGATATGCTGGACGTGGAAAAGGTCGAGTCGGGGCGCCTGTCGGCGCAACCCCGGCCGCAGGCCCTGATGCCGGTCGTGCTCGATGCGCTCGGCGCGATGCGGGTCCAGGCCCAGGATGCGCAGGTCGAACTGCGCGCCAGCTGCGCGCCGGGCCTGGAGCAACTGCCGGCCGATGTCGACCGCGACCGCATCACCCAGGTCTTGCTGAACCTGCTGTCGAATGCGCTCAAGTATTCACCGCCACGGGGCGCGGTCGAGCTCACGCTGGCGCGCAGCGAGCGCGGCTTGCGCATCACGGTGGCCGACCGCGGCCCCGGCATCCCGGCCGCCTTCCGCAACCGCATCTTCCAGCGCTTCGCCCAGGCCGATCCGGGCTCGGACCGCAAGACCAGCTCGGGACTGGGGCTGGCGATCAGCCGCCAGATCATGGTCGAGCATGGCGGGGAATTGTGGTTCGAAGACCGTGCGGGCGGCGGGACCTGCTTCCATGCCGACCTGCCGCCCAGGGCGGCGTCGAGCCGCCCGTCGGACTAGGGCGCGCTCAGGCGGCCGCTTCGTCGGCGGTCCACACGGCCAATTCGTAGCCGTCGGGATCGATGAAATGGAAGCGCCGCCCGCCGGGGAAGGTGAAGGTCTCCTTGCTGACGGTGGCGCCGGCGTCGACGACCCGGCGCTGGGTCGCTTCGAGATCGTTCGAATACAGGATGACCAGCGGGCCGCCCGCGCGGACCGGCCCGTCCGTGGTGAACCCGCCGGCCAGCCGGCCATCGCGAAATTCGGTGTAGCCGGGACCGTAGTCGACGAAGGTCCAGCCGAACGCCTGGCCATAGAAGGCCTTGCTGCGCGCGATGTCGGCGACGTTCAATTCGATATTGTCGATCTGGTGATGATTGCCTTGCGTGCCCACGGTGCGTCTCCTGGAAGCGTGTCGGAGCTGCAATCCTACCTCAACAAGGCCGCCGCGGCCTCCACCAGCGCCTCGGGACTGAACGGTTTTACCATATAGTGATCGGCCCCTGCGGCCAGGCCCGCCGCAAGGTCGCTCTGCTGGCCACAGGCCGATAGCAGCATGATCTTCATGCCTTGCATGCCGGGCGTGTCCTTCAGCTGGCGGCACAATTCCAGGCCGCTGATGCCTTCGCCGAGCCAGACGTCCAGGATCAGGAGGTCAGACACGGATTCGGCCAGCCTGGCCAGGGCCGCTTCGGCGCTGGCAGCCTGGCTCACCTCGCCCAGCGCGCGCAGGGTGAGGCGGATCAAGAGGCGCAGGTCGGGCTGGTCGTCGACGACGAGGATGCTGCGTGTCATGCGCAGCCCTCGGAGTCGGGGGAGGCGCCGTCGCGCGGCAGCCAGAGGGTCACGCTGGCGCCGTCGCCAGGAACCGATGCGATCTCTACCTGGCCGCAGTGGACGGCCACGATCTCGCGCACGATGGTCATGCCCAAGCCGTTGCCCGGCACGTCGGGCAGGGCGCCGGCGCGCCAGAAAGCGTCGAATACCTGGCCCTGCTGTTCCGGCGTCATGCCGACGCCACGGTCGATGACGCTTACCGCGACCCCGGGTTGGCCGCTGCGCGCGGCCTGCGCCAGGCGAATCTCGACCGCGCTGTCGGGCGCCGAGTAAGCCAGCGCATTGGCGACGATGTTGGCCAGCGCCTGCTGGACGCGCAGCGAATCGGCCATGACCTGCGGTACGGCGGGAGCCGGATGCAGCACGATACGGCGGGCCTGCGACGCATCCCCGACGCCGGCCTTGACCTGGTCGAGCACCAGGGCCAGGTCGAGCGGCGCCGGGTGCATCTGAGCCGAGCCGCCGGCATCGATGCGCGCCAGGTCCAGCATCTGGTTGACCAGGCCGATCAGGCGGGTGGCCTGGCGGTGGATGATGTCGATCAGTTCGCGGCCGGTGGCGGCGTCGAACTCGCGCTTGAGCAACAGCTCCGAAAAGCCCAGGATGCTGGCCATCGGCGTGCGCAGCTCGTGGCTGGCGGTGCGGAAGTAGTCGTGGCGGCGCCGGTTGGCGGCGCGCACCCGCTCCTGCTCGGCGCGCAGCCAGGCGATGTCGCGCACCGTGGCCACCAGGTGGACCTGGCCGCCGAGCAGCATCTCGGCGATCGAGACCTCGGCCGCGAAGGCGCTGCCGTCGGCGCGGCGGCCGGTGCCTTCGTGGCGCGCCACCGGCTTGGGCTGCATGCCGATAAGGGCGCTGGACGGCTGGCCGGCCAGCACCTGGCAGGGCGCGCCGAACATCCGTTCGGCGGCCGGATTGCACGACTGGATGTTGCCGGCCGCGTCGAACAGCAGTACGCCTTCGGGCAGGTGGTCGAGCAGGGCGCGCACCGTCTCGGCCCCGCGCCGCTCGCGCTCGGCCGCGGCCTTGAGCTCGATGGCCGCGACTTCGTTGGCGACGATGCCGGCCAGGTCGCGCAGCAGGGTACGTTCGCCATGTCCGAATTCGCGCGGCACGCGGTCGATGATGCACAGGGTGCCGATCCGCACGCCGTCGCCGACCTCGATCGGCGAACCGGCATAGAAGCGGATCGGGTCGTCGCCGCGCACCAGCGGATTGTCGGCGAAACGGTCGTCCAGGCAGGCGTCGGTCACCACCATCACGTCGTCCTGCCGGATCGCGTGGGCGCAGAACGAGGACGAGCGCGGGCTCTGTTCGAGCGCCATGCCCACCCGCGACTTGAACCATTGGCGCTCGGCGTCGACCAGGCTGACCAGGGCGGTCGGCACGCCGAACAGGCGCGCGGCCAGGCGCGTGATGCGGTCGAAACGCTCGTCGGGTGGCGAGTCCAGCAGGTCCAGGTCGATCAGGACCTGCAGGCGCCGTGCCTCGTCGGCGGGCAGGGAAGCGGGAAGTTGGGGCGTCTCGTTCATCATCATTGTACGTGCGGGGACAAGGGCGGCCCGGATCAGCCGGCCGCGGGCAGGCGCGACGTCACTGCCGCGCGCAGGGCCGCCAGCGGGGCCGGCTTGGTGAAGAAGGCGACGTCCTCGGGCAGGCCCAGGGCCTGCACCGTGGGCTTGTCCATGCCGCTGACGACCACCAGCGGCAGGCCGGCGGTGGCGGGATTGTCGCGCAGGGCGCGGATCATGCCGAAGCCGTCCAGCCCCGGCATGTGCAGGTCGCTCACCAGGATGTCGGGCCGCGCTTCGCCGATCCGCACCAGCGCCTCGATGCCGTTGCTGGCCTTGCGCACCGCGAGGTCCATGCCCCAGGTCGAGATCTCAAGCTCGTACAGGCGCAGCAGCATGGCGTCGTCGTCGACGATCAGGACGCTGCGGGCGCCGGCGCGCGGGGCGCACGGCATCGGACGCGCGGGACGCGGCGCGGCTGGCGCACCGCCCAGCGCAGCCCGGCGTTCGGCGAGCATGCACTCGACCGACGCCAGCGTGATGCGGCGATGTCCGCCGGCCGTCTTCCAGGCCTGCAGCGTGCCGTTCTCGACCCACATCTGCACCGTGCGGTGCGATACGCCGATCCGCTCTGCAGCCTGCCTCGTGGTGCAGTAGGCGGCGCGGTCGAATAAGCGTCCTTCGTAGACTTGCTGATCGGCGATTTTCATATTTACTGATTTTACTGTTTCACATTTGGCTGTCAAGGCCAATCCGCGTACCGCTTGAATTACCTCCGAGCAAATCGATGGAAACGGGACGGGTGTGGTGCGCGCGGTACAAATGCGGGCCTTAGCCGGCGCCGTCCTGCGCCAGGGTCGCAGGCAGGTAAAGTGTGACTTCGGTGCCGACGCCAAGGGTGGATTCGACCGCGATCTGGCCGCCATGCAGGTCGACGATCTCCTTCAGGATCGTCATGCCCAGGCCGCTGCCCGGCACGCTGGAATCGCGGTCCACGCGGTAGAAGGCGTCGAACACCTGGGCCTGTTGCTGGGGCGTCATGCCGATGCCGCGGTCGCGCACGCGGATCGCGATCATCGGGCGCGCATTGCGCTGTTCCAGGCGCGCGGCGAGCACGATCGGTGTGTCGGGCGCCGAATACTTGATGCTGTTGCTGACGATATTGGTCAGCGCCTGCTGCATTTTTTGCGGGTCGGCCGCCAGCGCTGGCAGCCCTGGCGCGAGATCGGTGCGCACGCGGTGGGCCTGGCCCAGGCCTTCCAGGCTGGCCAGGGTCTGCTCCACCAGCGCCGGCAGCGCAACTGCGGCGAACTTCAGTTCGGCGGCGCCGCCGGCCTCGATGCGCGCCAGGTCGAGCATCTGGTTGACCAGGTCGACCAGGCGGGCAGACTCGCGGTGGATGATCTCGACCAGTTCGCGCTGGGTGGCGGCGTCGAACTCGCGCTTGAGCAGCAGCTCGGAAAAGCCCAGCACGCTCGACATCGGCGTGCGCAGCTCGTGGGTGGCGGTAGCGAAGTGGCGACGCCGCCGTTCGTCGGTGGCGCGCGCGCGTTCTTCGTTGGCGCGGCGCTGCGTGATGTCGCGCACGGTGACGGCGAACTTGGGCCGCGCGGCCCAGGCCATGCGGCAGTACGAGAATTCGACCGGAAACTGGCTGCCGTCCAGGCGCCGGGCGCCGCTCTCGTAGGGGCAGCCCTCGAGCAGCAGGCCGGCGCGGCGGCGCGCCACCAGGTCTTCGTCGAGCAGTTCGGCCAGCGGACGTCCGGCCAGCAAGGCGCCGCTGGCGCCGAACATCTTTTCGGCGGCCGGGTTGGCGGCCACGATCACGCCGTGGACATTGAGCATCAGGATGCCGTCGGGCAGGTGGGCGACCAGGGCTTTTTCCCAGCCTTCGGGCGCGGGGCGGCCGGCCGGTCGCGCGCGCAGCTCGTCCCCGGCGATGGCCGCCAGGTCGCGCAGGGTGGCCATCTGCTCCCCGTCGAACTGGCGCACCTGGCTGTCGATCACGCACAGGGCGCCGACCCGGCTGCCGTCGGGCGCGGCCAGCGGGACGCCGGCATAGAAACGTACGCGCGGCTCGCCCAGCACGAAGGGATTGGCGGCGAAGCGCGGATCCAGCCGCGCGTCTTCGATCACCAGGCCTTCGGGGTGCTGGATGGTGTGGGTGCAGAACGAGGTGGCGCGTGATGTTTCGCGCAGGTCGATGCCGACGCGCGACTTGAACCACTGGCGTTCGGCGTCGACCAGGGCGACCAGCGAGATCGGCACGCCCAGCAGGCGGCATGCAAGCCGGGTAATGCGGTCGAAGCGTTCTTCGGGCGGGGTGTCGAGCAGTTGCAGCTCATGCAGGGCCCGTACGCGCGCGGCGTCGGGCTGGGGATCGGGCAGTAAAGTACGAACGTTTCTGTGCGGCTCGTGTCGCATTCTTCTTGTCCTGGTTAACTCTCCATGGTGTGATCGCCCGCGTCCAGGATCTGTTCGACCTTGGCGCGCAGTTCAGGGAAACGCACCGGTTTGGAGAATACCGGTATGTCGGCCGGCAGTCCCATCGAGGCGATGGTTGCCCGGTCCAGCCCGCTGATCACGATAATGGCCATCTTGCCATAACGCGGGTCAGCGCGTAGCGTACGTACCATGCGGAAACCATCCATGCCCGGCATGTTCAAGTCGCTGATCAAGAGGTCGGGTTTCGCTTCGCCGATCCGGATCAGCGCCTCGAAGCCGTCGCGCGCCTTGATCAGTTCGGCGTCCAGGCCCCAACCCGAGATCTCCAGTTCATACAGGCGCAGCAGGGTGGAATCGTCGTCCGCCATGACGATGCGGCGCGCCGTCGAGGGCGCCGGCTCGGCCACGGCGGCGGCAGGCTGGCCGCCATTCACGGCCTGGTTGCGCTGGGCGACCAGCCGGTGCACCGAGGTGAGCAGGATGCGGCGGTGGCCGCCAGCCGTCTTCCACGCCTGGAGCACGCCGCCCTCGACCCACAATTGAACCGTTCGATGCGAGACGCCGAGCAGGCTGGCGGCCTCCTTCGTCGAACATACTTCGGAGGAAACGGGGTCTGGCTGCGCCGGCGCTGGACTGCTGTGCGATTTCATGGATTCAGGTGTGCAAGTCGGTTAAATGCCCGCGCCGGCACGGCCGGGAAATGCAAGCGGCGCGCGCCGCTGCATCGATACAGGCATGTCCACATGCGCAACAAATACGCACGGGCAAGTCAGCAATCTATCAAATTCTCACACTTTGCGATAGTGAAACTCGATAATTCGTTTCTTTATTGTAACTTGCAGTGACGAAGTTATGCAGCACTATTGAACTTTGACCGAAATCGTGACGCTGCCGGTGGCGCCCGGCGCCAGCGTGCCGGTCACGCCCCACTCGACTTTCCCGGTGGCGCCGACCTCCGGCTTGCTCGACACGGTGCAGGAAAGGCCGGCCGGCATGGCGCCGCAGGCACTGTCCACATAGGTAGTATACGCCGGGGTCGGATCGCTGACCTTCAGGTTGTTGAGTGTGGTGGTGCCCTTGTTCTCGAAGGTGATGGTATACACGATGGTGCTGCCCGGCAGGGCGGCGCTCTTGTCGGCCGCCTTGGTCAGCTTGAAGTCGTCGCAGGCCTGGCAAATGCCTTCCACCGTGACCACCATCTCGCCCAGGCCGATGCCCAGCAGCTTGAGCAGTGGGTCGGCCACGCCCGACAGCACCGGCGACAGCAGCGGCGACACCACCTTGGTCACCAGGGTCTCGAGCAGCGGCAAGACCACGCCCTCCAGCAGGCCCAGGTTGGCGACGCGGATCTGCAGCTTGCTCACCAGGCTGTTGGCGGCGTTCGTCACGAACAGGGTGCTGCTGCTGACGGTGCGGGTCTGCGGGAAGTTGCCGCTCATGGTCACGCTGGTGGAGAACGGCGCCTGGCCGCGCACGATGCTCTTGACCTCGATCGGCAGGTCGATAGCGACCAGGTTCAGGAGCAGCGTGGCCTTGAGCGCACCGATGGTGCCGAACTGCACATCCGAATCCTGGATGCGGCGCGTGCGGTTGAAGAACACGTCGTCTTCGATCTTGCCGACATACAGGTCGGCCACGCCCGGCGCCACCTGCAGGGTCACGGCCCTGGCGGCGGCGTTCACGGCCGCCAGGCTGCCTTCGCCGCGCGCGACCTCGACGTAGACGTCGAGCTGGCCGATGCCGACCGAGGCCGACTTGAACAGGCCCGTGGCGACCAGGGTGTCGGTGACCGGCGCCAGCGTCACCAGGTCGAGCTTGAGCTTCATGCGGATCGCGGCCGAGTGGAAGGTCGAGCCGACCGGGCCGCAGTTGTACACCGGCGGTTCGATCACCTGCGCATACAGCTGCAGGCTGTTGACCACGCCCAGGGCGCCCAGCAGGCCGCCCGAGATGCCGATCGGGGTCGGGGTAGTGAGCACATTGCGCTTGTTGTAGAGCTGCACCAGGCCGGTGAACATGTCGAGCGCATTGATGGTGCTGGCGCCGAGCGCGCCGGTGTCGACGCTCAGTTTGAGCAAGTCGCCCAGGCGCACGGTGGCACCCACGCCGTTCAGGCGCGAGGCCAGGCCCGACAGGGCCGAGGCCAGCTGCGGCCTGGCTTCGGCCTGGGCCTGGACCGACAGGCCGGCCGCGATCTGGGCCAGGGTCAGGTTGGTCCCCAGCACCTGCGAGGGGCTGGACAGGTTCAGCTGCGCCTGCAGCACCTTCAAGAAGCCCAGCAGGTTCAGGTTGCCGCCGGCCAGGGCATTCCAGTCGACGGCGTTGAGCGAGACACCGGTGCCCAGCAGGCCGCCCAGCAGGGGGCCGAGCAGGGCGCTCTTGTTGGTGTCGACGCTGGCCAGGCGCGGGCCGGCGGTGATGCAGGCGCCGCTGGCGGTGCATTCGGCGCGCGCCGGGGCGGCGGCCAGCACGCCGGCCAGCAGGCACAGGGCGGCCAGGGTGTTGCGGATCCAGGCCAGGCAAGTCGGTTGCGAAGTCATGTCGATTCCTTGATTACTTGAGCAAGTCGCCGGACAGCAGGCCCTGCAGGGTGTTTTCGTCGAATTTCATGCGCACGCGCACATAGGCGCCCTTGGCGGTGGCGTCGGCGCCGGCCAGGTCGCGCTCGCCAAAGCCCATGAAGTTGTAGCCGGCCGAGACCCACATATTCTTCTGCAGCTGGTAGCCCGCTTCCAGGCCGGCTGCATACTGGCGGCCGCGGGTATCGCGGTCGAGCAGCACCTGGGCGGTGGCGCCGATGTCCCAGTCCTCGTTGATCTCATGGGTCACGCGACCGGCCACCAGGTGGCTCACGGTGCGGGTCGACAGGCCGCTCGAGCGGTCCAGCGCGATCTTGGCCGCATAGCGGGCGCTGACCACGGTGTCGCGGCGCAGCTGCCAGTTGGCGTTGGTCGACAGCGCATGCACCGCGCGCTTGAGGTTGGCCGGGCCATCGTCGCGTTCCAGCTTGTACTCGTACTTGGCCAGGCCGGTCACGCCGATCGAGGCCAGGGCGCGGTAGGCCACGCCGCTCTGCAGCAGCTCGGTCACGCGCAGCGTGCCGGCGGCGTTCGAGCGGGTGGCGGCCAGGGTGTTCTTGCCCAGGAAAGTCCAGCTCTCGTCGATGCGGTAGGCCAGGCCCAGGGTCGACAGGAGGCCGTCGCTGTCATCGCCGTGGCGCAGCTCGAGGCGGGCGTTGCCGGTCCAGCGCGGATGGCGGCTCACTTCGATGGCGCCGGTCAGGGCGATCGACTCGTTGTCGGCGGCGCCCGACAGCACCTTGACGCGCTCGAAGCTGGTGTTGGCGCGCACGCCGTCGGCCAGCGTCCACAGGTTGCGCAGGCCAAGGGCCGCCTCGGCCTGGCGCTCGCCAGAAACGGTGCCAGCGGGCGAGGTGCCGCCGGCGCGGTATTCGGAAAACACGCGGCCGTCCTTCATGTAGTCGGTGTCGACGCCGAACACGCTGGCGTGACGCTCCTGGCCCTGGTTCAGCGCATAGGTCGAGCCCAGGCTGCTGATCAGTTCATGGCGGCCGTAGACACGGCTGCCGCCGGCGAAGCGGTAGTCGCCGCCCAGGGCCACCATGCGGCGGCCATTGTCATGGATGTCCTGCTCGGCTTCGACGAACACGCCAGCCTGCGGCAGGCCGGGGATCTGGGTTGCCACCTTGGCGCGCACGCTGGTCAGGTCGGGCTGGGCCAGCACCACGCTCTCGCCGGCCTGCTCGATCGAGCGGCGCACGCCGACTTCGACCTGCAGGCCGTTGTCGAAGGCGTAGCCGGCGAACAGCTGGACGCCGTTGCGTTCGGCCTCGGTCGCCAGGTCGGCGGTGTGCAGGGCTTCCAGGCCGACGCTGGCGCGTTCCGTGAAGCGGTAGCGCGCGGTGGCGCCGCCTTCGGTGCGGCCGCGCGGCAGGCTGGCCGATGGATTGTCGAATTCGGCGTCGGCGCGGCCGGCGAACACGCGGCTTTCCAGCTTGCCGTCGACGCGGCTGGCATCGAGGCGCACGGCGCGGCCCTTGCCCTGGCCGCTGCGATCGGCTTTTTCCATTTGCGCGGCTTCGACGATCACGGTGGTCTTGTCGTCCGGCGTGACGGTGGCGTTGATGCTCACCAGGCGGGTGGGGTCGGCCGGGTTGCGGTCTTCCACCGCGCTGGCGCCGACTTCGACGATCGTGCCGATCTTGTACTGGGCGGCGACGCCGCCGACCCAGAAGCGCGGGTGACCCTGGTCGACTTCGTACGACAGGCGCAGGCTGATCGGGTTCAGGTCCTGGTCCAGGCTCGGCACCGGGGCGCGCAGCAGGATGCGGCCGGTCAGCGGATCGATGTCGTAGTCGGCGTAGCGCACCAGCAGGCGGCGCGACAGCATCAGGCCGGTCTGGTTACGGTCGCGCACGACGATCTCGACGCGCTCGCTATTGATGATCATCAGGCCGCCACCCGTCAGGAACGGGCCCGAGGTGCCGTTGGCGGCGATCTCTTCGACCATCTGGCGCGTGCTGTCGTA
This sequence comes from Massilia sp. HP4, assembly GCF_005222695.1. GTDB lineage: Bacteria > Pseudomonadota > Gammaproteobacteria > Burkholderiales > Burkholderiaceae_D > Telluria. Next base: position 99,619 of record NZ_STGG01000042.1, on the reverse strand, counting down.
GCTGGCGAAGCCGTCGAAGGTCAGGCCGCCAGCATCGAGGTGGGTGCGCAGGCCGGTCAGGTTGCGGTTGTAGGCACCCAGGTTGCGCGCCGGGGTCACGCCCGGCGGCGTAAAGTCGCCATACATCACGTACGACTGCTCGCGCTCGGCGCGGAAATACAAACGGCTGGTCGATTGCGCCTCGAAGCCGCGGCGCGCGTCGTCGCCGTGGGTCGGGTAATAGGCCAGCGGGTCGATGTCGCGGAACATGGTCGGCTCGGTTTCCTTGTCCGAATCGTAGGCCATGGTCACCAGGGTGCTGTCGCCCACCTGGCCCTTGGCGAACATGGCGGCGCGGGCGCCGCCGGCCAGGCCGCTGCCGTCGCCGCGCCCGGCCATGTGGCGCAGCTTGTCCTCGAAGCCGTCGAAGTCGCGCAGCGGGTTGGCGGTGTTGCCGCGCACACGGTTCAGGCTGATGGCGCCTTCGACCACGCCGGCGGCGACCAGCGGACGCAGGTCGGGCACGAAGCGCAGGCTGTTCTTCGCCTGCAGCTGGCCGCTGGCGGCTTTCAGGATCGCTTCGCCGGCCACCGACGGGGCGCGCAGCGAGAAGGCTGCGCTGCCGCCTTCGATGAAGACCTGGTGGCCCGGCTCGCGCGCATCCAGGTCCGATTCGTCCCACTGGCCGGCAGTGGTTTCCAGGGTCACCGGAGTGCGTTCGAGCACCGCCACGCCGCTGGCGTCTTCCAGGCTCACGGTGACCAGCACCGGTTGCTTGCCGTCGGCCGGGGCGGTCTCGGATTGCGGCTTGACCAGGAGGCGCGCCAGCTTGCCCGGCACCAGCACGGCGATGCGCTTGCTGCCGCGGGCATTGCCGAAACCGTCGCGCTGGGCGACCTCGAGCTCGTTGCGGCCGGCGCGCAGGGCGACGCCGACATACTCATAGACGTCGAGCTGGCGGTCGACCACGGTGCTTTGCTGGCCGACGTGGTCGTCGCCGATTTCTTCGCCATTGACCAGCAGGGTGAAGGCATTGCCGGCTGCGCCCTTGATACGCACCGTGGCCTGGCCGTGCGGCAGCAGCGCGCCGTCGTGCAGGCCGACGAAGTCCAGGGTGTTCTCGAGCCTGGACAGGTCGAGTTCCTCGTCCCTGGCCAGCACGGCCTTCTTGCGCGGCGCGGTCAGTTCGGACGTGGCTTGGAGTTCGGCGCGCAGGCGCTCGGCGCGGGTGGCGATGGCGGCGCGCAGTTCGTCGCTGCAGGCGTCCAGGGCGAAATCGGCGCGCGCCAGTTCGCCGTCCCTGAGGTCGACGAAGCGGCTGCCGGCGTCGCCCGCATTGCGGTTCGACAGGATGGATAGTTGGCTGCCGGCCGGCAGGGTGCTGGCGTCGACCTTGGCCACGTGGGTGCGCGGGGCAACATCGGTGAAGCTGTAGCGGCCTTCGGCATCGGTCTGCGAGAAGGTGCCGTCCTCGAGCCAGATGCGCACGTCCGGCACGCCCGGCTCGCCTTTTTCGCGCAGGCCGTTGGCGTTGCAGTCGGCGAACACGGTGCCCAGGATGTGGCCTTTGCTGCTGAAGACGCCGGCTTCGACCTTGACCTTGGCCGCGGCCACGCCGCTGGTGAAGGCCAGCGGGGCGGCGCTGCTGGCCTGGGCGCGGTTGATGCCGTCGCCCTGCAGGGCGCCGGCGCCGATGCGCACCCGGTAGGTGAGCACGCCGGTCGACTTGGCGGCCAGTTGGCCGAGCTTGACGGCGAGCAGCGGGCCGCGGTTCTCGAACTTGTCGCCGAAGGCGGCGCCGTCCAGGCGCATGGTGCCCGGCACGTAGCTGAAGCCGGCCGGCAGGCGGTCTTCGACGACCACGCCTTCCAGTGTTTCCTCGGCGGTGTTATGGACGCGGATGGTGTAGTCGAGCACATCGCCGACTTCGACCACGGCGCGCGCGGCGCTCTTTTCCAGATACAGGGTGCCCGGGATCGAATCGAGCGGGACGTCGATGGTCACCAGGCCGAGGGCGGCGCTGACGGTGAACTCGCCGCCGTAGGAGCCGTACAGATTGGTCTCGCGGCTGGCCGGCAGCGCGCCCGGCGCGGTCTTGGAAGGAAAGCCGTAGTTGTTCGGCGGGGTCACCTGCAGGCGGTACAGGCTTGGCGCGACCAGCGGGAAGTGGTACATCCCGTCGGCGTCGGTGACGACGGTGCTCGGCATGCGGGTGGTGCCGTCGACGTCGAACACGGTGGCCGCGCCGCCCGGTGCGCCGCCGTTGCCGGCGCCGGTGACGTCGACCAGGCTCACGGTGGCGCCCGCGATCGGGTCATTGGTGACGCTGTCGTAGAGCACGCCGATCGGGTCGACCAGGATCGCGGTCGAGATCGTGCCGTTGCCGCAGCCAGCGATGCTGGCGGTCAGGGTATCGTCGGTCATCACCTGGATCATGCCGTCGCCGGCGTCGTCGCCATGGTCCGCGTCTTGCGCGTAGTTCATGGCAGTGGTGACGATGCGGAAGGTGCCGCTGTCGGCGGCGGTTTCGTCCGCCATGAAATTCTGGTTGTCGCCGGTCTTGCGGGAGGCAATGTTGACGCTGATGCGTTCGGCGCGGGCCGGGTCGGCGTCGCACTCGGCGGCGTCGATCTGGATGAACAGCTGGCCGTTGGCGCGGGTGGCGCGGGCCACGGTGGTGAAGGCGGCCGAGGTGAAATAGGTAATCGTGTCCGGGCGCACGGCGCGCACGGTGTTCGAGGCCACGCTGGTGGTGGCGCCGGCGCCGTTGGCGAAGCTGGCACTGGCCTGGTTGGTGATCCCGGCGTGCGCATGGCTGCACACCAGCAAGAAGGTGCCCAGGCAGAGGAAGACGAAGAGTCGGAGCTGGATGAACATGGCGCGCGGGGATCGGGAGGGAATTCGGGCGGCGTCCCGGAGGACGCCGCGGCTGCAGGAAAAAAGACTTACGGGTTGATCTTCACGCCGAAGTTCATCTCGTTCTTGTCGTTCGGCCCCAGGTTGAAGCCGGTGGTCGACAAGGTGGTGACCAGGCCCTGGGTGACCGGCTCGAGCAGCTGGCCGAGCAGGGTGCCGGCGGCGGCGCCCGCGTGATAGGTCGTGTTGGTCGGGATGTTGTCCTTGATGGTCACGGCGGTGATGGTGGTCAGGCCCTTGTTGGTGGCCACGATCTTGTAGCGGATGCAGGTGTTCGGGGCGGCGCTGATCTGCTCTTGCGTGAAATCGGTGTCCGGTTCGCCGTTGCAGTCGGCGTCCGGCGCCTGGAACTTGAGCAGTTCCAGCAGCGAGTTGGCGGCCACGACCGTGACGGCTTCGTGGATGCGGTCGAGGATCGCCGGGTTGGTGGTCGACTGCGCGCGGAACCAGATGTCGGTGGTGCCCGGGGTGGCGCCGGCGGCAGGGGTGACTTCGGCGACGACCTTGAAGTTGGTGCCCGCGGCAACCGTGGCGTTGGTGATGACCTGGCCGCTGGCGTCCTTGAACACGACGGTCCAGCCCGGTGGCAGCGGGGTGCCGCCGAAGTTGACGTCGGTGCTGGCTGCCAGCGAGAAGGTTTCCTGGCTGCCGCCGGTATTGTTCAGGTAGATCACGAACTCGGTCTTGGTGCCGGCGGTGGTCAGCTTGGTTTCCTGCGCCAGCTGTTCCGGACCCAGGCCGGCGCCCTTGGCGCCCGGACCCGACGAGATCGCGGTGATGTCGATCATGGCGCCGGCGCCGACGGTGGTGGTGTCGGTGCTCTTGGCGCTGACGGTGTTCTTGAAGGTGCTGGTCGCCGTGACTTCCATATTGTTGGTCAGGCCGGTGGCGGCGCCCGAGGCCAGGGTGGCGACGGCGACGAAGCGGTAGGTGGCGCCCGCGGCCAGCTGGGGGGTAGCGGTGACCGCGACCTGGTTGTCGGCCGCGCCGTCGCCGTCGGCATCGAGGTAGAAGGCGATGTTCGACAGGGCCAGGCCGCCGGTATTGGTTTGCGCCAGGGTGAAGGTGTCGGGACCGTTACCGGTATTGGTCACGCTGTGGGCAAACACGACCTGGGCGCCGGCGGCGGCGCTCTTGGCATTGCCGTTATTCATGGTCAGGCTCGCCACTTGCTGGACCATGGTGGTCACGATGTTCGACTCGACGGTCTTGATGCCGGTCGAGTCGGTATAGGTAGCGGTCGCCTGGTTGGTGATCAGGGTGCCGGCGGCGGTCGGGGTGGCGGCGCTGGCGCCGTTGGCGGCTGCCAGCAACGAGGCTGCGGCGACGAGGGTCAGACGGGTTTTCATGGCTTCTTCCTTCTTGTAAGACGGGAAATGAACAGGGTGTGAACGGCGAATGAAACGGGCTGGATATTGCTAAAAAGACAACTAAATCGATAAAACCTGGGCCTGGTGCGCTTGAATGCTTATTTGCTTGCCAACTTGGGCGCGGCGCCGACCGAGATCACCTTCATGCGCGAGCTGACGGTGACGGCCTGGCCCGGGGCGAGGTCGCCCAGGTTCCAGCGCAGGAAGCGGTATTCGGAGACCGGGACGCGTTCCACGATGCGCAGGCCCTTGCGCACGACTTCACGGGTGAGGGGCAGCGGAGCGAAGGTTTTGCCGTCGAGGCTGGCGTGGACCGCCTTCGGCGCCGCGCTGCCGGACAGGTAGCTCATCGCGCCTTCCGGCACCGGCAGGGTCGCCGCCACCGCCTGGGCTGCCGACTTGCCCTTGTTCTGGTAGGTGATCTGGTATTCGATGGTATCGCCCACCTCGGCGTCGGTGGCCGGTACCAGCTTCTCGGCGCCCTTGTCCTGGGCAACGACCTGGAAGGCTTGCAGGCGCACGTCGACAGCCTGGGTATCGGCTGCGAATACTTTGGTGCCTGCCAGCACGATGGTCCAGAACAGCAGGATATTCAGGATACGGATGATCATGGGGTTCCTTTGAGTCAAGCGGTGGGTGGGTGGCGTCATCATGGTTTCGGATTTACTGGATTAGTTGATGGATGGAATTTTATCGAGTTTGCCGAATTTCTCAAGAAAAATATTTCGAATTTACCGATTTAGTTGTTGTGTGGGAACACCCGGCGCGAACTGCCGACGCCATTTGTCTATTAGGAAAGCAAAAATAGATGGCATGACATAGTGGTATTGTTGTGGATCGACAACACAACGAATGTTTTGCTAGCCATGCTGACTTTGCTGGATTTACTGTTTGTGCGATTTGGCGCATGATGGAAACTATCCTGGCGCATTCCGGCAACGCGGCGCCTTCACCCACTGACAATTGGATCCATGGAAACGATTTATCTGGAATCGCCCGACGCGCTGCAAGACCTGCGCGCCATCTATTCGGCGCTCGACGGCGCCCAGGCCATCATCGAGTTCGACTTGAATGGCAACATCCTGCGCGCCAACGACAACTTCCTGGCCGTGACCGGTTACAGTGACGACGAGCTGACGGGCCGCTATCACTCGATGTTCTGCGGGCGCGAGCTGATCGATTCGCCGGCGTATGCGCGCTTCTGGCAAGACCTGGCCGCCGGCAAGGCCGACCGCGCCGAGTACAAGCGCATCGCCAAGGGCGGCCGCGAGTTCTGGATCAATGCCTCATACAACCCGGTCAAGGACGCCAGCGGTCGGGTGTGCAAGATCATCAAGTTCGCCACTGACGTCAGCGCCGAAAAACTGCGCGCCGCCGAGACCAGCGGCCTGGTGGCCGCGATCGGCAAGGCGCAGGCGGTAGTCGAATTCGACATGAACGGCATGCTGCTCGATGCCAACGCCAACTTCCTCGACCTGCTCGACTATGCGCTGGAAGACGTGCGCGGCGAACACCACCGCGTGTTCTGCGACGACGAATATGCGGCCAGCGCGGCCTACCGCCGCTTCTGGGGCAAGCTCAATCGCGGCGAATTCGACGCCGGCCGCTACAAGCGCCATGGCAATAACGGCAAGACGGTGTGGATCCAGGCCACCTACAACCCGATCTTCGACGCCGACGGCAAGCCGGTGAAGGTAGTGAAGTTCGCCACCGACATCACCGAGCAGGTGCTGCTGGAGCAGGCCGCCGTGGCGCGCGCCGAATCCGAGCGCCTGAAGGTCGACGCCCTGCTCGAGCAGGTGGCGCGCGCCTCGCGCGGCGACCTGACCGGCTCGATCGACACGGGCGGCGACGAGCCGCTCGACCAGCTGGCGCGCGGCGTCATGAAGATGATCGGCGACCTGCGCAACGTGATCGGCGACGCGGTCGACGCCGCGGCCAAGCTGAACGACTCCTCGCGCGCGATCGCCGACCGTTCCAACACGGTGGCCGCCAGCGCCCAGGCGCTGGGCGCCACGGTGGAGCAGATGAATGCCTCGGTCGACGGCCTGACCGCCTCGATCAACACCATCGCGCGCAGCACCCAGGAAGCCAATGCGCTGGCCCAGAACACCCGCGACGAGGCCGAGATCGGCGCCAAGGCGATCGCCCGCTCGATCGAGGCGATGGCCATGATCAACCAGTCGTCCGAAGACATCGGCGAGATCGTAAAGGTGATCGGCGAGATCGCCGGCCAGACCAATATGCTGGCCTTCAACGCCGCGATCGAGGCGGCCCGCGCCGGCGAACATGGCCTGGGCTTCTCGGTCGTCGCCGACGAGGTTCGCAAGCTTGCAGAACGATCGTCGCAAGCGACCAAGGAAATCTCGAAATTGATCAACGAGTCGGTGCGCCGCGTGGCCCAGGGCAGCGAGATCTCGCGCCAGGCCAGCGAAGCCTTCGACCGCATCACGCTAGGGGTGGGCAAGACCTCGCTGGCGATCGCCGAGATCTCGGGCAGCGCCAGCGAGCAGTCGCTGACGGCCAGGGAAGTGAGCGCCGCGATCCTCTACATCGCCCAGGAGACCGAGCGTTCGGCCGGTTCCTGCGACAGCATCGCGCGCTCGACCGAGGGCCTGAACGAGCACGCCGGCCACCTGAACGCCACCGTCGCCCGCTTCGTGGTGTGAGGAACGACGAATGGAACTGAACGACGACAAGCTGGACACGATCATCGGCCTGGTGCGGCGCCACACCGGCATCGCCATGGGCCGCCACAAGCGCGTGCTGCTGCAGGGCCGCCTGCAGCCGCGCCTGCGCGCGCTGGGGCTCGACAACTACGGCGCCTACATCGAGCGCCTGGCGCAGGATCGCCAGGAGGTCGTGTCGTTCATCAATTCTGTCACCACCAACGACACCGCCTTCTTCCGTACGCCGGCGGTGTGGCGCTGGCTGGAGCGCGAGTTCCTGCCCGAATGGACCGTGCGCGCCGCGTTTTCCAGCACCGCCGCGCCGCTGCGCATCTGGTCGGCCGCCGCCGCCACCGGCGAGGAAGCGTATTCGCTGGCCATGACCTGCCTCGAGGCGCGCCGCAATTTCCCCGGGCTGCGCTTCGAGATCCTGGCCACCGATATCTCGACCGAGGCCCTGGACACGGCGCGCGCCGCCATGTACCGCGGGCGCAGCGTCGAGCGTTTCGAGCGCGACCATCCGGAGCAGTTCCGCAAATACCTGCGGCCGGTAGGCGATGCCTTTCGGGTTGTCACCGAGGTGAGCCAGTACGTCGAATTCGGCGAGCACAATCTGCTGCAACGCCCACCGCGCGCGGCCGGCTTCGACCTGGTCATGTTGCGCAATGTGCTGATCTATTTCGACGCCGAAGCGCAGCAGCGGGTGCTGGCCGGCGCGCGCAGGTCGATGCACAGGGACGCGCGCCTGATCCTGGGCGAGCAGGAAACCATCACCCGCCTGGACACGGACTTCGTGTTCGAGCAGGCCCATATCTACCGTATCGGGGATTGAGACGAATATGAACACGCACAGCCTGAATCACCGCACCTCGAACCACATGTCCCACGTCCTGACCGGCCAGATGCAGGTCGGCCATGGCGAGCAGGTCCTGACCGCGCTGCTGGGTTCCTGCGTCGGCATCGGCATGATCTGGCGCCGCCAGCGCCGCTGCGGCCTGGCGCACTGCTTCCTGCCCGAGGGCGTCGAGACCGGCGACTACTCGGCGCGCTACGTCAGCGCGGCAGTGCCGCGGCTGCTGGCGGCGCTGGGCGTGCGGCGCGAGCAGTACGACGAGGTGGACGTGGTGATCGCCGGCGGCGCGCGCATGCTGAACCTGCGCACGCACGATGGCGCGGTAGGCGTGCGCAATATCGCGGCGGCGCGCTCGCAGCTCTCGCTGCGCGGGCTGCAGGTGGCGTTCCAGGACGTGGGCGGCTCGCAGGGACGGCGCCTGTCGATCGACTGCGACCGCCAGACCTTCAGCGTGGTGCGGATCCAGTCCGCGCAAGCCGCGCAGGCGGTATCGGCATGAATGCGATGACCGAGGTCGGCGCGGCGGTGGCCGCGATCGAGGCGCAGCAGGCCGCCGCCGCGCGCGTGCTGCGCGAGGCGGCCGGCATGGAAGTCGTGGGCACCTTCTTCCTGGCCGGGCAGGAATTCGCGCTGGCGGCCGACCACGTGCGCGAGGTGGTGGGCATGCCGGAGCGGATCACCCCGATCCCGCTGTCGCCAGCCTGCCTGGAAGGCATCTTCACCCTGCGCGGGGCCGCCATTCCGCTGCTCAACCTGGGCCGCATCTTCGATCCGGCGGCGCCGGCCGCCTCTGGCGAGCAGCGGGTGGCGATCGTCGACGTCGACGACATCCAGGTCGGCCTGGTGTTCGACGCCACCGGCGAAGTGTTGCGCGTGCGGCCCGAGCAGCGCGCCGGCCTGCGCTGGAGCGAAGGGCAGCGCCTGGACGCCAACCTGGGCGTGGTCGCGGGCGCGATCACCCTCGACGATGGCGCGCGCATGGTGCAGATGCTCGACGCCGCGCGCCTGGTGCGCATCGATAACGTGCCCCAGGTGCGGGCCCACGCCAGCGTGGCGCGCGAAGCCTGGCGCATGCGCTTCTTGCGCCAGGCCGAGGGCCGCAAATGCATCTCGTTCACCGTGGGCGGGCTGCGCTTCGCGCTGGCGATGGAGGCGATCCAGGAAATCATGCGGGTGCCCGAGCTGCAACCGTCGGTGATGCTGGGCCGCCTGTGCAGGGGCTGGCTCGACCTGCGCGGGGCGCCGGTCGGGGTGGTCGACTTCGGCGCGCTGCTGCAGTGCGCGCCGGGAATGGGCGACCCGGTCGACGCGCGGGTGCTGGTGGTGCGCATCGGCGACGAGCAACTGGGCCTGCTGGTCGACGCGGTGGACGATATCCGTCCCTATTTCGACACCGACATCCTGCCGATCCCGATGCTCGGCACGGCGCGCAGCGCCATGTACCGCGGCTGCCTGCCGCACGCGGAGCTGGGCGACAGCCTGTTCCTGGCGCACGAAGCGCTGTTCTCGGACGCCGAGGTGGGTGAGATCTGCGCCGGCCACCGGCGCCTGTACGCGGCCCAGGCGGGCGCCGCGCGCGCCGCCGGGAAAAAAGTGGGGCTGCGCCGGGTCTACCTGGCGTTCTCGCTCGAGACCGGCTGGGCGGCCGACATCGGCCAGGTGCGCGAGATCGCCGACTTCGACGGCCCGCTCACCCGCCCGCCGGGCATGCCGGGCTGCGTGCTGGGCATGATGCAGGTGCGCCAGCAGATGGTGTGCGTGATCGACCTGCGCACGCTGTACGGCATGGCGCCGCTCCAAGACCGTTCGGCTTGCCGTATCCTGGTGCTGGAGCACGAGGGCGAGCGTTTCGGCCTGGTGGTCGACCGGGTCGACACCATCCTGTCGCTGCCGGACAGCCAGCGCCGTCCGTCGCCGCAGCTGCTGCGCGTAAACGGGCCGGAAGACATGCGGCGCGATGCGGCCGAGGTGATCGAAGTGCCTGGCGGGGATGGGAGCCAGGAAGTGCGCACCTTGTTGGACAAGGAGCGCTTTCTGGCGACCTTACGCCAGCTTCTCCAGTAACGCCTCCAGCTGTGCGCCATCGTACGGCTTCGGCAACAGCGCATCGGCAATGCTTGATGCGTGGCTGGCCCCGCTCATGAAGGCGATCCGGGCGCGCGGCAGCTGTTGCCGCACCGCCTGCGCCAGCGCCTCGCCGCCCAGGCCCGGCAACTGCAGGTCGGTCAGCACGATGTCCGGCTGGCGTTCCAGAAATTCCAGCGCCGCCTCGGCGCTGGCGGCTTCCAGTACCTCGTATCCCATGATGCGCATCAGTTCCGCGGTGTTCTCGCGGATGTCGTCCTCGTCTTCCACCAGCAACACCCGCGCCTTCGAGCCGGCCGCTGCGGCGGCGCCGGCGGCCGGCTGCAGGGCCGCGTTCTTTTGCTGCTGGTTGGCCAGCACGTGGCGGATCTTGCGCGCCAGGTTGTCGCGCGTATAGGGCTTGCCGAGCAGTTCCACGCCCGGGTCGAGGCGGCCCCCGTGCACGATCGCATTCTCGGTATAACCCGAGGTGAACAGCACGGCGACGTTCGGCAGGCGCTCGCGCGCCTTTTTCGCCAGTTCCGGACTGCGCAGGGGACCCGGCATCACCACGTCGGTGAACAGCAGGTCGATGTGGATGCCGCTGTCGACCACGGTCAGGGCCGCGGCGGCGTCGTTGGCGCGCAGCACGCGGTAGCCGAGATCGGTCAGCATGTCGACCACCGTCAGGCGCACCTGCTCGTCGTCCTCGACCACCAGCACGGTCTCGTGGCCGCCGGTGGCCGGCTGCACCAGCTGTTCGCCGGCGTGGTCCTCGGCCTGCAAGGAGCGCGGCAGGTAGATCTTGACCGTGGTGCCTTCGCCGACCTCGCTGTAGATCTTGACGTGGCCGCCCGACTGCTTGACCAGGCCGTATACCATCGACAGTCCCAGTCCGGTGCCCTTGCCCTCGGGCTTGGTCGAGAAGAAGGGCTCGAAGGCCTGGTCGACGACTTCCTGCGGCATGCCGCTGCCGGTGTCGCTGACCGCCAGCAGCACATACTGGCCGGGCGCCACTTCAGGGTGCGCGGCGCAGTAGCCGGCATCGAGCGCGCCGTTGGCGACCTCGATGGTCAGCCTGCCGGCGCCGTCCATGGCGTCGCGCGCATTGATCGCCAGGTTCAGGATCGCGTTCTCGAGCTGGGCCGGGTCGACCTCGGTGGTCCACAGGCCGCCCGAGATCACCATCTCGACGTCGATCTCTTCGCCCAGCGCGCGCCGCATCATGTCTTCCATGCTGCCCAGCAGGCGGCCGATCTTGACCGCCTTGGGCTCGAGCGGCTGGCGGCGTGCGAACGACAGCAGCGAGCTGGCCAGCTTGGCGCCGCGCTCGACGCCGTTCATGGCGTTCTCGACGCGCTTCTTGATCTCGGGCAGGCCGTCGGCGCGGCGCGCGATCAGCTGCAGGTTGCCGCCGATGACCTGCAGCAGGTTGTTGAAGTCGTGCGCAACGCCGCCGGTCAGCTTGCCGATCGTTTCCATCTTCTGCGCCTGCTGGAGGGCTGCTTCGGTGCGCCGCATGGCGTCCATCTGCTGCAGGTCGGCGCTGATGTCGCGGCCGACGGCGTGGATATACTGGTCGTCGGGCGAGGCGGTCCAGGACAGGTTGCACCAGCTGCCATTCTTGCGCCGATAGCGGTTCTCGAAACGATAGACCTGGCCGCCCAGGCGCAGCGCCTCGATCTGGCGCACGGTGGGCAAGCGGTCATCGGGGTGCACCAGGTCGAGCAGCGGCGTGGCGAGCACCTCGGCCTCGGTCCAGCCGAGGATGGTCGTGAAGGCGGGGTTCACGGCGGACAGGACGCCTTCGAGGTCGGCCACCAGCATGATGTCCTTTGACAGCCGCCACATGCGGTCGCGCTCGGCCGTGCGGCGCTCGACCCGTTCCTCCAGGGTGGCGTTGACCGCCGCCAGCGCCTCGCTGGCGCGCTTTTGCTCCTCGATGTCGATGCTGCTGCCGATCCACAGCGCATCGATGCCGGCTTCGCCCTCGGGGCGGCGCGCGCGCACCAGGTGCCAGCGGTATTCGCCGTCGTGGCGGCGCACGCGGATCTCGGCGTCGAGCGGCGCGCCGGTGGCCACGCTGGCGGCCCACAGCCCCTTGTACCGTGCCTTGTCGTCAGGATGCACCAACTGGTCGGAACCGAGGCCCAGCAAGGACTCGCGCGCGACGCCGGCATATTCGTGCACGCGATCGTTGATCCATTCGACGCTGCCATCGTCGCGCGCCGCCCACACGTGGTTGGGCATGGCCTGGGCGAAGGTACGGAAGCGCGCTTCGCTGGCGCGCAGCGCGCGCTCGGCGGTCACGCGCTCGGTGACGTCGTTGCCTTCCACGAAAGTGGCGAACACGGCGCCGTTGGCGTCCTTCAGCGGCTGCAGCATGAAGTCGATGAAGGTGCGCACCGGCTCGTCCAGGCCGGGGTTGCGCAGGGTGAGTTCGACCCCTTCGGCGCGGAAGGTCGTGCCGTCGGCGAAGCAACGGTCGAGCACTTCGACGATGCCGCGCTCGGCCAGTTCCGGCACCGCCAGCGCCACCGGCATGCCGAGAAGGGGGCGGTGGCCGGTCAGGGCGCGGTAGGCGTCGTTGGCCAGGGCGTAGCGGTGCTCGGCGCCCTCGAGCAGGCAGATGAAGCCGGGCGCCTGCTCGAACATGGTGTTCAGGCGCTCGCGTTCGGCGCGCACGTGGCGCTCGGCCTTGACCTTGCTCGAGGTTTCGACCACCACCGACATCACGCCGGCGATGCGGCCTTCCTGGTCGCGGATCGGAGAATAGTCGAGGTTCATCCAGACCTGCTCGGGCTGGCCGCTGCGGTGCAAGGTCAGTTCCTGGTCCTGGTAGCTGAGGGTGCCGCCGGCCAGGCCGACCTTCATGACGTTGTCGTTGAAGTCGGCCACCTCGGGCCAGCCTTCGCGTACCTTCGATCCCAGCAGCACCGGATGGCGCCCGCCGGCGAAAACCCGGTAGGCGTCGTTATAGATCATGTAGCCGTCCTCGCCCCACAGCGTGACGATCGGCGCCGGGGTGGCCATGATCAGGGCGACGGTGGTCTTGAGCACGGTGGGCCAGCCTTCGATCGGGCCGAGGCTGGTGGTCTCCCAGGGGAAGGACAGGATGAGTCGCGCGGTTTCGTCGGTGGCGGGCAGGAAGGGCAGGCTGGCTGGCGGCATCGATGTTAAATGCTAAAAGGTGAACGATGGTATTTTACACTTGGGCTCCCATGTGTGACGCATGAAGCCCGATACTGTTAGTATTGAGCAACATTATTTGGCTACTTTTCATGTGCGTTAATTATCGTCCGCCCACACCCGAGCAATTCAACGGCCGCGTCAAAGCCTTCAGCATCCTGCCGCGCGACTGGCACTGGCCCGAAGAGACCTGGAAGGATTATGCGGCGCCGATCCTGCGCGCCGCCCCGGGCTTGCGCCCTGACGCCGCCCTGGCCAGCTACGGCATGGTGCCGCGCCGGCACATCCCGCCCGAGGTGAAACCCTTCGACACCATGAATGCGCGCGCCGAATCGCTGGTCGAGCGGCGTTCGTTCGCCCCCGCGTGGCGCCGCCTGCAGCTGTGCGCGGTGCCGATGCTGTGGTTCTACGAGCCGTGCTACGAGAGCGGACGCGCCGAGCGCACCGCCATTGGCATGGCCGACGACGCCCTGTTCTGGGTGGCGGGACTGTGGCGCGAGTGGCAGGAGGCCGACGGTTCGATGTCGACGGCTTTCACCCAGATCACCATCAATGCCGACGACCATCCGCTGATGCGCCGCATGCACCGGCCGGGCGACGAGAAGCGTTCGCTGGTGCTGCTGGCGCAAGAGGAGGTGGGCGACTGGCTGGCCTGCCGCGACACCGACGTGGCGCGCAGCTTCCTGCGCCATTATCCGGCCGAGCATATGAAAGCGTGGCCGGCGCCGCTGGCGCCCAAGCGGGCGGCGCCGCCGCCATCGCCGAACCTGGAGCTGTTCTAAATTCCGATGTAATGCCGGTGGAAGCGCGACCCCAGGCGGGTCAGCACCTCGTAGCCGATGGTGCCGGCCTGGTTGGCGACGTCGTCCACCGTCTGCTGTGCGCACAGCAGGTCGACTGCCTGGCCCGGCGCGATGCGATGGTCGGGAATGCCGGTGACGTCCAGCGTGATGCTGTCCATCGACACGGTGCCGGCGAAGGGCACCGCCACGCCGTCTACGAAGGCTTGGGAATGGCCGGTGAGGGCGCGCAGCCAGCCGTCGGCATAGCCGATGGCGATGGTGGCGATGCGGCGCTCGCCCGGGGCCACATAGCGCGCGCCATAGCCGACGATGTCGCCGGCCGCCACGGTCCGCAACTGCACCACGCGCGCCGCCAGCGATACCGCCTGGGCCAGCGGATTGGCCTGGCCGGGCTGGGGATGGATGCCATACAGCGCGCATCCGGGCCGCAGCAGGTCGGCGTGCCAGGCCTGGCCCAGGAACACGCCCGAGGAATTGGCCAGGCTGGCCGGCACGCCCGGGAACAGCGCGCGCACTTCGTCGAAACGCAGGCGTTGGCGCTCGTTGAGCGGATGCGCCGGCTCGTCGGCGCAGGCCAGGTGGCTCATCACCAGTTGCAGGTCGACGCCGCCAAGCCAGTCCGGGTCCTGGCGCAGGCGGTCGAGGTCTGACCTGGCCAGTCCCATGCGCGACATGCCGGTGTCGACCTGGAGCGCGGCCGGCAGCGTGCGTCCGAGCTCGCGCGCCAGCGTGCGCCATTCGTCGACCTGGCCGGGGTCGTTCAGCACCGGCACCAGGCGGTGCTCGACGCAGTCGCGCGCCGCGCCCGGCATGGCGCCGTGCATCACGTGGATGCTGCAGTCGGAAGGGATGAGCTGGCGCAGGCGGATGCCTTCGTCGAGATGGGCCACGAAGAAGCTGCGGCAGCCCTCGCGCACCAGCGCGTTCGCCACCTGCGGCATGCCGAGCCCGTAGGCGTCGGCCTTGAGCACCGCGGCGCAGGCGGCCTTGCCGCCGCCTTGCACGCCGCGCTCGCGCAGCAGGCGATAGTTGGCGCGCACCGCGTCCAGGTCGATGCTGAGAATGGCGCCGGCCCGGGCTGCGGCCTGGTCTTCGTGCTGCATCGCGTCAGGCCTGCGCCAGCTTGCCGCCCGCGACCGCGGCGCCGCTGCCGGCGTAGCGGAACACGGCCAGGTCGTCGGCCCGGATCGACGGCGCCTTGCCGCCCACCAGGTCGGCGATCACGCTGGCCGAGCCGGCCGCCATGGTCCAGCCCAGGGTGCCATGCCCCGTATTCAGGAACAGGTTGCGCAGTGGCGTGGCGCCGACCACTGGCGTGCTGTCCGGCGTCATCGGGCGCAGGCCGGTCCAGAAGCTGGCGCTGGCAGTGTCGCCCGCGCCCGGGAACAGGTCGTTGACGACCAGCTCCAGGGTGGCGCGGCGGCGCGGGTTGAGGTCGAGGTTGTAGCCGGAAAGCTCGGCCATGCCGCCGACGCGGATGCGGTCGTCGAAGCGGGTCACGGCGATCTTGTAGGTCTCGTCGAGGATGGTCGAGACCGGGGCGCGGGCAGCGTCGGTGATCGGCACCGTCAGCGAATACCCCTTCATCGGATAGACCGGCAGCGGGAACCAGCGCTGCAGCAGCAGGCGCGAGTAGCTGCCCAGGGCCAGCACGAAACGATCCGCAGCGAATGCGCCCTTGTCGGTCTCGACGGAAACGATCTCGCCGTTCGCCTCGTTCAGATAGCGGATCGGGGTGTCGAACTCGAAGCGCACGCCCAGGTCGCGTGCCATGGCGGTCAGGCGGGTAGTAAACAGCTGGCAGTCGCCGGTCTCGTCGTTCGGCAGGCGCAGGCCGCCGACCAGTTTATCGGCCACATTGGCCAGCGCCGGTTCGGCCGTGGCCAGCTGCGCGCCTTCCAGCAGCTCATAGGCCACGCCGGCGTCGCGCAATACGTCGATGTCCTTGGCCGCGCCGTCGAACTGCTGGCGGGTGCGGAACAGCTGCACGGTGCCCTGCTGGCGGCCTTCATAGGCGATGCCGGTATCGCGGCGCAGCGCGCGCATGCAATCGCGGCTGTATTCGGCCAGGCGCACCATGCGTTCCTTGTTGACGGCGTAGCGCGCCGGGTCGCAGTTGCGATACATCTCCCACATCCAGGCAAGCTGGAACAGTGTACCGTCGGGCCGGATCGCCAGCGGGGCATGGCGCTGGAACAGCCATTTGGCGGCCTTCAGCGGAATGCCGGGCGCGGCCCAGGGCGAGGCATAGCCGGGCGAGATCTGGCCGGCATTGGCGAAACTGGTCTCGAGGGCAGGACCGGGCTGGCGGTCGATGACGGTGACTTCGTGGCCGGCCTGCGCCAGGTAATACGCGGTGGTGACGCCGACCACGCCGCTGCCCAAAACGATGACTCGCATACGATCCCTCGAAAAGCTCGATTCAGAAAAGGTTGCCATCGTATCGCGGGTAGGGGGATAATTGTTTCCGTTAATACGTCATTTTTCAGCAAATTTTCCTGGGTTGACCCATGCGCGTACAAAAAGCCTCGAACCGCATCCTGGACCGGATCGACCTGCACATCCTGGCGATCCTGCAGCAGGATGCGCGGATCGTGATGAAGGACCTGGCCGAGCAGGTCGGGCTCTCGCTCACGCCCTGCATCGAGCGGGTCAAGCGCATGGAGCGCGACGGCGTGATCCAGGGCTACTATGCGCGCATCAATCCGCAGGCGCTGGGCATGCAGATCCTGGTCTTCGTCGAGATCAACCTGCACCAGAAGTCCGACAAGGCGTTCGAGCGCTTCCGGCGCGCGATGCTGGCCATCCCCGAGGTGATGGAATGCCACCTGGTGTCGGGCGATTTCGACTACCTGATCAAGGCGCGCATCCCCGAGATGTCCGAATACCGGCGCCTGCTGGGCGAGATCCTGCACGTGGCCGATGCCGGCCAATCGAAGAGCTATGTGGTGATGGAAGAGTTGAAGGAGACCCTGGCGCTGTCGATTCCGCGGTAGGTCTACCCTATAATGGGAGTTTCCTCTTTGGAATGCCCATGCGCGCCGATGCCGGACCCGTCCTCTCGCTTCGACACCTGCTGATCCTGCTGACTGCGATCGGCCTGCTGCCGCTGGTGCTGCTGGGCGTCTGGACCATCCACGGCGCCGGCCGCTACCTGGAGCAGGAACAGGAGAGGATGATGATCGGCCACGCGCGTGCGCTGTCGAGCGCCGTCGACGCCGAGCTCGACGCCACCGTGGCTGCGCTGAGCGGCATCGCCAAGAGCCCGCAACTGGCCGGCGGCGACCTGCGCGCCTTCCACGAGACGGCCAGCCGCCTGTCGCGGCCCGACTGGCTGGGCGTGGTGCTCAGCGGCGCCGACGGCCAGCCCCTGTTTCGCACCATGGCGCCCTACGGCGCGCCGCCGGCGCGCATCGCCGATCCGGACAGCCTGCACCAGGCGATGGAACAGCGCCGCCCGATCGCCGGCCGCGTCGCGCGCGGGCAGGGCGGCCGTCCGGCGCTGCCGGTGCGGATTCCCGTCACCGGGCCCGATGGCCAACCCTGGGTGCTGACCGCCGTGGTCCAGCCCGACCGTTTCCTGGATGTGATCGCGCGCCAGGACATACCGTCCGATTCGGTGATCGCCGTGATCGACAGCCACGGCACGCTGGTGGCGCGTTCGCGCGACCAGGAGCGCACCGTGGTCGGCGCGCCCAGCGCGTCGCTGGCAGCGCTGATGCGCAGCGGCGGGCCGGAAGGCGTGGGCGCCACCACCACGCTCGAGGGCGATGGCGTGATCAGCGCCTACACCACCTCGCCGCGCTACGGCTGGGTGGTGGCGGTCGGCGCGCCCAGCGCCGGCTTCGGGGTGGCGTTCTTCCAGCGTTTCGCGGTGTATGTGCTGGGCGCCTGGGTGGTGCTCTCTGCCTGCATCGCGCTGGCATCGTGGCTATCGGGCCGCATCGTGCGCCGCATCGAGGGCGTGCAGGCCGGCGCCGCGGCCCTGGGCAGCGCCCGCGCGGTACGGGTGGCGCCGTCGCGGATCAAGGAAATCCGCGAGATGGGCCAGGCCCTGGAAGCGGCCGCCGCCCAGCGCGCGGCACATGAAGAAGAACGTTCGCGCCTGCTGGCGTCGCTCGAACAGGCGCTGGCCCAGGCGCACCAGGCCGGCCACGCCAAGGACGCTTTTCTCGCCATGCTGGGCCATGAGCTGCGCAATCCGCTCAGCCCGATCCTGACCTCGCTCGACCTGATGGACTTGCGCAATGAATCGGGCAGCCAGCGCGAGCGCGCCGTGATGCGGCGCCAGGTGACCCATCTGCGGCGCCTGGTGGACGACCTGCTGGACGTCTCGCGCATCGCTTCCGGCAAGCTGGCGATCGATACCCGGCCTCTCGACCTGGCCGAACTGGCGCGCCACGCGGTGGCGGCGCTGCCCGGCGAGCGCATCACGCTGGAAGCGCCGCACGAGGTCTGGGTCGACGGCGACGAGACCCGCCTGGCCCAGGTGCTGGGCAACCTGCTGTCGAACGCGGTGCGTTTCGGCAGCAGCGACACGCGCGTCACATTGACGGCCGGCGCCGGCGAGGTGGTGCTCGGCGTGAGCGACAACGGCGCCGGCATGGCGCCGGAACTGCTGGCGCGCGTATTCGAGCCGTTCTACCAGGCGCCGCAGCCGCTGGCGCGGCGCACCGGCGGCCTCGGGCTGGGTCTGGCCATCGTGCGCGAGATCGCCCAGCTGCATGGCGGCCGGGTCGCGGCCCATAGCGACGGGCCGGGCGCCGGCAGCCGCTTCGAGGTAATCCTGCCGCTGGGGATGCCGGGCGAGGCCGGCGGCCCGGATCGGGTGGCGAATGCCGCGGCTGCGCGCCGGGTCCTGCTGGTCGACGACAACGTGGACGCGGCGGCGGCCAGCGCGCTGCTGCTGCGCCACCTGGGACATGCGGTGCGCGTCGCCCACAGCGCGGCCCAGGCGCGCGCGCTGGCGCTGGTGGAACCGCCCGAGGTGGCGATCCTCGACATCGGCCTGCCCGACATGGATGGCTATGCGCTGGCCGCGGCCTTGCGTGCGGACCTGGGCGCACCGGCGGGCGAGGCGGCGGGAGGATTCGCAATGCGGCTGGTGGCGCTCACCGGATACGGACAGAAGGACGACGTCGCGCGCGCATTGGCGGCCGGCTTCGACGTGCACCTGACCAAGCCGGCCACGATCGAGGCGCTGCAAGGCGCGCTGGCGCCGTCGCCCGTTTCCTGAGCCCCTGGCCAGGGCCTGGGCTCGGCGGTGAAGGCGTAGCCTCGCCCGGCCACGTTCACGATCGCGCTGCCGGCGTTGCCGAACAGGCGGCGCAGGGCCGCGACCTGCACCCGCAGGTTGGCGTCGATGACCACGGTGTTCGGCCACACCGCGGCCATCAGCGCGCGGTTGCTCATTACCTCGCCGGGACGGGAGGCCAGCAGGACCAGCAGGTCGAAGGCGCGCGCGCCGATCGGCAGCGGACGGCCGGCGCGCAGCAGCAGGCGCTGCACCGGCAGCAGTTCGAAGTCGAGGAAGGCGATCCTGGTGGGTGCGGGTGAGCCGGAATCCATGGTGAGCCTCGTGTCAAGGTGGTTGGCGCGGCGTGACATGGTGCATTGTCCGGTGCGGGGCTGGGCCGGCGCTAGAACTTTCCTGCTGTTGCGCGCACCACAGCGCGAAAAACCGGGAAACGACGCGTTTGATAAAATCGCCTCATCCCCTTCCTGAGACTGGCGCGGGCGGAAGACCTCGATGACTACTGACACGGAAGCGCCCGACCTGTTCGCGGGCGAGGGCGACATATTCGATATATTGCGCCACAAGGACTGGAGCGCCTCGCCGCTGGGACCGGTCAGCGGCTGGCCGCCCGAGCTGCGCGGGGCGGCGCGCATCTGCCTGCATTCCGGCTTCCAGATGGCGGTGCTGTGGGGCGAGCGCTTCACCTACCTCTACAACGAAGCGGCCAGCGCGCTGTTCGGGGACAAGCATCCGTGGGCGCTCGGCCAGCCGGTCGAGACGGTCTGGCCCGAGGCCTGGCCGGTCGTCGATCCCGCCCGGCCAGTTCATCGCGCTAGCCGAGGAGACCGGCCTGATCCTGCCGATCGGAGAATGGGTGCTGCGCCACGCCTACCAGCAACGCCGCGCCTGGGAACAAGCCGGGCTGCGGGTGGTGCCGGTCTCGGTGAACTTGTCGGCACGCCAGTTTTCGGAGCATATCCCGGACACGGTGCGGCGAATCCTGCCGAGGCGTGATCGGGGGCGTCATCTATATGTATGTGGAACAGCCTTGGGACGAGGCCATGCTGCCGCAGGCGCTGGACGAGGCGTTTGCCCACCACGAGGGCAAGCGCGGCGCGCATTGAGCCGCGGGCTAGTGCTGGCGCAAGCGACCTCCCGGGTGGCCGCCGCCATGCAGCAGGATGCGCGGCACCCGCCCGCCGGGACGGCCGGCCGGCGCGCGCGGCGCCGTGGCCAGCGCCAGGTCGGTGCTGAGCCGGTGCAGCGACAGCAGGTCGAGCAGCGCCGCCACCAGCTGGCGGCCGAGCGCGATGTCGCCATCCTCGACCAGCGGCATGGCGCGGTGCAGGGCGGCCAGGATGGTGGCGTTCTCGGCGCGGTGCTCGTGCAGGCGCCCATAGTCGAGCGATTCCATGACGCTTTCTTCATGGCGAAAGCCCACCTCGACCGCGGTGACGACGGAAGGGAAGGCGCGTACGAAGCAGTCGTCGGGCGTGCAGTTGCTGTCGGCGATGTCGGCCAGCCGGGCGCACAGGTGGCGGCGGGCCTGGCGGATCGCGGCGCCGATGGCGCCGGCGCTGCCGTTCGGGTAATGGCGGAAGGTCATGGTCGGAGGTGGCGATAAATGCGTGTCAGTGGGCGATGAGGAGCGGCGCCGGCGCGCGGTCGAGCACGTCGCGGGTGACGCCGCCGAGTATCCATTCGCGGTAGCGGCTGTGGCCGAAGGCGCCGGTGACCATCAGCCCGGCGCGGCAGTCGCGCGCCATGTCCATCAGGGCCTCGCCCTCAGGGGCGCGGGTGCGCTCGACCGCGACGTCGACCTTCAGGCCGTGGCGCGCCAGGTAGTGCGCCATGTCGGCGCCGGGTTCGTCGCCGTGCAGGCCGGCTTGCAGGTCGGGATTGACCAGCGCCAGGTGCACGGTGCCGGCCTGGGCCAGCAGGGGCAGGGCGGCCTGGATCGCGCGCTGGGCCGGCATGCTGCCATCCCAGCCGACCAGCGCGTTGCCGGGGATGGGCTTGCCGTGGTAGGCGTCGGGCACGACCAGCACCGGGCGGGCGCCGTGCAGGGCCAGGTATTGGGGCAGGCCCCGTTCGGCGCGCGCGCGGTCGCGGCCGTTGTCCTGGCTCGAGTCTTGGCTAACCACGACCAGGTCGGCATAGCGCGATTGCAGCAGCAGGCCGTCGCGGTCGGCGTCTTCGACCATGCGCGCCTCGGCGCCGGACACGCCGAGCCGTTCGGCCTGGGCCACGAAGTCGTCGAGCTGGACCGTGACGGCTTCGCGCAGCTCCTGGAAGTCGCGGTTGGAGACCGGCATGGCCATCGAGCCGTTGAACACCGCATAACTGGCCAGCGACAGCCCGGTGGCGGCGCTGCCGACCAGGTGGGCGCCGTGGGCGCTGGCCAGCAAGGTGGCCGCGCGCAGGCGGCTCTGCTGGCAGGGGCCGCCGTCGACATGGACGAGGATGGTCTTGAGCATGGTGATCACTCCGTTCGAACGCGGGACTGGAACGTGGCGCACGGCGATCCAATATACGCTGCGCAAGTGAACATGTCAGGCGCACGCTTGATGGTGATCAAACATGATTCAAATATCGGCGGGACTCAAAAGGAGAATGTTTTGTTGACAAGCAAGAGGCAAGGAATTAGCGTGCATGGTCCTGCAACCGTTCCCAGTCCATGCCAATGATCCGTTCGCTTGCCACCGTCGTCTGCGCCTGCGCGCTCGCCTTCGCCTCCGTCTCGCCGGTGCAGGCCGCCCAGTTCAAGGTGCTGCTGTTCTCCAAGTCCGCCGGCTGGCACCACGACGCGGTGCATGCCGGCGTAACGGCCGTGCAGGAACTGGGCAAGCTGCATGACTTCGAGGTGTTCTGGACCGCCGACGCCGGGCGCGTGATGAACGACGCCGAACTGGCCAAGTACCAGGCGGTGGTGTTCCTGCTCACCACCGGCGACGTGCTCGACGACGCCCAGCAGGCGGCCTTCGAACGCTTCATCCGGCGCGGCGGCGGCTATGTCGGCGTGCACAGCGCGGCCGATACCGAGTACGGCTGGCCGTGGTACACGCAGCTGGTGGGCCATATGTTCCATGTCCATCCTGCCATCCAGACCGCGATCGTGAAGGTCGAGCAATCAAACTTTCCGGGCATGGAACGCTTCGCGCCGCGCAACCTGTTCACCGACGAATGGTATGAATTCGGCCCGGCGCGCTCGAAGGACCTGGTCTACCTGCTGAGTGTGGACGAATCCACCTACCGCCCGCAGACGAGCTGGCCCGACCGCGAGGGCAAGGGCATGGGCGCCTTCCACCCGATCAGCTGGTACCAGTACTACGACGGCGGCCGCGCCTTCTATACCGGGATGGGCCATATGGCGGCCACCTACGGCGATCCGGTCTTTTTGCACCACCTGTACGGCGGCATCTACTGGGCCGCAACGGGGCGCGGCATCGCCAGGTGAGTCAGGCGGCCAGCAGCGCGTACAGGATCATCGCCAGCCCGGCGACCGACACCAGCCACACCAGCGTGCGCAGCACGGGGATGCCGGCCGCGTACAGCGGCACATAGACGATGCGCGCCAGCAGGTAGAGCCAGCAGCCCCACAGGGTCAAGGTACCCTGCGTGCCCGACACATGCGCGATCAGCACCGCCGCCGCGAACAGCGGCAGGGTCTCGAACAGATTGGCCTGGGCCCGCTGCAGGCGCGCCGTCACCGGCCGCGGGGGCGGGGCCGCCCCGTCGCGCGCACTCATATTGTATTGGGCGCCCGTTTCCTGGGTACGCAAGGTGGAGGGCAGCAGGATCTGGACCAGGGCCAGCACCAGGGTCCAGCCCAGCAGGGTCAGTTCGGTGGTCATTGTCCTTCCTTTCCGGTCGTGGGCGGCGTGCAGTCGATCATACGTCACGCCATGTGAAACCCCGCTCTGCTTTAGGTCCTATCTTGGCATGTGGCGTGGATCCAGCAAGTCCTGGCGCGGCCGCTCCCACTGCGGCACCGGCGCCGGGCAGGGCCGGTCCGCCATCCCGGCATAAGGCAAGGTCGAGAAATTGTCGACCCCGGGCGCGCTGAAACGGATATCGGTGGCCTTGCCGTCGACCAGCGACGGCACGCGCGCAAAGCGCAGCCAGCCATCGAAGTGGCAGTTATCCCGCTGCAGCGCGCGCAGGCCGGCCAGGCTGCCGTCTTCCTGGTACTTCCATGACAGCGCCGAGGCCTGCCCGTCCGGCTCGCCGCCGAAGCGCACCGGGCAGGCGGCGACGTCGCTCACGCCTGGCGCCAGGCTCAGTACGCCCAGGCGCACCGCATAACTGCCAGCGCCGCCGTTGTCGGTAATGGTCGCGAACGACCAGCACAGGGGATTCGAGGGAAAGGCCGACAGCGGCAGGTCGAGGATACGGCTGCCCGGCTCGAGCTGGGCAAGCGCCGAGCGGATCTGTTCCCGCGCCAGGTGGCCGGCCACGCCCTGGACCGCAATGAAGCCGAGGCAGGCCACGATCGCGGTGATGACGCCGCGCGACCCGCCGCGGCGCGCCATGAAAGCCACCACGGCGGCCACCAGCAGCAAGCCGGCCAGCGACCCCCACTGCAAGAAACCCATCGAGGTAAACAGCACCGGCGCGGCCAGGATCGAGCCCGCGAACAGCCAGCGCAGCACCCGGTTCGGCACCAGCAAGGCCAACGCAACGCCGAGCGAGGTCCAGAACACCGGTTCGATGATGAACACCATATCGCCGTACAGCCAGCGCGAGTCGAGCGGGTGGAAGGGGTGCACGCCGTAGACGTTCAGGAAGTCGAGCGACAGGTGCAGCACCATCCCGACCGCGGCGGTTGCCAGCACCGCCTTGCGCGCCGTGCGGTCGTCCTGCATCAGGCGCCGTGCCCCCGGCCACAGCAGCCAGAGCAGGCCAAGCAGCAGCGCGATCTGGGGCAGGGCGTATAGCAGCGTGTGGGTGTGGCCGCGGTGGTGCAGCAGGTAGCCGAGCGGCGGCGCCAGCAAAGGCGTGAGCACCAGGTCGAGGTCGGGGAAATTGCTGGCCAGCGCGCCGGTGGCGAGCAGGACGCGGCGGCGCGTACATGCCTTGAGCGGATCGGGATTGGCCGGCAGGGCGCGGTCGGCGAGTTCGCCCAGCGCCAGGCCGACCAGGGAGTGGGTCAGATTATCCATCCCACAAGTTTACCTTGAAAGCAAGATATTGAACTAAATCAAGAATCTCTTGGTTACTTAAGGCCGTGGACCATGGGATTTTTGATGCAGGTCATACTTTTTGCAATTCCTCATGGTTAGAATGCAAGAAACGATACTTTTGCCATAGAGCAACACTAGGAGAGCGCAGTGCGTAACAACCAGCCAGTCACCGGCATCGAATACCTGATGAACGAAGGGCAGTCCATCGTATCGAAAACCGATACCAAGGGCCGCATCACCTACGTCAACCCGAGCTTCGTCGAAGTCAGCGGTTTCAGCGAACAGGAATTGCTGGGCAAGGCCCACAATATGGTGCGCCACCCGGACATGCCGCCCGAAGCCTTTGCCGACCTGTGGGCAACCCTGCAGGCGGGCGAGCCGTGGACCGGCATGGTCAAGAACCGCCGCAAGAACGGCGATTTCTATTGGGTGGTCGCGAACGTGGTGCCAATCCAGGAAGGCGGCCGGGTGACCGGTTATATGTCGGTGCGCACCGCGCCGACCCGTGCCCAGGTCGAGCGTGCGGCGCGGCTGTACGGCGATCTGCGCAGTGGCAAGGCACGGGGTATGGCGATCGTGCGCGGCCAGGCGGTGCGTAGCGGCTGGCGCAGGCGCCTGGGGGCGCTGCGTGATGTGCCGCTTGGCCAGCGCCTGGGCTGGATGATGGGGGCCCAGGCCTTGCTGCTGGCCGCGCTCGGGCTGGCGGTCGACGGCGCCGCCTGGCGCGTGCTGGCCGGCGCCGGCGTCCTGGCCTCGCTGGCCGTCTGGTATGAGCTCAATCGCAGCATCGCCCAGCCCCTGCGGGACGCCACCGCGACTGTCTATGCGCTGGCCGGTGGCGACCTGGCGCGGCCGGTACCCGCGCCCGGAGGCGGCGAGATCGGCCGCCTGCAGCTGGCGCTACGCCAGCTGAACATCAACCTGACCGCGATCATGGGCGACGTGCGCGCCAACGTCAGCTCGATCGAGCTGGCCACGCGCGCGATCGCCGCCGGCAATGCCGACCTGGCCAGCCGCACCGAAGCCCAGGCCGCGAGCCTGGAGCAGACCGCGGGCAGCCTGGGCAACATCGCCCGCGCCGCCGGCCGCAACACCGACAGCGCGGTGCAGGCCGACGGCATGGTGCGCGCCGCGAGCACGGTGGCGGGACAGGGCGGCGCGTCGGTCGGCCTGGTCGGCCAGACCATGGACAAGATCAGCGGTTCGGCCCACCGCATCGGCGACATCATCGGCCTGATCGACGGCATCGCCTTCCAGACCAACCTGCTGGCGCTGAATGCGGCGGTGGAGGCGGCGCGCGCCGGGGAGCAGGGCCGCGGCTTCGCGGTCGTGGCCGGCGAGGTGCGCAGCCTGGCCCAGCGCACGGCCGGCGCCGCCAAGGAAATCAAGGGCTTGATCGAGGTCTCCAGCGGCCACGTGGGAGAGGGTACGGAACTGGTGGGCCAGGCCGGCCAGACCATGCGCGAGGTGGTCGACAAGGTGGCCGGGGCGGCCGCCATCATGAGCGCGATCACCGCCGCCAGCCGCGAGCAGGCCCAGGACATCCTGGGCGTCAATGCGGCCATGACCGAGCTCGATGCGATCACCCGCCAGAACGCGGCCCAGGTCGAGGAATCGGCCGTGTCGTCGGGCAGCGTGGCCGACGAGGCGGCCCGCCTGTCGCTGGCCTTGTCGGTGTTCAAGTTCAACAATACTGGCCGAGCGAAGTAAGGCAGACTCAGCTATATTTTGATGCATATCAAGGATTCGCAAGAGCCAGCTCAATAAACTGACAGCTAAATGGTGCCACTTTGCATTTCCGCAAAGTGGCCAGCAGCTGGAGTTCCATTGTCATGCCCGTCGAAGCGCAAGCGGCGTCCCCCGCGCCGGTCCCCACCCCGGTCCCCACCCCGGTTCCCACCCCGGCTCCGTCCCAAACCGCCATCATGCTCCATCCTGTCGTCGAATTCGATGGCGACCTGCTGGCCCGGCTCGGCAAGTCCGGCCCCCGCTACACCTCCTACCCTACCGCCGACCGCTTCAGCGCCGATTTCGGCTACCGCGACTACCTGCATGCGGTGGCCAGCGTGCGCACGCGCGGCAAGCGGCCGCTGTCGCTATACCTGCACATCCCGTTCTGCGAGCATCTCTGCTATTACTGCGCCTGCAACAAGATCATCACCAAGCGGCGCGACAAGGCGGCCACCTACCTGTCCTACCTGAAGCGTGAAGTCGAGATGCAGGGCCTGCTGTTCGCCGGCATGAACGAGGTCGAGCAGCTGCACTTCGGCGGCGGCACGCCGACTTACCTGTCCGACGCGCAGATGGGCGAGCTGATGGCGCACCTGCGGCGCTGCTTCAGCTTCGCGCCGGACGAGCGCGGCGAATACTCGATCGAGGTCGATCCGCGCACCGTGTCGACCGAACGGGTGCACAGCCTGCGGCGCCAGGGCTTCAACCGGATCAGCCTGGGCGTGCAGGATTTCGACCCCGACGTGCAGAAAGCCGTCAACCGGGTCCAGCCCGAGGCGGAAACGGTCGCCATCATCGACGCCGCGCGCGCGGCGGGTTTCCGTTCCGTGAGCATCGACCTGATCTACGGCCTGCCGAAGCAGACGCTGGCGAGCATGGCGCAAACGCTGGACAAGGTGGTCATGGCCAGCCCCGACCGCATCTCGGTCTACCACTACGCCCATATGCCGCACCTGTTCAAGCCGCAGCGGCGCATCCTGCAACAGGACATGCCCGACAGCGACACCAAGCTCAGGATGCTCCAGCTGTGCATCGAGCGCCTGGGCGCGGCCGGCTATGTATACATCGGCATGGACCATTTCGCCAAGCCGGACGACGACCTGGCCGTGGCCCAGCGCCAGGGCCGCCTGCACCGTAACTTCCAGGGCTATTCGACCCATGCCGACGCCGACCTGGTGGCCTGCGGGGTGTCGAGCATCGGCGCGGTGGGTGCGACCTACAGCCAGAACGTCAAGACGCTCGACGAATACTACGACCTGATCGACCAGAACGAGCTGCCGGTGCAGCGCGGCATCCGCCTGTCGATGGACGATGCGCTGCGCCGCTCGATCATCCAGCAGCTGATGTGCCAGTTCGAGCTGTCGATCCGGGCCATCGAGCAGGCCTTCCCGATCGTCTTCGGGCAGCACTTCGCCACCGAACTGGCGGCGCTGGGCCAGATGCAGGACGACGGCCTGGTGCAGGTCGGCCCGGAATGGATCACCGTCACGATGAAAGGGAGACTGTTGATCCGCAATGTGTGCATGGCGTTCGACCGCTATCTCGCCCGGCCGGGCGAGGGGCCGCGCCACTCGCAGACCGTGTAGGGACCAGCCATGAGCGGCATCAGCCTGTTTCCCGTGTTTCTCGTTGGCCTGGCCGGCAGCGTGCACTGCGCCGGCATGTGCGGCGGGATCGTCGGGGCGCTGTCGCTGCCCCGCCAGCGCCCGCGAGCGCCGGCGCTGCCGGAACCGGCTTTCCCGGTGCCGGTGCGCAGCGTGACGGCGGCCAGTGGCGCATCGCTCACCTGGGTCGGGGCCTATAACGCGGGCCGCATCGCCAGTTACATGACGGCGGGCGCGCTGGCCGGAGGCCTGGCCGGCGGGGCTGCCTCGCTGGCATCGCTGCCGGCGCTGCAGGCTTCTCTGTATTGGGCCGCCAACCTGATGCTGGTGGCCCTGGGGCTGTTCTTGATGGACGCCTGGCGCGGCCTGGCCAGGGTCGAGCAGGCCGGCCAGGCGCTGTGGCGCCAACTGTCTCCGCTGTTGCGGCGGTTGAACGGCTTTGACGCGGGTGGGGCGCGCATGTTCGCGCTCGGCGCCTTGTGGGGCTGGCTGCCGTGCGGGATGGTGTACAGCGTGCTGGTCACGGCCATGCTGAGCGGCTCGGCGCTGGGGGGCGCCGGCGTGATGCTGGCCTTCGGCCTGGGCACGCTGCCGATGCTGGTTGCACTCGGCCTGGCGGGCACCCGCTTGCGCGCCCTGATGGCGCGGCGCGCGGTGCGCGTCGCCTGCGGATTTGCAATACTGGCCTTCGGCATCCTCGGCCTGGCTCGCGCCGCCGGCGGCCTGCCGCCGGGCTGGATGCACGAGTTGTGCCTGGACGTGGGGAGGTCGATATGAGCGCGGTCCTTGAAGAAGCGGTGCGCGACACCGCCGGCGCCAGTGCCGGCACGGCGGCGCGCGCGCTGACCGCCGGGTGTTTTCACTGCGGCCTGCCGGTGCCGCACGACAGCCATTGGCAAGCCACGGTCGGCGGCAACGTCCAGCGCATGTGCTGTCCCGGCTGCGCGGCGGCGGCCCAGGCCATTGTCGACGGCGGCTTCGCCGACTATTACGCGACCCGCACCGCCTACGCCACCCAGGCCGACATCGAGGCCGCCAATGCGCCCGAGCTGGAGCTGGTCGATGGCGCCGATCTCGACGGCGCGGCCAGTTTCACGGTCGAGGGCATCCGCTGCGCCGCCTGCGTGTGGCTGATCGAACGCCGCCTGCAGCAGTTGCCGGGCGTATTGGACGTGAGCCTGAACGTGGCCACCGAACGCCTGTTCGTGCGCTGGGATCCGTCCGGCTGCCGGCCGAGCGCCATCCTGCGCACCCTGCGCGCGATCGGCTACACGGCGTATCCGCATGACGCGCGGCGCCACGGCGAGCAGCTCGAGCGCGCGCGCAAGACGCTGTTCCGCCAGCTGTTTGTGGCCGGCCTGTCGATGATGCAGGTGATGATGTACGCGGTGCCGGTATACATGGCCGACGAAGGCACGATGGACGCCGCCATGACGGCGCTGATGCATTGGGCCTCGTTCTTTCTGACCTTGCCGGCGGTGCTGTATTCGGCCCGGCCCTTCTTTGCCGGGGCCTGGCGCGACCTGCGGCGTGGACTGCCGGGCATGGATGTGCCGGTCGCGCTCGGGATCGGCGCCGCCTTCGTGGGCAGCGTGCATGCGCTGGCGACCGGTCGCGGCGACGTCTATTTCGATTCGGTGACCATGTTCGTGTTCCTGCTGCTGGGCAGCCGCTACCTGGAGCTGGGTGCGCGCCGCAAGGCCGCCGGCGCGCTCGAGCGCCTGCAGCAGGGCCTGCCGCCATCGGCGCTGCGCCTGCGCGGCGATCCACAGCTGCGCAGGGGGGATGAGGACCTCGAGCTGGTGATGGCGGCCAGCCTGCGGGTGGACGACCTGGTGCTGGTGCGCGCCGGCCAGGCGGCGCCGGCCGACGGCACGATCGTCGACGGCGACACCGAGGTCGACTTGGCATTGCTCACCGGCGAAAGCCGCACCCAGCACCGCGGCATCGGCGACCCGGTCCCGGGCGGTGCGGTCAATGTGGCCGGGACCATCGTGCTGCGCGTGACCTCGACCGCCCACGACAGTACCCTCGCCATGCTGGTGCGCCTGGTCGAGCGCGCGGGACAGGGCAAACCAGCGCTGGCCCTGTGGGCCGACCGGGTCGCGGCCTGGTTCGTGTTCGGCCTGCTGTGCCTGACCGTGCTGGCCTATGTCGCCTGGCTGCAGGTCGACCCGAGCCGCGCCTGGCAGGTGGCGATCGCGGTACTGGTGGTGTCCTGCCCGTGCGCGCTGTCGCTGGCCACGCCGACCGCGCTGGCCGCCGCCACCGATCGCCTGCTGCGGCGCGGCGTGCTGGCGGTGCAGCCGCACACGCTGGAGACCTTCGACCGCGCGACCCATGTGGTGTTCGACAAGACCGGAACGTTGACCCATGGCCGCCCGGTGCTGCGCCAGACCCTGTCGGTGGGAACAGTGCCCGGCTTCGACTGCCTGCGCATCGCCGCCGCGCTGGAAGCCGACAACCCGCACCCGCTGGCCACCGCGATCCGCGAGGCGGTGGTCGCCTCGCCGGCCGAGGCGGGCCGCGCCAGCCAGGTGCAGTTCACGGTCGGGCAAGGTGTGGAGGGCTGGGTCGAAGGACGTTATTACCGGCTGGGCAGCGCGGCCTGGGTCGCCGGCGTGGCGGGCGGCGTGGCACGCGCCGCGGTGCCGGCCGGTACCACCTCGGTCTGGCTCGGCAACAGCGATGGCTGGCTGGGGCGCTTCGACCTGGCCGACGGCCTGCGGCAAGAGGCGGCCGACGTGGTGCAGCGCATCCGCGCCAGCGGCAAGACCGTGATCCTGCTCAGCGGCGACGAGCAGCACGCAGCGCAAGCCGTAGCGGCGCGGCTGGGCATCTCGACCGCCATCGGCGGCAAGCTGCCGCAAGAGAAGCTGGCCTATGTGCGGCGCCTGCAGCAGGACGGCGCGGTGGTGGCGATGGTCGGCGACGGCATCAACGACGCAGCCGTGCTGCGCGGGGCCGACGTCTCGTTCGCAATGGGACGCGGGGCCGAACTGGCCCAGCTGCATGCCGATGGCGTGCTGATGGGCGACAGCCTGGCGCCGCTGGCCGACACGCTCGATACGGCGCGCCGCACGCTGGCGGTGATCCGCCAGAACCTGGCCTGGGCCACGGTGTACAACGTGGCGGCGATTCCGGCGGCGGCGGTTGGCCTCCTCAATCCCTGGCTGGCGGGGATCGGCATGGCGGCCAGTTCGGCCGTGGTCGTGCTCAATGCGCTGCGCTTGCGAAAGGATTGACGATGGAAGCCTTGTATTTGCTGGTGCCGCTCAGCGTGCTGGTGGTGGCGGGGGCCTTGTGGGTGTTTTTCGGGGCGGCCGACAGCGGGCAGTTCGATGACCTGGAGGGGCCGGCGTATCGCGTCTTGCAGGATGACGATCGGGCGGGAAATTGATGCCGGGCCGGCGGCGCGCCGCCGGCCCGGCTGGACCGTCACATGGTCGGGCCGCGACCCGTATGCGTTTCCTTCTCGATGCGGTCCTGGCACTCGATGCAGTTGCGCACAGCCGGCGTGGCCAGCAGGCGGGCGTCGGGAATCTCGCGCCCGCACGACTCGCAGATGCCGGCGCCGCCGGCCTCTAGCTTGCCGAGGGCGACGTCGATCTCGTGCAGGGTGTTGGCATCGTGCTCGGCGAGATGAACCTCGTCGTGGCCGATCATCTCGGCGGTATTGCGGTCGTCTCCTTGCGCTTCGTGCGCTAGGGGACCGATCGATGGCGCATCGCCTTCGTCGGCCGTGGTGCGCGAACGCACGGCGCCCAGCAGGTCTTCGCGCGCCTGGTTCAGGCGCTTCGACATTTCTTCGTGAACGGATTGGGAAAGAGGCGGCATAGCGATTCCTTATTGCTTAGTTGAGGAAAAGCCCTCCCGGGACGGTGGGCCGTCTAGTTTTGGACTTGATTCATCTCAAAACGATGCCCGCGGAATCGTGGAAGAAAGTGTCGCAGCCCCGGCCACAACAGACGTTCCTCATACTCTATCCATCAAGGAACATTTTGATACACATCAAGGATTTTTAAGGTACGTAAACGCACACTCCTGACTGTCACTCAATCGTGTCATTTCAGGAGAGTATCTTGGACAGCAGTCTAAACTATAACTACAAGATCGTGCGCCAGTTTGCCATCGCGACCGTGGTCTGGGGCGTGATCGGCATGGCGGCAGGGGTGTTCATCGCGGCCCAGCTGGCCTGGCCCGCGCTCAATTTCGATATCCCATGGCTCAGCTACGGACGCCTGCGTCCGCTGCACACCAACGCGGTCATCTTCGCCTTCGGCATCTGCGGCCTGTTCGCCACCTCGTATTACGTGGTGCAGCGCACCTGCCAGGTCAGGCTGTTCTCGGACAAGCTGGCCGCGTTCACCTTCTGGGGCTGGCAGGCGGTGCTGCTGTGCGCCGCGGTCTCGCTACCGATGGGCTTCACGCGCGGCAAGGAGTACGCCGAACTCGAATGGCCGATCGCGATCCTGATCGCCATCGTCTGGGTCGCCTACGCCGTGGTCTTCTTCGGCACCATCGTCAAGCGCAAGGTCAAGCACATCTACGTCGCCAACTGGTTCTTCGGCGCCTTCATCCTGGCCGTCGCCATCCTGCACATCGTGAACGGCATGGTCACCCCGGCGTCGGCCATGAAGTCGTATTCGGTGTATGCGGGCGTGCAGGACGCCATGATCCAGTGGTGGTACGGCCATAACGCGGTCGGCTTCATCCTGACTGCCGGCTACCTGGGCATGGTGTACTACTTCATTCCGAAGCAGGCCGAGCGTCCCGTGTATTCGTACCGCCTGTCGATCGTCCACTTCTGGGCGCTGATCTTCACCTATATGTGGGCCGGCCCGCATCACCTGCACTACACCGCGCTGCCCGACTGGACCCAGTCGCTGGGCATGGTGTTCTCGATCATCCTGCTGGCGCCATCGTGGGGCGGCATGATCAACGGGATCATGACCCTGTCGGGCGCCTGGCACAAGCTGCGTTCGGATCCGCTGTTGAAGTTCATGATCGTCTCGCTGTCGTTCTACGGCATGGCCACCTTCGAGGGCCCGATGATGTCGATCAAGACCATCAACGCGCTGTCGCACTACACCGACTGGACCGTCGCCCACGTCCACGCCGGCGCCCTGGGCTGGGTCGGCTTCATCACGATGGGTTCGATCTACTACATCCTTCCGCGTGTCGCCGGCAAGAAGCAGATGCACAGTGTCGCGATGGTCGAGACGCACTTTTGGGTCGCCACCATCGGCGTCGTGCTGTACATCGCCTCGATGTGGATCGCCGGCGTGATGCAGGGCCTGATGTGGCGCGCGGTGAACGCCGACGGCACGCTGACCTATACCTTCGCCGAGAGCGTCAAGGCGACCTATCCCTACTACGTGATCCGCGTGACCGGTGGCGCCCTCTACCTGTCGGGCATGGTCCTGATGGCCTGGAATACCTGGATGACGCTGCGCGGCACCAGGAGCGTCGACGTCCCGATCCCGGTCGGGCCGAAGAATCCGCACGGCGTGAACGAAGCCGAGCATGTCGTCCCAGCCTAAAGAAACCAGGAGTCTGCAATGAAATTCACCCATGAGTGGATCGAGAAGAATGTGTGGCTGCTGATCGGCCTCGTCCTGCTGGTCATCTCCTTCGGCGGCCTGGTCGAGATCGTGCCGCTGTTCTTCCAGAAGTCGACCACCGAACCGGTCGCCGGCCTGAAACCCTACTCGCCGCTGCGCCTGGCCGGCCGCGACGTGTATATCCGCGAGGGCTGCTATGGCTGCCACTCGCAGATGATCCGGCCGTTCCGCGCCGAGACCGAACGGTATGGCCACTACTCGGTGGCCGGAGAGTCGGTCTACGAGCACCCCTTCCAGTGGGGCTCCAAGCGCACCGGTCCCGACCTGGCGCGGGTGGGCGGCCGCTACAGCGACGAATGGCACCGCACCCACCTCGACAATCCGCGCGACGTGGTGCCGGAATCGAATATGCCGGCCTATCCGTGGCTGGCCGCTACCCGCCTGGTCCCGGCCGAGATCATGCCGAAGATGCGCGCGCTGCGCCGCGTCGGCGTGCCCTACACCGATGAAGAGATCGCGCTGGCGCCGCAAGACCTGGTCGACAAGACCGAGCAGGACGCGCTGGTCGCCTACCTGCAGGGCCTGGGCACCCAGATCAAGACGAGGAACTGAAATGGCACTCCAACAAATTTTTGACGACGCCAGCAGCGTCATGACCGTGATCAGCTTCGCGACCTTCATGGGCATCGTGGGCTGGACCTACCTGCTGCACAAGGGCAGCGATTTCGACGCGGCCGCGCAGTTGCCGTTCGCGGACGATCCTACTTGCGACCAGGGCGAGGAGCATTGACATGGCCGACTTCTTCAACGACTTCTGGCACTACTACGTCGCGGTCATTACCATTTTGTCGATCGCCGGCTGCGGCATCCTGCTCTGGTCGCAGTCCAAGTACAAGGTCAGGCTCGATGCCGACGGCAAGCCGCAGCAGACCACCGGCCACGTGTGGGACGAAGACCTGACCGAGCTGAACACGCCGATGCCGCGCTGGTGGATCGTCATGTTCTGGCTGTCGATCCTGTTCGCGGCCGGCTACCTGGTGCTGTATCCGGGCCTGGGCGCCTGGCGCGGTACCCTGGGCTGGAACCAGGTCGGCGAGTACCAGGCCGAATTGAAACAGGCCAAGGCCGAATACGGCCCGCTGTTCGAGCAGTACAAGAAGCTCGATTTGAAAGCAGTGGCGGCCGACCCGCAGGCACATGCGATCGGCGAGCGCCTGTTCCTGACCTATTGCTCGCAGTGCCACGGCTCGGACGCGCGCGGCAGCAAGGGCTTCCCGAACCTGGCTGACAGCGACTGGCTGCACGGCGGCGAGCCGGACGTCATCAAAACCACGATCATGAACGGCCGCACCGGCATGATGCCGCCGATGGGCGCGGCGCTGGGGTCGGACAAGGATGTCGAGAGCGTGGCCCACTACGTACGCTCGCTGTCGGGCCTGTCGGCCGATCCGATCAAGGTCGCCTTCGGCAAGCCGAAGTTCGCCACCTGCGTGGCCTGCCACGGCGCCGACGGCAAGGGCAATGCGATGCTGGGCGCCCCGAACCTGGCCGACAAGACCTGGCTCTACGGCGGCAGCGTCGAGACCGTGATGGAGACGATCCGCAAGGGCCGCACCAACACCATGCCGGCCTTCGGCGATTTTTTGGGTGAAGAGAAGGTCCACGTGCTGGCGGCCTATGTGTGGAGCCTGTCGAATCCGGTCGCGCCGGCGCCGATCAATCCTGCGAAAGCGACGGCAGCAAAATGAAAGACCCCGATGGAGCGCCGCGCGAAGCGGTCGTCCGCATGTACGCCGCGCGGGAGGATATCTTCCCGCGCGAGATCAAGGGACGCTATGCCACGCTGCGCTGGGCCTGCGTCTGGCTGACGCAGATCCTGTTCTACGGCCTGCCATGGCTGAACATGAACGGCCGCCAGGCCGTCTTGTTCGACCTGGCCAGCCGCAAGTTTTACCTGGCCGGCATGGTGTTCTGGCCGCAGGACTTCATCTACCTGGCGGCGCTCCTGATCGTGTGTGCCTATGGCTTGTTCCTGGTGACGGCGGTGGCGGGCCGCGTCTGGTGCGGCTTCGCCTGCCCGCAGACCGTCTATACCGAGATCTTCCTGTGGATCGAGCGCAAGATCGAAGGGTCGAGAAGCGCCCAGATGCGGCTCGCGCGCCAGCCCTGGAATGCCGAGAAGGTCGCCAAGCGCAGCGCCAAGCATTTGTCATGGGGCGCGGTGGCGCTGTTTACCGGCTTCTCCTTCGTCGGTTACTTCACCCCGATCCGCTCGCTGGGCGGCGAGATCGCGGCCTTCGGCCTGGGGCCGTGGGAAACCTTCTGGATCCTGTTCTATTCCTTCGCCACCTATGGCAACGCCGGCTGGCTGCGCGAGCAGGTGTGCAAGTATATGTGCCCGTATGCGCGCTTCCAGAGCGCGATGTTCGACAAGGACACCCTGGTCGTCACCTACGACGTCGCGCGCGGCGAGCCGCGCAACGGCCGCCGCAAGGGCGAAGCGAAGGCGGACGCCGGCAACAGCGGCGACTGCATCGATTGCAGCCTGTGCGTGCAGGTATGCCCGACCGGGATCGATATCCGCCAGGGCTTGCAGTACGAGTGCATCGGCTGCGCCGCCTGCGTCGACGCCTGCAATATCGTGATGGACAAGGTCGGGCGGCCGCGCGGTTTGATCCGCTATGCGACCGAGAACGGCCTGGTGCAGAAACTCGGCTCGGCCGAGATCCGGCGCCGCATGCTGCGCCCGCGCGTGCTGGTCTACAGCGCGGTGCTGGCGCTGCTGGTGGCGGCGATGGGCACCTCGCTGCTGCTGCGCAATCCGCTCAAGCTGGACGTGATCCGCGACCGCGGCTCGATGGGGCGCGAGGTCGAGGATGGCCGCATCGAGAACGTGTACCGGCTGCAGGTGATGAACACGAGCGAAGCGCCGCAGTCGCTGCGGGTGAGCGTGAGCGGCATCTCGTCGGCCACGGTGGTCGACGAGGGGCCGATCGCGATCGATGGCGCCACCACCCGCGCGGTGCCGGTGCGGGTGCGCATCGACCCGGGCGCCGGCAAGCCGGGCTCGAACAAGATCGAATTCACGGTGCGCTCGAGCACTGACCCCGAGCTGGGCGTGAGCGAAGGCGCGGCCTTCATCGTTCCGAAGTGAGCACACCCGGATAAGTGTGCTGAAATGAGCAAGGAGAACAACATGCAAGCGACGAATCCCAACTTCCCGCATGGCGCGCCGGCGCCGTGGTACAAGCACCGCTGGCCGTGGTTCCTGATGATCGGGCCGGTGGCGGTGATGATCGCCACCGGCGTCTCGGCCTGGCTGGGCATGCAGCAGCCCGACGCGATGGTGGTGGCCGATTATTACAAGCAGGGCAAGGCGATCAACCAGGACTTGCGGCGCGACCGCGTCGCCACCGAGCTGGCGTTGAGCTTCGAAGCCAGCCACAATGCGCGGGCGGGGCGGCTGGATGGGCGCCTGGCCAGCGGCGGCCAGCCTGTGGTGGCGCCGTTCCACATCCGGCTCGCGCATCCGACCCTGCCCGAGCGCGACATGGAACTGGAAGCGCTGCCGGATGCGCAGGGCCGCTTCTCGGCCGTATTGCCGCGGCTCGAGGCGACCCATTGGCAGGTGGTGGTGGAGGGCGCCGCGCGCGACTGGCGCCTCGCGCGCAGCTGGAGTCCGGCGAAGCAGGCGCGCCTGGTAATTGAGGCGGACGTCCGTTAGCGCGGCTTGCCGACCTCAGGGAAGGAGGATGACGGTGAGCAGGGCGCTGGCGACGACGATGGCCGTGAAAACGCCGATGGCGCTGAAAACCGACTTGCTCCAGGGACGGCGTACGTAGCTGTCGCCGATGACCGCCGCGACATAGCGTTCCTGCGCCCGCCCGCCCCACAGATGCCAGGCGGCCAGCAGGCCGAGCGCCGTTGCCGACGGCGGGGACAGGTCGCGGCCCAGCATCTCGCCGGCGACCGGCAGGAAGCAACTCACGACGATGCATCCCATGACCATATAACACCAGGTCCGGGCCTCCGCGGCCTTGTCTTCCTGGCCGAGCGCCCGCCAGTTGCGCATGTGGATGTAGGCGCTGAAGGCGGGCGAAAGCAGCAGCCCCCACAAGGTCGCCGCCCGTGGATTCCACAACGGCGGCCGCTCGGCGGCGACAGCGATACTGTAGGCGGTCGATGATACTGCTGGGAGCGAAATGTCCATGGCGGTCCTTTAGGTTATTTCCACATGGAAATGATGCATGGACCTCCCGCGGGGGTATTTGATCCGCGCCAGTCGACTAGCCGATGCGCCTCATGCGGCGTCAACGGTTGGAGTCGATTTTCCGAGGCGGGCGATGGCGCGCACATAGACCAGTTCCGCGACCAGTTCGACCAGGGTCTGGGTCACGATGATCGCCGGCAGCAGTGGCACCGCCCCCGGCACGGCCAGCGCCAGCGGCAGCACCACCAGCGAGTTGCGGGTGGCGCCGCTGAAGGCGACCGCGCGGCCCGCGGGCGCTTCGAGCCGGAACAGCCGCGCCACCAGCCAGCCGGCGATTGGTGCGAGCAGCGCGAAGGCGATATACACCGGCACCACGCCGAGCGCCGCGTCCAGCGCCTGGCCGAGCTGCGGCAGCACCGAGGCCACCACGATGAACAGCACCAGGGCGGTGGCCGGCACCGGCAGCAGGCCGAGCACCGTTGACACACGCGCGCCGGCCTGGCTGCGGCCGGCCCAGGACTGCACTGCAACCGCCAGCAGCAGCGGTACGGCGATCAGCCATGTGAACGCATCGATGAAGGGCCCCGGCTGGACCAGGCCGGCGGCGCCGTCGCCGAGCAGGATGCGCAGGTAGACCGGCAGCACCAGCATCTGCGCCACCAGCAGCACCGGCGTCGCGGCCAGCAGCAGGCGCGCGTCGGCGCGGCCGAGGTGGGAGAAGGTGACCACATAGTCGATGCAGGGCGCCAGCAGCACCAGCAAGACGCCCAGCCGGACCAGCGGATCTGCCGGCACGAAGGGCAGCAGGCCGGCGACCAGCAGCGGGATCACGACGAAGTTGGTCGCCAGCAGCGCGGCCAGGAAGCGGGTGTTGGTGAAGGCCCGGCCCAACTCGGCCAGGGGCACCTGAAGGAAGGTCACGAACAGCATCAGCGCCAGGGCCGGGTTGACCGCCGCTTCCAGCGCGGTGGTTCCCGGCAGCGCGAGTGCCGCCAGGGCGGCAAGCGCCACGGCGCCGAAATAGATGGCGACCTGGTTGTTTTCGAGCTGGTCCCTGGTGTGCTGCATGCGGCGTGATCGCTTTCGTTCATGAAGGTTGGCTCCGGCATTATACGGAGCGCGCATCCTTCCCATTGGCGGCGGTGCTGTAAGATGCCGTCCAACGTGATTCATCGGGAGGGGAAGTGCGGTACCGGAACCTGCTGTTGTACTGGCTGGCGCTCGGGGGCGTCGGGATGCTGGCGTTCCGCGTGCCCTTCGTCGGCTTCGCGCTCGGCATCGGCGCGCTGCTGTACTTCGTCTATGCGATCCCCTACTGGCTGCTGTTCGTGGTGTTCTTCCACCAGCGGCCGCACAGCCGCCTGGTGTTCGGCATGGCGCGCCGCACCTTCGCGCTCCGGCTCGCCCTTGGGGCGGCGCTGGCCTGCATCGGCAGCCTGCTGCTGGGATGGAAGGTGCTGGCCTGCCTGGGTGCGGCAGTGCTGTACTACTGCGGCGAGGTCGAGCTCAAGGACCGGATGATCGCCGCCGCGCGCGGGTACGCCGATCGTCCGCCTGGCTGACGCCGGGGCGCTCTCGCATCAGTCCTTGCGCATCAGCACGGCCATCGCGCCGCTGGAATGGACGCCGTACGTACGCGGCCCGACAACACCGGCGTTGTCGATCTGTTTACTTCCATGTTAGATTCTTCGACGGCAAGAGACCATCCACGAGATGCGCCGCCGCAGTTCATCAACCACAAGGAAGACACCCAAGATGCCATCGACCCGCCAGCGCAGCCTGCGCGCCACCATCGCCGCCCTGTTCATTCCCGCCATGCTCGCCGGCGTGTCGCTGCCAGCCGCTGCCGCTCCAGCCGCCGCCAGCCAGGCCGCTACCGCCGCCCCGTACAAGGCGTTCGACGCCTGGAGCGACAAGTTTGCCGAGGACTGGGTGCGCCAGAGCCCGCAGCTGGCGACCTCGACCCAGTACTTCGGCGGCGCCGAGCAGGCCAGGCTGGACCGCGAACTGACCCCGCTGACCGCGGCGCACCGCAAGAAGTCGGTCGATCTCGCGCGTGAGGGCATCAAGCGCCTCGACGGTTTCAAGGCGCAGCCCCTGAACGAGACCCAGAAGATCTCGGCCGCCGTGATGCGCTGGTCGCTGCAGAACGTGATCGCCAACGAGCCGTTCGAGGACCACGCCTTCGTGTTCTCGCAGTTCAGCGGACCGCAGATCAGCCTGGTCAACTTCATGACCAACACCCATCCGCTGCGCAGCGCGGCCGACGTGGACAGCTACCTGGCCCGCCTGGACCAGGTTGGCGTGCGCCTCGATGAAGCGCTGGCGCGCGCCAGGGGCGCAGCAGGCAAGCAGCTGATCCCGCCGCGCTTCATCCTCGAGCGCGCCCAGTTCCAGGTCGAGCACTTCCTGAAACCGGCCGCCAGTGAGAACGTGCTGGTGACCACGCTGGCCCAGCGCACTGCCGAGATCAAGGACCTGTCGCCCGAGGCGCGCAGCGCCGCCATCGCGCGTGCGACCGGCATCGTCGAGCAGAAGATCCGTCCTGCGTACACCCGCGTGCAGGCCTTCATGGCCGAGATCCACCCGAAGACCGGCGACGTGGCGGGCATCTCGCGCCTGCCGAACGGCGCCGCCGCCTACAAGCGCGCGATCGAGAACTTCACCAGCACCCAGCTGAGCGCCGAGGAGATTCACCAGATCGGCCTGCGCGAAGTGGCGCGCATCGAAGCCGAGATGGACAAGCACCTGCGCTCGCTCGGCCTGGTCGAGGGCGGCATCGAGGCCCGCATGCAGCAGCTCGACGCGCGCTTCCAGCCGAAGGGCGAAGGCGATCCGAGGCCCGCCATCATCGCCAGCTACAACGAGATGGTGCGCGACGCCGAGCGCAGGAGCAGCACGCTGTTCAACCTGAAGCCGCGCGCGCCGGTCGACGTGCGCCGCGTGCCGCCGCTGACCGAGCCGTCGGCGGCCGCCCACTACACCTTGCCGGCGCCGGACGGCAGCCGTCCGGGCATCTTCTGGGTGCCGCTGCGCGGCCCGACCTTCAGCATGGTCCGCATGCGCAGCCTGGCCTACCATGAAGCCGTGCCGGGCCACCACTTCCAGCTCGCGATCCAGCAGGAGATGAGCGACCTGCCGAAGTTCCGCAGCCAGCGCATCTTCAGCGGCGGCAGCGCGCACTCGGAAGGCTGGGCGCTGTACACCGAGCGCCTGGCGGTCGAGCAGGGCTGGTACGAGGGCGATGTGCCCGGCCTCCTGGGCGCCCTGGGTTCGGAACTGTTCCGCGCCCGCCGCCTGGTGGTCGACACCGGCTTGCACACCAAGGGCTGGACCCGCCAGCAGGCGATCGACTACGGCATCGGCGCCCAGGAAACCGAGCGCTACGTCGTGTGGCCGGGCCAGGCCAACGCCTACATGATCGGCATGTTGCGCATCCTCGAACTGCGCCAGAAAGCGCAGCAGGAACTGGGCGACAAGTACTCACTGCCGGCTTTCCACGACATGGTGCTGGGCGCCGGCTCGGTGCCGCTCGACGTGCTGGGCGAGCTGGTCGATAACTGGATCGCGCAGCAAAAGAAAGCGTAAGGTCCGCCAGCAGGCGGTGAACCGCCGCCTGCGCCGAATGAGCGAAAAACGTCCCCGCCGAGAGCGGGGACGTTTGCTTTCGCTACCCGCAAACGCCAGATACGAAGTGGATCGGAAGTGTTGTGCGAACGCGAATGATAATGATTATCGTTTACATGTATTGACGTTCTCGGTAGAATCATTGTTTTACTTGCACTGTTACGCACTACTCATCTGAAAGAGACACACTCGCCATGAAAGCTATCAAGAGCCGCAAGCACCCATCCACCCGCAGCCAGGTCGCCGGCACCGCGCTGGCCGCCGTCCTGCTCCCGCTCGGCGCCCACGCGGCCGACGACGCGCCAGCCACCAATGCGGTCAATGCCCCGACGGCCACCGTGGCCCCGCAGTCGACCGTCGAAATCGTCGGCAGCTACGAGAATCCGTTCCGCGCCGAAAACGCGTCGTCGCCCAAGTACACCGAGCGCCTGGTCGACACCGCGCAGACGGTGCAGGTGATCAAGAAGGAGCTGTTCGAGCAGCAGGGCGCCCTGACCCTGACCGAGGCGCTGCGCAACACCCCTGGCGTGGGCGCCTTCTTCCTCGGCGAGAACGGCAACACGACGACCGGCGACGCGATCTTCATGCGCGGCTTCGACACGTCCAACAGCATCTACGTCGACGGCGTGCGCGACATCGGCACGATCTCGCGCGATGTGTTCAACCTGGAGCAGATCGACGTGCTGAAAGGCCCGGCCGGCACCGACAACGGCCGCAGCGCGCCGACCGGGTCGGTCAACCTGGTGACCAAGAAGGCCAACCTGACCGACCTGGTCACGACCTCGATCACCGGCGGCAGCGGCGACCAGCAACGCATCACCGCCGACGTCAACCGGGTGCTCGACGCCGAGCGTGGGATCGCCGTGCGCCTGAACGTGCTGGCCCAGGATTCGGGCAGCGCCGCGCGCGACGTGGTCGAGAACAAGCGCTGGGCCGTGGCGCCGAGCATCGGCTTCGGCCTGAACGGCGCGACCCGCGTGCACCTGGACTACCTGCACGTCGACCAGAACAACATCCCCGACGGCGGCGTGTTCGTGATCGGCCTGCCGGGCTACACCAGCCCGGACCGCGCCCGGCCATGGATCGCCGACGCGCCCAAGGTCGATCCGAAGAATTTCTATGGCTCGACCGACGACTACGACGACGTGAAAGCCGATATGGCGACCGTGCGCGTCGAGCACGACTTCTCGCCGACCATGAAGCTGCAGAATACGAGCCGATACGGCAAGACCAGCCAGGATTACCTGCTGACGGCCTTTCTCACCAGCGCCGCCAACCTGGCCACGCCGGTGCAGGGCGATCCGAATACCTGGACCCTGGCGCGCAGCATCCGCACCGGCAAGGACCAGGAAAACAAGATCCTCACCAACGTCACGACCCTGACCTCGCAGTTCACTACCGGCGCCGTGTCGCACACCCTGGTGACCGGCCTGGAAGTGAGCAGCGAGCGCCAGACCACCTGGGGCCTGACCGGCCTGGGCACGCTGCCGGTCGCGAACATCTATCGTCCCGACCCGAACCAGGCGCCGACCACGCCGGTCGACGTGCGCCGCACCGGCGCCTACAACGAGGGCGAGATCGACACCCAGAGCCTGTACCTGTTCGACACCGTCAAGCTCGGCGAGCGCTGGATCTTCAACGGCGGCGTGCGCCTCGACCACTTCCGCGGCGACTATTCGGTGGTGGCGCTGACCAATAATGTGCTGACCTCGACCCGCTTCAAGGTCGGCGACAACCTGGTCAACGGCAAGCTGTCGGCGCTGTACAAGCCGACCGCCAACAGCAGCGT
Source organism: Massilia sp. HP4 (assembly GCF_005222695.1). Lineage (GTDB taxonomy): Bacteria > Pseudomonadota > Gammaproteobacteria > Burkholderiales > Burkholderiaceae_D > Telluria. The sequence goes on along the minus strand of NZ_STGG01000042.1, from coordinate 56,832 downwards.
GTACGCGATGGTGGCCAGCTCCAAGCAGCCGCCGGGCGGCAGCTTCACCGTCTCGGGCAGCGCCAACAGCGCCCAGAACCCGATCTACGAGCCGCAGAAGACCGTCACCACCGAGGTCGGCGGCAAGCTGGACTTGCTCAAATCGAAGCTGTCGCTGTCGGCGGCGCTGTTCCGCACCGAGGTCGAGAACGAGGTCGAGCAGGATCCGGCCGACCAGCAGTGGTACCAGACCGGCGAGAAGCGGGTGCAGGGCGTGGAACTGGGCGCGACCGGCGAGCTGGCCCCGCACTGGCTCCTGAGCGCCGGCTACCTGTACATGGACACCAGCGTCGAGCGCGGCCGCAACGTGACCGCCGCCGGCGAGAACAGCCTGACCTACACGCCGAAGCAGTCGTTCACCGCCTGGACCTCGTACGACCTGCCGTGGGGCCTGCGCATCGGCGGCGGAGCGCGCTTTTCCGACAAGCTCGCGCGCGGCACCGACGGCGCGATCGGCACCCCGGCCTATACCGAGTCGTACTGGGTGTTCGACGCCATGGTCGGCTACAAGGTCAACAAGAACGTAGACGTGCGCCTGAACGTGTACAACATCGGCGACGAGAAGTATGTCGCCGCCATCAACAAGAGCGGCTACCGCTACACCCCGGGCACGCCGCGCTCGGCCAGCCTGACGGCGAATATCCGCTTCTAGGCAGAAAGCGGATCGCGCGGGACGCTCATGTGCGTCCCGCGTGCCTGAAGCCGGGCGGCGCTTGCGCTATACTCGGCGCCCATGCGCATACAGCTTTTCTCCGACCTCCACCTCGAACGCTATCCCGGCTTCCAGCCGCACATCCTGCCTGGCGCCGACGTGGTGGTGCTGGCCGGCGACATCGGCTCCTACCAGGCCGGCTCGCGCCTGGAAACGCAAGACTTCGGGCTCGAGCGCTTTTCGACCGCGCTGCCGGCGCTGGCCGGCAAGCAGGTGCTGTTCATCCCCGGCAACCACGAATTCGATTCGCTCGACTACGACGCTACCCATGCGCGGCTGCGCGCGACCTGCGAGCGCCTGGGCATCACGTGGCTCGACCGCGAGATCGTCACCATCGGCGACGTGCGTTTCATCGGCACCACCTTGTGGAGCGACTTCGATGCGCTGGCGCTGCGCGACACCGACCTGGCCAAGCAGCTGCAGCAACGTAACAAGGCCTTCCGCGCGGCGAACTACTACCTCAGCAAGAACACGACGCTGAAGGATGGCGAGCAAGTGCTGGCCGAAGGCATCCGCGCCATGTCGCTCGATTGCCAGGCCTGGTTGCGCGCGGCGCTGGCCACGCCATTCGAGGGCAAGACGGCCGTGGTCACCCATTTTGCGCCGAGCCTGATGAGCGCCGACCCGCGCTACGGCCTCACGCCCGGCACGGCGGGCTTTTGCAACACGCTCGACGACATGTTCAAGAGTGCCCAGCTATGGATGCACGGCCACCTGCACTGCATGAACGACTATCTGGTCGAGGGCCGCGACGGCCCCTTGTCCTGGTCGTGCCGGGTGGTGGCCAACCCGCTCGGCTACCTGAGCAAGGGCGAGCAGGAAGGCTTCCGCCAGGACTTGCTGATCGAGCTCTGATCAAGGCAACATCCTCTCGTCATCCGCTGAAAGCGTCCCTATCAGCGTCTCGAGGCCGTCGACTGGCTCGGGCGCGCGCTCTTGCTCCGCATACTCGGCATATACCCAGTCGCCGCCCGCGCGCGCCACGCCCTCGGGCGGCAGCGGCTCGTGCTGCGGCGTCTTCGCCAATGCGACGCGCATGAAATCGACCCACATCGGCAGCGCCAGCGTGGAGCCGAATTCGCGCCCGCCCAGCGAGCGCGGTTCGTCGTAACCCATCCAGGCCACCGCCGCCACCTGGCCGCCGTAGCCGGCGAACCAGCCGTCGACCGCGTTGCTGGTGGTGCCGGTCTTGCCCGCCAGGTCTTGCCGCTGCAACTGGCGCGAGGCCGCCGTCGCGGTACCGACGCGGGTGACGTCGCGCAGCATGCTGTCGACGATGAAGGCGTTGCGCTCGTCCAGCACGCGTGCGGCTTCTTGCCGTGGCTGCGGCGCCAACTGCTCGTGGAGCACCTTGCCGTCGCCATCCTCGATGCGCGCGATCAGCCATGGCTCGACCCGATAGCCGCCATTAGCCAGCACCGCATAGGCGCCGGCCATCTGGAGCGGCGTGACGGCGCCGGTGCCCAGGCCGAGCGTGAGGTTGCGCGGCTGGCGCGCGGCGTTGAAGCCGAAACGGGCCAGGTGCTCGCGGGCATAGTCGACGTCCAGCGCGCGCAGCATGCGCACCGTGGGCACATTGCGTGAGCGCGAGAGCGCGTGGCGCACCGTGACCGGGCCCTCGAACACATTGTCGTCATTGCGCGGCGACCAGTTGGCATAGGCCTTCTCGGCGCTGAAGTCGAGCGGTTCGTCGAGGATCTGCGTGCCGGGAAAGAAGCCGCGCTCGAGGCCGGCCGAATACACGAAGGGCTTGATGCTCGATCCCGGCTGGCGCCAGGCCTGGGTCACGTGGTTGAACTTGTGCAGCGAATAATCGAAGCCGCCGACCAGGGCGCGGTAGGCGCCGGTGTCGGTATCGAGTGCGACGAAGGCCGCGGCGACTTCGGGCAGTTGGGCGATCGCCCAGGCGCCGCCGGCAGGGCGGGTCACGCGGATCACGGCGCCGGGCGCCAGTTTCAATGCCGGCCTGGTCTTGGCCGACAGGGCGCCGGCGGCGAAGGCCAGGCCCGGGCCGGTGATCTCGACCTCTTCGCCGTTGGCCAGCAGGGCGCGCACCCGTTTGCCGGACGCCGCGGTGACCACCGCCGGCGCCAGGCCGTCCACCGCAGGGCGCTTGTGCAGGGCGGTTGCGATCGCATCCTCGCGTTCTGCAGCGCCGGCCGGCAGGGCGATGCGCGTTTCCGGGCCGCGGTAGCCGTGGCGGCGGTCGTAGGCGAGCACATTGCGGCGCACCGATTCATGGGCCGCGTCCTGCTCGGCCGCGACGATGGTGGTGGTGACGGTGATGCCGCGCTCGTAGGCGGCCTGGCCCAGGCGCGCATGGACGGCCTGGCGCGCGATCTCGGCGACCCAGGCCGCGCGCGGATTGAAGCTGGCGCCGTGGCTGCGCACCTGCAAGGGTTCGGCCAGCGCGCGGCGGTATTGGGGCTCGCTGATCATCGCCAGCTCGCGCATGCGCCTCAAGACGACATGCTGGCGCTTGCGCGCCGCCTGCGGGTTCGACACCGGATTGCTGCTGGAAGGGTTTTGCGGCAGGCCAGCCAGCATCGCGATCTCGGCCAGGGAGAGCCCGGCCAGCGGCTTGCCGAAATAGGTGCGCGCGGCGCTGGCGAAACCGTAGGCGCGCTGGCCCAGGTAGATCTGGTTCAGGTAGACCTCGAGGATCTGGTCCTTGGTGAGCGCCTTCTCGATCTTGTAGGCCAGGGCGACTTCGGTGAGCTTTCTCGGCAGGGTCTTGTCGCGCGAGAGAAAGAAGTTGCGCGCCACCTGCATCGTGATCGTGGACGCGCCCTGGCTGCCGAAGTCGCCGATATTCGCCTTGGCCGCGCCGAGCGCGCGGATCCAGTCCACGCCGCCGTGCTCGTAGAAGCGGGTGTCCTCGATCGCCAGCACGGCCGACTTCATCAGCGCCGGCACCTTGGCAATGGGGACGAATTCGCGCCGCTCGGCGCCGAACTCGCCGATCAGGACCTTGTCGGCGGTGTAGACGCGCAGCGGGATCTTGGGCCGGTAGTCGGTGACGGCCTTGATGTCGGGCACCTCCGGCAGGATCGAGGCGGCCGCTCCGTGCGGGACGGCGATCAGGGGCAGCAGGGCGCTGGCGGAAAGCACCAGCGCGGCGCGCGTGGGCAGGACGGGGAAAGTGGACATGGCGGCACGCTCTGAAAGAAGTGCGCCGATCTTACTGGCGGCCGGCCGCCCTGGCTTGCGATAAGCGCGCGGTAGCGCCACCTGGCACCGCGGGGTGCAGGCAACGCTACCGTGGACTGGTCAGGCGGCGCGCGCCAGCTCCGCGACTTTCGCCAGGTCCATCGTGGCGAGCATGGTCTCGCGGTTCGCCTCCAGTTGGGCCGGATCGAGGAAGGCCGTCGCCTGCAGCGGAAGGAACTGGAGCGACTTCAGACCGATGCAGCCGAAGGCCGCCGTCAGGTAGGGCGTCAGGAAATCCGGCTGGCGCGCCTGATTTCCGCTGAACACGCCGCCCGAGGCAATGCCGATGTAGACCGGCTTGTCCTTCAATAGCCCGACCTTCTCGCCGCTTGCGCTCACTCCGATGCTGCGGCCGACGCGCAGCAGCTGGTCGATCCAGGCCTTGAACACCGACGGCAGGGTGAAGTTGTTCATCGGCGTGCCGATCACCAGCACGTCGGCCGCCTCGACTTCCTGGATCAGCCATTCGGACAGCTGCACATCGCCGTTGGCAATGCCGGCCGCCATGGCGCCAGGCGTGGCCAGCGCGGCGGCGTAGGCGCCATCCGGGTGAGCAATCGGCTCCAGGCCCAGGTCGCGCCGCAGCACGGTGGCGTGGGGATGGCGCGCCAGCAGCTCCTGAACCATCGCGCCCGATAACGCGCGGCTGTGCGACTCGATGCGCGGACTGCAATCGATATGGAGGATATTCATTGGCGCATCCCGATCGCGAGGCGGTTGAAGGCGCTCATCAGGGCGATGGCGAAGGTCAGGTCGGAGATCTCGACCTCGCTGAAGTATTCCTTGAGCGGCTCGTAGTCGGCATCGGGCGCGCCGGTGCGGTCGACCAGGGTCAGCGCTTCGGTCCAGGCCAGCGCGGCGCGTTCGCGCGCGCTGAAATGGTCGGCGACGCGCCAGCCGGCCAGGGTGTCGAGCTTCGCTTCAGGCACGCCGTCGGCGCGCAGCGCCTTGGCGTGCATCTCCAGGCAGAAGGCGCAGCCGTTCATCTGCGACATGCGCAGCCAGGCCAGTTCGATCAGCTCCTTTCCGAGCGAGCTGCCGTCGAGCGCCTTCTTGGTGGCGCCGAAGCCCTGGTAGGCGGCGGGCGAGAGGGAATAATAGGGCAGGCGTTTCGGGGCACTCATAAAACAACTCCGGTCAGGTCAAAAAACAGTCGGTCGCAGGCGCGGCGCCTGCGGGTCATCGTGGCTGGACAAACTGCATTCCCATTGCCAGCAGGCCTTGCCGGTAATAGAAGCGCTGCGCGAGGGGCATGTGCAAGCCCGTGTCGAGCACGAAGTTTTCGCAGCCCTGGCGCTTGGATTCGTCGCGCAGGGCATCGATCAGTCGGGCGCCCAGTCCATGACGGCGGGCGCTGGCGGTGGTGACCAGGTCGTCGACGTACAGGAAGCGTCCGTTCATCAGGTTCTCGAGGATGCGGTAGCCGGCCAGCGCCTTGACCTGGCCATCCTGCCAGGCCGCGAGCAGGCGGTATCCCTGCCCGCCCTGGCGCCGCGCCTGGGTGGCGAAGGCGTCGGCATCGGGCAGGTTCGGGCGCAGTTCGCGCATCACGCCAAAGGCGGCGCGGTAGTCGTCGTCGGTCTCGATCAGGCTCAGTGTAAAAGTATCCATCGTCGCTCCTCATTCAATACGCGTACTATAGGCGGCTAATGGCCTACCCGATAGGTGCAAGAATTGAAGAAATGAATAGGACATCATGGATATCCAGAACCTGAAGCCGAGCCGCGACCATTGCGAGCCGATCTACCTGCAGCTGTATCGCCGCTATTGCGAAGCGATCGCCGCCGGCAAGCTCAAGCCGGGCGACCGGGTGCCGTCGGTGCGCAGCCTGGCCAGCGAATTGAACCTGGCGCGCGGCACCGTGGAAGCGGCCTATCAAATGCTGGTCGGCGAAGGCTATTTCGTGGCGCGCGGGGCGGCCGGGACGGTCGTCTCGCCGCAGTTGGCGAAGCTGGCCGGCGCGACCAGGCCCAGGATCGCGGCGCACCGCGCGCCGAATGCCAGTTCCCCGCAAGGCGCGCCGGGCGAAGCCCTGCCGTTCCAGCTCGGCTTGCCGGCGCTGGACGCGTTCCCGCGCAAGACCTGGGCGCGCCTGGCCGGGCGCAACCTGCGTGCACTGGAGGCGATGGCGATGACCTACCCCGATCCGGCCGGCTACGGCGCCCTGCGGCGCAGCATCGCCACCTATCTCGGCATCGCGCGCGGCATCGACTGTACGCCCGAGCAGGTGTTCGTCACCGCCGGCTACCACGGCGCGCTGGAGCTGGCGCGGCGCGTCGTGCTGCAGGATGGCGACACCGGCTGGTATGAAGACCCGGGCTATGTCCTCGCGCGCCGCTTCCTGCTGCAATCCGGCCTGCGCCTGGAGCCGGTGCCGGTCGATGACCAGGGCCTGGACGTGGTGCGCGGCATGCAGCGCGCGCCGGATGCGCGCTTCGCGGTGGTGACGCCGACCCACCAGAGCCCGATGGGCATGGCGATGTCGCTGCCAAGGCGCCTGGAGCTGCTGGAATGGGCGCGCTCCAACCGCGCCTGGATCGTCGAGGACGACTACGACAGCGAGTTCCGCTACCACGGCCGGCCACTGCCGGCGCTGAAGAGCCTCGACCGCCACGGACGGGTGCTGTACACCGGCACCTTCAGCAAGGTGCTGCTGCCCGGACTGCGGCTGGCCTACCTGGTCGTGCCCGAGTCGCAAATGGCGCGCACGCGCGCGCAGGTCGACTACCTGCCTGGCCCGGGTTCGATCCTGCCGCAGGCGACCGTGGCCGATTTCATGGAGCAGGGGCATTTTGCGCGCCACCTGCGCAAGATGCGTCTGCTGTATGCCGAGCGGCGTGCTTACCTGGTCGCGGCGCTGGTGTCGGAACTGGGCGAGCGGATCGAGGTCCAGCCGCAGGCCGGTGGCATCCATGTGCTGGCGCGGCTCGGGGCCGGGCAAGACGACCGGGCGCTGACGGCGGCGGCCCAGGCGCGCGGTTTGGGTCTGCAGGCGCTGGGCGACTGGCGGGTGGGCAGGGCGGATCGCGGTGGGCTGTTGATGGGGTTCACCAATTTTGCGACGCCCGAGATGGCCTTGGCGGCGGTGCGGCATCTGCGCGCCGTGATGGATGCGCGTTGACGTACTTGCAGGATCTCTTGATGACGTCACCGGCAGATCCTCGTCAACCCACCCGCTGGGACATGAAAAACGAGCGGGAGACCACATGCCGCTTTTTCCCTGGGCCGTTACGACGCAGTGTCAGTGCGGCCTGGCGCTGCTTCAGCGATTCTTCGGCTTGTACTGTACACGACCCGATAACACGATCGTACCGGCGCCGTTGGACAGGTCTTCGGTGCCGCTCAGGTAGCCGCCCCCGCGTGCACCGGAATAGGTGCCGGAGCCGCCGGTGATGGTGAAGGTGCCGCCGTTCATGATGTAGGCAGTGCCTACACCGGTGGGAATGAACTGGCCACCGTAGTTGGCAAAGATCTGGTCGCCGTTTGGATACAGCAGGATGAACTTGCCATTGCTGAAGGTGAATGTCGTGCCAGACTGGGCGAAGCAATCTCCGCCGACGAACGCAACCGGCGTTCCTTCGGCCGTCTCACCATGGCCGGCAAGCTTGCCGCCGAGGGTGGACGCACATTGCGGCGCAGGACCAATTTTTTCATTGAATACGCCTTTCACTTCAAGCGCCGCGACCACGGTCGGAGCGGCCGAGGCCGGGAACGATGCGGCCATCAGGAGCAGGCTGGACAGTAGGCGGATTGAGACAGTCTTCATTGCAACATTTCCTTGGTTGTTAAAAAATTGATAATGCGTATAGTAAGATAAGAGAAGATTTTTGTTGCGCGCACGATTCAATTTTTCACGTTGTTGCAAGTTACCTACGCTTTTCGCATGGCCACCCTGTTCTTTCGGTGCGCCGATGCACATGACACCACGCCCCCCACCAGCAGCACCATGGCCGCCGTCTCGAACCCGGTCGGCCAGCGCGCCTCCCACAGGAATCCATACAGCGCCGCGAAGACGGTCTCGAACACGATCATCTGTCCCATCAGGCTCAAGGGCAGGGCGCGGCTGGCGTGGTTCCACAAGGCGTTGCCTACCACCGAGCACAGGACCGCCACTGCGGTCACCAGGGCCCAGAACTGCAGCCACGCCGGCAGGCTGTGCTCTCCCGGCGCCAGCACGAAGGCCGGCACCGCCAGCACCAGCGCCATCAGGCCCGTCACCACACCCACCAGCAGGTTCCACTCATGCGACGACACGCCGTCGATGCGCGCCAGCCAGCGGCTGTTATGCACCGCGAAGATCGTCCACGACAGCAGCGCGCCGAAGGCGCAGGCCAGGCCGGCCAGCGAGCCGGTGCCGGACGCCGACAGCGACTCCCAGCCGATGCAGGCCAGGCCCGCGCCGCTCAGCAGCAGCGAAGGCAGTAGCCGCCGCAGCGGCACTGCATGGCGGTCGCGCGACCCCACCAGGGTGACCGCGATCGGCAGCAGCCCGATCACGATCGAGGCCATGGCCACGCCGCCCAGTTGCACCGCATTGGCCAGGAACATGTAATAGACGATGTTGCCGGTCAGGCTGAGCCCAACCAGCGTGCGCCAGGCTTGCCAGCCGAGCTGGCGGCGCAGCCGGCCCCAGGCCGGGTAGATGAGAAGGGCGGCGATCAATCCATAAGCCAGGTAGCGCCCGGCCGAGAGCTGGATCGGCAGGAATCCGGGCGCCAGTTCCGGCGCCAGGAACACCAGCCCCCAGAGTGCGCCGGCGGCGATCCCGGCGCCGATGCCGAGCAGGGTGGGGCGGGACAGGCCGCCCGCGCCGGTAACGATGAACATGTGGATCTCCTTTGATGAATGGAGATTCTCGGGGATCGACGAGCGACGGTCTTGGCCGGGACTACTGCGCCTTTGACGCGTTCTCCTGACTTTTACGCCGATAGGCGGCGGGCGTGGTGTCGAACGCGCGGCGCATGGCCCGCGTCAGGCTGGCCTGGTCCGAAAACCCGCAGGCCAGCGCGATATCGGCCACAGTGCGGTGGCTCTCGGCCAGCAGAGCGCGCGCACGATCGAGGCGGCAGCCCAGCAGCCAGGCATGCGGGGTGCTGTCCAATTCTTCGCGAAATACGGCATGCAGGCGACTGACGCTCAGGTTGGCGGCGCGCGCCATCGATTCGGTGGTCCACGCGAGCCCGGGCGCGGCTTCGATGCGCGCCAGCAGGGCGGCCAGGCGCGAGTTGGCACGCGGCGTCGCCAGGCTCAGGGTGTCGAGCAGCAGCGGCACCCAACCCTGCACCAGCGCGCGCGGCGGGGCGGCCTCGCGCGCCAAGAGTCCCATGAATTCGACCAGCTTGCGCGCCGCCGGCCCGAGCGCGACGAAGGGCCGCTCCACCAGATCCTGCCAGGGACCGTGCCCGAAGGCGGCGCCGTCGACGTCGACGATCAAGGACTGATTGGCGCCCTGGCTCGATTGCGCATGCCAGGCGCCGGGCGCCACCAGCGCGCCATGCAGCGGATCGAGCCGGCCGCGCCGCTCCCCGATGTCGAGCAGCACGTCGCCGTGCACCGGCAGGACCAGCTGGGCGAAGTCGTGGCGGTCTCCCCAGTGCACGCGATCGTAGCTGCGCAGGTGCAGGTCGCACGAGGGCTGCGGCGTCATGCGCTCACGCCATCGGGCTGCACACGTCGGTGCCGGCTGCCAGCGCCTTGAGCTTGACCGGATCGAGCAGGGTGAGTTCGCGCTTGTCGACTTCGAGCCAGCCCTGTTTCTTGAAGCGCGACAGCAGGCGGCTGATGCTCTCGATGGTCAGGCCCAGGTAGTTGCCGATGTCTTCGCGCGACATGCGCAGCTGGAAGCGGTTGGCCGCATAGCCGCGGGTAGCGTAGCGCGCCGACAGGTTCACCAGGAAGACGGCGAAGCGCTGCTCGGCGCGCATATTCCCGAGCAGGAGCATGACGTTCTGCTCGCGCGTGATCTCCTGGCTCATGATGCGGTGGAAGTGGCGCAGCAGGGTCGGCACTTCGCCGAACAGGTCTTCCAGGCGCGCAAACGGAATCTCGCATACCTCGGAATCCTCCAGCGCCACCGCGTCGCAATGGTGGGTGCCGCTGATCGCGTCCATGCCCAGCAGCTCGCCGGCCATCTGGAAGCCGGTGATCTGGGCTTCGCCGGCGGCGTTCACCTGGTAGGTCTTGAAGTGGCCGAAGCGCACCGCGTACAGGTTGCGGAACGATTCGCCCACGCCGTACAGGCGCTCGTCGCGCTCGAGGCGGCGGCGGCGCCCGATGATCTTGTCCAGGCGGTCGATCTCGGCGTCTTCCAGTCCCATCGGCAGGCACAGCTGGTGCATGCTGCACTGCGCGCAGGACTTGAGCGCATGGAGATTCAGGGGCGGCTCGGCGTGCTGGATCAGGGGCTGGGTCATGAGGGATGGTCGGTAAATTCAGTACACCAAGATTATAGACGCGTTGCAGCATCAAATTGGACAAACCGATGCCATTTATTTGCAATGTAGAAACAAATCGTTGTGTTACGGTCTGAATGCCGGGCGGCGCCGCCACGGTTCCCTCGATCGCTCCGGCAACTGTGCGCGCTCAATGCGAATCGGGGTCTACACTACCGATACAATTTGAACAACTGGAGTGATCGACAGTGTCACCTACAAGTGCGAGCACGTCCGTCAAACCTGCCATGGACGCTGCAGCCCCGATCACGGGCATGCCACCCAGCGGCGAAGACCAGGCCCGCGCCGACCTCTACGCCTTGCTGTCGCGCCTGCTGCTCGCGGCGCCCGACGCCGCGCTGCTCGAGGCCCTCGCGTCGAGCGATCCGATCCTGGCCGAAGGCGGCGATCCGGCGCTCGAGCGCGCCTGGGAGCAGCTGACCGTGGCGTCCGGCGTCATGGACCCCGGGCTCGTCCACGATGAATTCACCGCGCTGTTCGTCAGCATCGGCACGCCGCCGGTCGACCCCTATGGTTCGCGCTACCTGGCCGGCTACATGAACGACACGCCGCTGGCGCACCTGCGCCAGGACCTGGCCCGGCTCGGCGTGGCGCGCATGCGCAGCCGCGGCGACTTCGAAGACCACCTCGGCGCGCTGTGCGAGACCATGCGCGTGCTGGTTGCCGGCGCGCCCGGCATCCGGCGCCAGCCGCTGGCAGTGCAGCGCAGCTTCTTCGAGGCCCATCTCGGCTCCTGGTGCATGCGCGCGCTGGACGACATCGCCAATGCCGAAGGCGCCAACTATTACCGCCTGGTCGCCCGCTTCGCGCAGGCATTCCTGGCAATCGAGGCGGAAGCATTCGCCGTAGGAGAGGAGAGCGATGAACAAGCATGACCCACAGGCCGCGCCCGACCGGCCCGATCCCGCGCGGCGCGGCTTCCTGAAAGCCGCCCCGCTGGGCGCCCTGGTGGTGGCCGCGGCCGCCGCCCCGGCGACTGCCGCGCCAGACGCTGCCCCGGCCGCGCCCGATCCCAAGGCCAAGCGCGGCTACCACGAGACGGATCACATCCGCCGCTATTACGAGACCGCCGCCTACTGGTAGGCAAACCGAGGAATCGCTATGTCATTGGTCAAGTCCACGCGCGACAGCGCGTTGAAACGGCGCCGCTTCCTGGTCGGGGCCGGCGTTGCCGCCGGCGCCGGCGCCATGGCGCGCCACCTGCCGCTGAACGTGATCGAGCCGGCCCAGGCCGATCCGGTGCCGAACACCCCGGTGCCGACCGAGGTCAAGCGCACCGTGTGCAGCCATTGCTCGGTCGGCTGCTCGGTCGACGCGGTGGTCGCCAACGGCGTCTGGGTGCGGCAAGAGGCCGCCTTCGATTCGCCGATCAATATGGGCGCCCACTGCGCCAAGGGCGCCTCGGTGCGCGAGCACGCGTTCGGCGAACACCGCCTGCGCTATCCGATGAAGCTGGTGAACGGCAAGTACCAGCGCATCTCCTGGGACCAGGCGATCGACGAGATCGGCGACAAGCTGCTGCAGTTGCGCAAGGAGGCCGGGCCGGACGCTCTGATGGTGATCGGCAGCTCCAAGCACAATAACGAGCAGGCCTATTTGCTGCGCAAATGGGTCTCGTTCTTCGGCACCAATAACTGCGACCACCAGGCCCGCATCTGTCACTCGACCACGGTGGCGGGCGTGGCCCAGACCTTCGGCTATGGTGCGATGACGAATTCGTTCAACGACTTGCACCACAGCAAGGCGGTGCTGTTCATCGGTTCCAACCCGGCCGAGGCGCACCCGATCTCGATGCTGCACTTCCTGCACGCCAAGGAACTGGGCGCCAAGATGATCGTGATCGATCCGCGCTTTACCCGTACCGCGCGCTTTGCCGACCACTATGTGCGGGTACGGCCCGGCACCGACATCCCGCTGGTCTGGGGCATCCTGTACCACATCTTCAACAACGGCTGGGAAGACAAGAAGTTCATCGAAGAGCGCACCTGGGGCATGGAAGACGTGCGTGCCGAGGTCATGAAATGGACGCCCGACAAGGTGGCGGATGTCACCGGCGTGCCTGAATCGGCCGTGCGCCTCGCGGCCGAGATGCTGGCCACCAACCGTCCGTCGTCGGTGGTCTGGTGCATGGGCATCACCCAGCACCACGTGGGCACCGCCAATGTGCGCGCGCTATCGATCCTGCAGCTGGCGCTCGGCAATATCGGTATCCCGGGCGGCGGCGCCAATATCTACCGCGGCCATGACAACGTCCAGGGCGCGACCGACGTCGGCCCCAATGGCGACTCGCTGCCCGGCTACTATGGCATCGCCGAAGGCGCCTGGAAGCACTTCGCCGAGGTCTGGGGTGTCGACTACGAGTGGATCAAGTCGCGCTTCGGTTCCAAGGAACTGATGGAAAAGCCCGGGATCACGGTATCGCGCTGGTTCGACGCCGTCAACGAGCAGGAACAGTTCATCGACCAGCCGAGCAAGCTGCGTGCGGTGCTGTACTGGGGCCACGCGCCCAACAGCCAGACCCGCCTGCCGGACATGAAGGCGGCAATGCAGAAGCTCGACCTGATGGTGGTGATCGACCCGTACCCGAGCATGACGGCCTCGATGCACGGCCGCACCGATGGTGTGTACCTGCTGCCGGCCGCCTCGCAATTCGAGACCCAGGGTTCGTGCACGGCGTCCAATCGTTCGATCCAGTGGCGCGAGCGGGTCATCCAGCCGCTGTTCGAGTGCAAGACCGACCACGAGATCATGTACCTGTTCGCGCGCAAGCTCGGCTTCGCCGACGAACTCTGCAAGAATATCAAGGTGGTGCACAACGAACCGGTGGTCGAGGACATCCTGCGCGAGATCAACCGCTCGTGCTGGACCATCGGCTACACGGGCTGTTCGCCCGAGCGGCTCAAGCTGCACATGGAGAACAAGCACACCTTCAATCCGACCACCTTGCGCGCCGATTCGGGTCCGTGCAAGGGCGATTACTACGGCCTGCCGTGGCCCTGCTGGGGCACGCCCGAAATGAAGCACCCGGGCACGCCGATCCTGTATGACCTGAGCAAGAGCGTGGCCGAAGGCGGCCTGCCGTTCCGCGCCAACTGGGGCGTCGAGCACAACGGCTCGAGCCTGCTCGCGGCCGACGGCTCGACCACCAAGCACAGCGAGCTCGACTTCGGCTACCCCGAGTTCGATCACGTGTTCCTGAAGAAACTCGGCTGGTGGGCCGAGCTCACGCCGGCCGAGCAGGCCATGGCCGAGGGCAAGAACTGGAAGACCGACCTGTCGGGCGGGATCATCCGGGTCGTCATCGCCCACGGCTGCGCGCCGTACGGCAATGCGCGGGCACGCTGCAATGTCTGGAACTTCCCCGATCCGGTGCCGGTGCACCGCGAACCGCTGGCGACGCCGCGGCGCGACCTGGTGGCCAAGTACCCGACCTATGACGACAAGGCCAACCACTGGCGCCTGCCGACGCTGTATAAATCGGTGCAGGCGGTCGATTATTCGAAAGACTTCCCGCTGATCATGACCTCGGGCCGCCTGGTCGAATACGAAGGCGGTGGCGAGGAAACCCGTTCCAATCCCTGGCTGGCCGAGCTGCAGCAAAACATGTTCGTCGAGATCAATCCGCGCGACGCCGTCCAGATCGGCGCCAAGATCGGCGAATACGTCTGGCTCGAAACGCCGACCGGCGCCCGCCTGAAGATGATGGCGATGGTCACCGAGCGGGTGCCGGTGGGACTGGTGTGGGCGCCATTCCACTTCGGCGGCTGGTGGATGGGCGAAGACCTGGAACAGCACTATCCCGAACACGGGGCGCCGATCGTACGTGGCGAGGCCATCAATACCGGCTGGACCTATGGCTATGATGCCGTGACCATGATGCAGGAAACCAAGGTCTCGCTGTGCCGTGTGGTGCGGGCCTGACGAGGAGGAGAGCGACTATGGCAGCAAGAATGAAGTTTATCTGCGACACGGAGCGCTGCATCGACTGCAACGGCTGCGTGACCGCATGCAAGAACGAGCACGAGCTGGCCTGGGGCATCAACCGGCGCCGCGTGGTGACCATCAACGACGGGATCCCGGGCGAGCGCTCGGTGTCGATCGCCTGCATGCACTGCACCGACGCGCCATGCCTGGCCGTATGCCCGACCAACTGCATCTATCACACCGAGGACGGCATCGTCCTGCACAGCAAGGACCAGTGCATCGGCTGCGGCTACTGCTACTACGCCTGTCCGTTCGGCGCGCCGCAGTTCCCCGAGACGGGCCTGTTCAACCACCGCGGCAAGATGGACAAATGTACCTTCTGCGCCGGCGGCCCGGAGCCGGATACTTCGGAAGCCGAATTCAAGAAATACGGCCGCAACCGCATCGCCGAAGGGAAGCTACCGGCCTGCGCCGAGCAATGCGGCACCAAGGCGCTGCTGGGCGGCGACGCCAACATCATCGCCGACATCTACCGCCAGCGCGTCGAGACGCGCGGCTACGGTCCGCAGCTGTGGGGCTGGAAGATCGCCTACGGCAAGCCCAAGCGCGGCGGCGAGATGAAGGTCAAGGGCGATTCGCCGCGCGTCAACCAGGACCTGCGCGATTCGCAGAACCACGCGGGGAGGTTCCCGACATGAAGCTCATCAAGACCTGTGCACTGATCCTTCCGCTCGTATTGCTGGCCGGCTGCCTGGAAGTAGACCAGCACCCAGCCTGGATCCATGGTGAATATGCCGGCAAGAAGGACGACCGGCCTTACCAGCGCCGCTTCCACAACGACCGCCTGGCCTGGTGGGCCACGGTCGAGAACCGCAACGGCAAGCAGAACGAATACAACCGGGCCAATCCCTGAGGAGGCACCATGCGAGCGAATCTGAATACGCTGCGCGCCATGCTGTTCCTGGTGGCGGCCCTGGTCTTTTCCGCCAGCTGGGCCGGCGTCAAGAACCAGGATGCCACGCCGGCCTACGCCGAAGAACAGACGATGCTGCAGATCGAGGCCGATTCAGTCGTGCCCGATCCCGGCATGACCAGCTCGGCCTCGGGCCGGGTGCACATGGACCGCCACTACCTGGGCCAGTACGGCAGCAAGGAAGGCAATGTCATCGTCCAGCGCGGGGGCAATACCTGGCGCCACCTGCGCAACGGGCCGCTGGCGACGATCGCCGGCTTCATCCTGCTGGCGGTGCCGCTGGCGATCTTCGTGTTTTACCGGACCATCGGCCCGGCCAACCAGGTGGCCGAGGCGGGCCGCAAGATGCAGCGCTTTAACCGCTGGGAGCGCCAGGTGCACTGGGCCACGGCGTTCAGCTTCATTGCGCTGGGCATCACTGGCATCGTCATCATGTACGGCAAGAACATCATGCTGCCGTGGATGGGACACAATCTGTTTTCGTGGGTGGCGATCGTCTCCAAATACCTGCACAACTTCGTCGGGCCGCTATTCATCCTGTGCTCGATCCTGATGTTCTTCACTTTCCTCAAGCGCAATTTTTATAATCGCGCCGACTGGCAGTGGGTCAAGAAGGGCGGCGGCATCGTCAGCCACAAGCACGTGCCGGCCGGCTTCTTCAATGCCGGCGAAAAAACCTGGTTCTGGGGCGGCGTTGCACTGCTGGGGCTGGTCATGTCGGTCACCGGCCTGGTGCTCGATTTCGCCGTCGGCCAGACCCGCTATGTGATGCAGGTGGCGAACGTCCTGCACGTGGGGGCGGCGGCGGTCTATATGGCGGCCGCCATGGGGCATGCCTATATCGGGACCTGGGGCACGCCGGGCGCCTATGAGGCCATGCGCTACGGCACGGTGGACGAGAACTGGGCCAAGGCCCACCACCAGCTGTGGTACGAACAGATGAAGACCGGGGTCCCGCCTGGCATGGACCAGGACGGCAAGATGGTGCCAGGGCGCGATGTTCCCGGCCAGGGCGGCCGGCCGCAACCCGGCCCCGCGCACTAAGGAATGACGATGAAACTACGTGATGCATCGAAACTCGGCGCGGGGGCGCTGCTGACCGCGCTGGCGGCCATGCTGCTCACCGCCTGTGACCGGGGCCAGGCGCCGGCGGCCAACGGCGTGATCCAGACCAAGTATCCGGGGCAGGTGTCGGCCGGTGGCTTGAGCAGCGGCCAGCTCATGGCGCAGACGGCGCGTCCGGAGACCGACGCCACCTATGCCGGGGGCACGCCGGGCATTGCTGGCGGGTCGGGCGGCAACACCAGCGGCGCCGAAACCGGTGGCGAGACCCGTGAAACCGGCCAGGGACCGTCGAGCGGCGTCACCCAGCCGTCCAGCGCCGGCCGTCCGGGCAGCGACCTGCCGTCGGGTGAGAACCGCCCGGCCGCGCCGGCGCCAGGTACAACCGAAGCCCCGGCCGCCAATAATGCTGCGCCGCAGGGGCAAGCAGGAGGAACACGATGAAGCCGAAGCGATTGCAATCCCTGTTGGCGCTGGCGCTTGGCTTGAGCATCACGGGCGGATCCTGGGCGGCGCTGCCGCCGCCATCGCCGGCCCAGGCCCAGGCCGCGGCGGCCAAGAAGGCCGAGGCCGACGCCAAGGCGGCGCGCGATAAGCAAGCGCTGGCTTCCTCGATGGACCGGATCAGCGGCCAATGGCGCCAGCGCGCCGCGCAGGAGGGCTGGACCATCCAGCCCCCGCCACCTGTCACGGGTCCGACTGGCATCGCCGCGTCCGATCCCACGCCGGCCAGCGCCGGCGTGCCGGCTCCGGCCCCGGCGGGCGCGACGCCCGGCACCTCGGGCGCGGCGCCCGCCACGGCCGCCGCGCCACTGGGCGCACGCGCCCTGCACGCGGCCAATGTGCCGGTCAAGAGCGAGAAACTGGGCACGGCCCGTCCGAGCGAAGACGTCAAGCAGGGACCGACCCGCGCCGAGCCGGCCGGGGCATCGCCGACCGTCAACAAGAAAGGCGTCCCCAAGAACGCCCCCAAGCAATGAAGGAATCGCGATGAAAAAGGGAGGCATGCCGGTCGCCATCATCATGCAGCGGCGCGCGGTGCAGCACCGCTGGGGCGAGATGGACAGCTGGGCCGCGGTGGGCATCGTGCCGGATCGCGGCGAGCTGCCGCGCCTGTCCATGCTGAGCGAAAGCGCGGAGCGCGACTATTACCTGGTCTCGGGCCTCGAGCTGGAGCTGTATACCGACGAACACGAAGGCTATTACGAGAACATCATGGCGCCGGAATCGAAGGTCTTCGTGTTGTGGCGCATGGAAGACGGCCGCGCGATGCCGGCGCGCGCCTCGGTCAGCTATGTCGAGGGGACGCGCATGTTCGATTCGGGCGAGTCGGCCGACGGTGTGACCATGCCGGCCGAGATCTATAGCTGGGTCGCGGGCTACCTGCGCGAGAACTTCACGCCGCGCCCGCGCAAGGGCCGCCAGCACGGATGAGCACCGACACGATGGCCGAGGAAGGATTCCTGCGCCGTTGGGCGCGCTTGAAATCGGCGCCGGAGACGGTGGACCAGGCCGTGACCGTCGAGGCGCCGGTTGCCGTCGTCCAGCCGCCGAGCGAGGAAGAAGCGCGGCCGCTGCCGACCCTGGACGACGTCGCGCGCCTGACGCCGGAATCCGACTACTCGGCTTTCGTCGCCAAGGGCGTCGACAAGGCGGTGCAACGCATGGCGCTCAAAAAACTGTTCGCCGATCCGAACTTTGCGGTGATGGACGGCCTGGACATCTATATCAGCGACTACAACAAGGCAGCGCCGCTCACCGAGGCGATGCTGGCCTCGCTCAAGCATGCGCCGGGCGTGTTGGGCCGCTTGCTGGACGATGAGCAGCCAGGCAAGGCCGACGCCGGGCATGAAGACCATCTCGATCCGGCAGCCGCAAGCGAGCCGGACGCGCCATCACAAGGGACCACATGAATATTCGATTCAATGACGGGGCGGCCGCAGACCCCGTCCAGGAAGGCCGCGACCGTGCCGCGCGCCTGGCCGCCCTGCAGGCCGCCAGGGAGATGTCCGGCTTCGAGCCGGCCGTCACGGTCGACTACCGTTCGCACGGACGCACGCTGGTGGTCGGCAGCGCGCGCGATGCATTGCCGCTGGCCGATCGCTTGTCCGGCGCCCTGTCGGTCACGGTACTGCTGCTGGACGAACCCGATGGCAAGTTGCGCCTGTACCCGGTGCACGCGGCGCAGACGGTGGCGGTGGCGGGCTGGCTTGGCGCCTTCGAAGCGCGCTGGCGCGCGGCCGGGCAGCCGGTGGGCGAGGGCAGGTTCGACCTGGTGCTCGACCTGTGTCCGGCGCGCCTGATCGCCAGCCACCAGCGTCCGCACGGTTACTACGCCCCCGGCGATGACGAGGCGGCGCGCCAGGCGGCGCTCACGGAGCTGCTCGACATGGTCGGCGACTTCGAGAAGCCGAAATACTTCAGCTACAAGGAACGCATCTGCGCCCACGGCCGCAACGGCATCCATGCCTGCACCGCCTGCGTCGACATCTGCTCGGCCAAGGCGATCGCCAGCGACGGCGACCGGGTCAAGGTCAATCCCTACCTGTGCGCCGGCTGCGGTGCCTGCGGCACCGTGTGCCCGACCGGGGCCATGAGCTATGCCTATCCGCCGGCGCCGCTCACCGGCAAGCGGATCCAGGCCGCGCTGCGCGCCTTCGGCGAGGCCGGTGGCGCCCAACCGGTGCTGCTGCTGCACGACGCGCACGGCGCCGGGATCGTCGAGCGCCTGGGCGACAGCCTCCCGGGCCGCATCCTGCCGTTCTCGCTGCACCACGTGGCTTCGACCGGCATCGACGTCTGGCTGGCGGCGCTGGCCTATGGCGCGGCCGGCATCGCGATCCTGGTCACGGGCGACGAAGCGCCGCAATACGTGCAGGCGCTGGGCGAGCAGATGGCGATCGCCCAGGCGGTCGTCGATGGCCTGGGCTATGCCGGGCCGCATTTCCAGCTGCTGCAGCTGGCTGACGGGCTACAAGCGTCGCCGCTGGCGGGGGCGCAAGAGCTGGCGCTGGCCCTCGGCCATGCGCCACGCGGCGAGGTGCCTTCGGCGCCAGCGGTGTTCCACCTGGCGGCGGACAAGCGCAATACGCTCGACTACGCTCTCGACCACCTGCACCGCCACGCGCCGCGCCAGCCGCTGCACATCGACTTGCCGCCCAATGCGCCATTCGGCACGCTGGCCGTCGACCGCCAGGCCTGCAGCCTGTGCATGTCCTGCGTCGGCGCCTGCCCGGCCAATGCGCTGCAGGACGGGCAGGGCGCGCCGCAGCTGCGCTTCATCGAGAAGAACTGCGTCCAGTGCGGCCTGTGCGCCAACACCTGCCCCGAGAACGCGATATCTCTGGTGCCGCGCATGTCGTTCGCGCCCGAGCGCATGGGCGCGGTGGTGCTCAACGAGTCGCAGCCCTTCCACTGCATCCGCTGCGACAAGGCCTTCGGCACCCTGCAGATGGTCGAGAACATGCTGGGCCGCCTGGGCGCCCACCCGGCCTTCGCCGCCAACCTCGATCGCCTGCGCATGTGCGGCGACTGTCGCGTGATCGACATGATGGCGCCGGCCGACGAGATGCAGGTTACGCCGCTGCGCCGTCTCTGACGCGGCCGAGGAAGACGCCACCGGACGGCGATTCGGTGGCAGAATGGTCGTGACACCAGAACAGCGGGGGCGACTTGCCACCCGCAGGCAATAGCGACCAGGAGACACCCCATGACGCCAACCCAGCGCTTCGTGCAGGCGCGCGACTTCCTCCAGCAGCACCGGCTCGACTACGACACCGCCTACCGCGATTTCCAGAAGCCCGAACTCGACCGGTTCAACTGGGCGCTCGACTTCTTCGACCAGCAGGCAAGGGACAACCATCGTACCGCCCTGTGGGTGGTCGAGGAAGACGGCCGCGAACGCGAGGTCTCGTTCGCCGACATGGCGGCGCGCTCGAGCCAGGTGGCGGAGTATCTGCGCAACCTGGGCGTGCGGCGTGGCGAGCGGGTGCTCCTGATGCTGCCGAACCGGGTCGAGCTGTGGGAAATCATGCTGGCCGGGATCAAGCTGGGCGCGGTGCTGGTGCCGACCACGATGCTGCTCGCAGGCGACGACCTGGCCGACCGCCTGGAGCGCGGCAATGTGAAACACGTGATCGCCCAGGCCAGCGAAGCCCATAAATTCGAGGTGCTGGCCGGCAGCCATACCCGGATCGCGGTCGGCGGCGCCCCGGATGGCTGGCATGACTACGACGACAGCCGCACGGTGGCCAGCGTGTTCGTGCCCGAAGGCGAGACCCGCGCCACCGACCCCTTGCTGCTGTACTTCACGTCCGGCACCACGGCCAAGCCCAAACTCGTGCTGCATACCCACCAGAGCTATCCGGTCGGCCACCTGTCGACCATGTACTGGATCGGCCTGCAGCCGGGCGATGTGCACTGGAACATCAGCTCGCCCGGCTGGGCCAAGCATGCCTGGAGCTGCTTCTTCGCGCCGTGGAATGCGGGCGCCACCGTCTTCGTCTACAACTACGAGCGCTTCGCCAGCCGCGCCGTGCTCGACACCATCGTGCGCTGCGGCGTGACCTCGCTGTGCGCGCCGCCGACCGTGTGGCGCATGCTGATCAAGGAAGACCTGGCGGCCTGGAAGCCGGCGCTGCGCGAGCTGGTCGGCGCCGGCGAACCGCTCAACCCGGAAGTGATCGAGCAGGTCGAGCGCGCCTGGGGCATCCGCATCCGCGACGGCTTCGGCCAGTCCGAATCGAGCTGCCAGATCGGGAACTCGCCGGGCCAGCCGATCAAGCCGGGCTCGATGGGCCGCCCGCTGCCTGGCTACCGCATCGCGCTGCTCGACATCGACGACCGGCCGGCGCGCGAGGGCGAGATATCGGTGGAACTTGCGGCGAATCCGATCGGTCTCATGGTCGGCTACGAAGGCAACGAGGAAAAGACACTTGAGGTCATGCGGGCCGGCCACTACCACACGGGCGACACGGCGAGCGTGGACGACGATGGCTACTATTTCTACGTCGGCCGCAACGACGATGTGTTCAAGTCGTCCGACTACCGCATCAGCCCGTTCGAGCTCGAGAGCGTGCTGATCGAGCACGATAGCGTGCTCGAGGCAGCCATCGTGCCGAGCCCCGACCCGCTGCGGCTGTCGGTGCCGAAGGCCTTCGTGACCCTGCGCTCCGGGGTGGAGCCGAGCCGCGAGATGGCGGCCGCGCTGTTCGCTTTCACGCGCGAGCGCCTGGCGCCGTATGCGCGCATCCGCCGCATCGAGTTTCGCGAGCTGCCCAAGACCATCTCGGGCAAGATCCGGCGCGTGGAGCTGCGCCGCGCAGAAGCGAACAAGGGCGACGGCGCGTCGGATGCGGGCGTGGAATACCGCGAAGAGGATGTTGTCAGATAGCGTTACCGCTCACAGGAGAAAGCCATGCAACTGCACGCACCGATCCAGCCCTGCCTGTGGTTCGACACCCAGGCCGAAGAAGCGGCCAGGCACTATATTGCGATCTTTCCCGACTCGCGCATCACGCATGTCTCGCATTACAGCGAGGCAGGCCGGGACATGCACCGGATGCAGCCCGGCAGCGCGATGGCGGTGCAGTTCGAGGTCGATGGCCAGCCCTGCATCGCCATGAACGGCGGCCCGCAGTTCCACTTCACCGAGGCGGTGTCGTTCATGGTGATGTGCGACGACCAGGCGCAGATCGATTATTACTGGGAGCGCCTGGGCGAAGGCGGCGACGAAGCGGCGCGCCAGTGCGGCTGGCTCAAGGACAAGTTCGGCCTGTCGTGGCAGGTGACGCCGACCGGGATCATCTCGTGGATGGCCGGCCCGCATGCCGACGCCGTGATGGTGGCGCTGCTACCGATGAAAAAGATCGATATCGCCGTCTTGCGCGCCGCGGCCGGCATTTCTTGATGAGGTGTGCGGCCAGGGCGCCGCAATTGCGGCCATAATGGATGTATTCCTTCAATCATCCATGCGGCGCCAGATGACCACCAAAGAACGCTCCAAAGAACGCGATAAAAAACGCTCCGGCAAGAAAGACCCACTGTTCGAAGTGCGCGAGTCGCCCGTCCACGGCAACGGCGTGTTCGCGCGCCGGGCCATCGGCGCCGGTGAACGCATCATCGAGTACAAGGGCCAGCGCATCAGCTGGGACAAGGCGACCCGGCGCGCCGAGAAGGCGGGCGGCCCGATCAACCACACCTTTTACTTCAGCCTGGCCGACGGCCGCGTGATCGACGGCGGCCGCAAGGGCAACGAGGCGCGCTGGATCAACCATGCCTGCTCGCCCAATTGCGAAGCCTTCGAGGACGAAGGAAAGGTGTATATCCACGCCATGCAGGATATCGAGGCCGGCGAAGAGCTGAACTATAATTACGCGCTGATCTACGACGAGCGCCACACGCCGGCGCTCAAGAAGCTGTTCGCCTGCCGCTGCGGCACGCCGGGCTGCACCGGCACCATGCTGGCGCCCAAGCGCCGCGCGAAGAAGTCGGCGACAATATAGCCTGCCGCGCCCGTTGCGCGTATGCCTGGAGCCTTGATGACACCCGTAGTCCGCAGCCTGCTGGAGACCGATCTTTACAAGTTCACGATGTGGCAGGCCCTGTTGCACAGCCACCCGGGCGCCACCGGCGAGTATGAATTCCGCTGCCGTAACGAGCCGGCCTATCCGCTGGCCGAGCTGCAACACGACGTCGACCGCGAGCTCGATTACCTGTGCGGCATGATGTTCACCGAGGGCGAGGTCGCCTACCTGCGCGGCCTGCGCTTCATCAAGAGCGACTTCGCCGACTTCCTCACGCTGTTCCGCTTCCAGCGCAAGTTCATCCAGGTCTCCACCAACGGCCCGCACCTGGTGATCCGCGCCAGCGGCCCGCTGGTGCACGTGATGGGCTTCGAGATCTTCGTGCTCTACATCGTCAACGAGCTGTACTTCCGCCGCTTCGACCAGCAAGAGGCGCTGCTCGAAGCGCGTTTGCGCCTGCGGCAAAAGATCGACGAGCTGCGCGCCTTCGCCTATGAGCCGCCGCGCGCCAATCCCTTCGAGTTCTTCGATTTCGGCGTGCGCCGCCGCTATTCCGGCGAGTGGCACGACGAGGTGGTCTCCACCATGGCGCGCGAGCTGCCGCAATACTTCAAGGGCACCTCGAACGTCTACCTGGCCTATAAGCTCAAGCTGACGCCGATCGGCACCATGGCCCACGAATACCTGCAGGCCCACCAGTCATTCGGCACCCGCCTGCGCGACTTCCAGAAGGCTGCGCTCGAGAACTGGGTGCAGGAATACCGCGGCGACCTGGGCACGGCCCTGACCGACGTGGTGGGCATGGATGCCTTTCTAGCCGACTTCGACCTGTATTTCGCCAAGCTGTTCGACGGCCTGCGCCAGGACTCGGGCGATCCGGTCGTGTGGGGCGAGAAGGCGCTGGCGCACTACGGCAAGCTGCGCATCGATGCGCGCACCAAGCGCCTGGTGTTTTCGGATGCGCTGACCGTGCCCAAGGCGCTCGAGCTGTACCGCCATTTCGCCGACCGCGTGATGACCGGCTTCGGCATCGGCACCAAGCTCACCAACGACACGCCGCACAAGCCGCTGAACATCGTCATGAAACTCGTGCGCTGCAACGGCCAGCCGGTGGCCAAGCTCTCCGACACCAAGGGCAAGTCGCAGAGCACCGACGAGACCTTCATCGCCTACCTGCGCCAGGTGTTCAACAAATACGATTCCGGCGACTGAACTGACAGTTGAGCCAATCGCAATCCTGCTGAAGCATTAGGCACTTAAGATTCATACCTGTCTGCCTATCGATAGCTTGGAGCGGATGTGGGTTGGTTTTTGGTCAGCATTTTGTTGCCTTTGGCAGCGCCGATTGCTGCCATGTGGGTCCTACAACGTTGTCGCCTGCCTGTTCCTTGGACGCAAAAGAGCCTTTTGGTTCCGATCAAAGATGGTCAGCTTTGTTGGGGCGCGGTTGCTTTCTGTGCACTGGCAATGTACGAGATTGCCGAACCAGGCGCAGGGGGGACGCTGGTGGCGGAAGGCTTACGAGGATACGCTAACGCGGGTTTCGTACTGATAATGGTTCCTTCCGCCATGATGGCTGCTGCCGGGGCTGTGTTTCCTATCTCTGTTGCTTCGCCATTAATCGGGCCTTGGTACAAGTACTATGAAACACTTGCTACATCCTTGACGTTGACGATCCTCGCAGGCGGCGCCTATACGGTGGTAAACTTTTGCCTATTAAAGCCTGGACTCACCTAGCAGGAGTGAAAAATGACGCCTTGGGTAAAACAGCAGTTTCGTGACCCGAAGCACGCCATGACTGCGATTTCGGTGACTAGCCTGACGATCGCAGTGGTAGGCGCTGGAATCATTTTCCTTAGTGCTCTGCTGAACTACTAGAGAAACGCTCACTGCGGTTCGTTCCAATCTTGAGGCCTCAGCTCGCGTACGAGCCGGGGCTTTTTCATGTCCGCTTGTGTTTTTCTATCGTCTGCAGCAGATTTGCAGGTGACCGAGCCGGCTCGGTGGCGCTGCGAGAATGTGTGAGACTGTGCGTCGGCCAGACGCGCTATGCTGTCGGCTTGCCAACGCTCTACCAGACGGAGTCCTCCATGAAGCAGCTCGCCCCGATTGCCATCGCCGTGATGCTCGCCTTGCCCGTCGCCGCCGTCCACGCGCAGGAAACCGACCATAGCAAGGCGGGTGTGGCGGCTGCCGAAGCGTGGCTCAAGCTCGCCGATGCGGGCAAGGGCCTCGATACCTGGGAGTGCAGCCGGGACCGCCTTCCGCGCCGCCGTCACCGCCGAGCAGTGGACCGGGATGCTGCATGGCGCCCGTGCGCCGCTTGGCGAGCTGAAGTCGCGATCCCTGAGCAGTGCGCGCTACACGCGCACGCTGCCCGGCGCACCGGAAGCCGATTACGTGGTGATCCAGTACGGTGCGACATACGCCAAGCGCCCGGGCGCCACCGAAACCGTGGTCACGGCGCGCGAAGCGGACGGCAGCTGGAAAGTCGTCACGTATATGGTCCAATAGGCCGGCGACCAGTCCGTCCCGCCTCATGGGGCCGCGCGGGCGGCGGGACGCGACGGTTTGCGGGCGGCTGGCTTCTTCGGCGCGGCATTCTTGCGCGGCGCCGGCGCCCGTGGATGTTCCTGTTCGTGTCTCAGGCGCTGCTGGAGCATGGCCAGCACTGCCGCCTCCTCGGGCTGCAGCGCGTGCAGGTCTTCCTGCAGCGTTTCTTCGGTGCGCTCGCGCAGCACCTCGAGGGCGGCGCCGTCGAGATAGGCGTCCAGCACCGCCGGGTGCACATAGCATTTGCGGCAGATCGAGGGGGTATTGCCGAGCTTTTCGGCCACCGACTCGATCGCGCGCACGATATTCTTCTTGGCCTGGGCTTCTGAGTCGAACTTTTCAAATTCTTGCAAGGCCAGCGCCGCCAGCACGGTGCCCGACCAGGTGCGGAAATCCTTGGCCGTGTAATCCTCGCCGCTGATCGCGCGCAGGTAGTCGTTGACGTCGCTCGAATCGATGCTGTGGGTCTGGCCGTCCTCATCCACGTACTGGAACAGCTCCTGGCCCGGCAGGTCGCGCGAGCGCGCCACGATGCGCGCCAGGCGCCGGTCGTGTACCTTGACCTTGTGATAGACCCCGCTCTTGCCGCGGAAGCTGAACTCGACGTCGCTGCCGTCGACTTTCGCATGGCGATTGCGTAGCGTCGTCAACCCGAACGATTTATTGGTACGCGCATATTCCTCGTTACCGACCCGCATCATGGTCGCTTCGAGCAGGTAGACGATCGTCGCCAGCACTTTTTCGCGCGGCAGGCCGGGCAACCCCAGGCCGCGGTCGACCTCGGCGCGGATGGCCGGCAGGGCCTGGCCGAACTTGAGCATGCGCTCGTACTTGACCTCGTCGCGCGCCTCGCGCCATTTGGGGTGGTAGCGGTATTGCTTGCGTCCGCGGGCGTCGCGCCCGGTCGCCTGCAGGTGGCCGTTGGCCTGGGGGCAGATCCACACCTCGGTCCAGGCCGGTGGAATCACGAGGCCCTTGATGCGCGCCAGCGTATTCTCGTCGGCGACCGGCTCGCCGCGGGCGTCGAGGTAGCGAAAGCCATCCTTGACGGTTTCGCGCCGGATGCCGGGCCGGTCGTCATGGACATGACGCAGGCCGGCCGCGCGTGCGGCGGCGGGTGGTTCGATGGTAACGGTATCGTCGTCGGGCTTTGCGCTGGGCATGGCAGGGTCGGTGAAAGGTTGTTCTTCCAGCCGATGCTACGCGCACGATCCTGCGCTCACTGTACGCAAGGTAACGGAGGCGCAACACCCGTGGGGGCTGCGCTCAGCGGTAGCGGGCCTCTACTAGGTCGATTTCGCGCAGCAGCTTGCGCGCGATTTCGTCCGACAGCTGGTTGTGACGCGCCATGCGCAGCAATACCGCGCGTTCCTGCCCGAGCGCGGCGAGACGGTAGTGGCGTTCGGCGCTCTCTGCAGCGCGCGCCTGGTCGGGATCGATGCCGGCGCCGGTGCCGCCGTCGAGCCGGTACTGGTACAGGCTGCGCACCTGGTCGGCCGCGCTGGCGTGCATCTCGGCTGCGGCCTCAAGATCGCAGCCGACCGTGGGCGGCGGCGCGGGCGCCGCGGCGATCCCTTCCAGCGCCGCCAGCGCGGCGGCGTGGCGCGCCTGGTCTTCCTCGCTCTCATGGGCCGCCTCGGCCGGCAATTCCAGGCCGCGCAGCACGCGCGGCAGGCCGACGCTGGCCAGCACCAGCGACACCACGATCACCGCGCTGGCCAGGAAGATCACCAGGTCGCGTCCCGGGAACGGCGCGCCGCCCGGCATCGCCAGCGGCAAGGTCAGCACGCCGGCCAGGGTGATCGCGCCGCGCACGCCGGCCAGCGAGGTGGCCAGGATCAGGCGCGGATTCGGGCGGTACACGGCCTGCTGCTGGCGCCGCGCGGCCAGCAGGGTCAGGCGCAGCGACACCCAGACCCAGATGAAGCGCAGCAGGATCAGGCCGACGCTGATCGCCAGCGCATTACCGAGCAGCCACCAGACGTCGTGGGCCGCCGGCAGCTCGGGCGCGACCAGGGCGGCCTTGACGATGTTCGGCAACTGCTCGCCCAGCAGCACGAACATGATGCCGTTCAGCGCGAACTGCACGGTGTCCCACACCACGGCGCGGCGCACGCGGGTGGTGGCCAGCGCGCGTCCGCTCAGCTCGACGTAGCTCATCGTGATGCCGGCCGCCACCGCCGCCAGGATGCCCGAGGCTTCCACATGCTCGGCCGCGAGATAGGCGCCGAAGGGCAGCAGCAGGTTGACCAGGATCGGCGAGCCGCTTTCCTCGCCGATGCGCGCCGCCAGCAGGCGCTGGGCCCAGCTGACGCCGACGGTCAGGCCGACGCCGATCGCGATCCCCGCCAGCGCCACCCACAGGAAGGTCAGGGCGGCTTCGCCCGGCGAGAAGGTGCCGGTGAGGGCGGCCGCCACCGCGAAGCGGAAGCACACCAGGCCGCTGGCGTCGTTGAGCAGCGATTCGCCTTCGAGGATGTGCATCAGGCGCGGCGGAATGGGGACGCGCGCCGCGATCGAGGACACGGCGACCGGATCGGTCGGCGCCAGGATCGCGGCCAGCGCGAACGACACCGCCAGCGGCAGCGACGGGATCAGCCAGTGGATCAGGAAGCCGGCGCCGATGACGGTGAACAGCACCAGGCCGAGCGCGAGTTCGAGGATGGTCGAGCGGTCGCGGAACAGGCCGACCTTGGGGATGCGCCAGCCGTCCAGGAACAATAGCGGCGGCAGGAACAGCAGGAAGAAGATATGCGGCTCGAGGCGCACGCCGTGGCTGGTGGTGCCGGAGATCGCCGCGCCGAGCGCGATCTGGACCAGCGGCAGGGGCACGGCGAAGGGCAGTATCCGCACCAGGTAGCCGCTCGCCACCACCGCCAGCAGCATGGCCAGTACGATTCCTATCTCATCCATCGACGTGGCTCCCATTCAAAAAATGCATGATAAGGGATCGCGGCGAATCGTGCCGAGGTGTGCCGAGGCGTGCCGTTGCGCTACCTTCCGGCCGCGACGGGTTCAGGCGTCGACGCGCAGGTGATCGAGCAGGTCTTCCAGCGGCATCGGGCGGTGGAACAGGTAACCCTGCATGCAGGCGTTGCCCTGGTTGGCGAGGTATTCGGCCTGGGCCTGCGTCTCGACGCCTTCGGCCACCACGCGCAGCCCCAAATGGCCGGCCATCGCCAGCACCGACTGCACGATCGCGGTGCCCCCCTTGTCGTGCGGGGTGTCCCGGATGAAGGCCTTATCGATCTTGAGCTCGTACAACGGCATGCGGGTCAGGTAGGCCAGGCTCGAATAGCCGGTGCCGAAGTCGTCGACCGAGATCCGGATGCCGAGCGCCGCCAATGCGTGCATGCGGTCGACGGTCTGGTCGAGGCGGCCGACCAGCAGGCCTTCGGTCACTTCGAAAATCAGCTGGCCGGGCGGCACGCCAGTCTCGGCCAGGATGGCTTCGACCCGCGTCACGAACTCCGGCTGGCGGAACTGCATGGGGCTGACGTTGACCGACAGCGGCAGCGCACGGCCGATGGCATCCAGCGCATGCCATGCGAGGCAGGCCTGGCGCAGCGCCCACTCGCCCAGCGGGACGATCAGGCCGCTCGACTCGGCCACCGGAATGAAGTGGTCGGGCGGCACGCTACTGCCATCCTTGCGTCGCCAGCGCATCAGGAGTTCAGCGCCGCATGGCTGTTGCGAGGCATCGACCTGCAACTGGAGGTGCATTTCCAGTTCCTGGTTCTCGAGCGCCAGGCCGAGGTCGCGCTCGAGCGTCAGGCGGCGCTCGGCGTCGCGCAGCATGCCGGGCTCGAACATCACTACGCCATTCCTGCCACGCGCCTTGGCGTGGTACATCGCAGTGTCCGCCTCGCGCAGCAGGTCATGGACCGACTCGACCGACGGGAGGCGCGCGGTCAGTGCGACCCCGATGCTGGTCGTCGCGTAGTAGCGCTGGTCTTCGACAAGCATCCTGTCGGCCAGCGCTGCGCGTATCCGCTCCGCCACGGCCAGGGCGTGCGCCGTGGCGACGCATGTGTCCAGCCCCAGGTCGTCGAGCAGGACCACGAATTCGTCGCCGCCCAGGCGCGCCACGCTTCCCCGCGCTTCGACCACCGCGACCAGGCGCTCGGCGGCGATGCAGAGCAACTGGTCGCCGACCCCGTGGCCGCGGGCATCGTTGACGGTCTTGAAGTTGTCGAGATCGACGTACAGCACTGCCCCCAGCGTCAGGGAATCCTGCGCCGCGCAGACCATCCGCTCCAGGCGGTCCATCAGCAGGCGGCGGTTGGGAAGGCCGGTCAACACATCGTAGAACGCCAGGCGGTGGATGGCGTCGGCGGCGTTGCGTCGCTCGGTGATGTCGCGGCTGACGACGACCCAGTGCGTGATCGCGCCCAGGTCGCCGGCGAACGGCACCATTTCCGCCTCGACCCAGTAGGGCTCTGCGCGGCTGGTGTACAGGAGCAGTTCGGTGCTGACCGCTTCCTTGCGGACCACCGACGCCAGTACCCGGGCTACCGTGGCCTGATCGGTATCGGGGCCTTCCAGCATGCGCATGCTGCGTCCGATTACCTGTTCACGGGTATAGCCCGTGTGCCGCAAAAATGCATCGTTGGCGAAGATGATGGGCTGCTCGGCGCCAGGCAAATCGACCATGCGGGCGATCAGCACCATGTCGTTCAGGCGAGCGACGGCTTCCGAGGTCAGGCGCAGTTCGGCATTCACGTCGCGCAGGCGCGCCTGGCCAGCCTCGAGTTCGCCAGTCGCGGCGCGCGACTCGGCAAGGGAATTGGCGATGCCCTTGAGCAGGGTTCCGCTGGTGAAGGTGATCAGGGCGCCGACGCAGGTGAAATTCAGGGCGACGACCAGCGATGACACCAGGGCATTGTCTTCCAGGCCGGGGACGTAGAGCTGGGCATACCCGTTCGCGCCGAGCAGGACGATGCAGGCGGCGCACAGCGCCAATGCGCACAGGGCGGCGCGATTACCCAGCAGGATCACCGCCATGGCAGGCGGCGCCATAAGGTAGTTCAGGCTCACCGGGCCTACCGCGAGCATGAGTCCGAGCGCGACCAGGTAGAGCATGGCCAGGAAGTTCAAGACGCGGGCCGTATAGGAGAGCCGCGTGCAGCGCCAGATGGCGACCAGCCATGCGAGGGCCAGCACATCCATCAAGGCGACCGGCCATCTTCCCTGGTACAAGACTAGGGTGACACTTGGAATGGCGGCAATGACACCCAGTGCCAGGACGATCGGCAGCAGTGTCAAGAAGACACGCGCGCGCCACTGGGCGAGGTCGTTAGAAGGCAGCATCAGGCAGCGTCCGGTTCAGCATGCCCAAGGAAGTTCTCCAGAGTGCATAAATTTGCTTGTGTGCAAATTCTATGTAGGCTACATGATACCTGTCACGCGATATTTCTTCCCTGTTGTGTCAAAACGACCAAGTGTTTCAGGCGAACGCTCGTGCTGACACGAAGTATTCGCCCAGGTGCGCCCGCCGCCGGTCAGGAATGACTGACCGCCCCCAGCATATCGCCCAGTTGGATGGTATTGACGGGCTTGACCATGTAATGGTCGAACCCGGCCTGGCTCGCGGCCTCCCGGTCCTGCTGGCGGCCGTAGCCGGTGGCCGCGATCAGGGTCGCGCCGCTGGCCTGCGGCAGCCGGCGCAGGCGGCGCGCCAGTTCGTTGCCGTCCATGTCCGGCAGGCCGATGTCGAGGATGCAGGCCTGGGGCGCGAATACCTTGGCGATCTCGATCGCATCGAGGCCGCAATAGGCGATCTCGACTTCGTGGCCCGAGGCGCGCAGGAACAGGTTGAGCGTGTGCGCGGCATCCAGGTTGTCGTCCACCACCAGGATGCGCAGCGGGCTCGCCGGTGCGGACTCTATGGCGGGCAGGCCGCCGGGCAGTTTGCCGAGCAGGGGGACGCTTTCCTGCTGGTGGCGCGGCAGGCGCACGGTGAAGGTGCTGCCCTGGTTCGGGCCGGCGCTGTGGGCGCCGACGCTGCCGCCGTGCAGCTCGACCAGGCTCTTGGCCAGCGCCAGGCCCAGGCCCAGGCCGCCCTGCGAGCGGTCCGGGGTGCGCTCGGCCTGGGTGAACAGGTCGAACACGCGCTCGACCAGGCGCGCATCCATGCCGATGCCGTCGTCGCTGACGCTCAGTTCCCATTCGCCGCCGGCCTCGCGCAGCTGCAGCTGGATATGGCCGCCCTCGGGCGTGTACTTGGTGGCGTTGCCCAGCAGGTTGGCGACCACCTGCACCAGGCGCTTGTGATCGCCCTTGGCATGGGCCGGGCCGGCCGGCAGGTCGAGCACCACCTTGTGGCGCCGGGCCAGGATCAAGGGCCGGATCTGCTCGGCGGCGTCGTCGATCACGCTGCGCAGGTCCAGCACCTGGGTCGATAGCGAGACCAGGCCGCGCGTGACGCGCGACACGTCGAGCAGGTCGTCGACCAGGCTGGTCATGTGCTCGACCTGGCGCGCGATGATGGCGCAGGTCTGGGTGATCTGGGCATTATCGGAGTGCAGCAGCTTGAGCAGGTGGGCGCCGGTGCTGATCGGCGCCAGGGGATTGCGCAGCTCGTGCGCCAGCATTGCCAGGAATTCGTCCTTGCGCTGGTCGGCCGCGCGCAGCTCGCGCTCGGCCTGGCTGCGCGCACTTTCCTTCTTCTGCAGGTTCTCGGCCATTTCGTCCAGCGCCGCCGCCAGCCGCCCGATCTCTTCGTTGCCGTACTCGATGCCGGTGCGGGTATCGAGTTCGCCGGCGGCGATGCGGCGTGCGACCGAGGTCAGGCCGCGCACCCGCTGCACGATCAGCTTGTCGCCCGCGAGCCAGGCCGCCAGCAGGGCCAGCAGGGTGGTCGCGCCCAGGCCGAGCAGGGACATGAACTGGGCGTCGCGCGCCACCTGGGTGATCAGGTCGGTCGGCACGCCGATCGTGACCGTGTAATCGGTCAGGGTCGGCGCGCCGACGCGGGCGAAGGCATGCAGGCGGTCGACGCCGTCCTCGCCTTGCACCACGAGCGCGCGTCCGTGCGGACCGCGCATGGCGTCCAGCAGCGGCCCGGTGACGCGCTGGCCGAACCAGCGCTCCGGGTCGGGGCGGCGCGAGATCAGGTTGCCCGAGGCGTCGGCCGTCTCCAGGATCGAGCCGGGTGGCATGCTGATGTCGTTGACGAAGGTGTCCAGGCCGGCCAGGTCCATCGCCGCGAACACCACCGCCACCACGTCGCCCGAACGGTCGATGACCGGATAGGTAAGGTTGATCGTGTGCTTGCGGATCACGCGTCCGAACACATAGTCGCTGGCGATGAAGCGGCGTTCGGCGATGGCGCGTTTGAAGTGGCTGCGGTCGCCCAGGTTCACCGGGTGCAGCATCGGCACCGCGCTGCACGACACTTCGCCGTTCAGCTGGATCAGGCCGAAGTTGACATAGCCCTCGTTGCGGTCGAGGACATTGGCCAGCAGGGCATTGCAGCCGGCGGTCGGGCCCATCAGGTCGGGCACGCTGACCAGGTCGACCAGGATCTGGCGCGCACGGTCGATCGACTGCGCCTCGTTGGCGGCGGCCAGCGCGGTCAGGCGCTTGAGGTTTTCTTCCGAGGCGCGGATCGCCGCCTCGCGCTCGCGCAAGCCGCCCAGCACCGTGACGATCGCGATCGGCGTGATCGCCAGCAGCACCAGCAGCATCAGGCGGCTGCGCAAGCTGTTCAGGCGGAATCGGCCCAGCACACTGCTCATCGATTCTCCGCCAGCCGGGTGCCGAAATCGACGATGCGGCGCACGCCTTCCATCAGGGTCTCGACGTCGTCGGAAATATAGCCGATGCGGATGAAGCCCGGCCGGCCGAGCGCATCGCCCGGCATCAGGGCCACCCGCTGTTCATCCAGCAGGCGTTCGGCGAAGCCGACCGTGTCCATGGTGAGCGCGCGCACGTCGCCCCACAGATAGGGACCGGACGCCGGTGCCGCCATCGCGATCCAGGGAACGTCCGCGAAATGGCGCACCACCAGGTCGCGCCGCGCGCGGTAATCGGCCAGCAGTGCATGCGGCGTGCCGGTGGCGAAGGCCGCCACCGCCGCCACTTGCGACAGATGGGGCGCGGCGGCCGTGATCGGTCCCTGCAGGGTCTGCATTGCCTGCACCAGATGGGCCGGGGCAAGCGCGAAGCCGATCCGCCAGCCCATCATCGCATAGCTTTGCGAGGCCGAGAACAGGGTGACCACGCCCAACGCGCGCCAGTCGCACAGCGCCGCCAGCGTGGCATGTTCGCCATCGAAGACCAGGTGTTCGTAGCTTTCGTCGACGATCACGTGCACGCCGCCGGCCTGGGCCCAGTCGCGGATGGTCTCGAGCTCTGGGCGGGTGAATACCTTGCCGGTCGGGTTGTGCGGATTGTTCAGCACCAGCACCCTGACCTGGCCGAGGGCGTCGAGCGTCGCCCGCGTGACGGTGTCGGGGAGGTCGGCCAGCGTCACCTCGAGCCCCAGCAGTCCGGCGGTCGCGAGATACGCCGGCCAGTGCGGGCGGAACACGGCGATGCGGTCGCCCGGATCGGTCATCGCGTACAGCGCCTGGTAATAGGCCTGCTTGCAGCCGTTGGTCACGATGATTTCGTCGACTTGCGCGTCGATCCGGTTCTCGCCGGCGAGCTTGGCGCGCAGCGCCTCGCGCACCTTCAGCGCGCCGCCCACCTCGGTATAGGGCAGGGTGCGCTCGCGCTCGATGGCTTCAGCGACGGCATCGATGACCGGCGGCGGGGCCGGGAAGTGCGAAATCGCGATCGAGAAATCGATTACGCGCTCACCCGCATTGCGCAGCGCTTCGGCGCGACCATGCATGGCGGTGGTGGCGAGGGGGCGGGAATGCGCGATCCGGTCTGAAATCTTCATGGTGTCTGGCGAATTATCCAAGGTGGGTGGCCGGCCGCGCAAGGTCCGGGCTTTCGCTACTGTTCTTTCTGAATTGTACTAAACATTCTCGCTTTTTCAGAGGGCGATTCTTACGAGTCAACAAGTAGTTGACACCTCAAGCATTGGGGCAGGTAAACTGGACGCCAAACCAGCACCGGGAGAGAAAATGAACATCGTTTGCGTTGGCGGCGGCCCGGCCGGCCTGTACTTCGGCCTGCTCATGAAACTGCGCCACCCGACGCATGCGGTGACCGTCGTCGAGCGCAACCGTCTGGGCGACACCTTCGGCTGGGGCGTGGTGTTTTCGGACCAGACGCTGGGCCACCTGGCCCAGGCCGACGAGCCGAGCGCGCGCGCCATCCTGCAGTCCTTCAACCACTGGGATGCGATCGACGTTCACTTCAAGGGCGCTACCGTCACCTCGCACGGCCACGGCTTTTGCGGCATCGGGCGCAAGCGCCTGCTCGACATCCTCCAGGAACGCTGCCGCGCGCTGGGCGTGGAACTGGCGTTCGACACCCGGGTCGAAGACGTGGATGATGTCGCGCGCCGCTACCGGGCCGACCTGGTGGTAGCCGCCGATGGTGTCCACAGCGCGATCCGCCAGCAATATGCCGACGTGTTCCAGCCCGAGGTCGAGGAGCGGCTGTGCCGCTTCGTGTGGCTGGGCACGAAGAAGCGCTTCGACGCCTTCACCTTCGCCTTCGAGGAGACCGAACACGGCTGGTTCCAGGCCCACGCCTATCAATACGATGGCGAGACCTCGACCTTCATCATCGAGACGCCCGACGCCACCTGGCGCGCGAGCGGCCTGGCCGACATGGAGCAGCCTGAAGCGCTGGCGTTCTGCGAGCGCCTGTTCGCGCGCCACCTCGATGGCCAGCCGCTGATGGCGAACGCCGCCCACCTGCGCGGCTCGAGCATGTGGATCCGTTTCCCTCGCCTGGCCTGCCGACACTGGACGCATGCCATCGAAGTGGATGGGCGGCGCGTGCCGCTGGTATTGATGGGCGACGCCGCTCATACCGCCCATTTCTCGATCGGTTCCGGCACCAAGCTGGCGCTGGAGGATGCGATCGGCCTTGCCGATGCGCTGGACGGCGAGGGCGACTTGCAATCAGCCCTGGCGCGCTACCAGGATGCGCGCCTGGTCGAGGTACTCAAATTGCAGAGCGCCGCCCGCAATTCGATGGAATGGTTCGAGAACGTGGCGCGCTACACGGCGATGGAAGCGGGCCAGTTCGCCTATTCGCTGCTCACGCGCAGCCAGCGTTTGTCGCACGAAAACCTGCGCCTGCGCGATCCGGCCTATGTCGAGGACTTCGAGCTGCACCTGGCCTGGGCCGCTGCACGCCAGGCCGGCGTGGCGCCGCCCTTGTGCGCGGCGCCGCCGATGTTCACGCCCCATAAGGTGCGCAGCGTGGTGCTCAAGAACCGGGTGGTGGTCTCGCCGATGGCGCAGTACTGTGCGGTCGATGGCGTGGTCGGCGACTTCCACCTGGCCCATCTCGGCGCGCGGGCGCTGGGCGGGGCTGCGCTGGTGATGGCCGAGATGACCTGCGTCTCGGCCGACGCCCGCATCACGCCGGGCTGCCCCGGCCTTTACACGCGCGAGCAGACGCTGGCGTGGCAGCGCATCGTCGGCTTCGTCCACACGGCCAGCGACGCGAAGATCGGCATCCAGCTCGGCCACGCGGGCGCCAAGGGCTCGACCCGTCCGATGTGGGACGGCATCGACCTGCCCCTGGAGCACGGCAACTGGCCGCTGCTGTCGGCGTCCAGCCAGCAGTACATCGACGGGGTGTCGCAGCTTGCGCGCGAAGCGACCCTGGACGAGCTCGCGCGCATCAAGGACGACTTCGTGCGCGCGACGCAAGCCGCATGCGAGGCCGGTTTCGACTGGCTCGAACTGCACTGCGCGCATGGCTACCTGCTGTCGAGCTTTATTTCTCCCCTGACCAACCGGCGCCAGGACGCCTATGGCGGCAGCCTGGAAAACCGCTGCCGCTATCCACTGGAGGTGTTCGCGGCGGTGCGCGCGGCCTGGCCGGCCCACTTGCCGATCAGCGTGCGCATCTCGAGCCACGATTGGGTGGAAGGCGGCATAACGCCGCAGGATGCGGTGGAGATCGCGCGCCTGTTCCGGGAGGCTGGCGCCGACATGATCGACTGCTCCTCGGGCCAGGTCAGCAAGCTGGAAAAGCCCGTGTTCGGCCGCATGTTCCAGACGCCGTTCTCGGACCGCATCCGCAACGAGGCCGGCATCGCGACCATCGCCGTCGGCAGCATCTATGAAGCCGACCACGTGAACGGCATCATCGCCGCCGGCCGCGCCGACCTGTGCGCCGTGGCGCGTCCGCACCTTGCCAACCCGGCCTGGACGCTGATGGAGGCGGCACGCATCGGCTACACTGGCGCAGCCTGGCCGCGCCAGTACCAGGCCGGCAAGCAGCAACTGGAGCGCAACCTGGAACGCGAACGCCAGCTGCAGGCGGCGTCCGGCGGCCTGTCGCCGCAACAGCTGGCCGCGCGCCTGCTCGAAGGCTGACTTATCAATCATCAGGAGCCACACATGCATTATCTACCGGGCGATATTAGCGGCGCACGGCACCGCCTGCCGGGCGGGCGCAACAGCCTTGCCGGCTACGCGGCGCAGCACTTCGGCTTCGCGCTCGATGCGGGCGTCGCCACCATCACGCTGAGCCGGCCCGAGCGCAAGAACCCGCTGACCTTCGATTCCTATGCCGAGTTGCGCGACCTGTTCCGCGCGCTGGCCTATGCCGATGACGTGAAGGCGGTCGTGGTCACCGGCGCCGGCGACAACTTCTGTTCGGGCGGCGACGTCCACGAGATCATCGGCCCGCTGACCAGGCTGGACATGCCCGGCCTGCTGGCTTTTACCCGAATGACGGGCGACCTGGTGAAAGCCATGCGCGCCTGTCCGCAGCCGGTCGTGGCCGCGGTCGACGGCGTGTGCGCCGGCGCCGGGGCGATCCTGGCATTGGCCTCGGACATCCGTTACGGCACGGCGCGCAGCCGCACCGCGTTCCTGTTTACCCGCGTCGGCCTGGCCGGCTGCGATATGGGCGCCTGCGCCTTGCTGCCGCGCGTGATCGGCCAGGGCCGGGCCGCCGAACTGCTGTACACGGGCCGCTCGATCGATGGCGAGGAGGGCGAGCGCTGGGGCTTCTTCAACCGCCTGTGCACGCCCGAGCAGTTGCTGGGCGAAGCGCAGGCCTTCGCCGCGACCCTGGCCAACGGCCCGACTTTCGCCCACGGCATGACCAAGAAGATGCTGCAGCAAGAGTGGAATATGGGCGTCGACGAAGCGATCGAGGCCGAGGCCCAGGCCCAGGCGATCTGCATGGCCACCAACGATTTCCACCGTGCCTACCACGCCTTCGTGGCCAGGGAACGGCCGCGGTTCGAGGGGGATTGATGGCGCACGACTACCTCGATTGGCCTTTCTTCGAGCCGCGCCACGCCGAGCTGGCGCGTGCGCTCGACGCCTGGGCGCTTGATAACTTGGGCGACGCGCATGGCGCTGACGTCGATGCGGTCTGCCGGGCCCTGGTCGCGCGCCTGGGCCGCGACGGGTGGCTGCGCCATGCCGTCGGCAAGGACACGATCGACACCCGCGCCATCTGCCTGATCCGCGAAACCCTGGCGCGCCACGCCGGCCTGGCCGACTTCGCCTTCGCGATGCAGGGCCTGGGCAGCGGCGCGATCTCGCTGTTCGGCACCGAGGAACAGCAGCAGCACTGGCTGCCGCGCGTGGCCAGCGGCGAAGCGATCGCCGCCTTCGCGCTGTCCGAGCCAGAAGCCGGTTCCGACGTCGCCGCCATGGCGTGTGCGGCGCGGCGCGAGGGGGACGAATGGGTACTCGATGGCGAAAAGACCTGGATCTCGAATGGCGGCATCGCCGACTTCTACGTCGTCTTTGCCAGGAGCGGCGATGGCGGTGGCGAGGGCGGCCGCGGATCGAAAGGTATTTCGGCGTTCATCGTCGAAGCATCCAATCCCGGCCTCGAGATCGCGGAGCGCATCGACGTGATCGCCCCGCATCCGCTGGCGCGCCTGCGTTTTACGAATTGCCGGGTGCCTGCAAGCTGCCTGGTCGGCGCCGAAGGCCAGGGCTTCAAGGTGGCGATGGCGACGCTGGACGTGTTCCGCACCTCGGTCGCCGCCGCCGCGCTGGGCTTTGCGCGGCGCGCGATGGAAGAAGCACTGGCGCGCGCCCAGGCGCGGCCCATGTTCGGCAAGCTGCTTTCCGACTTCCAGCTCACCCAGGCCAGGCTCGCCCAGATGGCGCTGGAGATCGACGCCGCCGCGCTGCTGACCTATCGCGCCGCCTGGCTGCGCGATGCAGGCAAGCGCGTGACGAAAGAGGCGGCGATGGCCAAGCTGGCCGCCACCGAGTCGGCGCAGCGCGTGATCGACAGCGCGGTGCAGCTGTTCGGCGGCCAGGGCGTGCAGAGCGGGCAGGTGGTTGAAAGCCTGTACCGCGAAATCCGCGCGCTGCGCATCTACGAGGGAGCAAGCGAAGTGCAGCTCCTGATCATCGCGCGCGAGCTGCTCGCGCCGCCGGTTTAACCAATACTGTCTGGAGCAGGGATGGACATTCTTCAACCGCCGGGCTGGCCGCGTCCGAAGGGCTATGCCAACGGCGTCGCATGCAGCGGGCGCCAGGTCTTTGTCAGCGGCATGATCGGCTGGGATGCCGAGGGGCGCTTCCATACCGACGACTTCGTCGGCCAGTCGCGCCAGGCGCTGCAAAACATCGTGGCCGTGCTGCGCGAG
This sequence comes from Massilia sp. HP4, assembly GCF_005222695.1. Lineage (GTDB taxonomy): Bacteria > Pseudomonadota > Gammaproteobacteria > Burkholderiales > Burkholderiaceae_D > Telluria. The sequence goes on along the minus strand of NZ_STGG01000042.1, from coordinate 17,672 downwards.
GCGGGCGCCGGCCCGGAACACATCGTGCGCATGACCTGGTATGTGCTCGACAAGCGTGAGTACACGGAGGCCGGGAGCGCGCTGGGCGCTGCCTACCGCGAGGTGCTGGGGCGGCATTATCCGGCCATGAGCGCGGTGCAGGTGGCGGGACTGATGGAAGAGCGGGCCCGGGTCGAGATCGAGGTCACGGCGGTGATCCCGGAATGAGCGCCGTCATGGGGACCTTTCTGGTAACTTGAGTTAACAGTGAACCGAAGGAGCGACTCATGAACAACCCTATCGTCCACGTCATCCGGGACTTCGCCATCGCCGAGCAGTTGCGGGCCGACCTGCTGGCCGCCGGCCTCCCGCAAGACAGCGTCGCGCTTTCGCCCATCGGCGACGAGGCGGGGCCGGGCCAATCCAATTTCACGGTCGGCGATTCGCCCTCGGCCAAGGGCGGCACCGACTACAACGACGTCTTTCGCCCGGAAGGCGATATCCACGGCGCCTGCATCCTGCGGGTGCTGGCCCAGGACGCGCGCCAGGAAGAGCTGGCGCGCGCCATCGTCGAGCGCCACCGCGCAGCGGCGCCGCACGCGCTGAGCGAGCAGCGCGTGCCATAAGCCTGGTAGAGGCTCAGCTCCAGCTCAGGTCGACCTTGCTGAGCGGGAGCTCGCGCACCCGCTTGCCGGTGGCGGCGAAGATCGCATTACACACCGCCGGCGCCAGTGGCGGCAGCGGCGGCTCGCCCAGGCCCGTTACCGGTTGGTCCGACTTCACGAAGTGCATCTCGATCCTTGCCGGCGCGTCGCCGATGCGCAGCAGCTGGTAATCGTGGAAGTTGCTCTGCACGATGCGGCCGTTCTCGAGGTTCAGCTCCGGGAACATCAGGGTCGACAGGCCGTCGATCACGGAACCCTCGACCTGGTTCTCGGCGCCCGACAGGTTGATGATGGTCGGGCCGACGTCGCTCGCCACCACCACCCGGTCGACCTTGACCTTGCCGTCCTTCGACACCGTCACCTCGGCCACCTGCGCCACATAGCCGCGGTGGCTGAAGTGGAAGGCGATGCCTTGCCCCTGGCCGCGCGCGAACTTCTTCTTGCCCCAGCCGGCCTTGTCGGCGGCGGTCTGCAGCACCGCGCGCATGCGCGCCACGTTGTACGGCTGGCCGCGCTCGACGCTCGGCGGCACGATGTCCTTGTCGCCCAGCAGCTCGAGGCGGAAGGCCAGCGGATCGCGGCCGCCCGCATGCGCCAGCTCGTCGATGAAGCTGTGGAAGGCCCAGGCGAACACGCAGCTGCCCGGTGCGCGCCACGGTCCCATCGGCACGCTGCACTCGAGCGCGGTCTGCTCGAGTTGGCAGTTGGCCAGCCAGCGCCCCGGGAACTCGTCGGGCGACAGGCTGCCGCCGCTGCCGTTGCGCAAGGTGCTCTTGCCGTCCTGCTCCACGCGGTTGGCGAAGGTCACGAAATGGTTGTGCCATCCGACGACCTTGCCGGTCTTGTCGACCCCGCCGCGCAGGAAGTGGAAGCCGCCCGGACGGAAGTGGTCGTGCTGCAGGTCGTCCTCGCGGGTCCAGGTCAGCTTGACCGGCGCCTTGTCCTTCATGCGCTGGGCGATCGCGGTGACCTCGACGATGAAGTCCGAGCTCAGGCGCCGGCCGAAGCCGCCGCCGCTGCGGATGATGTGCATCGTGATCTTTTCCTTCGGGATGCCGAAGGTGGTGGAGACCAGCGCCTGGCCCGCATTCGGGTTCTGGGTCGGGGCCCACAGTTCGAGCGCGCCGTCCGGCTTGAGCCAGGCGGTGCAGTTCTGCGGCTCCATGCTGGCGTGCGAGATGAAGGGGTAGCTGTAGGCCGCTTCCACGGTCCTGGCCGCGCCCTGGAGCGCGCCGGCGACGTCGCCGTCCTTGCGCAGCACGGTGGCGCCCGGCTGCTTGCTCGCCGCCCTGGCCTGGGCCGTGAAGTCGGCCCAGCTGTGTTTGGCAGCGCCGCCTTCGTCCCATTCCACTTCCAGCGCGCGGCGCGCGCGGATCGCGGCCCAGGTCGAGGTGGCGACGATCGCCACGCCGGGCCGCAGGCCATTCAGGTTGTTCGTGCCCTCGATGATGAAGGCATCCCTGACGCCGGGCAGGGCGCGCACCGCGTCCAGGTTGGCGCGCAGCGGCTTGCCGCCGAAGACCGGGCACTTGACGTATTGCGCGTGCAGCATGCCGGGCAGCTGGATGTCGATGCCGAACAGCGGCTTGCCGCTGACGATGGCGGCATTGTCGACGCCGCCGATGCGCTTGCCCAGCAATTTGAAATTGGCCGGGTCCTTGAGCGCGACGCTCGCCGCCTCGGGGAGCGGCAGCTTCGCCGCCGCGTCGACCAGGGCGCCGTAGGCCAGGCGCCGCTTGCTGCGCGCATGCAGCACGAAGCCGCCATCGGTCGTGCATTCGGCGGCCGCCACCTTCCACGTCTGCGCCGCGGCCTGCACCAGCACCGCGCGCGCGGTGGCGCCCAGGCGGCGGAAGTTTTCGTAGTTGTTCGGGGTCGAGTTGGAGCCGCCGGCGCCCTGGCTGCCATAGGCTTCCAGGTCCAGGTCGCCCTGGACCACGCGCACGCTTTCCCAGGCGACGTCGAGCTCTTCGGCGATCACCATCGGCAGCGAGGTCTTGATGCCCTGGCCGATCTCGGGCTGCTTGGAAATCAGGGTCACGCTGCCGTCGCGCACGATGCGGATGAAGGCATTCGGCACGAAGTCGGCGCCAGCCGGCGCCGCGGCGGGATTGCCGACCGCGGCCAGTACGCCCTGCGCCGACATGCCGATCAGGAGGGCGCCGCCGGCGGCGCCGGCGAGCAGGAAACCGCGCCGCGAAGTGGAAACGAGCGTCATGCCTTCTCTCCTTTGGCAGAGCCGATTTCGGCGGCGCGGTGGATGCCCTTGCGGATCCGCATATAGGTGGCGCAGCGGCACAGGTTGCCGGCCATGGCTTCGTCGATCTGGGCGTCGGTCGGTTTCGGATGCTGCTTGAGCAGGGCGCAGGCGCTCATGATCTGGCCCGATTGACAGTAGCCGCATTGCGGCACGTCCAGCTCTTGCCAGGCCACTTGCAAGGGATGGCGGGCGTTGGCGTCGAGGCCCTCGATGGTGGTGATCTTCTGGTCGCCGATGGCCGAGACCGGGAGCACGCAGGCGCGGGTCGCCACGCCGTCGAGGTGGATCGTGCAGGCGCCGCACTGGCCCAGGCCGCAGCCGTACTTGGTGCCGACCAGGCCCAGGGTATCGCGCAGCGCCCACAGCAGCGGAGTATCGGCTTCGACATCGACGGCCTGCGCCTTGCCGTTGACATTCAGGGTGTATGTACTCATGACGCTCCTTCAAAACAGTCCGAACAAGCTGCTCATCCTAGCGGAAATTTCGTTACTTCAACAGTATTGCAAGCCATACTCTGTTGCCTATTGAACAGTTTATGGCCCGCTTGCGATAGACGTGCCTTGGTCGGCCGGAGTGGATATGTAATACTTTGTCGCATTGCAGTCGACAATATTCTTATGCTTACACGCGGTCTGCGCCTGATGCCGGCGAACCTGAAGCTTCGCATGGCCTGCGTCGCCGCGATCCTGGTGCTCGTGGCCACCCTGCTCGTCACGCTGGCCTCCCTGGCGGTGGCCGAGCGCGGCATGAAATCGGTGATTGGCGACCAGCAGTATGCGATGCTGGCCAGCGCCGCGTCGTTCATGGACGATCGCATCGTGGCGCGCGTGGCGCAGGTGGAGTCGCTGGCGGCCAGCCTGCCGCCAGAGGCCTCGGGCGATCCGGCGGCCATCCGGCGCATCCTGGAGGCGCGCGGGCCGATGTGGGAACACGAATACCTGAACCTGATCCTGCTCGACGCGCGCGGGCAGCAGGTGGTGTCGCTGCGTTCATTCGGAAATGACCGGCGCCTCGACGCGGCCGGGCTCGAGTACTTCGAGCGGCCCATGAAGAGCGGCCGCGGCTTCATGTCGCGGCCGGTCGTGAGCCGCATCTCGAATCGCAAGATCGTCATCATCAGCGCTCCCGTGTTCGACGCCGGCGGCAAGCGGGCGGGCGTACTGACCGCCAGCATGGACCTGCAGGCGACCGGCTTCCTGCGCCAGATCAGCGCCCTCAAGCCCGGCGCCTCGGGCTACCTGTTCCTGATGACGCCCGACGGCACCATGATCGACCATCCCGACCCGCGCCGCCTGCCGCAGCCGATCGGCTTGGGGGCGTCCGGACTGGACCGCGCCCTGGACGGCTTCGAGGGCTGGGTCGAGGCGGCCGGCCTCGATGGGCGGCCATCGATCTATGCCTACCAGCGCCTGCGCACCACCGGCTGGATCCTGGGCGCCCGCTATCCTACCGAGGAAGCCTTCGCCCCGCTCGCGGAAATGCGCCGCAACGCCATCTTCGGCGCGACCGGCCTGGCGCTGGCCTCGGGCGTGCTGGCCTGGGCGGTGGTGTTCCGGCTGCTGGCGCCACTGCAGCGGCTGCGCGACCGGATCCGTGCGATCCGCCACGACGGCGCCGACATCGCGGTGCTGCACGACACCCGGCGCGACGAGATCGGCGAATTGGGCAATGCCTTCTACCAGCTGATGGCCGAGCGCGAGAACGCCGAGGGCCTGCGCGCGGCGAGCGAAAAGCGGCTGCGCCTGATCACCGACAACCTGCCGGTGCTGATCGCCTATCTCGATCGCGACCAGCGTTTTCGCTTCGGCAACGCGACCTTCGAGCGCTGGTTCGGCGTGACGCCCGAGCGGCTGGTCGGCATGTCGATCGCCGAGCTGATGGGCGAGGATGCTGCGCGCCAGGGCGCCGGCAGCCTGGAAGGCGCCTTCGCCGGCCACGCCACCACCTGCCAGATGCGGCTGCGGCTCCAGGGCGCGGCGCGGGTGCTCGAGGGTGTCTACATCCCCGACCTGCAACCCGACGGCAGCGTGGCCGGCGTGTACGCGCTCAAGCACGATATGACGCACGTGAAAGAGGTCGAGGAGCAGCTGACCCGGCTGGCGCGCATCGACACCCTGACCGGCCTGGCGAACCGGCGCAGCTTCAACGAGACGCTGCAGCAGGCGCTGGCGCGCGCGGCGCGCCACGAGCGGGCGCTGGCGCTGGCCTACCTGGACGTCGATCATTTCAAGCGCATCAACGACAGCCACGGCCACGGCGTGGGCGACGAGGTGCTGAAGGAATTCGGCGAGCGCCTGCGCGCCGGCGTGCGTGCCAGCGACACGCCGGCGCGGCTGTCGGGCGACGAGTTCGTGGTGATCCTGGAAGAAATCGGCAGCGCCGCGGAAGCCGAGCGCATCGCCGCCAAGATCGTGGCCGCGATGCGCGCGCCGTTCGCGACCGGCGCCGGGATGCTGGCGGTGTCGGCCAGCGTGGGCGTGGCCCTGTGGCGGCAGGGGCAGGACGAAGATGCCTTGCTGGCGGCGGCGGATGGGGCCTTGTATGTCGCCAAGGCGAATGGGCGGGATGGGTATGCGGTCGGTGGTGGCGGCCCGATCGACACCCGATAATCTTGCGTTACAACCCGTCCGGATACGTCTCCGGCGGCTCGCCCGAATGCCAGCCGCTGCCTGCATCGAGCGGTTCCACCGCCGTGGTGCGGTCGATATGGATCACGGCGTCGAACTGGCGCGGCAGCTGGGCCATGAAGTAATGGCTCTGGCGTTCGCTGCGCGGCAGGTACAGCACGCCGATGGCGCGTTCGAGCCGCTCTTCCATCAGCGCGTCGCGCGCCGAGGAGGGTTCGCGCAGCGGCAAGAAGAAGCGCTCGATGCCGGTGCTGTGCAGCAGGTGCTCGTAGCTGTTGCGCAGGCCCGGCCGCACGTGCTTGTGCTGGCCTTCGCCATCCCATTCCGAGGCCGCCGTGACCCGGCCCTCGTAGGTGGTAAAGCCGACCAACAGGACATCCTGGCCATGGGCCTTGCGCGCCAGTTCGCCCAGCGTCCATTCGCCCTGGCGGCCGATTTCGGTCGCGCGTGCGTCGCCGATATGGGAGTTATGTTCCCACACCACGATGCGGGCCGGCTTGCCGCCCTGCGACAGGTGGCCCGCCACGGCGTCCAGGGTCTCGGCCATGTGGCTGTCGCGCAGGTTCCAGGACGAGATGCGGCCCTTGAACATGGTGCGGTAATATTCTTCGGCGTTCTTGACCAGGCGCGCGTTCTGCTGGGCGTAGAAGTAGGCGTCGTCGGCGCCGTCAGCCTGCACGTAGTCGAACGCGCGCTGCTGCAGCGCGCGCAGGGTGTCGAGCACGCCCTCCTGGCACGACGCCGACATGCCGAAGCTGGCCTCATAGCCGTATTGCTGGCTGTCGCGCTCGTAGTGGTCGAAGCAGGCATAGACCTTGCGCGCCTCATGTGCGGCGTTCGGATCGACCGCGTCCAGGTAGCGCAGCACTTCGTGGATCGAGGTATACATGCTGTACAGGTCGAGGCCATAGAAACCTGTCTTGATGGCGCCGGCGGCGAGGCCGTCGTTGTGTGCGCGCAGCCACTCGACGAAGTCGAGCACCGCCGTGTTGCGCCACATCCAGGCCGGAAAGCGCTCGAAGCCCGAGAGGGCGGCGCGGCCGTCGCCGTCCTGGGGACCACCGGCGCCTTCGCCACGCACATAGCGGTTGACGCGCCAGGCATCGGGCCAGTCGGCTTCGACCGCCACCGCGGTAAAGCCTTTTTTCTCGATCAACAGCTGGGTGATGCGCGCCCGCTCGGCGTAGAACTCGTGGCTGCCGTGGGTGGCTTCCCCGAGCAGCACGAAGCGGGCGTTGCCGACCATGTCGAGCAGTGCGTCGTAGTCATCCGCGCCCCCGGTCAGGGGGCGGGCACTGGCGCGCACCGCGTCGAGGGTGGCGTTGGTGACGATGGCCACATCAATGCATGAAGCTGTGGCTCGGCGCCGATTGGTGGCCGGCATAATGGGCGCCGCCGCGTTCGATGAACTCCTTCATGCGCGCCAGGTCGTCGTCCATCTGGCGCTGCGGGTCGGCGCCCAGCATGCGCGCAATGCCGTGGCCAAGGGCGCCGGCCGGCGGCGAATAGCTCATGCGCACCGTGACGCGGGTGCCGTTACCCGACGGCGCGAAGGTCACCGTGCCTTCTTGCTCGATTTCCGAGCCCGGTTCGCTGCGCCACGACAGGCGGTCGGGACGCGACTGCTCGGTCATGACCGCATTCCACGCGTATTCCAGGCCGCCCGGGCCGCGCACCACCCAGTGCGAGCGACGGTGGCCGAGGTCGCGCACCTCGGTCACGTGCGACATGAAGCGCGGGAAGTTCTCGACTTCGGACCAGGCGTCGAATACCTCCCTGGGCGACGCGTCGATGTGGATTGAATTTTCGACGTCGACCTGGCTGGCCGCGCCGCGCTGGCGCAGCGAGTCGACCAGGTGGCGGCCACGGTCGCTGCGCAGCAGCACCGCCAGCGCGCCGAGGCCGAGCAGGGCGGCGACCGGCGAGCGGCGCGCCAGGCCTACCACGCTCAGGGCGCCAGTGCCCAGCAGGGCCGAATTGGCCAGCGTCGGGCTGTGCGAACCGAAGGCCTGGGCCAGGTGGTCGGTCCATTCGCGCACCTGGTTGCCGGCGGCGTTAAAGCGCGAGCGGGCGTCGGCCTTCACGCTGTAGGCGGTCTGTTCGAGGCGCTCGCGCGCCTGGTCGGCCCGTTCGCGGGCGCGTTCGGCGGCGTAGTCCGCGCGGTCGCGCGCCTTGTCGGCGGCATATTCGGCCTGCTCGCGCGCGTCGTGCGCCGCATGGCTGGCGCGGTCGCGCGCCTCGTAGGCGGCGTGCCTGGCGCGATCCTTGGCCTCGTGGGCCAGGTGGCTGGCGCGGTCTTTCGCCTCGTACGAGGCGTCGGCCAGGCGCTCGCGGGCGTGCTCCAGGCGGTCGCGCGCGTGGTGCGAGGCTTCGGCCAGGCGGTCGCCCGCAGCATGGGCGGCGCCGGCCAGGCGTTCGCCGGCACGGGCCGCGGCGACGGAGGCGCGCACGCGCGCCGAATCGAGGCGGTCGCCGGCGTTGTGCCAGGCATGTTCAAGACGGTCACCGGTGCGGTCGCGCGCATCGCGCAGGGCGCCGCGGGCGTGGGCGCGGCGCTTGGCCCCGCGTTCCGGGTCGAATGCATACATCAGCAATGCGCCTGCGACTGCTGCGCCGATCCACTTGCCTACGTTCGTTGCTTGTTCATTGTTCGTATCGTTCATGTCGGCTCCTTTGGGTAGGGTTGACTGGCGGCGTCGCGCGACTGCGCCCACGCCTGCGCCAGCAGGGACTGCACTTCTTCATCGGTGGTCTGCCCGAAGCTGCGGTACCACTGCCCGACGGCGCGAAAGCGCGCGGGCAAGGCGAGGCAGGCGACTTCGTCGGCGGCAACGGACAGCGCCTCGAAGGCGTCGCGCGCTGCCACCGGCACTGCCACCACGAGCCGCGCCGGATGCCGGCGCCGCGCCACTTCGACCGCGGCCAGCATAGTGGCGCCGGTGGCGACGCCATCGTCGACCAGGATGACGCAGCGGCCGTCGAGCAGCGCCGGTGCCCGCGCGCCCCGATACTGGCGTTCGCGCCGGGCCAGTTCGGCCTGCTCGGCGGCGCTGACCGCATCGACCTCGCGCTGGGTGACGCCCATCAGGCCTGGCACGCCAGGCTGCAGGATGCGCACGCCACCGCTGCCGATCGCACCCATCGCGAATTCAGGATGGTTCGGCAGGCCGAGCTTGCGTACCAGCATCAGGTCGAGTTCGGCATGCAGCGCCTGGGCGACCGGTACCGCTACCGGCACGCCACCGCGCGGCAGTGCGAGTACCAGCACGTCGCGGTAGCCGGCGTGGGTAAGGGACATCGCCTGCGCCAGTTGCCGGCCCGCGTCGCCGCGGTCTTTGAATGGTTCGAGCTGTTGCATGATGATGAAGTTGTTAACTTCCAGCATACACAGGGATGAAGCTGGGCGTCGTTCCTTTGCCGTCAGGAATGATGCGTAGGGTCGGCAGCTACGCCGCCGACGCGGTGATAGTTGGCGGCAAGATCATCCGGAACGAGAGCGGCACCGACAACCATCACCGCGTCGGCAGCGAAGCTGCCAACCCTACATGGTCCGGTGACGAACCAAAACGAGTTACAGGATGAGCCGCCGACAATCAGCCGAGCTGGCGGCTGTGGAAACGCAGGTGGTCTTCGACGAAAGTCGAGATGAAGTAATAGCCGTGGTCGTAGCCGGCATGGCGGCGCAGCGTGAGCGGCTGGCCGGCCTTGGCGCAGGCTTGCTCGAAGGTTTCCGGCAGCAGTTGCTCGACCAGGAACTTGTCGCCCAGGCCCTGGTCGATCAGGATGCCACCAGGGAAGGGCGCCGTGTCGTGGCGTGCCATCAGGGCGCTGGCGTCATACTGCTGCCAGCTGCTTTCGTCTGCGCCCAGATAGCCGCCGAAGGCCTTCTTGCCCCACGGGCAACGGCTCGGCGCGGCGATCGGTGCGAAGGCCGAGACCGAGCGGAACAGGTCTGGATGCTTCAGCGCCATGGTCAGCGCGCCATGGCCGCCCATCGAGTGGCCGAAGATGCCGACCCGCGCCGGATCGGCCTGGAAGGTCGCCAGCACCAGCGCATGCAGTTCCAGCAGATAGCTGTGCATGCGGTAGTGGCGCGCCCACGGTTCCTGGGTGGCGTCGAGATAGAAGCCGGCGCCCGCGCCGAAGTCCCAGCTGTCGTTTTCGCCGGGGACATTGGCGCCGCGCGGGCTGGTGTCGGGCGCGACCAGGATGATGCCCAGTTCGCTTGCCAGGCGCTGGGCGCCGGCCTTGGTCATGAAGGTCTCTTCGGTGCAGGTCAGGCCGGCCAGGTAGAACAGCACCGGCAGCTTCTTATCGCCCGCCGCCGGCGGCAGGTAGACCGAGAACTTCATCGGCAAGCCGATCGCGGCCGAGTCGTGCTGGTAGAAGCGCTGCACCCCGCCGAAGCAGGCATGTTCATTCAGGAGTTGGGGCATTGTCGTGTCGTTCGTGGTAACAGGAATGACGCCAGTATGCCGCCTACCGACAAAGCTTGCCAACTACACCACGCCCAGCGCCCCCAGCAGCGCGCCGGCCGCCAGCATCCACAGCAGGTGCAGGCGGGTGCGCCAGATGACGAGGCAGCTCGCGATCGTCAGCAGCCACAGGGGCCAGTTGTCCATGTGTTCGCCGCCCTTGCCGCCACCGGTCGCCAGCAGCCAGGCGGTCGACAGCAGCATGGCGATCACCAGCGGCGCCATGCCCTGCTTGAAGGCGCGCACGGCGCGCAGCGCGCGGTTACGGTGTGCCCATTGCGCCACCTGGTAAGTAAAGACGGTCGAGGGCAGCATGATGCCGATCATCGACAACACGACCCCGCCCAGCGCCGCCGTCATGCTGCCGGAGTTGAGCCCGACGTGCCAGCCCAGCAGGGCCACGAAGAGCACGTTCGGCCCCGGCGATGACTGGGCTAAAGCCACGGAATCGGCGAACTGGGACTGGCTCAGCCAGCCCTGGCGCTCGACCAGGTAGCGCTGCATCTCGGAGGTGGTCGAGATCGCGCCGCCCAGCGACATCATGGACAGCATCAGGAAATGGACGAACAGGTTCAGCCAGTCGTGCCAGCCGAACACGAGCACAGGCGCGTTCATGGCTTGAGCCCGCGCCAGGCCAGCACGCAGCCCAGTCCGCCAAGCACGGCGATGACGGCCGCCAGCGGCACCCGGATCCAGGCCAGCAGCACGAAGCCGGTGGCGGCGATCGCGACGCAGGCGGCGAGCGGGATCACGTTGTTCGACAGCGCCACCGACATGCGCAGGCCGGTGGCGGCGATCAGGCCGGCGGCGACGGCGGCCATGCCGCGCAGCGCGCCCTGCACCTGGGGCTGGGCCGAGAACTGCGCGTAGACCAGGGCCAGGCACAGCACCAGGATCAGCGGCACGGTGAGGATGCCGGCCAGCGCGCTCATGGCGCCGGCCAGGCCAAAATGGCGGGTGCCGATCATCATCGCCAGGTTGCAGACGTTGGGGCCCGGCATGATCTGGGCTACCGACCACTCCTCGATGAATTCCTCATTGCTCATCCAGCGCTTGCGCTCGACGACCTGCTGCTGGATCACGGCCAGCACGCCGCCGAAGCCCTGCAGGGCGATCAGCGTGAATGAAACGAACAGGTCGGTCAGCGAGGCCGGCCGCGGGCGCTCGGGGTCCGGCGTGGGCAAGGCGGTGGCTGGCGGTACAGGGAGATCGGGAGGAACGGGGGAAGGTGAAGCGCTCATCCGCCGATTATCGCCGCTCGGCCCGCGTCCTGTCCACGAGGTACCCGCGCTGGATAGGCGTTCAGCCGCCGCCGATGCCTTCCATCACGCGGCCGGTCCCGCCGCACTGCGGGCAGGGCTTGCCGTCGGCAAGGGTGCCGCTGCCCGCGCAGGCGTCGCAGATGTCTTCGCCGGCGCCAGGGGTGCCGGGGGCGGCTTCATCGCCGGGATTCAGGGTGGGATCGGTCTGGGTGCGCATGGTAGTCCTCATCGTGGGGTGGTTGCCGACGATTGTAGGGAGGACGCGGGTGAGGTGGCGCAGCGCAGGCCACAAAAACGGTTTTCGCGTATTGATACAGGTTTGACATTGACTTCGAGCTGGCATCGCCAATACTCGTGGTGCGTCAGCGACATCACTCACCGGAGATACGCCCCATGAGCCCATTCCGCGCCCAGGAAATCAACCACTGCCTTGCCGCTTCATCCGAGCTCAGGTGCAATAGCCGACAGCGCGACATCGTGTCGCATGGCATCGCCACCCTGCGCGATTCCGGCACCATGCCCGCCGTCGAATACCTCAAGTCGCATGGGGTGCGGGCGCAGGTGATCGAGCGCGTGTTGCTCGAACCTGGGCGCCGCCGGACGCTCGCCTGAGGAGAGCGCAGGTCCTCCGGTTGTGCACAAATGCGATGGGCGAATTATTTATGGCAGATACGGTGTGGGCTCACGGCAACTTCACGTAAACCCTTGATTTTCAGCATAAACGAGATTGCCTTCCCAATAGGCAAATTGTTGAAACCCGCACGGTAGGCCGCATCCAGCGTGTCAAGCCCCCGCTTTTCCACACACTTATTCACAGACTTTGTGGATATCCAAAAAACGCCTTGCGGATCCGTGACTTGGCAGCGAATGCTGAGGTCATGGCTGATGTCATTTCCGATAACCTTTTGACAGCATCGGCGGAGGGCGCATTTTCCGCTTGCGGCTCGGGACTGGATAAATGTACAGTGTGGCATTTTCCAGATCCAGCCCATGTCCGCCGTCGCCGATCAGCCCGCCACCGAAGACCCGTTCGCCAGCCTCAACCCCGAGCAAAGGGCGGCGGTCGAGCATGACGTCGGCGTGGCGGCGCCGCGTCCGCTGCTGGTGGTGGCCGGCGCCGGTTCCGGCAAGACCAATACATTGGCGCATCGGGTGGCGCGCCTGATCCAGTCCGGCGCCGATCCGCAGCGCATCCTGCTGCTGACGTTCTCGCGCCGCGCCGCCACCGAGATGACCCAGCGCGCCGGCGGCGTGCTGCACCGGCTGTTCGGGCTCAGGGGCACGCAATCACAGATCACCTTGCCCTGGGCCGGCACCTTCCACAGCATCGGCGCGCGCCTGCTGCGCGAGTTCGCGGGCCGCATCGGCCTCGACCCCCAGTTCACGATCCACGACCGCGGCGATTCCGAAGACCTGATGGGGATGGTGCGCCACGACGTTGGCCTGGGCCAGCTTGAAAAGCGCTTTCCGCTGAAAGGCACCTGCCTGTCGATCTATTCGCGCGTGGTCAACGGCCGCGAGCCGCTCGATGTAGTATTGCAGGCATTTTTCCCCTGGTGCAGCGAGTGGGAAGCCCAGCTCAAGACCTTGTTCGGCGCCTACGTCGACGCCAAGCAGGAGCAGAACGTGCTCGACTACGACGACCTGCTGCTGTTCTGGGCCGAGATGGCGGCCGATCCGGTATTGGGGCTCGAGCTCGGCGCGCTGTTCGACCACGTGCTGGTCGACGAATACCAGGACACCAACCGCCTGCAGGCGGCGATCGTCACCGGCATGAAGCCCGACGGCCGCGGCGTGATGGTGGTAGGCGATGACGCCCAGTCGATCTACGGTTTTCGCGGCGCCACGGTGCGCAATATCCTCGATTTCCCGAAGCAGTTCTCGCAGCCGGCGCAGTTGATCACCCTGGAGCGCAACTACCGCTCCACGCAGACTATCCTGGACGCGTCGAACGCGGTGATCGGCGCCGCGCTCGAGCGCCATGCCAAGACCTTGTGGACCGACAAGGTGTCGAGCGTCAAGCCGCAACTGGTCCTGATCCCCGACGAAGCCGAGCAGGCGCGCTGGGTCTGCAACCGCATCCTCGAGCAGCGCGAAGCCGGCGTGACCCTGAAATCGCAGGCAGTGCTGTTTCGCGCCGCCAGCCACAGCGCCGCGCTCGAACTCGAACTCATGCGCCGCAATATCCCGTTCGTGAAGTTCGGCGGCCTGAAATTCCTGGAGGCGGCCCATATCAAGGACGTGCTGGCGCTGCTGCGCTTCGCCCAGAACCCGAGCGGGCGCCTGGCCGGTTTCAGGGCGCTGCAGCTCATCCCCGGCATCGGCCAGGCGACCGCCACCCGGATCGTCGAGGCAGCCGGCAGCAGCGACGATCCCATCGGCGCGCTCGACACCTTTGCGGTGCCGGCGCGCTGCAAGGCCGACTGGGTGGCGTTTTGCGCGCTGTACCGGCGCCTGCGCACGCCGGGCCTGTCCTGGCCGCTCGACCTCGAGCTGGCGCGCCAGTGGTACCAGCCGCACCTGGAGCGGCTGCACGACGATGCGCAGGTACGCGCGGCCGACCTCGATCAACTGGTGGCGCTGTCCGGCGGCTACGGCAACCGCGAGAGCTTCCTGGCCGAGATCACGCTCGACCCGCCCGAGGCGACCAGCGACCGCGCCGGCGCCCCGCTGCTCGACGAAGACTATGTGATCCTGTCGACCATCCATTCGAGCAAGGGGCAAGAATGGAACTCGGTGCACGTGCTGAACGTGGTCGACGGCTGCATCCCGTCGGACATGGCGACCGGCAGCCAGGAAGACATCGAAGAAGAGCGGCGCCTGCTGTACGTAGCGATGACGCGGGCACGCGAAAACCTGCACCTGGTGGTGCCGAACCGCTTCTTCATCAAGCAGCAGTCCAGCATGGGCGACCGCCATGTGTATGCGGCGCGCACGCGGTTCATCACCCCGGTCATGCTCAAGCATTTCGAAGAATCTCCCTGGCTCAGCGCCGACAAGCGCGAGCTGCGCACGCCGATGCCCGACAGTGTCCGCATGATGGTGCGCGACCGGGCCCGGAACGCGTGGAAATGACGGCAGATGCGGGCAAATTGACGACTTATCCCCCATGCGCCACTTTTGTAGGAGTTTGCCGCATATGACATGAACGCGCAGAAGTGGTGCACGTGCAAGTGACTGATTTTATGAGGGTATTTTTTTGCCTTCAGAACGGGCATTTTGTTGAAACCCGCATCAATACTGCGCTTGCGGCTTGTCAAGTGGCGCTTTTCCACACAGTTATCCACAATTCTTGTGGATAGGCCAAAAGACTGAATGAAATCAGCCACTTAGTGTTCAAATTAACCGTATGTAATATCCATTTCCCGGGCGATTGCCTGCATCGCCGCCAAAGCGCCCATGGAAAGTCCCACGCCGCGCACGATCCGGTGTTCGCGCGGGTCGATACGGATAGCGGGCACGCCTTGCGACTCGGTAAACCGGCGCACCGACGGCAGGTCGGTGCCGGCACCCAGTTCGATCACGGCCAGGCGCGACACGCTGGCGCGCCAGTCCTCCAGCCGGGCGAGCTGGGCCTCGCTCGGCGCATCGACCCAGGCGACATCGTTGAACATCAGGATATTCGGCCGCGCCAGCGCCCCGCAGTGCGGGCAGGCCGGTAGCGGAGACGTCAGCGCGCAGCGCGCCAGGTCCACCTCGGGTTCGACCCCGTCGGCCGGCCAGGTCGCATCGACGCAGGGGTGGCTGCACTGCAGGTGGTGGATGGTGCCATGCAATTCGGCGATCCGGTCGCTCGCAAAACCGGCGCGCTGGAACTGGCCGTCGACATTACTGGTGAACACAAAGCTGCCATGCCGCATGCGCTCGCCCAGCGCGCGCAGGATCGCGAACCCCGCATGTGGCGCGGTGCGCCGGTACAGGTCCAGCCGGTGGCCATAAAAACCCCAGGCCTGGCGCGGATCGCGCGCGAAGCTCGCAGGATTGGCCATCTCCCTGAACGGCAGGCCACGCTCGGCCAGCGGCGGATAGGCTTTCCAGAAACCGGCATTGCCGCGAAAATCGGGCAGGCCCGAATCGACGCCGATGCCGGCGCCGGCCGCGATCAGGAGACCGTCGGCCTCGCTCAGCAATTCGCAGGCGCGTGCGATCTCATGCATGGGCGCTGTCCTTGAGCCGGTCGAGTTCGCGCAAGAAGCGTTCGCAGGCCACGGCCGGCGGCCACGGCTCCCACGGCCGGCAATCGTAGTGGGCGGCGAGCGGATCGTCGGCCAGCACCCCGGCCCGGATCTTGAGCGTGCGCCGCACTTCCTCGCGCGACCAGCCGGCCACGTGCACCGCCTCGGTGGCGGCGGCCAGGCGGTCGGCGCGCTTGTGCGCGGCGTGCGAGCGCGTATCCCAGGCCGGCAGGCCGTAGCGCAAAAATACCATATGCTCCAGCCGTTTGGTGAGCGCGCGGAAGGCGTCGCCCAGGAAGGGCTTGATGACCGAAATCGCATCGAAGCCGAGCAGGCCTTCCTCGGCGTCGTGCAGCAGTTCGCGCAATTCCTCGAGCGGCGTGATCGCGGGCGCGGCGGCGCGGCGCAACAGCATGACCGAGATCGAATGCTGGGCCACCGACAGGGGCAGGGGCCAGGCCGAATGGCCGCCCCAGCGGTAGGTGCGGGCCAGGCCGAGCGCCAGGTCGGCGTCGTCCCAGTCGAGGGGCGTTGGATCGAGCAGGTCGAGGCGGCGGCCGGAGGGCATGCGGACCCAGGCGCGGGTCCGGTCTTGTTTCGGGTGGATGTGCATGTGGCGATTTTACACATCGACCCGTCCATTCCCAGCATAATTGAGCCAGGCGAAGCTGGTTCGCCCCCGGCTGCCTACACTGGTCCGGATGGCGTCATGCCGTGAGGGAGGCATATGCAAGCGAACAAGACGATCGATTGCGACCTGCTGGTGGTCGGCGGCGGCATCAACGGCGCCGGCATCGCGCGCGACGCGGCCGGGCGCGGCTTGAAGGTCGTTCTGTGCGAGAAGGACGACCTGGGCGCCCACACATCGTCCGCTTCCAGCAAGCTGATCCACGGCGGCCTGCGTTATCTCGAATACCGCGAGTTCGGCCTGGTCCGCAAGGCGCTGGCCGAGCGCGAGACCCTGCTCAAGAGCGCGCCGCACATCATGCGTCCGCTGCGCTTCGTGATGCCGCACGTGCCCGGGCAACGGCCGGCGTGGCTGATCCGCGCCGGCCTGTTCCTCTACGACCGCCTGGCGCCGCGTGCCTTCCTGCCTGCTTCCAGCGCGATCGAGCTGGCCGGCCACCGCGCCGGCGCGCCGCTCAAGCCCGAGTTTTCGCGTGCCTTTGCCTATTCCGACGGCTGGGTCGACGATGCGCGGCTGGTGGTGCTCAATGCCCTCGACGCCCACGAACGCGGGGCGACGGTGCTCACCCATGCGTCATGCGACGAGGTGACCAGGCGCGCCGCGCACTGGCAAGCGCGTATCGAACAGGGCGGCGCGCAACTGGCCGTGCGCGCCCGCGGCCTGGTCAACGCGACCGGGCCATGGGCGGCCCGCTTCGCCCAGCGCGCCAACCGCGTGGCCCCGCACCGCGCGCTGCGCCTGATCAAGGGCAGCCATATCGTCGTGCCGCGCCTGTTCGAGCACGGCTGCGCCTACCTGTTCCAGCATGCCGACGGCCGGGTCGTGTTCGCGATTCCCTATGAAGAAACGTTCACCCTGGTCGGCACCACCGACCTCGATTTCGAAGGCGACCCAGGCACGGCCGCGATCGGCGAGGGCGAGACGCGTTACCTGTGCGAGCTGGCCAACCGCTACTTCAAGCGTCAGCTGGCGCCGAGCGACGTGGTGTGGAGCTATTCGGGCGTGCGGCCGCTGCTCGAAGACGACGCCACCAGCGCGGCGGCGGCCACGCGCGACTATTATCTGGAGCGCGACGCCGATGGTCCGCCGCTGCTGTCCGTCTTCGGCGGCAAGATCACGACCTACCGCAAGCTGGCCGAGGAAGCCGTCGACTGGATCGCACCGTTGCTGGGCAAGGCGCCGGGCGGCGCCTGGACCGCAAACGCCGTGCTGCCTGGCGGCGACCTGTTCGGGCCGCAGCCCGACAGCCGCGGCGTGCTCGAATTCGACCGCTGGGTGGCGGCGCTGCAGCGGCGCCATGCCTGGCTGCCCAAGCCGCTGGCGCTGCGCTATGCGCGTGCCTATGGAACGCGGGTGGAAGTGTTGCTGGACGGCTGCCGGGCGCTGCCTGACCTGGGCGCCGAGGTGGCGCCGGGCCTGCATGAGGCCGAGCTGCGTTACCTGATGGCGCATGAATGGGCGATGGATGCGACCGATGTGCTGTGGCGCCGCACCAAGCTGGGCTTGCACCTGCGGCCCGGCGTGGCGGACCAGATCGACGC